>DLHX01000014.1 GCA_002483465.1 Micavibrio sp. UBA7657 | reverse complement strand
GAATTTCTCTTTAGACATTTTTACTATCCTTACAGGTTATCGGCTCCAGGGCCTGCCACTTAAGGGCTTAAGCCCGCCGGAGTTGAACAAAATCAACGTTTATTTAAGGAGGACCATGGTTAAAGTCAATGGGGTTTTTAAGCGGTTTATCCCTTTAAATCTGAGCTTTAAGGATAATCAGGGCTATCGCGCAGGCGACAATTCCAAGGCCCGAACGTATATCGCCTTCGATTGGCCAGCCCCTTGCCTTGTAAAAACCTAAAATAATTACAGAATCCAGCGCGATGATGGCCGGTATATAGGCCGGGTTGTCGACATAATAAAACGAGGTGAACTTAAGGAGCACCGCCCCTGCCCCGCAGGCGCCGATGAGCAAGCCCCGCTGCCAGGTCGAGCGGGCGAAGAATGTTTTCACCGGAACCGGGTTTCGCAGCGCGAGATAAACCAGCCATAAAACCATCATCATCAGCGCCTGGAAGAATACATAGGCGTAACGCGCTTCGTTCATATCCGCCGTGAAGGTGATGAGCTTGGTCAGTATCGGTCCCGCCGTTGCGGCGAAAATCACGAACCAGATATCGCGCAGGGTCTGCATCGTGACGCTGCATTTCTTCAGGCGGAACGCGAAGAACGCGAACAGGCAAAGCGCCGCAAAAATGAGAGCGAAAATCACGGGCGCTGCCATATATTTTTGCAACAGGCCGGGATCGATGATGAACCACAACAGAAACCCTATCACCGAAGCACTTGGGATCAGGCGTGACACCGCACCCGCGCTGGTTTTGGGGATAGAGCTGAAAAACACGACGTCGCTGATGGCGTACAAAATGGCCGTCACGAACAACAGTCCGTAAAATGCCGGATTTTCCGGCAGGCCGTGAATAAGCAGAAACGGAAATGTTATCAGCAGGCATGCGGCCTTGTTCCAGAATGCAACCGCATAGCCGTTCACTTTGAATTTTTCCTGCAGCAGCATCATGCCGGCGGAAAGAACCGCAGTGCCCAGACCGAAAATCGCCCAAAGAGGAAAGGTCATGAATACTCGAATTACATGTGCGATTGGAAGGAACCAATCACGGATTTTTGCATTGATATAATACAGCAAAAGGCGGCAAAAACTATGCGTTATAAAATCCTGTCTATCATTCTTGTTCTTGGCGTCATGAGTGTGCCCGTGGTTTACGCGCTGGCGCGTGTGCAAAAAGCGCCTGCGCAACGGGGCCAGACATCTTCCGGGTCACATGAATCCGTTAAGGCAGAAATTATCGATTCAGATCCTGCTCATTTTATGATCGATGTTCACACCATGGCCAATATGGGCGTTAATGAAGAAGCGCCTACTTTTGCGCTTTATACGTCCGAAAATCCGCCCGCCAATTGCCCGGATTTTTCAAATCTCGACCTTCCCTATAAAAAACCGGAAAAGCACAAGCGTGAATTCAACCTCTCAGAACACGAAGACGTTCTGAAAGCCCTGGAGAAATATCACTGCGTGGTGGTGAAAAACAAACCAGGCTGATATCAGCGGGGAAATTATGGTCCCGGGTCGGCTGCGAGGAAGGGCGTCGCATCAAGCGTTGATGTGCCCTCAAGGCTTGCACGACCGGGTTGTAATCCTGCCGCATTTCCCCACCAGTTATTTTCCGCTTTTGCCTGCCCGTTATCATAATCCAAAGACACGTCGATCGCGGCGTTGCTGAATATCCGGTTGTTTCCTGTGCTGCCCGGGACGCCGCCGCCAAGATCAACAACGAAAGAACCGGTAGTATCATCATTGATGTAAATCCCGCTACTCGTGTTGTTCGTGACCGTACTTTGCTGAATCGCAGTTGCAGCAATCGAAGCGCTTGTCTGTGCATCAATACCAATGCCCTGAAAATTACCAGTCGCCGTCATGCCTGATATAAACAGGGATGAAATCACGCCGCTGTCTAACGCCACATTATACGAACCAAGACTGTTATTCCCGGTAACGGTGGAATTCGTAACCGTCGCCGTCGTGATGGTTGATCCGGCGTTGGAAGCCTGGATCTGAATGCCGCGGCCGTTGACGCCAGTGTTGTTGTTTGATGTGACATCGTCGATGGTCAGTGTGCCGATATCGCCGCCGGTCAGGGCAACCGCATACAAGCCCCGGTTTACGTTATTTGAAATCTGCACATTTGAAACCGTTGCCGCAGTTATCAGGCCCGTGGTTTGGGACAGGATATAAACACCGCCGTCGCCGCCGTTGCCGGAGAGAACTGAATCCCGGACAGTGGCAGACGTCAAAATTGAGTTGGCGGCTTCCGCGCTCACCGTTATGCCACGACCGGTATTGTTTTGTACCGTCATGTCACGGGCGACGAAAGTCCCGATATCGCCGCCGGTCAGGCCACGCGCCGATACGCCGGTGCCCGTGTTGCCGGATGCAACTGAATTCCGAACGGTCGCAGTCGTGATCGACCCGTTGCCAACGCCATCGAACAAAATGCCTTGCACGAGCCCGCCTGTCGCATGACTGTTGCTGACCTCTATGCTGCCCAGCACGCCATTGGTAGATCCGGCACCATAAATTCCTGCATTGGCGTTACCGGAACTGGTTATATTATCAAGAATGGCGGACGTGACCGTCGAGCCCGCGCCCGTCGCCAGGACCTGCAAACCGACGCCGTTGGCCCCTGTGTTGTTTTGCGTCGTTGTATCTTCAATCGTGACCGTGCCGATATCGCCGTCGCTTTGCGCCTGCACCAGCAATCCCTGTGAAACATTCGTCGAAGCCGTAACATCCGAAACATTTATAGTCGCGATAGAAGCGCTGCTTCCTGCCGTCAAGTGCGCGCCGATCGCGGCATTGCCGGTGAAAGTCGAATTTTCCAGCGTAATGCCCGCAATGCTGGATCCGACACCTGTAGCTGTAACCTCTATCCCGCGGCCATTACCGCCAAGATTGTTCGTAGATGTCAGGCCATCAATCCTGACCTGTCCCATGTCAGCGGCCGCAGATGAAACGATGTAAACACCGCGAATGCCATTAGCCGTCGATGTCACGTTCGTGACATTTACGGTGTTCGTCGTCGTCGTGGTATTGGTCGTTGCATATAAATACGCGCCCTCCTGCGCGTTACCCGAGAACAGGGAATTTTCGACGGTCATGTTGCCAATCGTGGAGCCGTTGCCCGTCGACCCGATCTCGATCCCGCGGCCAGCTGCGCCTGTATTATTCTGCGCGGTCAGGTTATCGACCGTAGCCGTAGCAATATCGCCATCGCTTTGCGCAAAAATATAAACGCCGCGCCCGGCATTGCTGTTGGCGGTAATATTTTCAAGAGTCACCGTACTCATGCTTCCGGCGATTTGCGCCAGCATCTCGATGCCAAGGCCGGTATTGCTGGAAGCCGTCGTATTGCGGACAACCGATGTCGTGATGACGCCGCTGGTGATCGCCTGGTAGAGCAAGCCCATATTCAGGTTGCTGTTAAATGTCGAATTTTCGACAGTGGCAGAATTTATCGTTGAGCCAACACCCGAAGCGATGATTTCCATCCCGCGCCCGGCGGCACCGGCGGTGTTTATCGAGGTCATGCCGTCCGCCGCAATCGTGCCGATATCGCCGCCAAGCTGGGTGAGGAAATAAATACCGCGTGAATCATCGTGGTTCGATGAAACATCGTTCGCGTTCAATGTGGAAAGCTGGCCATCCGTCTGGACGTTCACATAGGTGCCGGTCGCACCGTTTGATGCCGTCGTAATATTGTTCAGCGTTGCAGTGGTTACGGTCGATCCCGCGCCGTTGACATCGAGATAGAAACCCCGGCCCGAAGCGGTTGTGTTACTGTTCGCCGTTATCCCGTCGACTTCGAGCGTCACGATATCCGCCCCGGAAGCGACGCCAACCTGCACACCCGCATTCGCATTGGTCGAGGCTATGATATCGTTGAAATTGATATCGCTTATCAGGCCGCTGCTGGAGCCGACGACATATAATCCTTGCGCTGCGTTGCCGGTAAAGCTGGAATCTTCAACGGTAACGGTGCCGATGGTCGAGCCTGCGGTGCTGACGCCGATCTCAACCCCGCGCCCGTTCGCACCGGTATTATTCTGCGAAACGATATCGTTCAGCGTGATGGAATCGATATCGCCGCCCGTCTGTACCAGCGCATAAATTCCCCGCCCTGCGTTGCCTGAAATACTCGCATCGCTGACTGTTGCTTCGCTGAAAGACGAGCCCGCGCCGGTTTCGATCAATATGCCGCTGCCGGTGTTGCCGGTGACGGTGACATCACTGACGGTGATGTTGCCCAGATCGGTACCCGCGCTGGAGAGCGCGTAAATCCCGTTCCGAGCCGCGCCGTTGACAGTAACCCCGCCAACATAGGCATCTGCACCGGTGATGCTGATACCGTCGCCATTCACGCCCGCGTTGGTGATGACGGGGGCGAGGCCTCCTGCAACAAGGACCGTACCGGAAAGATTGCTCTCGGTCGGCGCGCGGAAGCGGCCTGCATCATAAACAAAATCCGTGCCCGAGCCGATGACCCAGACATTATTTCTTGCAATGCTTAGCCCGGCATTCATCCCCGCGGTCGTTCCCGTGCCGCGATTGATGTAGAGAACGTCGAAGTCCTGCAACACGGCCTGCGCTGCTGCCAGTGTGTTGAACGGATTTTCGAGCGTGCCGTCACCGCCGCCGCCTGCGCTGTTGTCGACATGCAGAACGCGCTGCGCTACGCCGGTCCCGGTGTTCTCGACGGGCGCTGCATGATCTGTACTGATCTGCTCCTCCACCGCCGCAGTGACAATGTCGACGTCGCGGACGGGGTCCGCCGTCATGCGGCGTTTGAGGCCGGTTGGTTTTTCTTTAGGCCCGCCAAACGGCACGGTGAAGCGCACGCCGAGCCAGCCCTGGCGTCCGCGTACATTGTCGTACTGGCCCTCGGCGGTGAGGGCGATGTTGTCCGTCACGTTATAAGTGGCACGGAGACGCCCGCCCGCTAGGCGCTGGGCCTCGCTCGCATCGAAGGCGAATACGCCCGCATGCAGCCAGAAATCTTTTCCGGGAAGTTTTAAACCCGCTTCGGCATCGACGCCCCAGAGCGGTTTTTCAATAACCGCATTCTGCCCGGCAACATCCACGTAAATTCCGCTGCCGGCTAAATACGGATCGCTCAAGGCTTCGCCGCCGCTGGTGCCCATCTGCTTCTTGCCGCTTAAAGGAACATAGGCGTTGCTCCGCACTTCCCAATCCTCGGCCAGCCATTCGGCGCCAAGCGTCGTTTGTGTAAATAATTTCTCCGTTGCGCCCGAGCGCCTGCGATCCAGATAAACATAGCCGCCCGCGACGCCGTTTTCCTTGAGAGCCCGCACGCCGAGGCCGACATTGCCCTCGCGATTTCCCCGGTTGTCAGCCTTCAGCCGCACATCACCGTACAAAAGCCGGTCTTCCCGGCAGGCCAGCGGCACGAACGCCGCGGTTTCCGTGATGCTCCGCTCCGAGCCCCATTTTCCTTCCACCGACGCATGGCCCGCATAATGCGCGCAGGATGTGCCCGAACCGGCATAGGCATGTTGGGAAATTGTCGCAGCACCAGTTACCCCGGTGGCGATGAAGAGCGCCGTCGATAAGAAAAAAAACCTATTCATTTGTAGACACCGGTACCGTGGCGAGGATAATAATTAGAGAAATATAATTTATAGGGTTTTCCCCGTCATCACTTATATTTTAACATGTCTAATATATCCAGTGTTTCAGGAATATAATCATTGGCCCGGCGGGAGAATGAAGGGCTGGAGCGGTGAAGGGAAATCTGGAGCGGGTGAAGGGAATCGAACCCTCATAGCCAGCTTGGAAGGCTGGAGCTTTACCACTAAGCTACACCCGCATTCAGGCCTATTAGGTATTAGGTCTTAAGGCCGAAATCAAGAAACTTAAAGCGTTCCGCCCCATAGCCTGTCACATTTCGTGTGATTTCATGGATTTGGCCCTCACGCATCGGCAGCCCTGGTCAGCCCGTTGAACGTAAGATAGGGATCGGTGACCTGGATAACCGGCGTATCGCTCACGGATTTTTTGATCAGCGGCGAGAGGTTGGCGTCGAAAAATTTCTCGAAATGCGCGAAGTCGAAAAGATTTTTCCCCGACAATTTCTCGAGGACGCCGCCCGTCAGATACAGCCCGCCATAAGCTCCCGCGCCGACAACGACCGAAGCCGCGAACATCCCGAAAAATTCATGAAAGAGCCGCAGCGCGTCGCGCATGGCGGGACTTTTTTCCTGCGCGAGAAAATCATCGGCGCTTTGTGCAATCTGTTCCTCGTCACTGAGCGAACACAGCGCTGCATAAAGATTATAAAGACCGGGGCCGCTGACCACATCCTCGTAAACATTGATGCAATCACGGCTTTTGATCTTGTCGACGGCCTGCAGCACACGGCGCTGCTCGTCATTCAATGCCGCCGTGGCGATATGACCGCCCTGCGTGCCCTGTACGTGAAATGTCTTTCCATGCGGAACGAGATAGCCCAGCCCAAGCCCGGTTCCCGGTCCGATCAGCACACGCGGCGCGGTTTTTTTCTCGCGGCCTTTTTTCAAAATTTTCTGATCCTTTAAATCGATCAGCCCCCAAGTCGAAGCCTCGAAATCGTTCAGGATAATATCGACATTGCCGAGCGCCGGCACATCGATCACCCATTTATTTTTATTCACGAAATGCCAGGCGTTATTTTCATCCGGGTGCGCGGCAGTGGCGATCAGCAATGAAATTTCACCGGTGACGCCCGCCTCTTCCGTGTACTGCGCCAGCGCGTCCTCGAATGTTTCGAAATCCGCCGCCGCATATTTTTTGCTGTTCGCGGGCTTACCGAATTTTTCAATTGCGAAGCGCGCATAGGTGCCGCCGATGTCAGATAGAATTCTCATGACGTGATTGTGCCTGAGGTTAGATCATTAGAAAAGAGCAATATTTATCGAAACCCCGGCGAAAGCCGGGGTCCATACATAAGATCACACTGCCTTACGTTTCAGATCAGCGTACAAATCCGCCCAATGAGGATTTTGCTTTTCTATGAGCGCAATCTTCCATGCTCTTTTCCATTTTTTCATTACTCTTTCACGGTGCGCAGCGACATGAATATCATCGTGTATTTCGTAATACACAAGTTGTGTGAGGTTATATTTCTCCGTAAAACCCTTCACAATTTTACTCCTGTGCTCTTCCATTCTTTTGACCAGATTAGTCGTCAGTCCAATATATAAAGTGCCGTATCTTTTATTGGTCAGGATATAAATGAAAACTCTTTCGATTCTTTTTTGCACTTATGTTCTCCATCGTATGGACCCCGTCTTGCGACGGGGTTGCGTAATTTCAATTTTAAAACAAACTCGTCTGCCCGCCTCTTGCATCCCTGCGGAAATGTTCCACCGAAAGCCCGCGCCAGCGTCTATCCAGCCCGTTCTTTTTCTTATAGAGCGCGAACATAGTATGAATCTGCTCGGCGAAAATCCCCCGTCCCGCCATGCGGACTTCAAAATCCGATTCATAAAGTTTGCCGCCGCGTATCGCACGCACGCGATTCAGCACACGCTCGGCCTTGTCCGGGTAATGTTCCCTGATCCAGTTCTCGAACAAATCCTTCACGCCCCACGGCAGGCGCAAAATCGTGTGATAGGCCGTGATCGCGCCTGCATCGGCGGCGGCCTTGATGACATTGGGAATTTCATGATCGGTCAGGCCGGGTACGATCGGCCCCATCATGATGCCGACCGGCACGTTCGCCTTCGCCAGCATCTCAATCGCTTTTATTTTCAGATGCGGCTGTGATGCACGCGGCTCCATCTTGCGCGCGAGATCGCCATCCAGAGTCGTGAGAGAAATGTTCACTTTAATAAGATCGTGTTTCGCCATGTCCTGAAAAATATCGATATCACGCGTTACCAGGAAATTCTTGGTCACGATTGCCGCCGGGTTGCGAAAATCGCGCAGCACCTCAAAACACCCGCGCGTAATTTTCAGCTTTCGTTCCAGCGGCTGGTAGCAATCCGTCACGCCGCTGAGCATTAAAACTTTCGGCTCCCATGATTTCGAGCCGAGTTTTTCAGCTAACAATCTCGGTGCTTCGGGCTTGGCAAAAATCTTGCTTTCAAAATCGAGGCCCGCCGACAGCTCGAAATATTCATGCGTCGGCCTTGCAAAACAATAAACGCATCCATGCTCACAGCCGCGATAGGGATTGACCGACGCTTCCATCCCGACATCGGGGCTGTCATTTGTTGTCACAATCGATTTTGTTTTGTCGATAAAGATTTGCGTTTCGATCTGCCTGCCTTCGACATCCTCGTCCTCGAAACTTTCTATATCGTCTTCAGTGAGAAGCCTTTCAAAACGTCCGGTTGGATTGTCGAGCGCGCCGCGTCCGCGAATATTTTTCCTAGCGTTGATGATTTCGGCTTCATTCGACTCCTCATTTTTCTCTGGTTTTTTATAAATATTCTGCCGCTGGCCGTAGCCATGGACAGGATGTTTCGCACCGGTTTTCTGATTCTTCTGCATGCTCATTTTATAGCAGAAAATACGAAGTTGTTCTACATTTGTTCTTTACAATTTTTTGAATTTATTTTATGATTTTTTTGTCCCGTTGATGAGCCGGAAGGCGAAGGGCTGCGTGTGAAAATGCGCGGCGGGAATTGTTATTGTTTAAAAAAGAAAGAGAGGCACCCCCACCCCCCTAAAACGGCCGAACGAACTGATATGAATCAGTGATGAACTTCGCCGCTGTGCCGCGTGTCGTACGTATCCCCGTGCGGGTCGGCATGGATGAGAATTTCCGCGTTGGGGAAATCGATGAGAAGTTCGAACTCCACCTCGCGGACGATTTCATGCGCGTTATAGAGAAGCAGGCTGGGGTCGAGCTCGATATCGAAGGAGATAAAAATCTTCATTCCGGATTTGCTGGTCCGGAGATCGTGCATGCCCATCACGTATTTATGTGAGAGAACTTTTTTCGTGATGCGCTCGCGCGCATCGCCGGAGAGTTCGCGGTCGAGCAGCATATCGACGGCTTTGCCCGCGATGCGGCGCACGGTCAGCGCGAGATAGAACGCGATGAGCACGGCAAAGGCCGGGTCGATCCACCACGGCGCGCCGTGCTGCAGGCCGAACAGGACGCCGATGACGCCGAGATTGATGAGGATGTCCGACGAATAATGCGCGCGGTCGGCCTCGACGGCCAGCGAGGGCGCGAATTTCAGGCTGTAATTCTGGACCATCACGAGGACAACCGAGAGGATGGTGGCAACGGCCATGATCGCGATGGCGATATCGCTCTCTTCCGCAACTGCCGGGCCGGTAAAACGTCCGGCGGATTCGAGGAGAAGGAAAAATCCGGCGCCCGCGATGAAGGCGGCCTGGAACAACGCCGCAAGACCTTCGACTTTGCCGTGGCCGTGGCGGTGGTCTTCGTCGGCGGGTTTCAGCGATATTTGAATCGCGAGGAAGGTCATGATGGAAACGCTGGCATCGACCACCGAGTCGATCAGCGAGGCGAGGATGGAGGCGGAGCCGGTCTGGATGAGCGCGAAGGCCTTGATGACGATCAGGATGAGAACCGTCACCAAGGATGCGGCTCCGGCGATCAGGGCCATACGGGGGCGGATATTGGTGTTGGCTGGTGACATCGGGGCATTCTAGCGCCCGAAAAGAAATGGTGGAAGTTCATATTAATACTTGGAACCATATATCGGAAATTTTGCAGGACTGGGCAACTATATTCGCCCAGCGTGAAAACGCCGCACATGGCCCTCGGGGGGTGTTTCATGCCTAAATCCCTGTGCCAGCGTTCTTATAACCCCTTTTATAGTCACCAGAAGGGAATCGAACCAGAGATATTAACGAGGGAAGCACGATCAACGCGAGCGACGCGTGGCCCCACACAGCCGTAGCGAGCGAGAGTTGATCCGGCGGCGGAGCCGCCGCTCTCGAAATTTAAATTGAATCAATGAGCCGGTTCAAAAAGAACGGTTGTTCACGCAATGAGGGCGAAGGGTGCCGAATTATTCTGGCAATTCAAACATTGCAAAATACGGGCAGTGGACTCGCTTCGGTGTCGGTAACTGCCCTCGTGCCGCTCGCGCTCGCTCCTGCCCGCCTTGGTCGATTAGGAACGCCGCCCGCACCATTGCGGGCTTTGAATTTCCCCGCAGTTCCATCAAGGAGATGCCAACTGTGGAGGAATTGCTGCACGGCTTCACGGACAGGGGCGTCAAGATCACCATAGCCCATCTAATTGCGGCGACGCTCTGGGTTCGTGCGCTGGAAGGCAATTGCAGCGCGATGGAGAAGATCACAAACCTTGTGGATGGACCTCTGAAAGAGGCGCGGGCGACTGCTCAGCCTTCTCTAGAAGAACTGATAAACGGCTCCTGACCGTTCTTTTTATTGAAAAATGGGGTATCGCAGGATAACAATGGGGCGTCTGTCCTCAAGGGCAGGCCGGGGCTTAATAACCCCGATACAACCGGTGGCGTGTCCGTAACACGTCGCTTCTCGGCTATGACCGGGAGGCGGCGGCGCATGTCCAAAGCCTCGGCTTAAAGGCCGTCGCGGTCGAGTTGTATCGGCTTATTAACTTCCGGTCACCAGAGAGGACACTCTGGTGGCTTTTTTTATAGGATTTTGGCATGAGCAAAAAATTAGGCGCGAATATAACCTGCCCACAGTGCGCCCATGTATTTCCGATGCAATTATATCGGAGCCTGTGGGTGGAGAATCCTGAAAACAAGGCGCTGGTCTTGAATAACGAAATCAACGCCATGACCTGCCCCAAGTGCAAGTTTCATCAGCGTCTCGAATTTCCGTTCCTCTGCACGAATGTTAAGCGCGGATTTGCCCTCTGGTACGAACCATATCCCGATCCCCAGATCGACAAGGATGTTGCCGATTATCGCAAGCACATGGGGCCGGACAGCTTCTATGCCAAGGCTCCCCGAATTTCAGACTGGGAAGCCTTCAAAAGAAAACTGCTTGAGATGGAGGCGTCCGCGCCACAGCAGGCCGCGCCGGTTAATGTCTCGCCTGAAATGCAGAAAAAGATGGCTGGATTTGTTACCTACCTTGAGCAGAGAAATAAACAGAAGAAACAGGGTGAGGCCATTAAAAAATTCTTCGGCAAGCTTTTGGGAAAATTTCAAAAATCCCGTGAAGTAACAGAGAGTCTCGATGCGCTGACTTCCCTGCGCCCAAAGTTTGAAAGCGATGGCATTTATGATTCGCTCGCCGCTAACAAAATTTTTACAGAGGTACGCAGTATTATAGTCCGCGAAAAAGAAAACACGGTTCATTCAATCTCCGTGGATAAATGGAATCCGTCCGATCTTGCTTTACTGCTAATTTCTAAATCATCCGGCAATGCCCTGTCATGCGGCCAGTATCATATTTACAGAGGAACATTGTCCGGTGAAGGTCAGGGATATAGGAAGGTTTTTAGAAAATCCATCGAGGAACTGGTAAAATCCGGTTTCATCACGGAAGAAGAAGCCAAAGCGGACTTTGAGCAGATTCAGGAAAACATTAAAGGCGTCGGATGAATAATTTCCCTATACCCTACAAAGTCATGGCTTTTGCCGCCGCCCTGCTTTTTCTATCGGTCGCCTCCATGCCCTACGGGTATTACAACTTCGTGCGGATCGTCGTATGCGGGTGCGCTGGAATCAACTGCTACCGGCTCCTGAACGCTGGCGACAAAAGCGCATGGCCGTGGATTTGGGTGGTGGTGGCCATCTTGTTCAACCCCATCGCGCCCATTCACATGACAAAAGAGGTTTGGATGGCAATAGACGCTGCCTGCGGGGTTTTATTCGGATACGCAGCATACAGGGCTTATCAAGGGCATACCGCTCCTGCGCCGCTGAGTCCGCCGGAAACACCCCTTGCGAAAGCCGCCAAGGAATTTGATAGCAGATTAAGAGCACAGGGTTACGAGATAAAATCAGAAAAGGATTCTCTGCCGACGAATAGACTGCGGGCGACGTTCGTATCTCGGAAACGGGTAGAGAAAGATCAGAAAAATTAAATTCATAAATTTAAGGTAGCTGTGCGAACGGTGAGTGCGGCAGCGTTACTTGTTACTGGCTCTGTCGCTAGCGCAGGGGACAGGAGATGTTTCTCGATATAACCCGCAACTTCATCCAGTCCGCCATGTGCCTTCAATTCCTTGAATTGCTTTTCAAACAACGCAGGTGATTTTTTTATCTCTATCAGCGACGCGACTTCTGGCGGCATATCCTGTTTTACGGCATTGGGCAGTTTGTTAAAAGCTGTCTGCATATCCAGTTCCGGCTTTTTATTCCCGGCCAGTAGGTCCCATGTAGACCCCAGAAGGCTTTTGACTTCCTGCGTGGCGGCGGTCAGTTTCGCCACGGCGTCATGGGAAACATGGAGGGCTTTACCCTTAATCTCTTCATAATGGTCGATCATGTATTCCGATGCTTTGCTTACAACAACGCCGCCGCTGATTCCGCCCACAATGCCGCCAACCACGCCTCCTGCCGCCGTGCCAATAACAGGAATAACAGAGCCAATGGCCGCGCCCGTCACAGCTCCGGCAGCAGCGCCGCCCAGAGAACCGAGATTGGAGGCTGTTTCAACTGTGGCCGACCGCGCCGCAGCCTTCGTATCACCCTTGGCAAGGTCGATCTGCGTTTCCCCGTAAGGAACGGCAGTTTCATAAACGGCTTTCGCGGCCTGTTCCTTTGTTCCGCCCGCCGTCAGCGTAAATACGCCGGATAATGTGCCGAGTGCAATGCCTGCAACGACGCCACCTTTTTTGCCAATATCGCTGAATTTTTCAGCCAGTTTCCCAAGGGCGCTGCCTTCCGCGTCGAGAGGGCCTTTGTAAGAAAACTTTTCCCGTAGTTCCGGTTTTAAAAGTTCATCCAGATGACCGTCATGGGCGGCGGCGGCGTGAAGTTCTTTGGCTTGGCTTTCTATTGTATTTTTCAAATTTTCTTCTGCTGGCGATAACATTCTCGTCTCAGATGCCGCTTGGCGAATGATGTCTTGTCTTTGTTCCATCAAATTATGTGTAGGCTTGTTTACACGGAGCATATCGCGCTGCTGAATTTGAATTTCTGCAATATGTCCGTTTTCAAGAGCGACTTTTGTGTTTAAGTCCCGATAGCCTGTATCTGATGAAGGCCGCTCATATTTATCCTTCATGGAATCTATGTCCCTTTCTTCCAGAAGGGCTTTTTTCAATGCGGCAATTTGTTCCGGCGTATCGACAACGAAGCGTCCGCGCACGAGGTCTTTTATTTCCCGTGGATCGCTTCCGTAATCTTTTTCTATTTTTACTAATGCCCTCTCGCGAGTTTTAAGCGGTCCCATCTCGAAGATGACATCCTTGAACAGTTCAGAATTTTGGGCTTTCAAACGATCAAGAAGGTTTTGCGCGGATCGTTCTAGCAGGGGCATGGACTCCTGCGCCTGCTTATGCAGATCGTCGAACGATAAATCAGGTTGGGGCCGTTTTACGCCCTCTCCCATTCATACACCCTGTTTTTTAAATCGCTGCCTTTAAGTGACAGTATTTTTTATTCTTGTTTTCTACACCGCCGGATTTGGTGTATCCGGCTTAGTTTTTTTTTGAGCGTAAATTTTTTTACACAGGTCTTCAAATTGATCTTTGGTGATTATTTCTAGGTCGCCACTGGCGTCATGCCCAACTTTGTGAAGCCAGTGCATATTTATTTCTAACTTTCCAGTTTCAACATCAGGTGTTTCAGTTCCAATAAAAGTTCCAGAATGTCCGCGTGTTGCACGGATAGGCCAAACGCCATTGTAAAAATACTCGTATTGCTCTTCCTGCACGGTGGTCATTTTTGCTTGCATTTCTAAGTTTTGATCTTTTCAGGTTTCAATAATAATATAGCTTTTTTCTTAATGTTTTGTGAAGATTTATCTTAAGTGCTTATTTATCAATAATTTGCTGCAAGAAAGACTATCGCTTTTTCGTCTTTATGTGGGCCGCGCGTTCCCAGAAATCACCAGCGCAACGCTGCGCTTCTTCTGCATGATATTCAAAATCGGTCGATACGCCCGTCACCAACGCGACGCACAAATCCACGACAGGGTATAGTTTTTTCAACAAATCGGGCGCGTCTCCATATTTCGCCTGTTTATGCTTTTTAGGGTCTATTTCTATGGCCTGATGCGAAACGGTCGTATTACGGTAGCTGTTGACGTTCGCGTGTTGATGATCGCTTTGAATCTTTCGTGCCATTTCGTCAAGCGCACGAATATGTTTATGCAGGTTCTCGACGGCTCCTTTTTTACGTCTCTCTTTATGATCTGCCCGCAGGCTTTTAATAGTCTCTTCGTGCAAATCCTGCGGAAACATAAACTTAGTATCCACCCTCTCTGCGGCCTGCAAACTTTCATCTTCGAGAAGTTTTATAATTTCCGGCTTCTTTACAATTTTTATTAACGTGGAAAGAGACGCCGTGTTGTCGCCGTCGCCCCTGATGATGCGGATCACCGCCGAAACCAAGGCGTCGTGCAGAGCCTCTTGGCATTTAACAACCCCCCACGCCGCGTAGGACCTTCCGAAAGATTTTCCGATGTCGGGATTGAAAACCACGCGCTCATACAAGGCGGCGTACCATGAGGCCTGATAGACGTTTTGTTCGAGAATTTCCGCGATGCGGCGGGCCTTTTCAAGCTCCTTTTTCGGATCATTCGCGTGGTTCGGGGCTGGAGCAGGTTTCATGTTAGCCGTCTCCGCGCCGGGAACGGCGATTCCAGCCAGTCGATGTCATCATCAACTTCGTCGCACACGGCGAGTTGTTGATCCAGTACGGCGACATAATGCTGTATTTTTTTCATGGCCGTGGGATTGCCCTCGTTAGCGTTCGCCAGAACACGGCTTTTAAGGTGGCCGATCTGCCCGCGCAAATTTTGAACGGCCTCTTTGCGCTTTTCAGCGAGAATGAGCTGCGTGGCGATGCCGTACATACGAACCAGCTTTTTAAAAGGAAAAATCGCCGTCACCGGGCCGGAAGTTTCGACCTGACGAGCAAACATTTCCTGAACACAGGCGTCGCCGCATTTTGCAACGTAATCGCATACTGCCTGATCGACCTCGATAAAAGGCGTTCCCTCGTCCTGTGGATCGGTGCTGAACGCGACGACCTTGCGCTCCTGCTTCGCCGCCTGCATGTATCCGGTGCCTATTACCTGCGTGTCTGTGTGGTAAATGCGGCCAAGCGTGATATAGCCCCGGCACAGGATTCCTTTTTTCAAAAGTTTTATAACGACGGCCCCGCAGTGATGAACCAGATTGACGATGCTGGCCGGTGAAATCTCGCTTGAGATGACCGCACAGTCCGATATTTGCGTTACCCTGAAATCGAGATTTTTCTGAACGCGAGGCGCATTAGGGCAGATATGCGGGCCATCCTCCGCGAACGCCCTCCTGTTTTCGAGGGTGCCGAGCTGTTTGACCACCTCAAGCAATTCAGGGAGGCTTCGCCCTTCTCCGACTTCTGCGGACTCGACCATGTTCTCGAAACCGAGAATGTCGATATAGGCCACGAATTTTTCTTTGAAATCGAGATTCGTCATCACGAGTTGATTTTAGTGAGTTTTACAACATCCTGCCATGCCTTCCCCTTTATCTATAAATTATACTTGTGCGTATAATTTTTTCTGATATACAGAATTATACGTTAATGTTCATTTCTTGAGGTCACCTGATGACGCCGAAGATGAAGCCCGCGAAAAAGAACCGCAACAACGATGGTGCTTTCTTCATTTTTCATGCGCCTGACATGGACGAAGTTTATCTTGAGCTTTCCTCTCATCCCCAATGGGGCGAGGTGGAAACGCTGCTCAACGACAAGCGATACACCGTCAAGGACACTGACGCCAGTTACCGCAGCATCAACCACTGGACAGAAGAAGGGCTTTTGGACGATGCCCGGTCAGAAGGCACTGGCTGGCGGAAATTGTCATTCAAGGAGCTTATCTGGTTGCGAGTTCTGCACGATCTACGGCAGTTCGGGCTTTCTCTTGAAAAACTGCGCGAGACATTCAAAACCCTTCGACCGGCCCGTTCTATAGAATTTGAAACGGGGCTGGCCCTGTGCTTTCAAAAACCCTCAACGCCTGTTTTCGTCATTGTCTTCGATGACGGCGCGGCGGAAATTGCCACCCTGCGTAGCCTGCGAGTGACGGATTACATGATTGGATATGATCTTCCCTACATCCGCATTAATCTTAATACACTTTGCTGTCAGGTTTTAGGCAGCAGCAGGCTGATGCCGCCCAGATCGCCGCCGACCGAGTTGCTCGATGAAGAACGCGAAGTATTTAAACTCCTGCGCGAAGGCGGCGTGGACGAAGTTCGGCTCCATTTAAGAGGCGGCACCGTCAGCGAGATTGAAAGCGTCAAAAAACACGAGGGGGCACAACGCATTGCCGACCTCATGCAAGACATCCGTTATGGAGAAGTTAAAGTCATGGTCGAAAACGGGAAGCCCGTTCATGCCACGGCAATTAAGAAAAAAAGGATAAAAAAATGACTCTGCCACCGAAAAAATCGGGGCTCTCACAAATCGCAGGCAGTAGCGGACACCCCGCGCTCGTCGCCAATCGAATGGATTGTGTATGTCGAGCGAGGCAACCGATTACAAGGAATATATTGAGCGTCTTGGGTTAACGGAAGAAGAAGGAAAAGAATTAATTGGGGCATTGCAGTGTATCGTCGAAAATCTATTAACGAAAAAATACATGCTGGGGGTAAACCGCCATGACAAAGCAAAAACCGGAACCCGTGAAAGCGGTGATTTACTGCCGCGTATCGACCGACAAGCAGGTCCGAGAAGGCGACGGCCTGCGGTCACAGCAGACCCGGTGCGAAGAACACGCGAGAAGAATGGGCGTCAAGGTCGTTAAGGTTTTTAAAGACGAAGGCGTTTCGGGCAGCCTTGGCCCTGACAACCGCCCTGCCGCCAAGGAAATGTTTGCGTTTCTCGATACGCAAAAAGAGCCCTTCTATGTGATCGTGGACGATCTTAATCGCGTCGCCCGCAGCCACCAAGCCCATATCGAGTTTCAGACCAAGGTCGCAATAAGAGGAGCGAAACTGGCGTCGCCGGGTCACGAATTTAAATCCACTCCTGACGGACTGCTCGTTACCGATCTGCTGATGTCAGTGGCCTCGTATCAGCGTGAGGCCAACAAAGAACAGGTTAAAAACCGGCAACGCGCTCGCCTGATTAACGGCTACTGGGTTTTTATCCAGCCGCTCGGCTACAAGTATGTAAAAGACACCGGCGGAGGCAAGGTGCTCGTGCGCGACGATCCGAAAGCCTCTGTCATTGCAGAGGCCTTTCAAGGCTTCGCATCAGGTCGTTTTGAAAGCCACACCGATGTCGCCCATTTCCTTGCCCAAAGCGGAGCCTTCAAGACCGGGAAAAACGGAAAGATTCACCCGAGCATTGTCAAAGCCATGCTCTCGCGCATCATGTACACGGGGCACCTTGAATTTCCTGAATGGGATGTCTCCCTACGGGAGGGGAAACATCCAGCCATCATCGACATGGCGACCTTTGCCAAAGTTCAGGAACGTCTCGGATTAAAAGCCAAGACCCCGTACCGGAAAGACCTGCGCGAAGATTTCCCTCTGCGGGGTTTCGTTCTCTGTGAAGCCTGCAACCAGCCCATGACCTCAAGCTGGTCGAAAGGACGCAACGGTAGATACCCTTATTATCATTGCAAAACACAGGGCTGTGGGTGTTACGGCAAGAGCATTAAACGTGATTTCATCGAAGGAGAGTTTGAAAGCGTCCTCAAGGACATGACGCCCTCTGATGTAGTTCTGGAACTGGCCCAAGAAATTATCCGCGACTGCTGGGCGAAAAAGAAGGCCGCTCATGCCGACGAACTTTCCGCCCTTGAGCGTGAGGCCAATGGCGTCGAGCACGATGTGGAGGGTTTTATGGAGCGGTTGATCGAAACCCGTGACCACACCCTTATCGAGCTTTATGAACGGCGCATTAAAGAACTGGAAATGCAGCGACGCGTTCTCGCTGCGCAAGCGCGGGCAATGTCCGGCGTTGACACTAGCTTCGAAAGCGCAGTTGGAACCGTCTTTGATTTTATCCGTAATCCGCATGGAATATGGGTGAATGGCGATTTGCAGGACAAAAGGCTGGTTATGAAGCTGGCCTTCGCTAAAAAACTGCCGTTCAGCAGGGAAAACAAATTTGGAACCGCCGCAATATCACTGCCATTCAGCGTTTTGCGGGAAATGACCCCGGTAAAAAAGGAAATGGTGGAAGGGGGCGGATTCGAACCGCCGTACTCCGAAGAGGGCAGATTTACAGTCTGCTGCCATTAACCACTCGGCCACCCTTCCATCCGGGTTAGCACAAAAAAGCCTTTCCGACGCGGTGTCAAGTATGTAAATGTTCCAGACCATGAAACACCGCCAACACAACAGCAATAAACCCCGCCGGAACAAAGGCCCCAACGAGGGCTATTCCAAGGATCGGGGCCGCAATGAGCGCCCTAAGGGTGATAGGCCGGAAAAACCCAGGACCGAGCGCCGCGAGCACGAGCCAAGGCCGGAATCCGGCGAGAAGGCCCGTGGCCCCCGCGCCTCGCTTTATGGTTTTCACGCCGTCCGCGAGGCCTGGCTGAACCCGGAGCGCAAAATCCACGCTCTTTATATTAACGAACAGAGCGTCAAAGGGTTCGAGGAGACGATTAAAGAAGGCCAGACGCGCGGCCTGCGTCGGCCGCACCCGGTCACGGTCGAAAAGCAAAAACTTGATTCCATGCTGCCGAAAGGCGCGGTTCACCAGGGGATCGCGCTCGCCTGCGCCCCGCTCGACGATATTTTTGTCCAGGATATGGTTATTGCCGCTGGAGATAAACCTAATGTCACCATCGTTATGCTGGATCAGGTCACCGACCCGCATAATGTCGGCGCGATCCTGCGTTCGGCCAGCGCGTTCGGCGCATCGGGCATGGTGCTGCAGAAACGCCATGCACCCGAGATGGATGGCGTGCTGGCGAAATCGGCCTGTGGCGCGGTCGAACATGTTCCTGTTGCGTACGAGACCAATCTCAGCCGCGCGATCGAGGAATTCAAGGAAGCAGGATTTTTTGTGTTCGGTTTTGACGAGCACACGAACAAGAGCATTCGCGATATCAAGCCGGGCGGCAAGGTCGTGCTGGTGCTCGGCTCCGAGGGCGATGGCATCCGGAGACTGGTGAAAGAACATTGCGACGAGCTTCTGAAACTGCCTACCGACGGGCCGATTCAAAGCCTCAATGTCTCCAACGCCGCCGCCATCGCGCTTTACGCGCTGGGACCCAAGAGATAGAGCCGGGGCTGGACTCTCACCGCCCTATCCTCCACTTTAACCAGCATGGCAGAATCACAATCCAATCTAGCAAAAGACGGCGAACTCTACCTCGTCGACGGCTCGGGATTTATTTTCCGTGCCTATTACGCCATGGCCTATGGCGGCAAGCCGATGACGAACCCGGACGGCGTGCCTGTCGGCGCGGTGTTCGGCTTCACCAACATGTTGCTCAAAATGCTGCGCGATTACCATGCGCCTTATATGGCGGTGATTTTCGATGCCGCGCGCAAAAATTTCCGCAACGATATCTATCCAGATTACAAAGCCAACCGCGATGAAACGCCGGAAGATTTGATCCCGCAGTTTCCGCTGATCCGCGATGCGGTGACGGCGTTCGATATCCCTTACATGGCGCAGGAAGGATACGAGGCCGACGATTTAATCGCCGCCTATACCCGCCTGGCCCGCGCGGCGGGGAAAAAAGTGGTCATAGTTTCTTCCGATAAGGATCTAATGCAGCTTGTCGGTGACGGCGTGCGGATGCTGGACCCCATGAAGGGCGAGTTCATCGGGCCTGAGCAGGTGATGGAGAAATTCGGCGTAACGCCGGACAAGGTCGTCGATGTGCAGGCGCTGGCAGGCGATACATCCGACAATGTTCCGGGCGTTCCGGGCATCGGCGTCAAAACGGCGGCGCAGTTGATCAATGAATATGGTGACCTTGAGACATTGCTTGCGCGCGCGGGCGAAATCAAACAGGAAAAACGCCGCCAGACGATTCAGGACAACGCCGACATGGCACGGATTTCGAAGAAGCTCGTCTCTTTAGACGCGAACGCGCCGGTGCCGCTGCAGATCGAGGAACTCAAAACGCACAGCGAAGACAAGCCCGCGCTGGTTGAATTCCTGAAAAAACATGGCTTTAATTCCATTATGAAACGTTTGAGCGTTTCGGATGTTGCCGCGCCCGTTCAATCTTCCCAGGCGCAGATCGTTACGCACGCGCAGATTCCTGCGCCGAAAGAAGTCGAGGAGAAGCCGGTTCCGATTGATCCGTCTTCCTACACGCTTATCAACGATGAAAAAACCCTGAAGGAATGGATTGCGGCGGCATATGAGAGCGGCATTCTTTGCTTCGATACTGAAACGACGTCGCTGACGCCCGCGAAAGCGGAACTGGTTGGGATTTCGCTCGCGTATAGAGCGGGCAAGGCCGCCTACATCCCGCTCGGCCACACGCAGGAAATGGATCTGCTCGGCGAGGCTAAAAACACGATTGCGCAACTGCCGAAAAAGAAGGTCATCGAGCTTCTGAAACCCTTGCTCGAGGATGACAGCGTTCTGAAGGTCGCTCATAACGCAAAATATGACTGGCAGATGTTCGCGAAAGAAGGCGTTGATATCGCGCCCATCGACGATACGATGCTGATTTCCTATGTGCTGGATGGCACCGCACACCCGCACGGGATGGATTTTCTCTCGCAGCAATTGCTCGGCCATAAACCGATTTCCTATGAAGAGGTCGCGGGCAAGGGCAAGAACCAGGTCACGTTCGACAAGGTTGGAATTGAAAAGGCGCTGACCTATGCGGCGGAAGATGCCGACGTCACGTTGCGCCTGCATAAAATTCTGAAGCCCCGCCTCGCGCGTGAAAAAATGGTGAGCGTATATGAAGATATTGAGCGCCCGCTGATTTCCGTTATCGGACGCATGGAGCTCGATGGCATCCGCGTTGACCTGCAGATTTTAAAAAGCATGAGCAATGATTTCGGCAAGAAACTGGTGGAGCTAGAGAGCGAAATTCACAAGCTTGCGGGCACGCCGTTCAATATTGCCTCGCCGAAGCAGGTCGGCGAAATCCTGTTCAAGAATATGGGGCTGCAGGGCGGCAAAAAAACCAGCAAGGGCGATTTTTCGACGTCGGTCGACGTTCTCGAAAAACTCGCCGACGAAGGTCACGAGATCGTCAAAAAAATCCTCGAGCACCGCCAGCTTTCGAAATTGAAATCGACCTATACGGATGCACTGCAGGAAGAGCTGAACCCGAAGACGGGCCGCGTGCATACGTCGTTCTCGATGGCGCACACGAATACCGGCCGCCTCGCATCAAGCGAGCCGAATCTGCAGAACATCCCGATCCGCACCGAAGAAGGGCGCAAGATCCGCGAGGCGTTTGTGCCGGCGGAGGGGCATGTGCTGCTCTCGGTCGATTACTCGCAGGTCGAGTTGCGTCTGGCCGCAGCGCTCGCGGGTGTCGAAGCGCTGAAGCAAGCGTTCATCGACAAGCAGGACATTCATGCCATCACGGCGTCACAGGTTTTCGGCGTGCCGCTCAAAGACGTTACGCCGGATATCCGCCGCAATGCCAAGGCGGTGAATTTCGGAATCATCTACGGCATTTCGGGCTGGGGACTTGGCAAGCAGCTCGGCGTCAGTAACAGCGAGGCCAACGCCTTCATCGGCAAATATCTGGCGCGTTTCCCGGAGTTGCAGGATTACATGCAATCGAAGAAGGACGAGGCACGGGAGCACGGTTTCGTCAAAACGCTCTATGGCCGCAAATGCGTGATTTACGGGATCAAGGACCCGGCGACGCGCGGGGGCGCTGAGAGGCAGGCCATCAACGCCCCGCTGCAGGGCACGGCAGCGGATATCATGAAGATCGCGATGGGCCGCATGGCGCGGGCGCTCGCGAATGAAAATCTGAACGCCAAGATGCTGCTGCAGGTTCACGACGAACTGGTGTTCGAGGTTCCTGAAGAAGAGCTTGAGAAAACCCGTACGGTCGTCAAAGCCGTGATGGAAGGCGTCGCCGATGTCGGCGTGCCGTTAGAAGCCGAAACCGGCGCCGGGCCGAGCTGGGCCAAGGCTCATTAATTAGCTTGATTTCAGCCCCTTACCCCCTGTATAACCCCCCTACTTCAAACAGATGGCCTGGCTTAGAGACTACTTTGGCTGCCTCGGTCATCACATGCTAAACCCTTGATAAAGGAGAAGAAAATGCCGAAGATGAAAACCGTAAGTGGTGCCAAGAAGCGATTCAAGGTCACCGCAAAAGGCCGGGTCAAGTTTAAGCAAGCTAAATCCCGCCACATGCAAATGAACAAACCCAAAAAGATGAAGCGCAAGGCGCGCGGGACCGATGTCATGATCCCGGGCGATGAACGTCTTATCACACGCTATTACCTGCCGAACGACCGCGTCCGCCGCAAGCGCCGCGATTCACGGACAGTCGATGCCGCTAAAACAGCCGCACCGAAAGCAGCGAAGGGAGCGAAATAATGGCACGCGTAAAAACAGGACCCAAGCGCAAGAATAAACACAAAAAGATTCTGAAAGGCGCGAAAGGCCATTACGGCCGCCGCAAGAATACGATCCGCATCGGCCGTCAGTCGGCTGAAAAAGCGGGTCAGTATGCTTACGCGCACCGCCGCCTGAAGAAGCGCGAATTCCGCGCCTTGTGGATCCAGCGTATTAATGCTGCGGTCCGCATGCACGGCCTGACCTACTCGCAGTTCATGGGCGCTCTGAAAAAGACCGGCTTGGAACTCGACCGCAAGGCCCTCGCAGCAATCGCCTTTGAAGACGACAAGGCCTTTGAAGCGATCGTGAAAATGGTCGCCGACAAGGTTAACAAACCCGGCAAAAAGGCTGCTTAAGCGATCCGCAAACGAATAACAAAAAGCAGCCTTCAATGGCTGCTTTTTTTTGGCTGTTTTTTTATGACGAAAAGCCTGATAAGAGTTGGATATTATGACTGACATCGCTTCACTCAAGACTGAACTCGCCGCACAGATCGGCGCCGCCAACGACCTCAAGACGCTGGATGACCTCCGCGTGTCGGCGCTCGGCAAGAAGGGCCGCATCACGGGCCTGATGTCGACGCTCGGCCAGATGGACCCCGAGGAGCGCAAGGTGAAAGGCCAGGCGCTGAATGAGCTTAAGAATGAAATCGCCGGGCTGATCGCCAAACAGGAATCCGCACTGAAGCGCCAGGAGATGGATGGGCGGCTGGCGAATGAAGTGATCGATATCACGCTGTCCCCGCGCCCCGAGCGCAAGGGCCGCATCCATCCGATTTCACAGACGATTGATGAACTCGTGACGATTTTCGGAAGCATGGGTTTCACGGTCGCGGAAGGTCCGGACATCGAAGATGACTGGCACAATTTTACAGCGTTGAATTTCCCGCCCGGTCACCCGGCGCGCGAAATGCAGGACACGTTCTTCCTGCCCGACGATTCATCCGAAAAAGGCGAACGCGCAAAAAAAGTTCTGCGCACGCACACAAGCCCTGTGCAGATCCGCCACATGACGGCAAACAAGCCGCCCATTAAAATTGTCTGCTTCGGGCGCACGTACCGCTCAGATTACGACATGACGCACACGCCGATGTTCCACCAGATGGAATGCCTCTATATCGGTAAGGATGTGACGATGGGTCATCTGAAAGGTTGCCTCACTGATTTCGTGCAGGCATTCTTCGGCATTCCCGACCTGCCCGTGCGTTTCCGCCCCTCTTTCTTCCCGTTCACGGAACCCAGCGCCGAAGTCGATATCGGCTACGTCAAAAAAGGCGACGGCATCCAGCTCGGCAAAGCGAAAGACGGCGAAGAGCAGCGCTGGCTGGAAATTCTCGGCTCCGGCATGGTGCACCCGAATGTGCTGAAAAATTGCGGCATCGACCCGGAGGAATTCCAGGGCTTCGCGTTCGGCATGGGCCTGGAGCGCGCGACGATGCTGAAATACGGCATCCCGGATTTACGGACGTTCTTTGAAAGCGATGTGCGCTGGCTGGAGCATTACGGCTTCGATCCTTTGAGCCGCCCCAACACAGCGGCGAAAGGATAGAGCTATGAAATTCACTTTATCCTGGCTGAAACGCCATTTAGATACGAATGCCTCGCTTGATGATATCTGCGCGAAGCTGACGGCCATCGGCTTAGAGGTTGAAAATGTCGAGGACAAGGCGAAGCTTTATGCGCCGTTCAAGGTCGCCTATGTCGAGAGCGCGGAAAAACACCCCGACGCCGATAAACTGAAACTCTGCAAGGTAAAAACCGAGAAGGGAATAATTCAAGTTGTCTGCGGCGCGCCGAATGCGCGTACGGGCATGAAAGGTATTTTCGCGCCGGAAGGTTCGGTCATTCCGAACACGGGCGACGTGCTTAAAAAGGGCATGATCCGCGGCGTGGAATCGCAAGGCATGCTTGTGTCCGAGCGCGAGATGAATTTATCCGACGAGCATAAAGGCATTATCGAGGTTGATGAAAAATTCGCCATCGGCACGCCGCTCGCGGAAGTGCTCGGCCTGAATGATGCGGTGATCGAAATCAATTTAACGCCGAACCGTATCGACGCCGCAGGCGTGCGCGGCATTGCGCGCGATCTCGCCGCTGCGGGACTTGGAAAACTGAAAGCGCTTGATGAAAAATCTGTCAAAGCACCCGGTAAGTCGCCAATCGCGGTTACGATTGACGATAATGACGGCTGCCCGCTTTTCCTTGGCCGTTATATAGAGGGCGTGAAGAACGGCCCCTCGCCGCAATGGATGCAGAATCTTTTGAAATCGGTGGGCTTGCGCCCGATTTCCGCGCTGGTCGATATCACGAACTTCATGAGCATGGATGCGTGCCGCCCGCTGCATGTTTTCGACGCCGACAAGATCAAGGGCAATATTCGCGTGCGCCAGACCAAAAAAGGTGAAACGCTCGAGGGTCTGAACGATAAAACATACACGTTGCCTGATGGTGCGGTTGGCATTTGCGATGACAGCGGCGTCGTGGCGCTCGGCGGCATTGTCGGCGGCGTGCCGTCAAGCTGTACCATTGATACCGTCAATGTTTTCGTCGAGGCGGCTTATTTCAACCCGCAACGCATCTCACGCACGGGACGCGATTTGCAGATCGATAGCGATGCGCGTTATCGTTTCGAGCGCGGTATCGATCCGGAATTCACCGTCACGGGCATGGAAATCGCAACACAATTAATTCTCGAACTTTGCGGCGGACGAGCGAGCACTATCGTCACCGCCGGTGCGATGCCGAAATGGCAGCGCACGATTGATTACGATCCCGCGTGGTTCCAGAGCTATATCGGCGTCGATGTTCCTGCCGACAAGCAAAAGAATATTTTAGAGTCGCTCGGCTTTGAAATTTCCGGCGGCAAAACATGGAAAATCCAGCCGCCATCGTGGCGCGGCGATGTCGAAGGCAAACAGGACATTGCCGAGGAAGTCATCCGCATTTACGGCTTCGAGCATATTCCATTGCTGTCGGTGCATAGTGAAAGTTCGGTTGCCGATCCGGCGGAGACGCTGACGCTGTCTCGCACGCGCAAGGCACGCAATGCTTTGACCGCGCGCGGCATGGATGAATGCGTGACATGGTCGTTCATGGGGCGCGAACAGGCGCTTGCGTTCAACGACAATAAACCGCTCGAGGCGCTGACGCTGAAAAATCCGATCAGTTCGGACTTGGACGTTATGCGCCCAAGTATTTTGCCGAATTTGATCGCCGCCGCCGGTTACAACCACGACCGCGGGCAGAGCGATGTAGCTCTCTGTGAAATCGGCCCCGCTTTCAAATCGGTGAAACCGGACGGACAAGCCATTGTCGCAGCCGGTATCCGTGCCGGGAACAATTCAGCGCGTCACTGGGCAGGCCCGGTGCGCGGTGCCGACGCTTATGACGCCAAGGCCGATGCATTTGCAGCCTTAGAGGCCTGCGGCGGCCCGGCAGCCAGCGCACAAATCACGCGTGATGCGCCGTCTTATTATCATCCAGGTCGCTCGGGTGCGTTGCGTTTAGGGCCCAACGTACTCGCCTATTTCGGTGAAATTCACCCGGCCATTTTGGATGAGATGGGCATCAAGACGGCCGTTTCCGGTTTCGAAGTTTTCCTGCAGAACATCCCCGAGCCGAAGAAAAAAGGCACGGAAAAATCGCTGCTGAAAATCGAACCACTGCAGGCCGTCAGCCGCGACTTCGCATTCCTCGTTGAATCGAAAGTGAATGCCGACGACATCGTCAAAGCCGCAAAATCGGCGGATAAAAACCTGATTACGGACGCGTATATTTTCGATATCTATACCGGCAAGGGCATTGAGCCCGGCAAGAAATCGGTGGCGTTCGCCGTGACCATCCAGCCACGCGAAAAATCGCTGACGGATGCCGAGCTGGAAGAAATCTCCAAAAAAATCATCGGTGCAGTGATTGCCAAAACCGGCGGAACGTTGAGGTCTTAATGATGACTGCGTTTGAGAATTGGCAGGTCATTATTGGAATTATTCAATCCTGTATTTTACTGGCTACCTGCTTAGCTGCGCTATGGATTGGATTGAAACAAAATGAGATAAATCAAAATATTTTAAATCTTCAATTTGTTGTAGCACTTGAGGTTGTATATACCGACAAAAAAATTAACATCGCCAATAAAGGCCAAACCAATTTGTTTTTATGGGGCACTCAAACATTAGGTAATAATAAGCTGATAGAAAAAGAACCGCGACTAATAACTCCAGGTGGCTTTTACTATCTAAATGCTGAACATATCGAAACAGAGGCTAGAGAAAAATTAAAAACGTCTGAATTAACTGTTTTAACCTTAGATCTTTTTCTAAAAAATCAGAATCAAGATAAATACGTCGTTCGAACAATAATTAATTTTGCAAAAAAGGGTGATGATTTAATTTCTAACTCTCAAACAATATCAGTTGCAAAAAAAGACTGGGATGAAAATTAAGCCGGGCAGAGCAGTAAGGATTCAAACGGACAATTCAGTTTTTTGCGCCCGTTCAATCCATCGAGCTCAACGATGCACAAACCGGCCGCGACTTTCGAGCCTGCCTGTTCCACCAGCTTCACCGCCGCCGCCATCGTGCCGCCGGTTGCCAGCAAATCATCGACGATCACAACGTTCGAATTTTTCTTCAAAAGGTCGGGCTGGATTTCGATTTCATCCTCGCCATATTCGAGCGTGTATTTATAGCCAAGCGTCTGGCCGGGCAGCTTGCCCTTTTTACGGATCATGCCGAAACCGCAGCCCAATTCGAGGGCCAGCGGCGCCGCGACCAGAAACCCGCGTGCCTCGATGCCCATCAGGACATCCGGTTTATAGGGGCCGATCTTCACTTTCAGTTGCCCAATCGTTTCCTTCCATGCGCCGGGGTGCGCAAGAAGCGTCGCGATGTCGTAAAAATTGATCCCCGGCTTGGGAAAGCCCGGAACGATGCGGATATGATCCTGAATATTCATGAAAAGCGTCCATAAATCTGTTTATACGGAGCATTTTATTGATATAAGGTTGTGGAAGCAACAACCCGGCACTTCTTGTTCAATGTTCAAAAGGCGTAAACCTCTCACCCTTCTCCAGCACGCGCGTGAAATGCTCTGGCCGTCGATGGGCTGGCACAGGGTTTTTCGCTATATCAAGCTGCGCCTCACGCGCACACGTGACAGCACGCACCGTGTCGCGGCGGGTCTTGCGGTGGGCGCGTCCATCGCCTTTACCCCTATCATCGGCACGCATTTCATCCAGGCGGCGCTGGTGGCGTGGGTCTTCCGCGTCAATCTTCTGGCCGCCCTCGTGGCGACCTGGATCGCCAACCCGTGGACCATTCCCTTCATGTGGTGGGGTTCGATCCAGCTCGGCGCTTTCCTGTTCAGCTTTATCGGGATCCAGGCCCATACCGCCCTGCCAAAGCACATTACCTTTTCCGTGTTCTGGGACCTCCTCACACATGAACCGATGCGTATCCTCCTGCCGTGGCTGACGGGTGGCTATCTTATGGCCCTGCTTGTTTTCCCCGTTGCATATTATGTATTCTACCAGCTCGTCCATGGTGCAAAAGTTGCGAAGAAAAAGGTCCAGATCCATAACGTGCACAAGGTGGCCAAGGAAGTAACGGGACAGACCAGATGATTATCGGCACGGGGAGCGACCTGATCGATATACGCCGGATTGAAAAGACGCTCGAGCGCTTTGGTGACCGCTTTATCCAGCGCTGTTTTACGGAAACGGAGAGGCAGAAGGCCGAGCGCCGCCGCCCCGGCGGCACCCATATCGCCACATACGCCAAGCGCTTTGCCGCCAAGGAGGCCTGCTCGAAGGCCCTGGGCACGGGTTTCAACCAGGGCGTCTATATGAAGGATATCGGCGTTGTAAACACGCCTGCCGGCAAGCCTACCCTCGCCCTTACGGGCGGCGCGAAAAAACGGCTGGAGTCCATGGTTCCCAAGGGCATGAAACCGGCCATCCATGTCACGATTACCGACGAAGCGCCGATGGCGCATGTGCTGGTTATCATCGAGGCAATCGATGCTTAATAGTCTGGATATTGCCGGTTCTTTCGTGATACTCCTTTGCCCATGACGGAAAAGCTTGAAAATACAGACGGGAAACTGGATGAAAAACCCCGCTCCCCGCCGCTGAATGCGCGCGAGGAACTGGGCGAATTTTTCCGCACCGCTGTCATCGCCGTCATTCTCGCGCTCCTGATCCGCAGTTTCCTGTACGAGCCTTTCAACATTCCTTCCGGTTCGATGAAACCCACGCTGGAAATCGGCGATTATCTTTTCGTGAATAAACCGGCTTACGGTTACAGCCGTTATTCTTTCCCGTTCGGCATTATTCCTATTTCAGGGCGCATCTGGGCTGCCGAACCTGAACGCGGCGACGTCATCGTTTTCAAACTCCCGTCGAACACGCATGTCGATTACATCAAGCGCGTGATCGGTTTGCCCGGCGATAAAATCCAGGTGCGCAGCGGCCGTCTTTATATCAACAACGAACTGGTGCCGCGCGAGCCGGTCGGCATGGTGAAAGACGAAGAATTCGTCGGCGGTCCCACGGTCGCGATGGTCGAATATCTCGAGACGCTGCCCGGCGGAGTCATTCACCGGATTTACGAAGAGAGCGACGACGAAATTCTCGATGACACTGAAGTCTACGAAGTGCCGGATGGCCATTATTTCATGATGGGCGACAACCGCGACAATTCGCAGGATAGCCGTGTTACCGGCCTTGTCGGTTTTGTGCCGCTGGAGAATGTCGTCGGCGAAGCGGATTTCATTTTCTTCTCAACCAACGGATACGCAAGAATATTCGAATTCTGGAAGTGGCCGTGGACAATGCGTTACGAGCGGTTCTTCAAGTCAATCGAGCCTGTGCGCCCGGAAGGAAAAGGCGATGCCGAAAACGCCTCCTGATTTTTCCGCGCTGGAAAAGGCGATCGGCTACACATTCAAAAACAAGTCACTGGCCGCAGACGCCCTGACCCATTCGAGCATGGGCGAGAACAATAACGAGCGACTGGAATTTTTAGGTGACCGGGTGCTGGCGCTGGTCGTTGCCGAAACCATCCTGCAGAAATACTCAGCCGAGAAAGAAGGCGACCTCGCCAAGCGCCTGGCCGTTCTCGTGCAGGGCGAAATCATTGCCGAAATTGCCGCCGAAATAAATCTGGGCGATTACATCGTCCTTTCCGCGGGCGAGCGTAATGCCGGGGCCGCCGAAAGCGAGAATATTTTATCCGACGCGTTTGAGGCGTTGCTGGGCGCGGTTTATCTGGATGGCGGGCTGAAACCCTGCCAGGCGCTCATTGAAAGACTCTGGGATACGCGCTTTGAAAACATGAAAACGCCGCCGCAGCACCCGAAAGCCCGCGTGCAGGAATGGGCACAGGGGCGTGGGTTACCCCTGCCCGCCTATAAAATTGTGGACCGCGAAGGGCCCGACCACGCACCGGTTTTCAGCATCGAGCTTACGGTCGAAGGATTTGATCCTGTTATCGGCAAGGGCCGCTCGCGTCCGGCGGCGGAAAAAGATGCCGCGATCTTTTTTCTTGCACGAGAAGATTCATGAGCGAGCCCCTGAACGATACTACGCGCTGCGGCTTCGCCTGCATTCTGGGACTCCCTAACGCGGGCAAGTCGACTCTGGTCAACGCACTGGTCGGATCGAAAGTTTCGATCGTCTCGCGTAAATCGCAGACCACGCGCAGCCGTGTTCTCGGAATTTTGATGCAGGACGATACGCAAATCGTCCTTGTCGACACACCGGGAATTTTTTCGCCGAAGAAAACCATGGAGAAGGCGATGGTGCAGGCGGCGTGGGATGCGTTAGATGGCGCGGACGTCATCGTCCACCTCGTCGATGCATCGTCGCGGGATGCGATTGAGTCCAACGGCATCATTCTTGAAAAAATCAGCGCAGAAAAACCCTGCCTTCTCGTTCTCAATAAGACCGACCGCGTCAACAAGCCCGACCTGTTCGCGTTGGCGCAAAAAATGAACGAACGATTCAATTACGCCGGGACTTTCATGATCTCGGCGCTCACAAAAGACGGCATTTCGGACGTTCTTGCCGATATCGCGAAACGCTTGCCAGCCGGGCCTTTCCTGTTCGATCCCGAGCAGACAACCGACATGCCGATGCGCCTGATTGCGGCGGAAATAACGCGCGAAAAAATCTTTGAAAACCTGCATCAGGAACTTCCCTACGCAGTGTTCATCGAAACCGAGAGCTGGGAAAATTTCGATGACGGCAGCGTCAAGATCGACCAGACTGTTTACGTTCAGCGCGACAGCCAGAAAGCCATCGTGCTCGGCAAGGGCGGGAACCAGATCAAGCAGATCGGACAATCATCGCGGCGGGAACTCGAAGAGATGATGGGTTGCCGCGTGCATCTGAAATTATTCGTCAAAGTGAAAGAAGACTGGCCCGAGCGCGCCGAGTATCTTCAGCTCATGGGCCTGCAAGCGCCTGTCTGACAAAGTAAAATCAAGGGATGTGGATAAAAAAACAGACGCAGGAATCATGTCCTTGCGCAGGCTCGATTTGTCCTGATAGGGTACAAACTTCTTACAAAGAAATGTGTGCAGTACCCGGCCTCAAAGCCCGGTGTTTTTATGGGAGATTTATCATATGAGCTGGACCGACGAACGCGTTGCCCTTTTAAAGAGACTTTGGGGAGAGGGTAAAACGGCGGCCGAAATTGCAGGCGAACTGGGCGGGGTTACCCGTAATGCCGTCATCGGCAAGGCCCACCGCCTGAAACTGTCCAACCGCGTTTCCCCTATCCAGCAGAATAAAAAGCCGGTTGCCGTTGCTAAACCCAGCCCCGAGAAGAAAGTCCGCCAGACACTGGAGCAGGATAATAACCGCACCGGCGTGCCGATGATGGATCTCGGTGCGACTATGTGCCGCTGGCCGCTCGGCGACCCGCGCGATGAGAAATTCAGCTTCTGCGGTGATGGCATTATCCCGGGACTACCTTATTGCGAAAGCCATTCCAAGGCTGCATACCAGGCTGCGGGACGCGCACGCACCTTGCAGGCCGAGGATTTCGAGGCCGCGCCCAAAGTCGAGGAACCAGATGAGATGCAGGAAAGCAAAACAGCGGCTAAAAAGCGCTGATTAGCTCTAAAATCGTCCTAATAATGACAAAAGCCGCCTTATGGGCGGCTTTTTTGTGGGAATTTCACCAGTTTCCTAGCGGATTATCTTGATATCGACGGCTTCGCGGCCTTTATCGACCGCTTTCAGCGTCACACGGACGCGCTGACCAGCTTCAAGCTGTTCGATCTGAAGTTTGTCGAGAAGTGTTTTATGTATAAAGATGTCCTTCATGCCGTCGTCCGGGATGATGAAGCCGAAACCCTTCTCGGGCTTGTACCATTTCACGAGACCACCCATGGATGAGGTGCCGTCTTCGCTCGCGTCCTGGGGCATCAGATTGACGTCCCCGGCTTCGATAACCTCGATGACTTCCTTGACCTGTTTGCCTTTGGGGCCATTGAAAACATGGCACATCAGCACGGCGCCTTCGCCGATAGCGTTCAGGCCTGCCTGCTGGAGGGTTGTAATATGGATAAAGGCGTCAAAACTCTGGTCCTCGGGTACGACAAAGCCGAAGCCCTTGGTTCCGTTAAACCACTTCAATATCAACTTTACTGGTTCTGACTGTTCCTCAGGAAGAGGAAGCTGTTCGGCGATAGACAAGGTTTAATCCTCTGGACGCAGAATAGAAATCTGCAGCAAAAAAGAAATTGCCTATGGATATATTGCATCAAAATTCATTCTGAATCCAGACCAATTCTGTTTATGATTGTTTATGAATATATAATCCTTCGCTGATAAAATTTCATGAGCACACAAAATTATCCCTGGATTGAAAATTATGACAGAGGCATCGACTGGAACATGCCGCTCGAGCCTCGCCCGGTTTTCGCGCTGCTCGATGATGCGGCGAAAAAATATGCGGACCGCCCTGCTTTCGATTTTCTTGGAAAAAAATATAACTGGAGCGAAATTTCCAATCTCGCGAACCGCTTTGCCGTGGGGCTGCAGCGCATCGGTGTAAAAAAAGGACAGAAGATCGGATTGTTCCTGCCGAACTCGCCTTATTTCCTGATCGCCTATTACGGCATTCTCAAGGCGGGTGCGAGCGTCGTGAATTTCAACCCGCTTTATGCCGACCGCGAGCTCAGCCACCAGATCGCCGACAGCGAGGCCGACATGATGGTGACTGTCGACCTTTCCATGCTCTACGGCAAGATGGAAAAAATGCTCGGCCAGACGCGGCTGCAAAAACTCATCCTGTGCCGTTTCACGGACATCCTGCCGTTTCCGAAAAATATTCTCTTTCCGGTTTTCAAACGCGGCGAATGCGCGAAAGTTACGCCTTCGGAAAAAATCGCGTGGTTTCATGAACTCACCGATAATGACGGCGCAGTCAAAACACCGCCAATAGACGCATCGAACGATATAGCCGTGTTGCAATATACCGGTGGCACCACAGGCGTTCCCAAGGGCGCGATGCTGACGCATCATAATATTTACGCCAATACATTACAGAGCAAAGCCTGGTTTCCGGACATCAAACCGGGCGAGGAAAAAATGCTCGGCGTTCTGCCGTTTTTCCATGTTTTCGCGATGACGGCGGTGATGAATTTCAGTGTCGCGGCGGGACTTGAGATTATCGCGCTGCCGCGTTTCAACCTGAATGAAGCGCTGAAGACCATTCATAAAAAGAANNNNAAAAAATTCGATATATCGTCGCTGCGGTATTGCATCTCGGGCGGTGCGCCGCTACCCGCAGAAGTTAAAAGAACGTTCGAACGGATTACGGGATGTGTGGTGGTGGAAGGTTACGGCTTGACTGAATCCTCGCCCGTTGTCTGCGCCAACCCGATCAAGGGTGAGAACAAGGCCGGATCAATCGGCATGCCGCTGCCGGGCACGATTGTCGAGATCGTCAACCCCGCGGACAAGACAACCATCATGCCGCCGGGCGAGCGCGGCGAATTGTGCGTGCGCGGCCCGCAGGTGATGAAAGGTTATTACAACAAGCCACTTGAGACTTCAGAAGTGCTAAAAGATGGACGCCTGCATACGGGCGACATCGCGATCATGGATGGACGGGGGTATGTTTATATCGTCGACCGCATCAAGGATATGATCATCACGAACGGCTATAACGTTTACCCGCGCAACGTCGAGGAAGCGATTTACCAGCATCCATGCGTCGAAGAATGCATCGTCGCGGGCTTACCGGATGAGAAGCGCGGCGAAATCGTGAAAGCATGGATCAAGCTGAAACCTGATGTAGCATTGAGCGAAGAGGAATTAAAAACATTCCTTGCCGACAAAATTTCGAAGATGGAAATTCCGAAGATCATAGAATTCCGCGTGATGCCATTGCCGAAAACCATGATCGGAAAATTATCGCGGAAAGATATCCTGGCGGAAGAGAAAGAAAAGAGCGGCTAGCGCCCTCTTAGCGTCCCCGGGCGCGTTCAACCGCCGTGATGATCGGCGTAGCACGAAGCGCGGCGATGATATTATTCAGGTGCTTGTTGTCGTTAACGTAAATATCAACGACGAGATCCCAGAAATCCAGCGACCTGCCCGTAATTCTTAAATTCAGAATGTTGCCGCCGTTCTTGGCGATGACGGTCGAGAAGGTGGCCAGCGAGCCGGGAATATTCTGGAACGTGACTTTAAGCCGTCCAACATGAGCCTCCGGAGAATCTTTCCCCTCGCCCCATGAAACATCCAGCCAGCGCTCCGGGGTATCGGCGAAGCTCTCTAATGTTTCGCAATCGATGGTGTGAATGGTAACGCCCTTACCCGTCGTCACGATGCCAACGATGCGGTCGCCCGGCAGCGGGTGACAGCAACGCGCGAAATGCATCGCCATACCGGGAATAAGGCCCTTGATGGGCATCGGCGCGTCCTGTTTACCCGAGACAGCCCCGCGCACCATCGTCGCCTGGTCCATATCGGCGGAGGGGCGCTTGACGATTTCAGTCTTGTGGCCGGGGAAAATGGCCTTGAACACTTCGCGCGCGACAACGAGACCCGATCCGATCTTGGCATAGACATCGTCGTTTTCGTGCAGCTTGAAGCGCTCGAGCACGCCGGTGACGGCTTTTTCCGTAAATTCGTAATCTTCCTGACGGAAAATTTTCTGCAGCATTGCCTTGCCGAGCGTCACATATTCGTTGCGCTGCTGGTCGCGGATATATTTGCGGATGTGGGATCTAGCCTTGCCGGTAACAACGAAGCGTTCCCATGTCGGCGACGGGTTCTGAGTTTTCGACGTGATGATTTCAACCTGATCGCCATTCGCGAGCTTTGAGTTCAGCGGCGCGATGCGGCTGTTGATTTTGGCACCGACGCATTTATCGCCGATATCAGAGTGAATGGCATAAGCGAAGTCGATAGGCGTTGCGCCGTTGGGCAATTCGATCAGATCGCCCTTAGGTGAAAAAACGTAAACCTGATCCTGGAACAATTCGAGCTTGGTATTCTCCCAGAAATCCTCCGGGCGTTGTTCCTGCTCAAGAATTTCGAGCAGTTCACGGAGCCAGCGATATTTCTTGAGATCCTGCATCTCGGGCTTTTTGCCGGTCTTGTAGGACCAGTGCGCGGCGACACCCATATCGGCTTCGAAATTCATGTCGGCGGTGCGGATCTGGATTTCAATGCGGTGGCGCGAGGGGCCCATGACAGTGGAGTGGATCGAGCGGTAGCCGTTGGGTTTCGGCGTCGAGATATAATCCTTGAAGCGACCGGGAATGCTCGGGTATTTGCCGTGAATGACACCGAGAACAACATAGCAATCCTCAACCTTCTCGACCAGGATGCGGAAGGCCATGATGTCTGAGAGCTGCTCGAACGCGACATTCTTGCGCTGCATTTTTTTCCAGATGGAATATTTCGTTTTTTCGCGGCCCGAGATGTCGGCGGCGATGCCGGACTCATCCAGAAGCGCCTGCAATTCGTCGATGATGTTGCGGACGACGTCGGTGCCTTCCTCGCGCAGGAAAGAGAGTCGGTTTGAAATCGATTTACGCGCCTCGGGGCTGATGACGCCGAAGGCAAGGTCTTCGAGCTCTTCCTTGATGCTGTGCACGCCGACGCGCTCGGCCAGCGGCGCGTAAATCTCCAGCGTTTCGAGCGCGATGCGGCGGCGCTTTTCCGGGCTCTGGATTGCATCGATCGTACGCATGTTGTGCAAGCGGTCGGCGAGCTTGACCAGCAGCACGCGGATATCCTCGGACATAGCGAGGAGAAGTTTGCGGAAATTCTCGGCCTGCTTGCCCTCGATGGTCTGGCTTTCAATTCTTGTCAGTTTGCTGACGCCATTCACGAGGTCGGCAACTTCCTTGCCGAATTTTTTCTTGAGGTCTTCGTAGGTGGCCTTGGTGTCCTCGAGCGTGTCATGCAGGATCGCGGTGATGATCGTGCCGGGGTCCATTTTCATACCCGCAAGAATACTGGCGACTTCTATGGGGTGCGTGTAATAGGGCTCGCCGCTGGCGCGGGTCTGGCCATCATGCATTTTCTTGGCGTACTCGACAGCGTTCTCGACCGTCTTTACATCAAAGTCGGGGTTGTAGGCGCTGATACGACTGACAAGTTCCTGGCCGGGCTGCATAATCTCGATTTTAGACGGCTATACTGATTAAGATGTTAACAATACCATGAAAAACAAGGAAAAGGGATAAAAAGGCGCAATAAAAAAGGCCGGAAAACCGGCCTTTATATTGGAAGCTGAGGTGCTTTTATTCTTTGTCGGCAGGTGCGCCCGCGACGTCTTCGAGCGAGGGTTCGGCAGCGCCTTCTTCGGCGGCCTCTTCTTCGTCTTCGTCGATTTCCTCATCGCCGTAAAGGTCGTCGCCTTCGCCGCGATTAGCGATTTTTTCCCATTCGGCTTCGCCGTCCATGAGGTCGATGGTTTCGTCTTCTTCGTACACGACCATGCGCTGGTGGTTACGGATGAGGTCTTCTTTCAGCGTGTCGAGCGGAACGCTTTCAACGGCGATTTCACGCAAGCTTACAACCGGGTTTTTATCGTTGTCGCGGTCGATGGTCAGTGCGGCGCCGGAGCCGATTTTGCGGGCGCGCTGGGCAGCCACCATGACCAGTTCAAAACGGTTCTGGATTTTCTCGATGCAGTCTTCAACGGTAACGCGTGCCATTTGGGAATCCTCTTTAATCGATCTGAGACCCGGTTTATAGTGGGTTTCCCTTAAGAAAGCAAGCATATCGATGCCCTGTCCAGACCCCGGAAAAGACTGTCCCTTATGCCCCAGACTGGTGGATTTCAGGCTTAAAAACCGGGCCAAATTCCCGGGCGAATGGAACGCCCCGGTGCCCTCTTTTGGACCGGAATCTTTTGAATCTAAGGGGGGGCTTTTGATCGTCGGGCTAGCCCCGGGCCTCAAGGGGGCCAACTTCACCGGGCGGCCCTTTACCGCCGATTATGCCGGGGACCTGCTCTACGCCACCTTGCTCAAATTCGGGTTCGCGGAAGGGGTTTATAAAGAGCGTGCCGATGACGGGTTGGTCTTAAAAAACTGCCGGATCACGAATGCAGTACGGTGCGTGCCGCCGGAAAACAAGCCGACGCCGGAGGAAATGAGGCAATGCCTCGGCTTTCTGCAGATGGAAATGGCGGCATTGAAAAACGTGAAAGTGATTTTGTCGCTCGGTTTGATTTCGCACAACTCAGTTTTAAAAGCGTTCAGCCAAAAAATCTCGGCACATAAATTCGCGCATGGAGCGGTGCATGATCTTGGCAAAGTGAAGCTGATTGATAGCTATCATTGCTCGCGCTACAACACGAACACGAAACGTCTTACCACTGAAATGTTCGAAGATGTATTCAAAAAAATCAAGGTGTTGCTGCGATAGCCTGTGGATTTAACTTTCCGCGCTTTACCATCAGCTTGTTCAGCGCATGGATGTAAGCACGGGCGGACGCGACTAAAGTATCCGCATCGGTGCCCTGCCCGTTGACGGTCTTGCCGTTTTCCTCGAGGCGGACGGTGACTTCGGCCTGCGCGTCTGTGCCGCCGGTGATGGCGTGGACTTGATATAATTTCAAGCGTGCATCAGGGTGCGGGATAATGGCGCGGATGGCCTTGAAAATGGCATCCACCGGCCCGTTGCCCTCGACATTCGCGCATTTTTCTTCGCCATCGATGCTGAGGCAAAGTTCGGCAGTCTGCGGGCCCTTCGACCCGGCCTGCACCTGCAGCGAAACAAACTTGATGTCTTCATGTTCGCTGACGACTTCGTCCTCGATCAGGGCAATAAGGTCTTCCTCGTAAACAGTTTTCTTTTTATCGGCGAGAACCTTGAAGCGGGCAAACGCATCGTTCAGAGCATTGTCACCAAGTTCAAAGCCAAGTTCCTCCAGTTTTTTCCTGAAGGCGTGGCGGCCGGAATGTTTACCGATTACGAGGTTGGACTTTGTCAGGCCGACTGATTCCGGCGTCATGATTTCGTAAGTTCCGGCATGTTTCAGAACGCCGTCCTGGTGAATGCCGCTCTCGTGTGCGAAGGCGTTCGCGCCGACGATGGCTTTATTCGGCTGAACGTTAAAGCCCGTGATTGTCGACAGCGCGCGCGAAATTTTCGTGATTTTCGTGGTGTCGATCTTGTTTTTGAATGGCAACTGGTCCTTGCGGACGCGGAGCGCCATGACGATCTCTTCAAGGCTTGCATTACCCGCACGCTCGCCGATACCGTTGATGGTGCATTCGATCTGGCGCGCGCCATTCTTAACGCCGGCGAGCGAGTTCGCCACGGCCAAGCCCAAATCGTTATGGCAGTGAACGGAAATAATTGCCTTGTCGATGTTCGGTACGCGGTCGAACAGCATCTTGATCTGCGCACCGAATTCATCGGGCACGGCAAAGCCAACTGTATCCGGGATATTGATTGTCGTTGCGCCGCTCCTGATCGCAAGTTCGACGCACTGGCAGAGGAAATCGTCTTCCGTGCGCGTTGCGTCCATCGCCGACCATTCAACATCGTCGGTAAAACCGCGCGCGAAAGTCACGCTTTCCTTGACGGAATTCAGAACTTCTTCCGGCGGCATCTGTAATTGATATTGCCTGTGCAAAGGGCTGGTGCCGATGAAGGTGTGGATGCGCTTACGCTTTGCAGGCTTGAGCGCCTCGGCGCTTGCTTCGATATCGGCTTTTTTTGCGCGGGATAACCCGGCGATGACGGCATTCTTCGTCACCTTCGCGATTTCATGCACGGCTTCGAAGTCGCCGGGAGAGGCAATCGGAAATCCCGCCTCGATGATATCGACGCCCATTTCATCAAGGAGCTTGGCCATGCGCAGCTTCTCCTCGAGATTCATCGAGCAGCCGGGCGATTGCTCACCGTCGCGCAAGGTCGTGTCGAAAATTATGACGCGGTTGTTGCTCATATCTGCCGCGCCTCGTCGACCAGCATAACCGGAATGCCGTCGCGGATCGGGTAAGCCAACTTCGCCTGATCAGAAATAAGCTCCTTCGCCGCGCGGTCATAGCGCAGGGGCGATTTGGTCAGCGGGCAGACCAATACTTCCAGCAATTTCGGGTCGATATCCATAGGGGGGTAGTTTTAAGGGTTTTTGGATTTAATGGCAACTATTGCATTCCTTGCGCGCCTTGACGGCCATTTCGAGCATGGTCATGAAGGCCCCGGCGCGGGTTTTGCAGCACGGCGCCTCGAGCAGAGCCTGTTTTTCCTTGGGGTCGAACGGGCAGACCATAGCAAGGCAGGTGACGAGTTTAGCATCCGGCGCTTTCTCGACCGCCTTCCAGTCGCAGTCCATTTCCTGCGAGGAGAAATAAAGCTGCAGCAGGCTTTTAAGTTTTTCGCGGTCGAGATCGAGGCAGGGTGACGGCTCAAGATCATGTTTGTAAGGTGTCCACCCCGCGCGGACCTGCCTGTAAGGCGTATTGGTTTTTATTTCCTCATCGATTTTGAAACGGCTGATGCCCGTGAGTGTAATGAGATACCGTCCGTCATCTGTCTCGCGGAATTCGGTGATTTTTCCTGCGCACCCGACATCATAGAGCCTGGTTTCGTCTCCGCCCCTCGGCTGGATCATGCCGATCATGCGGTTGGTACCGAGGGCGTCTTCAACCATTTTCAGATAGCGTTTTTCGAAAATATTCAGGGGAAGGTTTCCGGAGGGAAGAAGCAGAACGCCGGGCAGCGGGAAAACCGGCAGGTTTTCCGGCAGTGCACTGAAATCCGGCGCGTAAGGGTTCTGTTCCATTGTCACTAAATTAGTCCGTATTTTTTAAGAAAACAGGATCGAGGAAAGCTTTTTACGGCTTTCGACGGTGAGCGGATCGGCATGGCCCATGGCCTCGAAAAACCGCACCAGTTGTTTCCTCGCCGCTTCCTCGTTCCAGGCCCGGTTGCGGCGAACGATTTCGAGCAGGTTGGCAATCGCCTCCTCGCGATTTCCATCGGCGAACTGGGCCGTGGCCAAATCGAAACGGAGTTCGTGATCGTCCGGCGCAGCTTCAAGTTTTTTGATGAGCGCGTCGAGCGGCGTGGACGGTTTTTGCTGCACCAGCTCAAGCGCGGTTTTTGCTTCGGCAAAGGCGGCTTGTTTAGAAATTTCCGGCGGCGCGTTATCGATGAGTTGTTTCGCCTGCTCCAGTTCACCCGCCGCAATCGTGGCACGCACAAGACCGACATAGGCCTGGATGTTGTGCGGATCCTGCGTAAGGATGTGAGAATAAATCGCCTGCGCGGTTGCGAAATCGCCGTTCGCAATTTCCTGCGCCGCGCCTTTCAGCGCTTCAGGAATATCAATCGCGTCCGGCGCATTCTGTTTCGCGAGATGGACGAGTTTATCGATGAAGGCTTTGATCTGGCTCTCGGGCACCGCGCCCTGAAATGCATCGACGGGACGGCCCTGGAAAAATGCATAGACGGTTGGAATGGACTGGATGCGCAGCGCAGCGGCCAATTCCTGGTTCTGGTCGATATCGATTTTTGCCATGAGAACCGCGCCGTTCGCGGCATTGACGGTTTTTTCAAGGATCGGGCCAAGCTGTTTGCAGGGGCCACACCATGGTGCCCAGAAATCGACAACGACCGGGCGCTCCATCGAGGCGGCCAGCACGGTCTGCTCGAAATCGGCTGCGGTCGTATCGAAAATATATGCGCCGGTTGCTTGCTGGGGCGCCGGCTGGGCCGGGTTTTCCGCTTTATTCTTGCCGAAGAGCATTATGGTTCCTTTGGTTAAATCCGCTTCACTATGTAGGGGACAGGGCCGAAAGATCAAGGATTTTCGGGCTGTGGCCGGTATGGGCAAAAAACCTGAGCAGATCGTCGGGCGACAGCCCTATCGTCTGCGCATTATCCAGCGGGTGGTAGCAGACCGTTTCCGCCTTCATCATATAAGCGTCGAGGATGACCGTAACCTTATGCTCACGGTCATTGATCGCGGCAAAGGGGCAGACTGAACCGGGTGTAATGCCCAGATGCGTCCAGAGCCGCTCGGGTGAGCCGAAAGACAGCCGCGCTGAGCCCAGTAATTTTTCCAGATTTTTCAGATCGACTTTGGTGTCGTTGGCGACAACCACCAGATACATGATTTCTTTTTTATCGCGCAGGAAGAGATTCCGGCAGTGAAGGCCGGGGATCGACTCCTTCAGATGCAGCCCCTCGGCAACCGTGAAAATCGGCGGATGGTTGTGCAGCTTATAGGCGATTCCGAGATTATCCAGCACCGCCAGCAAGGCCGCCGGGGACGTCGGCAATTCCTTGGCCTGCAACGATTTTAACGATTGTTCCATAACGCTTTATCGCCCGGAAATGCAATAAAATCAAGGGTTGCCGTAATAACGGCTAAGCTTTTTTTAACCTTTTTAACCTACCATGGAAACGAATTTACGTGTGTGAGGGATTCTTTTTATGAGTACCGATAACGATAATAATGGCATCAGCCGACAAGATTATTTGGCACGCGTTGAAGCTGAACGCGGCCCTACTTCCGTCTGCAGAAATGATGACATAGGCCGCCGCATGGATAGTGGAAAAGGTATTTTTGGAACAACCGGCTTGTCACCGGAAGGTTGCATTGCATTCTTTGCAGAAAATGGCAGTATTGTTCAGGAGCTTGCAGTCAAATTAAACGGCCCAACTTTGCAATTCAATAAGGTCGCACCAGCGCCAGACAACGACACACCTTCCACCCCGACAAATAACGGTCCAAAATTCAAGGCATAAAATGAATATCGAGCTTGGCATATTGCATGACGGAGGAGTGATGCTGGTTAGCGACCAGCCGCTGCCGCATGTCGTCAAGCGCGTGGAGTTCTACCGCGACCAGCGCCTGTTCATGCTGGTTTACGGTGGCGAGGAAGAATCCAACGAACTGATGCACTATGAAGTGCCCGAGAACATGACCTACCCGGTTGAGAAAAGCCCGAATGTCATCATCTATTCCCTGTTCCCCAATCAGGAGCCTCTCGGCTACACAGTACCCCTGATCAAGGTCGGCGAACTCTTCTAAAATCCTTTAAATACAGCAATACTTTAAGCTTGCATCGGGCGGCGAAATCACTATATTTTGCGGTCTCACCCAAGGATAAGCGAGTGTAGCTCAGGGGTAGAGCACGACCTTGCCAAGGTCGGGGTCGAGGGTTCGAATCCCTTCACTCGCTCCATTTAAATCAATCTTATTTGATGATGTTCTATTTTGGGAATTAAAACTCCCCATCATATCCCCATTATCTATCGATCAAAATTTATGAGAACTATTCCCTGATGCCCTCCTTAGATGCTCCATTAGAAGCTCTAAGAGACCCCCGAGGGAAAAAAGGGGGGCCATGATAATTTTGCTTATGATGTCTTTAAACCACGCAAAAAAATTTAGTGTAACAACAATAACCTTCATAAACTCAGGTGATATTATCCTATAAAGGAACTTTTATATTTATGGCGTTAAATTATCTTCCGGACCAAACGAAGATGGTGACGCAGATGATCCGGGCGGATACTCTTTCTTGAGCTTTCCTAAAGAAAATTTATAATCATATTTCTTTTTTAAAGACTGATATTCAGGATCATCTGATAAACCGTTTGAACCGTTCATCAAGGCAGAATTCACGGAAGCCCACGTTCTTGCTTTATCAGCAAGCGCCCCTTCAGTAATGACACCAGATTTTTGAACAGGTTCTATACCACTGTGAGCTTGGCGATAAGCAAAAATGGTTTGTTTAATTTTAGCTACAGTAATTTTTTCTGTATAACCAATTTTATCAAGAAATTTGCCTAGCGATATATTTCCACTACTACCCAATTTAGCATTATTGGTATTAAGTGCCTGCCATTTCGGATCAGCAGATAAACCATTGCCACCTGTTAACAACGCCACATGTAATGCATTCCAAGTTCTTACCCCATCAGCCAGTGGGCCTTCAGTAATAATTCCAGAAGCAATAACAGGATTTTTGTCGTTGTGAGCTTCCCGATAAGCATAAATTGTCTCAATTATGCTATCGATAGTGTAGCTTGATGGTTTGGGTTTATAGCCAAGCTCTATGAGTAAACTAGGCAAAGTGACGTTACCATCACCGAGTTTTTTATTAAGCTTTTGCCATTCAGGATCATTCGATAAACCACAATTACCATTCGCTAATGCTTGATTGACACTTATCCATGTGCGTTTTCCATCTGCAAGCGGTTTTTCTGCAATTATTCTCAACGTCGCAACAATAGGATTTTCGCCCTTATGAGCTTTCCGATAAGCATCGATGGTTCTGATCACATCATTCAAAGTATAATTTAACCTTCCGGATTTATAACCGAATTCAATCAGTAAATTAGGTAAAGTTAAATTGCCATCACCAAGCTTGCCGTTAAGCGCTTGCCAATCAGTATCTTTTTTGAGGCCGTTTGCTCCTCCTTTCAAAGCTGCATCTAGGCTCATCCATGATCTTGCTCCATCAGCAAGCGGCCTTTCCATTATAGTGCCAGATCTTTTATGCGGATTTTCGCCATTATGAGCTTCACGATAAGCTTCAATAGTCTTTTTGATACTATCCATGGTTAAATTTGCAGATTTGTAACCAAGATAAATGAGCAGTTTATGTAGTGTTATCTCTCCATCTAATTCTTTTTTAATTTCCTGCCATTTAGGATCGTCTACCAGACCACGACGCCCATCTGACAAACCTTGACTGAGAGCACTCCATGTACTTACTCCATCAGCAAGTGGTTCCTCGGTGATAATCCCAGATACTTCAGACATGGGATTTTCATTATTATGCGCTTCCCGATAAGCATCAATTGTCTCAATTATGCTATCGATAGTGTAGGTTGATAATTTGGGTTTGTAGCCAAGCTCTATGAGTAAATTACGCAAAGCGACGTTACCATCACCGAGTTTTTCATTAAGCTTTTGCCATTCAGGATCATCTAATAAGCCATTAGATCCTTTAAAAAGTGCAGAATTGAGTGAGTTCCAACTATTTACTTGATCAGCCAGAAGACCCTCTGTTATTTCTCCTGAATATTGACCTGGATTTTTTCCATTATGAGTCTCTCTGTACGCATCAATAGTTTCAACGATATCGTCTATTGTCAGGATAAGACCCCGACGTATTTTTTCGATTTCATTTTCAAGACGGAAAACATCTTTCTGCGTCGCATAATATTTGACATTCGGATCGTTTATAAAAAGCCGCGGACCGGACATGGTCGCCCCCGCAGGGCTTGGCTTTCTAAGTGGATGACCGGGATTGAGTACATAGGTGTCCTCAAGGATTTCTTTTAAAGATACAGCAGCTACCTTGGCCCTTTTTTCGAACAACTTATCCACTTTAGGGTCATCCGAACCAATATAAATGATCGTATCAACAAAGGTTACACCTTCGGAACGGTTTTTGGTTTCATTCCACCAGCTACGGACAGGACGGCCTAAGATTTGTGCTTTATCGACAATCGAACCATGAGAGTAATCAATAACGGTTTTAAGCGGCGCATGATCAAAACCTTCTTTAAACATCTCGTCACCGATGATAGCCCCGGATTCGCCACTTCTAAATGACTGGAAACGACTATCCGCTTCCCCATATGACGATAAATTTGAATGAATTGCCGCAGAAACAATATTGCGTTCTTGCAGCATCAATCTTTGCTTCAATTCTTCATCGGCGTTGATTAAAGCTTCCAGTTTATTTGCTTGATCAATTCCATCTACGAAGAACGCTGTTTGATTGTCCGAAAGAAGATCACCGGTATGTTCGTCATGACCGTTTTTATAAATTTCATATGCGTATTTATTCCACATCTCCTGTTTAAGTGCCCTGCGATAAGCAACTTTTTTTCTCAAAGGAAGAGCTTCAAACTCGTCAGACCGCATATAGTCATTAGGCGGTACACGAATAACAACGGTTTGCCCTTGAACATAAGCAGCAAGCTCTGGTGTGCCTTCAAGCATAGCCTCGCGTAGTGTTTTAGAAAAAATTTGGCGTTTGTGGCTTTGTAATACAGATTTAACTTTATCAAAATGTGCAGTGGCAGTATCAGCTAATCGCATCGTACGAGAATTGTAATGTGTAGTTATCGCTTTAACACGGCGATAGGATGTACCCTTGTGCGCTTCGTCTGAAATAAGAATGTCTACGTTTTCAGAGCTTATTTCTCCTTGTAAGGATAGATCATGCCAAGCATTGAAAGTTATGATTGTCACTGGCTGTGACAAATCCTTGTAATTATTGCCATACAGTCCGACCTTTTCAGCCATATGAGGTGAGAATTTTTTGAAGTCTTTTTCGGTCTGGGTTAATAGCGGTCTTGTGGGAACAACAATTACGGACTTTAAAATATCGCCGTTCTGCTCGGCTATTCGATGTGTTGCGCCGATAATGCCGCTAAAGATAGCAGTCTTTCCTAAACCAGTTGCGATTGAAACAAATCCTTCCAGACGTTCATCGACTGTTAAGCGCTTATCATGCAGAAATCTTTGATAAGCTTCCAAGGCTTGCTTTTGAGTGCGTCGGAACGACTGGCCACCATCGAAATGGCCTTGTTGGATTAATGCATCAATTCCCTGCTGCAGGTATGAAAGTAGTTGCTGCTTATCTTGCATGCGGTTTTATGGCATAAATTATGGCAAATATGCAAGATTTTCTGTTTTGCTAAAATGAATAACAACAATAACTATAAATTATGAATCCATGCTTTTAATAATCCTAACCTCTTGACAAATCAGTTATTTTCGTGTTATATTTGACCCCATAGTTAAAGAGCGATTTTAAGCACTAGAGCCGTAGCAACGTTGCTTCGTAATCGCCACCCTCCAGTGGGTGTAGGACTGGCCTAGTAACTATCAATCCAAAACATGGAAAATACTCAAACGAAGCCTGCAGAGGATGCTCGCGTTTTGCTGTGTGATAAAGAAGTTGCCCGTAGGGTAGCGATGTCTCCTCAATGGGTAAGACAACAACGTCATCGCAGACGCAAGGGCCTTCCACACAGCTTTACAGTTGATGCCATTCTTTTAGGTTCCTCCCCGCGTTATAGCGTTGGAGACCTAGATACGTGGCTAGCTAGTCTCCCTAAAGGATAATAGCCAAGAATACATAGCTTCAAAATCTACAAGATTGAATGGCCTGTTAAAACATAGTTGGGTGGGTATCGAGACCACCGAAATCTGACAGAAGCAAGAACACAGGAAAGAAAAGGACCGGGGATAACACTGAGAAGTGACCCCGGACGCATTAATAGTCGTTTTGAGGCTTTAGTGTGTGCTTACGTTCGCAAGGACGTATAACCAGATCATGGATACTGAGTCGACGGACGGGGAAATAGGATCTCGCCTTCAGCCATTTGAGACTCAATCAAAATAAATCTTATCGACATACTTGGTCACAAGATTTACGTCCCCCGCAATATGCGAGGCAAATTCCATAGGAAATGCTGTCTGCACAAGCTCAAGCAAATGCTCAAGCCATGTCTGAACCTATGCCGATGATTCAACCCTCTGTACACACACGCTGTTACCAGATCGGTAATGCGGTTAATTGTACAAGCCTGTAAGCGTGAGGAAAATTAGCGTTTTAAAAGTTTGCTTGGTTCTATATCCAAGGCTTCTGCGATTTTAAGGAGAACAGGGACAGAAAAGGCTACATGCCCATTTTCAATACGGCTGACGTAATTCCGAGCGACTTCTGCTTCACCAGCCAAATCTTCTTGGCTCATACCTTTAGCCTGTCGAGCCTTCATAATTGCCAGTCCTATGGTCTTTAGATTTCCCATAGAAAAGGATTGTTAACTATGCTAAACAAAATTACTGTGAACGATAGTTAACAAAAAGCAACGAGAGGTAGGCATGTTCAGCTTTTTCAGCAAAGGAAGGTCTAAAAAAGAACCTCAGAAACTTGAAATAAATGATGAATTTTCATCAAAGGTTGCTTCTGCATTTGAGGACTTCTTGATATCGCGTGCAAGCGATTGGGAAAATCCATCTGAAAATATAAAAGACTATACTTTGCGAATTTATCCGCATGGCAGTATGTCATTCAGATTAAACAGCATTGAATCTAAAAACGATGACGCGGTATTTACAGTCCCATTCAACCAAATCAAAAAATCTGATTTTCTTGATTCTTCCACTATAGAATCCATTCGCCCCGGTCCTTTTGTTAATCCTTTTATTTCAATGATCGCTGATGAGATTATTGAACACATACGAGAGCAAGAGGCGCAAAAAACTTATGAACCCTGAGCCGCCCCCTATAAAGGAG
>DLHX01000004.1 GCA_002483465.1 Micavibrio sp. UBA7657 | reverse complement strand
TCCTTTATAGGGGGCGGCTCACTGCCATCCCCAAAAGTGCCAGATTGTAATCGTAGGTATTTAATGGTGGATTGGCTGTCAGGCTCTGCATAAAATGCATCGACAGGTTGTAACAATTCAATAAAACCCATTTGAGAAAGCAAACTTTTAACCACAGGAGACCATTGGTCCCGATCAACAACTCTTAAACGCCTAGAACCATACTGTCGCCAGCGATCAAGTTCTGAAGTTAAAAGAAGAGCGCACATAGGTGACAGTGTTTCAATTGTTGTAAAATCTATAAATAAATAGTCTTACGCCCATCCCTGCTGAACGACGAAGTAGATTTAAAAAATTTAAAACCTCTTCAGGATTTTGTGAAAGCGTGAAATCCTTTGGCGCAATTAACGTTGCCCTATTCTGTCTGAAGGTGATACGCGCGCCGGAAGAGCGCAAAGAGTCGTATTGGTAACTTTGAAAGCGTCTTGGAATTACTGAACGCTTATTATAGTTTCCTTCTATCGATTTTTTAACAAGCCAACTTTTATGTCGCTGTGAAAGCTTTTTCATTACACATGCTCTGATTCATCAATGCCCAATAACAACATATCAGAAAAAAAATAGGAACAGATACCCTTGCCATAACCTCCATTCCATCCTACACTTCCCTCACCTAGCGCAACGCCCGCATACCGCCTTATGGCCGCTCGCGAAACCACCGAGGCCACCCCACCCCCCGCAAAACCGCCGAACGAACTGATAAGCGCCACCCCCACCCCCCTCAAAAGCGCCGTAGTGAAACCGGATTAGCCAGTATTTACAACGCGCCCCTGCTCCTTTACCCTGCGAACCACAGGAATAAGGAAAAAGCATGATCCCCCGCTATACGCGCCCCGAAATGGCCGCCATCTTTGAGCCCGAAAACCGGTTCAAAATCTGGCTGGAGATCGAAACGCTCGCCGCCGAGAAAATGGCCGAGCTCGGCACCGTGCCGAAATCCGTTCCCGTCAACCTCCGCAAAAAAGGCCGCTTCGACATCGCCCGCATCGACGAGATCGAGCGCGAGGTCAAACACGACGTCATCGCCTTCCTGACCAGCGTCGCCGAGCATGTCGGCCCCGACTCCCGCTACGTCCACCAGGGCATGACCAGCTCCGACGTCGTCGACACCGCCTTCGCCGTGCAACTGACTCAAGCCGCCGATCTGCTGCTGGAAGATCTGGACGGATTGCTGAAGGCGCTGAAGAAACGCAGCTTGGAGCACAAGAACACACTCTGCATCGGCCGCAGCCACGGCATCCACGCCGAGCCCACGACATTCGGATTAAAACTGGCAGGCCACTACGCAGCGTTTAAACGAGCGAAGGAACGGCTCAAAAACGCGAAGCAAGAAATCGCCATCTGCACCATCTCCGGCGCCGTCGGCACTTACGCCACCGTCGACCCCGCCGTTGAGAGTTACATCGCAAAAAAATTGGGCCTGAAACCTGAAACCGTTTCGACGCAAGTCATCCCCCGCGACCGACACGCCATGTTTTTTGCAACATTAGGCGTCATCGCCGCCAGCGTTGAAAATCTCTCGACCGAAATCCGTCACCTGCAGCGAACCGAAGTTCGCGAAGCCGAGGAATTCTTCTCCAAGGGTCAAAAAGGCTCAAGCGCAATGCCGCACAAGCGCAATCCGATCTTGTCCGAGAATCTGACTGGTCTCGCGCGTTTGGTTCGGGCTTACGTAACACCTGCGCTAGAGAATGTGACATTGTGGCACGAACGCGATATCTCGCATTCGTCGGTGGAGAGAAACATCGGTCCTGATGCGTGCGTGACGCTCGACTTCGCCCTCGTCCGACTGACCGGAATTATAGAGAAGCTTCTCGTCTATCCCGACACCATGAAGCAGAACCTCGAGCGCACCGGCGGCCTCGTCTTCTCCCAGCGCACCCTCCTGGCGCTGACTCAAAATGGAATCAGCCGCGAAGACGCCTACAAAATCGTGCAGTCAAACGCGATGAAAGTCTGGGAAAGCGACGGAAAACTTACACTCCGCAAGGCGCTTGAGACGCATTCTCAAGTTACTGAAAAACTTGACAAAAAAGCTCTCGACACTATCTTTGATCTCAAGGCTTACACAAAGCACGTTGATAAAATCATCAAACGCGCACTCGCATAGGAGTTAAGTATGAAAGACGTCATGAAAGGCGACACCAAAGTCCTCGAGCAGCTCAATCTGGGCCTCAAGAAAGAGCTGACCGCAATCAACCAGTATTTCCTGCATGCGCGCATGTTAGAAGACTGGGGCGTCACAAAACTCGCCAAGCATGAATATAAGGAATCGATCGAGGAGATGCAGCACGCTGACATCTTCATCAAGCGCATCCTGCTGCTCGGTGGCCTGCCGAACCTTCAGGAACTCGGCAAACTCATGATCGGCGAAGACGTAAAAGAAGTCATCGAATGCGATCTGAAACTTGAACTCGACGGCATTCAAACTTACCGCAAGGCCATCCAGGTTTGCGAAGCCGCCGGCGATTACGTGAGCCGCGACCTGTTCCTCAACATCCTGAAGGACGAAGAGCTGCACGCCGACGGGCTGGAAACGCAACTCAAGCTCATCAACCAGATGGGCCTGCAGAATTACATCCAGCTCAATTCCGGCCCCGACGAAGAACCGGGCTAGAAACCCTCAACCCCTTTCAAAACGGGCCTTTTGGGCCCGTTTTTTATGCCACCTTGCCTTTATTGAGAATGACTTGCATTTGCCGCGTCATGGTGATAATGATTCTTAATAGAGATTGGGAATCACTCTCAGCTCTCGGGATCGGGGTTTTTCATCATGATGGTTTGTCTCTGCCACCCTTTCAGCGACAAGAAAGTACGCGAGCACCTGTCTGCAAAAGACGGCGCAAAATGCGGCATGTCCGAGGTCTATTCGACCTGCTCCGGCGGCAACAAACCCCAGTGCTGCACCTGCCTTGAAACCCTCAAGGACATGGTCAAAACCCACAACAAGACCGTCGCCGCCTAACCCTCCGTTATTTGACAGATTAATTCCATCCGCGCTATAAGTCGGGCAACTTTAAACCCTTTTACGTGAAATCACCGCCATGGCAATCCTTTGCTCCTGCAATGGAATTAAAGAACAAGACGTGGATGATTATTTGCTCACGGTAGGCGATAAGAAGACCACGCTTAACAAGGTTTACAAAGCCGCTTCGGGCGGCAAGAAGAGAGATTGCAACTCCTGCGTCGACAATTTCAGGCTAAAGGTTCAAGAGCACAATGGTAGGGTCGAAGATCAAAATAAAACCGTTATTCCTGTCCTGAATGAACCCCGTATCCCCACCGCATAAACCGCAGGCTTTTCCACTTCCGCGCGTATAAATATTAAAGCCGGTCTTGCTTTAGCCCATGGCGTATGGCACGACTAAAAGTTACATATTTTAACGTCTTTTCCAGAGGTCCATTATGTTGAACAAAATCCTTCTCACCGCCGGGAGCATCCTGATCATGTCCGCAGCCGCGTCTACAGCCCAAGCCGCCGATCCTGAAAACACACTGAAAATGGATCTCTCCAGTGGCGGCGCAGTCACCATTGAATTGCTGCCCGATATCGCGCCCGGCCACGCCGACCGCATCAAGAAACTGACCCGCGCCGGTTTTTATGACGGCATCATTTTCCACCGCGTGATTGACGGCTTCATGGCGCAGACCGGCGACCCGACCGGCACCGGCATGAGCGGCTCCGATGAACCCGACCTGAAGGCCGAGTTCAGCCAGTACCAATACAAGCGTGGCACCGTCGGCATGGCACGTAAGGGCGATCCTGACTCCGCCAACTCGCAATTCTTCATCTGCTTCACCGACACCGGTTGCTCGGGCCTGACAGGTCAGTACACCGTCATCGGCCAGGTGACCGAAGGCATGGAGAATGTCGACAAGATCGCAAAAGGCGAACCGCCCGCGACTCCTGACAAAATCGTGAAACTGCAGATCGCTGCCGATGAGACCGCGCCGAAACGCGATCAGTCGGCTGTTGAATCGGCGCCAGGCGTGCCGAACGAGCCCGCGGCTGAACCCGCTGCAGGCGAACCCGCACCGGCCACCGGCACAAACCACTAATGAATTCGAACACAAAGCGCTCCGCTGCCCCATGGTGGCGGGGCGCTTTTCTTTACCAGGTCTACCCGCGCAGTTTTCTCGATACAAACGGCGATGGACTGGGCGACCTTCCCGGCATCACGCAAAAGCTTGATTACATCGCCGCGCTCGGCGTCGACGGCGTATGGATTTCGCCGTTCTTCAAATCGCCGATGAAGGATTTCGGCTACGACGTATCCGATTACCGCGATGTCGATCCCATCTTCGGCACGCTGAAAGGTTTCGATGTGCTACTCGAACGCGCGCATGAACTGGATTTAAAAATCATCATCGATCTCGTACTCAGCCATACGTCCGACGAACATCCATGGTTTATCGAGAGCCGCAAAGATAAAACTAACCCGAAAGCGGATTGGTATGTGTGGGCGGAAAGAAAAAATAATGACCCACCCAACAACTGGATTTCAGTGTTCGGTGGCCCGGCCTGGACGTTCGATAAAACGCGGGAGCAATATTACCTGCATAATTTCCTGACCGAACAGCCCGACCTCAATTACCACAATCCCGAAGTCCAGCAGGCTATCCTCGATACCGCGCGCTTCTGGCTTGATCGCGGCGTGGACGGTTTCCGTCTCGATGTCGTCAATTTTTATTTCCATGACAAACAACTGCGCGACAACCCGCCGCGCACGCACGGAAAATCTTTCGGAACGCAACTGGAAATACCCGATCCCTATTCCGACCAGCAGCATGTCTACGATAAATCGCAGCCGGAAAATCTGGAATTTCTCGAGCGCTTCCGCGCATTGATAGACGAATATCCGGACCGCTTCACCGTCGGCGAAATCGGCGATGATTACCCCAATGAACGCTCCGCAGAATATACGCGGGGGCAAACACGCCTGAACACCTGCTACAACACCGATATGATGTCCGGCGCGCGCAAGGAACTCACCGCCTCCATCATCCGCGAACCGCTGGAAGAATTTTTAAAATATCCCGATAGCTGGCCGTCATGGGCTTTCACAAATCACGATGTCGTCCGCGCCGCCAGCCGCTGGCACCCGGGTGACGGGTTCGGCCACGATCCGCGTCTCTCGAAAATGCTCATCGCGCTGCTGGGCACGCTTTACGGCACCGTTTTCATGTATCAGGGCGAAGAACTCGGCCTGCCCGAGGCAAAACTGAAACGCGAGGAACTGCGCGACCCGTGGGGCATTCGCCTTTATCCGAAATGGCAGGGCCGCGATGGCTGCCGCACACCGATGCCGTGGGATGAAAAGCCGCTGAAATCATGGCTGCCGGTTCCGGCCTCGCATAACGATCTCAATGTCGCCGCGCAGGAAAAAGACAAAGATTCCATCCTGAATTTCACACGCGAATTTCTGAAATGGCGTAAAACAAAACCGGAATTGCGGGACGGCGATATAAAATTCATTGAAACCGGCGATAAAAAGCTCCTCGCTTTTTCACGCGGCACATTGAATTGTGTATTTAATCTGGGACCTGATGAAAAAATATGGCAGGGCGAAACACTCGGCCCTTACGGCTTCTCTTTTTCCGGTTGATCGGCTTTAGGCTGATCGTCCTCAAGCTGGAACGCGTCGGACTCTTTAAAATCCCGATCATCGACCGCCAGAACTTTTTCTTTTATTGGCTTCTTCGTCGTCTCCAGCTTCAGGCGGCCATCTTCTCCCGGCTTCAGCTCCAGGATTTTTGCCATCTCAAGGATTTTATCGGTTAACTTCTCAAGCTTCTGCTGGCTTTCGAGCGGGTCCGGCGTGTCAAACCGCAGCAGGAAAGCATCGGCCCGGAAAATCAGGATCACCCAGCCATTCCTGATTTTCATCAGCGAGGTCAGCGCGTCAATCCGCTCCGGCGTCAGGTAGGCTTCCATCGCCGCGCCGCTCGACGAAGCGGCAATATAGTTTTTATCCCACTTCGGATGGTTGGGCTTGGTTTCTTCCCTCATGCGGATCGACTGAATGAGGGAAACCATGCCGCCGCTTGCAATGCCGCCTTCGAAGGGCATCTTGCTTAAGAGCTGCACCTCGATGGCGGTAAGCTTGCGAGAGGAACGCCCATCCGGCGTAAAATGTTCGGCGATCAGGAAATTGATCGAATACCCGTTCAGCGCACCGCTTATTTCCGGCGATGCCATCATGCTGTGCGCACGGTAGCGCAGTTTTTTGCGCACCGAAAAACTTTTCCACGCCTGCTTCTGGCGAAACAGGATAAACAACGTCCAGCCGAGGAAATAAAGCAGAGCCCCGGAAAGAAAAAGCCAGAGAATGACCCAGATGGAAATAGACAACGAAACGCCCCGTGAAATTGACCGCTTTTACTATTTTAACCTTATTGGCCCCTTTTGTCACATCCGGGCTCTGCAACTATCCAGAAAAGAAATGGGCGAGGCCGCTATGGCCCCGCCCGTATTCCTTAAAAACCGCTATGCCGGGTTACTTTTCCTGCTTTTCGCGGAAGACCTCTTCGGCCTTGCTCGGCACCGGCGTTACGGGCGGCGGCGGCGCAGGCGGCGGGGTCGTCATCGGCGTGAGCATCGGTGCGGGCTCAAGCTTTAATTCCTTTTCGGGCATCATCTTGGCCCGGACATAGGCAACGCCGGTTCCGGCGGTGCGGGTATTGCCGTATGGAACAACATCATCAACACGGACCATTTCCCAGCCATCGCCGCAAGCGGCAAGCATGATCGGGGAAGCGAGAATCATAAATCTTAAGAAACGTGAAGGCATGAGGCGCCTCTTTTCGGATAGGGTGGAGCATAAGAACGTGCGAATGCACCCAGACAACCTACATGAAAAAGCCCCTCAGTTCAACTACTGGGCTTTAAACTGCTTCTTGGTGATGCGGTACAGGGAGAAGCGCCCCAAAGGATGGCCCTTCGGCAGGGTGGGATAATCGAAATCGCTGGCTTCATCGCGTTTCATGCCCAGCTTTTCCATGAGCTTGATCGCGCGGCTATTGTCATGCACGGCATAGGCAACGATTTCGGGCAATTTCAGCTTTCCGAATGCATGCGCGAGTACCGCACGCGCCGCCTCGGTGCCATATCCCTTGCCCCAATATTCGTAATCCAACCGCCAGGCAATCTCGACCGCAGGCGTGAACGGCACATCCATTTCTACATTCTGTAACCCGGCGAAGCCCATGAATTCACCCGTCTTTTTCATCTCGACGGCATAGAAACCAAAACCGTGCGTCTCGAAATGTTTCTGGAAGCGGTCAATGAGTCTGTCGCTGTCCGCTTCCGTCAAACGGCGCGGAAAAAATTCCATGATCATCGGGTCGTTATTGATGCGCGCGAAGCTCGCTTTGTCTTCTTCTTTCCATTCGCGCAAAATAAGACGCTCTGTTTCGATATGTTTTTTCATTACGGATATATTAACCCGATTGCATACAACAACAAGGTGCTAAACGCCGTGCGGCAGGTTTATCCCGACCATGATGCTGCCATACATTCCCTGGCCCGGCTTCGCCCATTCGGCTTTAAAGACACGCAGAGCAGGAAATGTCTTTTTCAAATTCTCTAACATCCCTTCATGCCGCCCGGCGGGCAGCATCGGTATCCACGTGAGGACACAGGCCTCCGGCCATTTCCGGACAAGCTTTTCCATGAAGGCCGGAATGGCCTCGTAATCTTCCTTAACTTCATAACTCGGGTCGATCAGCACCAGCCCGCGCCGCGACTCCGGCGGCGACAATGACAGCACACCCTCCAGCCCATCACGCTTATGAATTTGAACGCGCTTGTCGTCCGTGAAAATTTTCTCCAGCCCCGCATATTCCTGCGGATGCAATTCCATCAGGCGCAACTTGTCCTGCGCACGTAAAATATGCGCCGCCAGTAAAGGTGAACCCGGGTAAAGGGGCGACGTAGCCCCGCTATTCATTTTTTTCACCGTCTCGATATAGCCCGCCGGAAGTGCCACACGTTCCGCCTCGCTCAAGGCAAGCCAGCCTTCGGCCGCTTCGCCGGTTTTTAACGCCTCTGTCGAGAACAGGTCGTAAACACCCTTCCCCGCATGCGTCTCCATATAAGTCAGTGGGCGATCCTTCCGCGTCAGAATCTGCAGCACAGTGCAAAGCAGCGCATGCTTGTGAAGATCGGCGTTATTGCCAGCGTGATAGGCGTGCTGATAGGACAGCATGCGGGCTTAATCGCCGTATTTGCGGAAGACCAGCATCATCACCGGGAAACCGACAGCCAGCGTCAGCAAAGCCCAGCCGAAGAAATAATTCAGCTCCATGGCCGTGCCGGTCAGGACAAAAATAATCGAGCTCATATATTGCGCCGCGAAAGCAAGAGCCGCGACAAGCACAATAGTGATGAACATGATTTTACGCCGCAGATCTTTCCACGCCGTGCCGAGCACGAAGGCGCCGCCGAGGCAGACAAGCCCCGGAAACACCGGCTTGATCGAGCCGCTGGTATCTGCAAGCTGAAGCGTGCCTATGCCCGCAATCACGAATGCGACAACGATGTACCATCTGAGTGCGCTTAGAAAAAGATGCTGCATGCCTTCCCCCCGGGTCTGACCTCTATTTTACACATACAAGCTTTATTAATCCATGGGGTGATTAGGCCTTTACGCACAGGCCCCGCCGCCCTAACTTAAACCGGTCCGAACAACTGGAGAGCCAAATGAAACCGATATTTTATATCCTTGCCGCTGCGTTCCTGCTGACGCCTTTCACCGCGCACGCGGGCGAAGCGGTCGTTTATAAAGACGGCGACGTCGAGCTGGAAGGCTATTGGGCCGCCAGCACCTGCAAGGAAGGCGCCCCTGCTCCCGTTGTCTTGATCGTCCACCAGTGGCATGGTCTCGGTGCCTATGAAAAAGGCCGCGCCGATATGCTCGCCGCCGATTGCTACAACGCCTTCGCAGTCGATATGTACGGCAAGGGCATCCGCCCCGCGAACAACGACGAAGCCGGCAAAGAAGCCACGAAATATAAAAGAGACTCAGCCCTCGCCCGCAAACGCATCACCGCCGCACTCGATTTCGCAAAAGCACGTCCCGGCATTGACGCCTCGAAAATAGCCGTGATGGGTTATTGCTTCGGCGGCACGATGGCGCTGGAACTTGCGCGCTCGGGCGCCGACATCGACGGCGCGGTCAGCTTCCACGGCGCATTGGCTACACCCGCCCCCGTAAAAGAACCCGGCGTGATCAAGGCCTCCGTTCAGGTCCACCACGGTGCCGACGATCCCATGGTGCCACCCGAGGAAGTGCGCGGCTTTATCGATGAAATGAATACGGCAGACGCCGACTGGATGGTCACGAAATACGCGCACGCCGTTCATTCCTTCACGGAAAAAGAAGCAGGCAACGATCCGTCCAAGGGCGTGGCTTATAACGAAAAAGCCGACCATCGCTCATGGTCGGCTACGCTGGATTTCCTCAAGGAAATCTTCGCGAACTGATTACTGAACCGTGCTGCTTTCGGCGACGATCTGCTGCTCCAGATTTTCAATGAACAACACCTGGCGGCGCAGTACGTCCTTATCCGTTGTGACAAACGGCACGGATAACCATGCGAGTATTACACAGTAAAGAATGAGGATTCCCCATACCTGCATATGAATTGCGTCCATCTTCGGCCTTCCTGTTCAAAAGTTTTTTTAGTCGTTGTCTTCCAGTAAAATCGCACCCGTCATGGAATCTGTGGCACCGTCAGCGCGCACAACTTCCCGCGCATCCAGAACCGGCGTATGCCCGTCATCATCAAACGAACCCTTGGCACTGATCGTCATGCCCGGCGCAAAAAAATCGTTAATGCTGCCGTCTTCGATATCAATGCCATCCATATCGATTTCAATTTCGCGGCCCGAATAATCGACGAACACGCTATCCCCATCGATGCGCGTGATGGTGCCGGAAATAATGTTGTTGTTATTGTTATCGAGCACGAGCGTGCTGTCCCGTGCCTCGACCGCAACCGGCGTCAGGCAGGCCGCACAAATAAAACTGGCTATGAGAACTCTGCAATTCATGGTTTTCCTCGCTGCTTGTAAGGTCAAACGGGCAGCAATGGGAAAAGTTCCTGTAGGGGTATCTGCGGGATTAGAACAGCTTGTCGACGGCGTCTTCGGCGTCGTTCTTGATCTTGTCGATCTGCATCCAGATCGTGTCCTCCTGGCGGAGGAACATCTCGTTATAGCCGGAGCCGATCATGCCCTGCCAGCCCGATTCATAACGGCATTTTTCCTTGCGGGTTTTATGGGCCTGCAGGCGCAGCGTGTATTGCAGCTTGAAGCCTTCAAGTTCGGTGCTGCGCATATTGATGCCGTCGACATCAAGCCCCAGACGGTTGCGGCCGCCCCATTGATAGGCAATCAGGTCGTCCCGGTCGATGCGGTCCTTGATGCTGCATTTCTTGCTGCTTTGCTCGGTTTTCAGCGAAGCTTTCGTGCCGCCGTAATAACTGTCCTCGACCGGCGTGACGCCTTCGCTCAGTTTGATATGCGAGGGGAACGGGATCGGCTGGCCGCTGAACGTGCGGAGCGGCTGCGGCTCGAATGTTGCATGCGCTACGGACACGTCAAATGTCGGCGGCGGCGGTGCAAGAGCGGTTTGGGATTCATCAGAGTGAGCGCAGCCTGCCATGGCCAGCGCGATTGCTGCAAGAAAAACGGGGTTTATACGTTTTTGGCCAGGCGCGATGAAATATCCTCTTTTCACCACACACACTCTCATATCTCAAGAGTACCACGAAAGTGGCTGCCAGAGCCACTTTCAGGGGTGCGGCGCAGCAGGACGCAACCGAAAATTAAGCTAAAATAGGAACAGATTCAGGAGGTTGAAACTACCGGCAGGAGAAGCTTTTCTTCACCGGCGACGGCAGGGCAAAAGTGAATTGCACCGTCATTTGGCCACCGGAGTAAAGATTCGCGAATCCGTGCTCCGTATCATGGCCAGCGGGGCCGCCGAAGCCAACACCGACGCGGCCATCATCAGCCGTGTAGCCGGAGCTTACCATACATTTCCGGTTAGGCATCGAAGGAAGTTCGGCACCGGGAAATCCATCGCCTGCAGCAGGCATGATCGTATTCATCATCTGCACCATGGCGATTTCCGCCGGAACAGGAGGACCGTAAGACTGGACACTAGCCATGAAAGGCGGAGGCGGCGCGAGCGCGGCATTCGGCGTGAAGTCATCCGCAGATGAGCTGCAACCTGTGACAAGGAATAACGCGGCGAGCATCATCGCCGTAATTGTTTCGCGTGCGGTAAAAGCGCACAGATGAAGTTTCGCAGCTCCCATAATTCCACCTATAAAATTTTCGTTTAATTGTTGGCTTTTTCAGCGAGAGACGCAGCGTATAAGCTTAGTTATACGCCCGGCGGCTTAAAATATTGTTAAAAGCCCGGAAAAATGCGCCTCCGCACTCAAAAAAGCACGAAAACATGGGGAATTATGAAGAAGGTTAAAGGACCTTAACGTTCGATCTCGGCTTTAATCTGCTTGCCGCCGATATTCACGTCGAGCACGGTTTCCTTGTTATTCTGCTCGTAGAAGTAATAGCCGGCGGCCAGCGCCAGCACGACAATAAGCGCGATAACAAGGTTCTGGTTCTTTTGTGGTGTGTCAGTCATTTTAGTCTCCTGTTCGTTCAGTAATAATTATGGTGCAGCCTTAGGCTTGCCAATGGGCTGCGGGTTATATGGTTCCCAGTCGGCCGGCAAATGCCCCGGCGCGGTCGGCTTTTGCGCATGCGTCTCGACATAGGCGCTGACGACAACTTCGCCGCTGGCCGCATCAACCAGCACATCATAAGGCCCCTCGTCGGTCTTGAACGTTACAACATAAACGGGCTTGCCCTGGTAAGTCTGGCGCGAGGACGTGAAACCGCTGCTGGCCGGCGCAGCATCCATCGCAATCGAGGTCGCCTGGCGTTCGCTGATTTCCGTACCCGGCGGCAGCGATTGCTTGACCGCTTTTTGCATCGGCACGCGTGGCGGCTTCGGATGGTTTGGTTTCTTGGCGGAGGATTTCGGCGCGGGCGCTTCCTCATGAACGGCGCGCGCAGGCTGCTCGACAATCGGATCGACAAAACGCGTCTCGACCTCGGGCACGATCAACGGTTTTTCAGCCGGGGGAACCGGCGCGGCAGCCTGCGGCGGCGCGTCCATCTCACCGGGCAGCACGGGATCGACGCCTTCAATCGGCACCGTAACCTTGGTGCCGTCATCCTGGATGACGGTAATCGCGCCCTCGTCCTGTGCGAAGGCTGGCGCAAACGCAGGCAACGCGAGACACAAAACCGAAGCAGTCATCAGAAAACGCCGTATCATCAAATTCCCTACCATTTCTTGAAAATAAAGAAGGCCGCGAGGACAATCAAGCCAAAGCCGACAAGATGGTTCCAGCGCACCGGCTCGCCCAGCCAATAGACCGAAAACACCACGAAAACCACGAGTGTAATGATTTCCTGCATCGTTTTGAGCTGCGCGGCGTTGAAGACGCTGTGGCCATAGCGGTTGGCCGGGACCTGCAGGCAATATTCGAAAAATGCGATGCCCCACGCGATGAAAATCACGGCGACCAGCGGCGCGGCCTTGTATTTCAGATGGCCGTACCACGCGAAGGTCATGAACACATTCGACGCGGCGAGCATCAGGATCGTGAAAACCGGGACGAGTGAAGCGGGGATGGGGGGCATCGGGTAAGTCCTTACAGGCACGAGTATAGCCGAGGGACGGGCGGGCGAAAATCGCAAGGCGCTGAATCGGCGGAGTTATCCGGTTTCACTTCGGCGCTTTTGGAGGGAGGGGCCAAGGGTGAAAGCATCCCCTGCTTGCTCTCATCATAAAAACGCACGACAGGCCTCCCGCCAATATCGCGGCGGCGCCCCCGGCAAGGTGGGGAGACAGTTTTCATCATGGGGAGATTGTAGGATTTTAGTCCTAATAAATCAAGATTTACTTTTCAAACGCCGCTTCATTTGCGAGGGATTGAGCGATTGAATGCGCCCATCCCGGCCCTTTACTATTAAAGAAGTCCTGTAACGTTCAGCATTTTTAATGGCGACTTGTATAGCGCCTTTTAAAACGTTTTTGGGTTTACCTTTTGCTGGGACGGTTTCAATGTTCATTCTGAGCTTCTATAACTTTCTTACCAAATCTGTCAAATAGCACTTTATTATAAACCATAAAGGCTTTTTTATTGACCGTTCGGGAAAACTCTTCGGCAGAGCCATCCGTAGTGTCATACATTATAATCGTATCACAAAGTCTAATATAAGAAAAAAAGTTCTTAAGACTACGCCAATATCGTCTTTTTACATCATCAGCAGGCACATGATGTCCGCCCTCTTTAACTCTCTGGCTTATGCGCTTCACATTAATACGAAGATCACTGCAAAAAATGTAATGCATTTCTATTTCGTAATTTAAAGCGGCAGCTTTTTTGATCAGATTTTTTATGTTTCCACCAGAAAGAGTGGTTTCTACGGCAAAGCTCTTTTTCTCTTCTATAAACTGATCAATTCTTTTTAAAACTAATCGTCCCGCCGCCATTCCTTGCTCAAGCGCATTCAGGGGAGAAAGTCCCTTGGCTATTTCATCTGCATTCACGAATTCTTTCACTTTTAATTTTGGAAGAAGATATTTCGCTGCAGTGGTTTTACCCGAACCGTTTGCGCCTGCAAAAATAATAAGTTTTGGAGAAGAAGCATTCATGGCAACAGATTACTCTAATAGATTCAATTAAGAAAGACAGGAGAAAGCATCAAAAACTAAGTAACAGCGGAGCGTTTTCTGATTATATAATAACTAATCGCTGCGACCACCAAGCCGTGCAGAATTCCTATGATAGTAATAGACGGTATAAAACCTTCTGCATAATCAGCACCTTTCTCTAAACTGAATCCAAGCGGAAAAATAAGTCCAAAAGCTAAACCAAGAATGAGATAAGGATAAATGTTGAAGCCCTCCCGGTAAAAAAAATACACGGGGATCATGGCAAACCACATCAAAGCATGAGTCACAACAAATAAACCAAAGACAAGCATAAAATACCATTCAAGCGGATTTTCTGCAGTGGAAGAAAGAATGGTGATAACAAATGAACCGGGAATGGCGGATATAACTGCTCCTATAAGTGGAACAAAAATGAAAATGGCCATAAGTTTGAATATAATCATATAACCCCCATTACTATTTTACCTTATTTGAGCGCCAATTCCAGCGTTTCCAGCTTCTGGATTTGAGCCGCCCCCTATAAAGGAG
>DLHX01000011.1 GCA_002483465.1 Micavibrio sp. UBA7657 | reverse complement strand
CTCCTGAATGGGGGTTGACCATGGACAGGTCAGCACTAGCGGGTTTTTGCGGTTTTTATGAGAAAAATTCCCTAAACCAGGCGCAGGGAAAATTTTCTGCCCCCACAGGGAATAATTCGCCAGTTGCAGAGAATTTTCTGCGGATATCGGGGCTCAGATCATCCGCGCATTGTTGCCAATGGCTTTCTTTAAACAGTTATTTTCACAAGAGTAGAAAAGCATGCGCGATAAATTATTTCTTCGCGCATGCTTTTAAAAAGATCAAATTAACCTTTAATCTGCTTGGCAATATCAGCAGATTTTACAAGACCAGCAGAACGGCTAACTTCATTCTGACCTTTGTAGAGAATGAGTGCGCCCTGCATGCCAACATTGAATTTTTTCAGATTGGCCGTGTCGTTGTTGTAATCAACAACAAGAACCTTCAAATCTTTATAGGCAGGGTCTGCGTAGATTGCATTTAAAGCCTGCTTCTGCTCTGCGCACATCGGGCAGCCCTTTTTGTGGAAAGCGACAAAGAAAGGTTTGCCGCTGGCCTGCGCTTCAGAAAATGCTTCTGACGTAAAAGCGGCTTCATGGCTCATTTCCATTTTCTCCATCTTATCCATTTTTTCCATGGAGTCTGACTTTTCCATCATGGCATCGGATTTCTCCATGGCCATACCGTCATTTTTCATCATCATTTTATCATCGGCGGCGAAACCAGGGGCGCTTGTTAAAACACCGAACGTCATCGCAGCGCAGGTCATTAGAGCTAAGGTATTGATCTTTTTCATTTTAATCTCCAGTTTTGGTTTTATACATGGAAGACCGATTGATCTTCTGTTAGCCTTACGGAGATGATTAAACAAAGGTTACAAACTATTTTTGTAACCTTTCCAGATTCCCAGACGTAACCATGACAGTACATAAAGACACAGACGATTTAGATACATCACTGCGGCAGCTTGTCATGGAAACACGTCAGGGCCAAAAGGCCAGCTATAGAATTCTACTGGAAACGCTTGCGCCGTTTGTACGCCGTAACAGCGCCACTTTCCTTGCCCGCTATGGTCAGGTCAGCATGGCCGAAGATATCACGCAGGAAGTTCTGCTAGCTGTTCATTTAAAGCTGCATACTTATGACGAGAATTTATCATTTATTGCCTGGGTGCGCGCCGTGATGAAACATAAGGTTATTGATGCGCTGCGCCGTAACAAGGTGAAAACTGTTTCAACAGATAGTCTGGAATTCTGGGAGCCTGCTGATACCGCAAATCCTGAAATACAGGCGATCCATCATGATCTGCAAAAACTGCTTGGATATTTAAAGCCCCCGGCAGGTGACATTATATATGCCTTTAAGGTCGAAGGCGCGTCTGTTCAGGAACTGGCTGCACAACACCAGACATCCGAGAGCAATATTAAAGTGATCGTGCATCGCGGCTTACAAAAACTATCAGATATCATTGCCAAGGATAAGGCAGCATAAAATGAAAACAGATGAACTAATCAATATCCTGTCACAATCGCCGCAGCCAAAAACGCCGCTTTCGCTTAAATACGCACTTGCCCTTATCTTATTGGCGAGCATCATTGTAACCTTGTCTGTTCTTGGACTACGGCCCGATCTCGCCCACATCGCGGCTGATTTAACAGCCCTTCACAAGACAATCCTGCTGGCGTCCATTCTGTGGATCGCGGGCTGGGCATTGGTCAATTCTGCCAAGCCATTGCCAGAAAAAAAGAATTTTGCAATCTGCCCATGGCTTCTTGTGGGTCTGTTCGGCGGTTCAATTGCCTTTGAATGGTTCACTACGCCATCAAATGAAATTCTGGCGCTTTTTCTGCTGCCCAATTTTTCTGTATGCCTGATCGCCGTCACTACATACGGTGCAATAGGGGCTGTCTTCCTGACATGGCTCATGAAATCCTATGCGCCCGCGCATGAGAAAAAGACCGGCATATTAATCGGCCTTGCGGCTGCGGGCGCAGGCGCACTCGGCTATTCCATTCATTGCCCGGTTGATAGCCCCACCTTCATAACGATTGCCTATGGCCTGCCTGTGCTAGTCATTTCAGCCGTTACGGGGCTTTTAGCCCCCCGTTTCATTAAATGGTAGTGAGGCTGTAACCTTTCACCCAATCCTTGCGTAATCATCGGTAGAACACACATTTATGGAGTGACCGATGATTAATTTGACACAATCCGCGCTTGCCTTAGCCGAAGGCTTTGGCCTTGCTTTGTCACCCTGCATCCTGCCCATCCTGCCTCTTATTCTGGCGACATCGGCCTCGGGCAGCCGCTGGCGGCCCTTGCAGATTGTTCTGGGCTTTATCATCAGTTTTACAGCCTTCTCCCTGATAGCCCGCCAGATCCTCGCTGCGACAGGCATTCAGCAAGATCAAATACAATTTGGCGCATTCTTTCTGTTGTTGGTTTTTGGTCTCGTCATGTTGATCCCCAAACTGGAAGAAAAATTCGCCAGCCTGACCGGTGGACTAGCAGGAAAAGCGAACAACATCAGCAGCGGCAGCCTTTCCACGAAAGCTGGCGGCGGTTTTATCATTGGTGCGCTCATTGGCCTTGTCTGGACACCCTGCGCTGGCCCCATCATGGCTGTAGCCTTGCTACAGGTCATTCAATCGCAAACAAATTTTGATGCTATTGCGACGATAGCGGCATTCAGCATCGGTGCAGGGATACCAATGCTTATTATAGGATATTCCGGTCAGGCTCTAACAAAATACGTCCGTGCGCTTGCGCGTCATGCGATCCTAATTCGCAGGGCCATGGGCGTTGTGATTGTTATCTTTTCTTTGATGGGATTGTTTGGGTTTAATCTCGGTGAATGGGTTGTCACTAGTGCGGGTGCCAGCGAGCAGCAGGTGGAATCACAAAATGCTTTAATTGATGGCCTTAATAACCCATATCCCGCACCTCAGATTACAGGCATCACGCATTGGCTGAATTCAGAAGCCCTGAACATGGAGTCATTAAAAGGCAAAGTTGTGCTGATTGATTTCTGGACGTATTCCTGCATTAACTGCATCCGTACATTTCCTCATATAAAATCATGGCATGAAAAATACAAAGATGACGGCCTTGTCATTATTGGTGTTCACGCACCTGAATTTGCCTTTGAAGGAAAAAAAGAGAACGTAGAAAAAGCCTTGAAGAAATTTGGCATCACATATCCTGTAGCGATGGATAATGATTTTTCGACATGGAAAAACTTTGAGAATAGATACTGGCCTGCTCATTACCTGATCGACCGTAACGGACAGGTTGTCTACACGCATTTTGGTGAAGGGAAATACGATGTCACAGAAAACAATATCCGTCATCTACTGGGCATTAAAAAGCAGGCAAACCTAAATACTGGCGCTGATGTCACAGCAGATGATCAGACCCATGAAACCTATCTGGGCACGGATCGCGCCAAAAACGAAGCCGAAGCGAATGCGCAAAATATTCCTCTGCATCACTGGGCGTTGACAGGCGCGTGTGTGCTGTCAGACAAACGCTAACTTTTCTCCTAAACTATAATTAAGTTTTCGCTACGCGCAGGTCTCCTTCCATGCATTGATAGAATTTTGGCGTAAATTCTTAAAGCTTTGTCGATTTTCTAAATGGCGTTGATTGTTGAAGTGATTTTGGAAGGTGGATTGAATTGAGATGAATTTCTGTAATGATCGCATCAAGCGAAATTTGTTCATTCCTCTCTCTCGCCTTCGAAAATGTAGATGTGAATTCTCAATCTGGTTGTTCTTGTAACGCCCCGTTTCCTGAAGGTGATCGAGATTCAAATCTCTAAGCGCTGCCTTGTATGAAGGTAGTTTATCAGTAACGATTTCTTTTGGGTGACCATATCGAGACATCAGTTTTTTCAATACTTTGCGCGCCACCTTACGATTTCTTCTTTTCGAAACGAAACAGTCTAAAACCGTTCCTTCGTGATCAATGGCTCGCCACAGATAATGAGTTTGCCCATTGATTTTGACGAACACTTCATCAATATGCCAACGCCAATTTGAATGAGGATGCATGGCTTTTTTCTTAAGGTCTTTAGCGAAAAGATGCCCAAATTTGTTCCACCAATAGCGCACCGTTTCATGGCAAATATCAATCCCACGCTCATGAAGGATATCTTCAACTTGTCGCAAGCTCAGCGGGTAACGAACGTAATACATTACCGCTAATTTGATGATTTCTGGACTGGTTTTGTAATATTTAAACGGATCTATTTTGCTCATAATCAGCAAAATATCACAACACGCCTCAAAATCCCGTTTTAATCTGACAAGACCGTCCAGACAGTGCCGCCAGCGCATCTTCGCCTTCACCCTGGGCCGCACCGAAAGGCAAACCGCCAATGTCGCATTATATAAGCCATTGATATTATAGAAAAATTATCGTGACTTGGGCTTGTCGTAGTAAACCGTGTTCTTGTTATCCGTGTAAATCTTGAGATTATTTTCATCCGGCGACTGACGATAGATGAACAAGACATTCTCCATCTCGGTTTTGCTCCAACCGTCATAAGTGCCGATCACTTGACGCACCGCGAACGGGAAAACCGAACTGAACGTGTTATCCAGATTGCGCGAGAACGGATCGGCAAAGCCCGGGCTGATGATGAAATTGCAAATCACGATGCCGCCGGGAGCTAAACGTTTTTTAACCCGCTGGAAAAATTCCTGCGTCACAAGGTTTTCCGGCAATGTGATGCTGCCCTGATACGCATCGAGAACAATCACGTCATATTTTTCATCGCCCTGAATCAAAAACGATTCCGCCGCCACCGGATGAAACGTTTTATTCGGCCCCAATTCCTTGCCGAGGAAATAATCTTCAGCCACATCCTTCAGATTCGGATCGATATCGACGTAATGATAGATATTAATATCCTCATCAATGCCCAACGTGAACCCGCCCGCGCCCAAAACCAATATATTGAGCGGCTCCTCCGAGAGTTCACGCGTGTAAATGTAATGATTCTCAATGAAATGGGCATATTCATGCTTTAATTTCTGCGTCGGGCTATACAGAGAATCCGAGTTCTTGTTCAGCGAGAAGATTTTGATGTCCGTGCCCGGTTTTTCAAAAATCTGGATGACGTTATATTGATTGAAGGCAACGATATTTAATTTTTTGAGCTGCACGTCGGAATTGAAAAAGATACCGACAGCCATAAGCACAACGATCAGAATTTTAGAAAGAATATATTTTCGTCTGCCGACGATAAAAAACAACAGCGTCAATAACACAAAATTCAAAGCCGCCGTGTAATGCACGCCTATCGTCGCCATCAGCACCAGCGTCGAAAACGTCGCGCCGAGGAACGAACCGATCGTCGAGAGGAAAAGAATTTTACCCGTCACACGCGAGAGTTTTTCTTTTGAAAAATAATGACTAACCAGCGGAATAGTCTGACCCAGCAAAAACACCGGCACGATCAAAAACAGGCCTGAATAAATCGACGCCAAGATGATGCGGTTTGAAATGCCGAGCTTGATCAGCTCTTCCATGAAGAACAACAGCGGCCCGTACGACAATCCGAAAACCAGGAACACCGTCGAAATGAGAATATTATTCGCCAGCTTCGCGCGCGGCCCGACGAAACGCCCCCTGCGGTTGGTGTAAGGCTTGAAACGCCCGCCGTAATAATAACCGAACGACAACGGCAGCAGCACCGCAGCAATAATCACCGACACCACATCCGTCCCGCTGCCGATAAACGGCACGGTCACGCGGATCGCCAGCAACTCCGAGGAGAGGACGATATAGCCCTCGATAATGATAATGGCAAAAAGTGCAAAAAATGCTTTTCGGGACAAAGTCATGCCGCAAGCCTAGCGAAATATGGGAGGCGAGAAAAGGGCGAGTTTCAGCCGGGCTCGAAATCATCCGGCTTTGTGAGCAACCGCCCGAGTTCAATACGAGTGCCGATGCTTTTCAGAACCTCCAGCGCGTGCATTCTTTGGCACTTCTTCAAGGCATGGCTCAGCGCATCCTCGGCTTTGTCGTGCGCCTGATCGGATGACATCTCCTGCATTGAGCCAAGGGTTGCCCTGGTGTGATCATATTCCGGGCCATTAATGCCGCCTTTGATAACCCACGCGCCGTCTTTTTGATGAACCCTGAGAACAGCATCATCCAGCCATTGATGATCGCCTGTTCTTGCATACGTCAGGTCATCGAAGGTGGCTTCTTCAGGAGCAAAGCCTTTCAATCGGATTTTGACTCTTATCCGCTTCCGGTTCTTTCCGGTTTCTTTGTCCAAATATTGGCGTATTTCAAAAGTTGCCATTGTCAGTCTCCACGATGCGTGTTCAATCACACAGCTTCACGGTGACTCCTACCTAAATGCTCCTGTTTGGTTTACCGGGTTTAAAGTTTTTGCTTATTTCCGGTCAAAATTTCAACAGCTAAGCATTATGGATAGCTGAACCTTCCATAAAACTGCTGCTAATTATCGTGGTGGTTCAGTAGGCAATGTCCCTGTAGTGTCCCTTAAGAAGGGGCCTTAGCGGTAAAATGGTGCCGGCAGAGAGGATTGAACTCCCGACCTTCGGTTTACAAAACCGCTGCTCTACCGCTGAGCTATGCCGGCGCCTGAAAGGGCTAAAAAGCCCGAAATCTGGCCAGGGGCCTGAAAACGACCCTCAAGGCCCTCGCTTTTAGCAAATAAACACCTGCCTGAACAGCATTTTTCGCATATTCCACCCCCAGCCCTTTTAGGGGGCCTGAAGGTGGTTTTTAAAGGCTTTTTCTGCTATATTACTACAGAACCATATAAGGCCCCGGAAAGGGGCAAAACAGGCACGTCTTGGCGGACAAAAAGGATAATTCGTTATACGAAAACGGCATTGGCTGGGGCATCATGCTTGTGGTCCTGGCCGTTTTGCTATGGCTGTTCTGGTACTATTTCGACGATGAAATCCGCAACGTGGTGCGCTGGATCCGTTACACCGAAATGTGGATCCTGCAATGGTTCATCGATAACGAGCGCGTCGTCACCTACGATTATAATAACAAGCCCATTTATTGGAAGGATGGCTTCCGCGACACAACGCGCTTCGACCAGGGCGAGTTGACCTATTCTCACCTCGCCTATTTCAGCCTGCTGACAATGCAGCAGATGAAAATGTTTTTCGTCGGGATTTTTGCCGCCGCTTCTATGTGGTGCATGTTCCTCGGACCCGGCACGCAGTTCCGCAAAAAATACGATCTCGAAGGCATCATCGAGCGCCAGAGTCAGAATTTCAAAATCATCCGCCCCTTCGTCAGGTTCAATCCGCAAAAGCAACCTCCTCGCCCGCCAGGCGCACCCGTACCTGCGGAACTACCGATGTTCGCCGAGGCACTGGGGCCCGAAGAATGGCTCGCCTACAACGTCATCCCCGCGCCGGATGGCAAGGTCGACGAAAACGCCGCCGCCACCGCATTCCGCAAACAGCTCGGCGGACGCTGGAAAGGACCGAACGAGCTCGAGCCCTACAAACAAATCCTGCTCGCCGTGTTCTGCCTCAAGGCCTCGCGCAAAAGAAAAGACGCCGACGAAATGATCGGCAGACTGGCACTGTGCTGGAGCGGCGTGAGCGGCTTTCGTCTCGGCAAGGATGGCAAGCTTCTGCGCGATGCGCGCCGCATCCTGAAAGATAAAAATCTCGCGGGTAAAATTCTCTCGCAATGCAACCGTCACGCCTTTGAAACCACCGCTCTGCTCCGCGCCCTTGCTTTCGCGCGCGAGGAAGGCGGCGTACTTGCTCCGGCGACATTCGTGTGGCTGCGCGCACATGACCGCGTATTGTGGTATCCGCTGAACAATCTCGGTCGCCAGTCCTTCCATCCCGAAGCGATGGGCGCCATGTCACATTACAAGGCCGAGCGCCTGACGCAGCGACCCATTCCCGTCCCGAAAGTCGAGGACGCTGTGAAAACCATCAAGGAATATATGGGCTCGATCCGCGCGCGACCGATTCCACAACTCGACTACAAAGACTCAAAAAAGCGCGGCGTAAAAAAAGCTGTGTAGATAATTTCAATCATCAGGAGACTTTTTAAAATGAGACTTGCATCTAAAAAAATCCAGAGTAACTCCAGCGCTCGCGTCGTCGACGGCAAACTCATACTGACCTATCCCGAGGCGGTGACCCCCGTGGTCTGGCAGATGGATCTCGCGCAGGCCAAAGCCTCGGCGCTCGAAGTACGCGAAAGCCCAAAAGGCGTCAGCCTGGTTTTAAAAACGGCCAAGGGCGAGACCGTTGAAATTGCGCCCTTCGCAACTAAAGGCGAGGCCGTTGAAGCCCTGATGGCGGCGGCAAGAGCGCTTGAAGGCGCACACGGCCAGATACGTCCGGCAGGCGCGGCAAACAGCGCGGATAATGTTTCCGGCGTACCGATTAAAAAACACAACCGCTGGGCCGCAGGTCTCCTCGGCGTACTCTTGATCGTGGTTTTGCTGATGATCTGGGCGTCTCTTGCACCGCGCCCGGCAATCAGCGTCGATGGTTCGGCTACCGCTTCGCCCAGTGGCCAGACCAGCTTCGGACAGAAGGAAGAAAACGGCGTGCCGCTTTCAGCTGATGAATTTTTGCTGAAAAACAGGGCGCAATAACTGAAGGTATAACCGGAACAGGCCATGGCTCTCGACCAGAGAAAATACGAGCATAAACATACGGCGATCCTTCGGGATGTTCGCCCGATGTCGGTTCGTTTTGCCGATGCGTTGCAGAAGCCTTCCTATTCCGGCGTTATCTTCTTTCTTGTCGCGATTTGCATTTATCTGAATGACTGGGCGCTGGCGTTCGGCGACCTTGTCCTGTTCCTGATGCTTCTGTATTTCTTCTGGTTGCAGATGCGCGACCGCACTCTGCCCTTCAAAATGCCGCTGGGTGCGAAGTACAAGGACAAGAACAACGAGGGCGGCGGGCGCAAGGGACTGGCCGAAGGTATTTTGTACCTGGGCAACTCGGAACTTACCGGCGAAGAGGTCTGGTTCACAAACTCTGATGCCCGTACGCACGTTCTTTATCTCGGAACCACCGGCGCCGGTAAAACCGAGGGCCTCAAATCCATGGTCACCAATGCCCTCTGCTGGGGCTCGGGCTTCGTCTATGTCGACGGTAAAGCCGACACCGATCTGTGGTCGTCGCTCTCATCGCTCGTGCGCCGCTTCGGCCGCGACGACGATTTGATGGTCCTCAACTACATGACAGGCAACACCGACGTGAAGGCGCCGTCGAACACCATGAACCCGTTCTCGTCGGGCTCGGCTTCATACCTCACCAACATGCTCGTCAGCCTGATGCCGGAATCGCAGGGCGATAACGCGATGTGGCAGGAACGCGCCGTCTCGCTCATCGGTGCTCTGATGCCCGCGCTGACATGGAAACGCGACAACCAGGACATGCCGCTGTCGGTCCGTACGATCCGCGATTACCTTTCGCTTAACAACGTCATCAAAATCTCGCGCGATCAGGCAATTCCCGAACATACGCGCGTCAGTATTAAAGGCTATCTCGATACCCTGCCCGGCTTCGTCGGCGAGGCCTATGATGAAAACGGCGCAATCAAACCACCCAGCGGCGGCGCACCCGCTTACGACACGACAACCGCCAGCCAGCAGCACGGCTACCTCGCCATGCAGTTCACGCGCTCGCTGCAATCGTTAGGCGATGAATACGGCTACATCTTCGACACCCAGGCCGCCGACATCGACATGGTGGACGTCGTGCTTAACCGCCGCATCGTCATTGTCCTGATCCCGGCTCTTGAAAAATCGAACGATGAAATCGCCAACCTCGGTAAAATCGTCGCCGCGACGATGAAAGGCATGATGGGCTCGACACTCGGCTCCACGGTTGAAGGCTCGAGCGAAACCGTCATCGAAAACAAACCGACGCACTCCTCGACGCCGTTCATGACAGTCTTCGACGAAGTCGGCTACTACACCGCGCAGGGCATGGCGGTCATGGCGGCGCAGGCCCGCTCGCTCGGCTTCAGCCTCGTTTTCTCCGGTCAGGACATTCCGGCCATGAAAAAACGCGTGCGGGAAGAAGCAAACTCCATCCTCGCGAACTGTAACATCAAGATTTTCGGCAAGCTCGAAGACCCGACGGAAACCAAGGATTTCTTCGAGAAAACCGTGGGCAAGGCGCTGGTTACGGAAGTTTCCGGCTTCCAGACCGGCGCAGGTTCCAGCAGCTATTACGATACCCGCCAGGCAGGCGTGCAGGTCCGCGACCGTGCGAGCTACGAAGGCTTGCGCGGTTTCACCGAAGGCCAGGCGGTCATTGCTTTCGGAAAAATTGTCGCCGACTGCAAAATCTTTTATTCGAATCCGGGCTTCGCCAAGGCCATGCGTGTTACGCGTTACATGGCGCTGCCGCCGCCTGACGAAGAAGTCCTCAAGCACGCCGCCGCGATCACGAAATTGCGCGACCTCCTCGTCAACAAGACATGGACCGCCGAGCGCACCGATGTTGCGGTTGAAACGCCCGCCGAAATCGACGCCATGGCCGACGGCCTCAAGGTCACCCGCAAAAAAGAAATCGATCCTGTCGATCAGGGCATCGTCTCGGTTGTCAAAGTCCATGCGCTGACGGGTAACATGCAGGAAGCGCCAATAGTCGAAACCCCAACGGTCCCTTCCGGCCCTACGGCAACAAGACCGCAGGACCCACCGCTCTTCTCCGCGCCGCCAGCACTGCCGCCTGCCGCTCCACCAGTCACGCCGCCGCAAACCGGCGCAAGCCCAATGGGCTTCTTCAAAACGCCGGGCGCAACGCCCCCCGCAGCTCAAGACGAAAGCAAATCGTGGGAGCGGTTGGTCGACGAAGCCGAGGAAACCCGTGCCGAAACACCTCCGCCATCGGAAAAGCCTGCCATTTTCAAAACGCCGACCGCCCAGCCGCCTGTTATGCCTCCTGCCGCGCCGCCGACAACACCTCCGCCCGCCGCTGCGGCCCCGGCAACACCTGCACAACCGAAGCAGCCTAAATTGCCCAAAGAAATTCAGGACATCATCGAAGCGGCCGCCAAGGCTTCCGGCAAGGAAATCTTCAAGGACGAAAAAGACGAAAGCGGCATTGATGCAGCCGAGTAATTCTTCTTCCAAAAATGCCGAGCACGGCAACGTGTTCCTGTTCATTCTTCTCGGCGTGATTTTATTTGCGGCACTGGCCTTCGCGGTTTCACGCGGCTTCCGCAGCGACACCACAACGGCGATGTCACAACGCAAGGCAGAGCTTCTCGCCGTGGATGTCATCGCCTTCGCGCAGCGTCTTGAGCGCACCGTTGCAAAAATGCAGCGCAGTGGCATCTCCGAAAACGACATCAGCTTCGAAAACCCTGTCGATGCGGGCTATGCGCACACTCCATCTGCGGACAATCAAAATATCTTTCACGGCGATGGCGGCGCGATCAGCCGCCAGGGTGCGCCCTCCGGCGCCAATGACGGCAGTGCGTGGCATTACACCGGCCACACCTGCATCGCCGATCTGGGAACGGGAGCAACCGGCTGCGCCTCCAACACAGCATCCGACGAGGAACTCATTGCGGTGCTGCCGAACGTCAACGCAACCGTCTGCGGAATCATTGATAAAAAACTCGGCATCTCGGCCATTCCAGCCAACACCGGCACCGCCTATTCCGCGACGAAATTCACGGGAACATACGCCGACGGATCGGAAATAATTTTAGATCGCAGCCGCAACGCCGCCTGCTACAGCCAGGGCGGCAATTATTATTTCTATCATGTGCTGATCGCCCGTTAGGCGAGGCTGTACCAGGTCGAGCGTGCCTGACCGTAACGCTTCAGATAACCACCCTCTACCAGCTCACCGAGCCGCAATTTAACGGTCGAACGGCGACCGCGCGTCAATTTGATGATCTGGTGTATCTGCATGCGCTGGTTTTCCTCGAACAGCTTCATGATACGCCCCGAAAGGGTCGGCAGATGCGTCAGCGCCTTTTCCTTTTCATTGATACGCTGCTCAAGCGTTTCCTTCTGCTTGCGCAGGACGATAAAGAAACAACGCAGCCACATGCTCCAATCCGGCGTGCCGTTCTCAAGTGATTCCTGGTTGTGCCGCAGCGCACGGAAAACCGTGCCGCCCTCATCCGCCATGATTTTATCGAGCGGCAGATATGGCGCGTAAGTGTAACCGGATTTCAGCATCAGCAGCAGAACAAGAAACCGCGCGGTTTTCAAATTGCCTTCGTCAAACGGGCTGATCTGCAGGAACACCGCCGTAAACGCCGCGATGGAAATCAGCGGGTGCTGTTCGCCTTCTTCCATGGTTTTATTGAGCCATGTGACAAGTTTGGTGAGGAGTTTTTCCACCTGTTCCGGCGTAGCGGTTTCGATTTGCCCCGCAACGCCAGCACCGTTCATGATTTCCAGCGGCTTCGTTTCGGTTTTGTAGGGACTAATTCCGCGCGTGCCTGTCTGCAACCCGTGCAGGATGCGGATAATGTCGACCGTAATCGCCTGATCTTTCAGTGGCCCAAGAACCTGCTTGAAATTGTTGCCATGACCCGCAACATCGCCCAGCAAATTCAGGCCAGTTGTATGCTTGTCGAGCGCGTTCCAAAGCCCTTTGAACTCATCGACCTCGCAGGCGCTGAGCAGCGTTTCAGGGGTAATGCGGATGGCATCCATTCCAAGCATTGGCCGATAATAGCCAAAAACGAATCGCTTTCAAGACTTGACAGGAATTTACATTTTTTCGGGGATCTGGATGCCCAGAAGCCCCAGAACCAGCGTTAATTGCCGGAAAGTCAGGGCGCAGAGCGCCAGGCGACTGGCCCGTAAGCCCTCGTCCGGCTCGGAAATGATGTGGCAGGAGCCGTAGAAACTGCTGAATTCCTGCGCCAGTTTGAAGGCGTAATCGCACAGCACATGCGGCGTGTAATCACGCAGGGCAGCCGCGAAATAATCCGGCAATTCGGTCAGCAGCAGGGCCAACTTCCGGTCTTCATCTTTAATGAAGAATTGCGCCGAAATTTTTTCTTCCGCGCCCGCCTTTTTCAAAAGCGATTTGATACGTACGGCCTGATAGAGAAGATAAGGCCCAGTCTTGCCTTCAAATGTCGTCATACGATCAAGATCGAAAACATAATCGGCGATGCGGTTATTTTGAAGATCAGCGAACTTGATCGCGGCAAGGGCGACCTTGTGCGCGATATCATTATCCTGCTCAAGCCCCGCCTCGGCCAGCCGCGCCTGCGCCTTTTCAACGCCCATGCGGATCAGATCTTCCAGCTTCATAATACCGCCCGCGCGGGTCTTGAAGGGCTTGCCGTCCGTGCCGTTCATCGTGCCGAAACCCGCGAAGGTAAGCTCCACAGTGTCCGGCGCAATGCCGGAGAGGCGCGCGGCACGAAACACCTGCTCGAAATGCAGATGCTGGCGCTGGTCGACGACATAAAGAATTTTTGCAGGCTTGTTTTCTTCAACGCGCTCGACAATCGTGGCCATGTCGGTTGTACTGTAAAGAACGGCGCCATCACGCTTGTATAAAATCAGCGGCGGCATTTCCTTTTTATCATCCGGTTTCGCTACAGGCACCACCAGAGCGCCTTCGCTTTCAACAGCTAAACCCTTTTTCTTCAGGCTTTCGACCATCGGCGCGATAAGTTTATGAACGCTGGACTCGCCTTTCCAGAGATCAAAATGCACACCCAGCGCATCGAAATTCTTTTTCATGCCTGCGATGGAAATGTCGATGAAATTTTTCCAGACTTTCGTATAAACCGCGTCGCCATCCTGCAATTTCACAGTCGCGGCACGGGCGCGTTCGGCTCTCGCCTCATCTTCCTTGCAGGCTTTGGACGCAGCCGGGTAAATTTCCTCCAGCTCATCCATCGTCACGGGTTTATCGAGACGGCCGCGCAATTCGAGTTCAGAAATAATCTGCCCCATCGGCGTGCCCCAGTCGCCGAGATGCACATCGCCAAGCGCGTTATAACCCGCAAATTTTGTTATGCGTCGCAACGCGTCGCCAATGATCGAAGATCTTAAATGCCCGACATGCATCGGCTTGGCGATGTTTGGACCGCCGTAATCGAGAACCACGGTGCCTTTTGCGCTTTGCTCGATGCCCGAATGATCGCCAAGACCTGCAAGATGCGCAGTGAGGAATTCATCAGTCACATTGAGATTGATAAAGCCCGGCCCGGCGATTTCAATTTTTGAAAATTCCTTGCGGCCCTTCAATATCTCGGCCACGGCGGTGGCAATCTCGCGCGGGTTGCGCCCCGCCGCCTTCGCCGCCGCCAGCGCGCCATTGCATTGGAACTGTGCAAGGTCCGGGCGGTCGGAGACCTTGACCACGCCGAATTCGGCGGACAGCCCCTGCGCGGCAAAAATTTCGCCGGTAATGCCCGTCAGTTTCTGCGCCAGTGATGCCATGGTTCTTATCAGTTCGTTCGGCTCTTTTGGGAGGGGGGTGGGGTATCCGCCCTTTGTTTTTATTGCCTTTTTTTATTAGCTCGTCCGCCCGGGCCCACCGCCCGGCGGAACAGTTTTCCGCTTTTATCAAACGGAATGCAATATTAGGATTTAATTCCTATTATGTCAAGGAATTTCAGGGTTAAACGTCGAGGTTCGAAACCTTCAACGCATTATCCTGGATGAATGCACGGCGCGGCTCTACCACGTCGCCCATCAGGGTCGAGAAGATATCAGCGGCTTTCTGCGCGTCATCGATCCTGACCTTCAGCAGCGTGCGCACGTTCGGGTCTAACGTCGTGACCCAGAGCTGTTCCGGGTTCATTTCGCCGAGACCCTTGTAACGCTGGATCGACAAACCCTTGCGGCCATATTCGAGCACGCCGTCATAAAGCGCGGCGGGACCGTTGGCCTTCACCTGCACCTTCTCGCCGTGGCGAAGCTCGACAGGACCTGTGAAAACGTCCCGCAGCCATTCAAGGGATTCATGCAGGCGGCGCGCATCGGGCGAACGCAAACGGTCCGTCGTCAGGCGCACGCGTTCTTTCACGCCACGCATGGTGCGCTCGAACACATAACCGCCGGCGGCTTTGAATTCACCCGTCCAGGTTTTTTCATTCTTGCCCGCGATAGCGTTAAGGCGCTCGGCCACTTTCGTGGCATAACCCGCCGCGAGATTGGCATCATCGAAGATTTTTTCATCGAATGCACCCGCGATGGCGGCCTGCTCGACGATGCGGCGGTTGCCGGATTTCTGCGTGAGCGAGTGGATGGAGCTGCGGATCTTGCGGGCGTTCTGCAGGATATCGCGGAAATCGTTGCCCTTGCGCACGGAGCCGTTACTGTCGACGACATGCAGGTCATCAACCGCGGCCTCGAGCAGATAATCATCCAGCGCACGTTCGTCCTTAAGATAAGTCTCGCCGCTGCTGCCGCGCTTGACCTTGAAGAGTGGCGGCTGCGCGATGTAGAGATAGCCACGCTCGATAACGCTCGGCATATGGCGGAAGAAGAAGGTCAGCAACAATGTACGGATGTGCGAACCGTCGACGTCGGCGTCGGTCATAATAATGATTTTGTGATAGCGGATTTTTTCGATGTCGAATTCATCCGGCCCGATGGAGGTGCCGAGCGCCGTGATCAGGGTGCCGACCTGCTCAGATGAAATCATCTTGTCGAAACGCGCGCGCTCGACATTGAGGATTTTACCGCGCAACGGCAGGATGGCCTGGTTATAGCGCGAGCGCGCCTGCTTGGCCGAGCCGCCCGCCGAGTCTCCCTCGACGATGAACATTTCGGATTCCGCCGGGTCTTTCGACTGGCAGTCCGCCAGCTTGCCGGGCAGCGACGACACATCCATGATGCCCTTGCGGCGTGTTAAATCGCGGGCCTTGCGCGCGGCCTCGCGTGCCAGCGCGGCCTCGACGATCTTGCCGACGATGATTTTGCCTTCCGCCGGGTGCTCTTCCAGCCATGTGCTGAAATGTTCGGCAATCGAGCCTTCGACAACGGGACGGACTTCGCTTGAGACCAGCTTGTCTTTCGTCTGCGAGGAGAATTTCGGGTCGGGCACTTTCACGGACAACACGCAGGTCAAGCCTTCGCGCATGTCATCGCCCGTGAGTTTCACCTTCTCTTTCTTGGTGAAGCCTTTTTCATCGGCGTATTTTGTGATCACACGCGTGAGCGCACCGCGGAAGCCCGCCAGGTGCGTGCCACCATCGCGTTGCGGGATGTTGTTCGTAAAGCACAACATCGTTTCGTGGTAAGCGTCGGTATATTCCATCGAGCATTCGACGGTGATGTTGCTTTGCTCGGCCTTGATCGAGATCGGCTTGATCAGCGGTTTTTTCGCGCGGTCCAGCCATTCAACGAAGCTCTCGATGCCGCCTTCATAATGGAGGTGGACGATCTTGTGCTCATCCTTGCTCTCGCTGCGGAGATCCGACAGGTAAATATTCACGCCGGAATTCAGAAATGCGAGTTCGCGCAGGCGGTCTTCCAGCGTGCCGAAATCGAAATCAATCATCGTAAAGGTTTCGGTCGAGGGCACGAAAGAAACCTCGGTGCCGTTACGCTCGCCCGGCTCCAGATCACGCGTCGGGGCCAGCGGCGCTTCAGGATCGCCGTGCTTGAAACGCATCGCCCATTCCTTGCCCTGGCGCTTGATTTTCAGGTCAAGACGGACGGACAGCGCGTTGACGACGGAAACGCCGACGCCGTGCAGGCCGCCGGAAACTTTATAGGAATTCTGGTCGAACTTACCGCCCGCGTGGAGCTGGGTCATGATGACTTCTGCGGCAGAAACTTTTTCTTCCGTATGTAAATCGACCGGAATGCCGCGCCCATTGTCGCGCACCGTTACCGAGCCGTCAGCATTCAGCATCACGTCAATCCGGTCGCAGTGACCGGCCAGGCTTTCGTCAATCGCGTTGTCGACAACTTCGTACACCATGTGGTGCAGGCCAGAGCCGTCATCCGTATCGCCGATATACATCCCCGGGCGCTTGCGCACCGCGTCGAGGCCTTTCAGAACTTTGATGGAATCGGCGCCATATTCGTTGGCCGCCTGCTGCTTGGATTTATTGTCGGGCGGCGTCATTTTTTCTGCACTCATTTCAGCCATAATCGGATGTATCTATTGGGTTTAAAGACGTTGATTTCGCTGGTTTTTCAGCATGGATTTTTATAGCATGGCCCCTGTTTTAAAAACAGGAAAAACGCCTGTTTTTCGCAAGTTTTTTATGTGCATAACTTATTGAAAAGGCTGGATAAAATGAACCCGTTCCTGAGCAAACTCATCCGCCCGCACTATGTGGAATTGCAGGCCTATATTTCGGCCGGAACCGAGGCGAAAAAGGACGAATCCCGCATCTTCCTGAACGCAAATGAAAACCCCTTCGAGCTGCCCGGCCTTGAGAAATTCAACCGCTACCCGGAACAACAACCGGCAAAATTGTTAGAGGGTTACGCGCAATTATACGGCGTAAAGCCCGACAACATCGTGATGACACGCGGCGCCGACGAAGCGATTGTGATTCTGACGCGCCTCTTCTGCGAACCGCGCACGGATAAAATCCTGATCACGCCGCCAACGTTTGGTTTATATATCGTCAACGCAAATGCAATGCCGGTCGTGGGCGTGGCGGAAGTGCCACTCATCAAGGCGAACGGCACGTTTGAACTCGACAGCGACAACATCGTCGCCACAGCGAAAAAAGAAAAAGCGAAACTGGTTTACCTCTGCTCGCCGAACAACCCGACCGGGACGTCCTTCCCGCACACGGAAATTCTGAAAATTATTCACGCGCTGAAGGATACAAGCATTGTCGTGCTCGACGAAACATACGCGGAATTCTCGAAACAGGGCTCGCTGGTCAATGAACTGCCGAACCACGCAAACCTCATCATCCTGCGCACCCTCTCGAAATCCTACGCTCTTGCGGGCCAGCGCATGGGCTGCTTCCTCTCTGGCGACGAGGATTTCATCCGCTTCGTACGCAGCAAATGTTTAGACGTTTACCCCATGCCCGTCGGGCCGATCAATGCAGCGCTGCATGTCATGGAGCCGCTCATCCAGAAACACGCCCGTGAGAACATCAAGAAACTCCTCGCAGAAAAAGAATATCTCGCAGAAGGATTCAGCAAAAGCCCGCTCGTGCGCCATATATTCCCCTCGGACGCGAATTTTTTCCTCGCCGAGATGACGGACGCCGCAGGTTTCTACAAATATTGCTGGGACAATGACATTATTCTGCGCGATTTCTCAACCAAGAAACTGACGGAAAACTGCATCCGCATCTCAACCGGCACGCGCGAGCAGAACGATAAATTGCTTAAGCTGCTGAATGAATATTCTTCCATGTCATCCCCGGCAAGTAAGGCGCGAAGCGCCGAACGCTGACCGGGGATCAGGCACAATATGTGCGGCGCACAGCGCCGCGCTTTGTGGATCCCCGCCGTCTAAGCGACGCTGCGCGTCGCCGCGGGGATGACAGTTTTGCTAATCTGCGCGCGCTCGACATGGAAAAACTGGCCGGAATCCGGGATGGATTCGAACAGCTTTTCTTCCGTCCCCGTCAGCCACACCTGCCCTTTTAAATTACCGAGAATATCGTACAAAGCCGCGCGACGCTCAGGGTCAAGATGCGCGGCAACTTCATCCAACAGCAAAATCGGCGGCGCGCCGCGCTCGGCAGCAATCAAACGCGCATGTGCGAGGACTATACCAATCAATAGCGCCTTCTGCTCACCCGTCGAACATTGATCGGCGCTCATATCCTTCGCCGCGTAAACAACCTGTAGATCGCTTTTGTGCGGGCCGGTGGCCGCGCCGCCCGTCACCGCATCGCGGTTACGGCTTTCAACCAGTTGATATTTGAACAATTCCTCGGCCTCAAGCGCCGGGCCCCGCGCAAGCAATGTTTCCAGCGTGCCATACGATGTAAGGCGCGCGGCGGGAAACAATTCATCCTTCGACTCCGCCGAGGCCGATTGCAGGCGCGAAACAAATTCAAGACGCGCCGCCGCAATGGCGATGCCCGTTTCCGCCATCTGCGATTCCAGCGCCTCCAGCCATGCCCTGTCATTTACATTATCGCGCAGCAAACGCGAGCGCTGCGCCATCGCGTTTTCGTAGCGGTTCACACGACCCGCATGCCCGGGATCGAACGCGAAAATCAAACGGTCAAGAAATTTGCGGCGGTGCGAAGCAGAATCCAGAAACAACCTGTCCATCTGCGGCGTCAGCCACACGCAGGAAAGATAATCCGACAGCACGGCCTGCCCGCGCACGGCTTCCGAGTTAATGCGGATGACGCGTTTTTCCGCCTGCGGGTCTAAGCCCGTACCGATCTGCACGCTACCGTTTTTATCGGTGACAGTGGACGAAACCGCCCACGGCGCGCCCGCCGCGCGGCACTGGATTTCAAGAATTTTCGCAGTCCGTAAACCCCGCCCGGGTGAAAGCAGCGAGACCGCCTCCAGCACGTTGGTTTTGCCCGCACCGTTAGGCCCGGCCAGCACGACGAAGCCCGGCGCCAGGCTGTCGAGCCTCGCATCCGAATAACACCGGAAATTATGAAGTTTGAGTGAGGATACGTAAGCCATGGTTACTCAAATTGTAACCCCGGCATAAGCCGGGGTCTATAATTCAATATGGGTCCCGGCCTTCGCCGGGATTGCGGCAGTAATTAAACCCGCAGCGGCATCAGCACGTAAAGCGAGCTTGGATCGCTGTTGTCCTGGATGATCGTCGGCGAAGCCGGGTCAGCCAATACAAGACGGCAGCCTTCACCCTCGATCTGGCTGGTGATATCCAGCAGGTATTTCGCGTTAAAGCCGATTTCTATATCGGTGTCGCCGTTCACTTCCAGCTCTTCTGTCGCGCTGCCGGATTCAGGCGAGGACGCCGAGAGCGTCATCTGCTTGCCCTGCAGCGTGATTTTCACGGCGCGGGATTTACCATCGGAAATAGTCGATACGCGGTCGATTGCGTGCGTGAACGCTTTCGGGTCCAGCTCGACGATCTTGTTGTTGCCCTGCGGAATGACGCGCTGGTAATCGGGGAATGTGCCGTCGATCAGTTTAGACGTCAGGACGACATGGTCGAACGCGAAGCGGATCTTGGTCTCAGAGAGACTGATGCGGATTTCGTCAGCCGCTTCGTCAGCAAGCTTGCGCAGCTCGCCAATCGCCTTGCGCGGAATGATAACGCCGGGCATGCCCTTGGCGCCGTCCGGCAGCGGCATTTCGAAACGGGCGAGACGGTGACCATCGGTGGCCACGGCACGCAGGACTTTTACGCCCTCATTCTCGGCCTCATGCAGGTAGATACCATTCAGGTAATAGCGGGTTTCCTCGGTCGACATCGCGAATTTCGTGCGGTCGATCAGCGCGCGCAGATCGGCGGCAGGAATGCCGAAATTAACCGGCTGGTCGCCCGTGCCGATGGCCGGGAAATCAGACGTCGGCAGGCAGCTCAGCTTGAACTGCGAGCGTCCGGCTTTAACCACCATCTGCGTGCCTTCGCCGTTGAGCGTCAATTCGACGTCGGAACCGTCAGGCATTTTGCGGACGATGTCATGCAGCGTGTGCGCGGGCGCGGTCGTGCTGCCAGGTTTAGCAATTTTCGCGGCAACAGATTCATTGATCTCCAGGTCCATGTCGGTCGTCGTCATCGCGAGGACGCCGTCTTTCGCGGTCATCAGGACGTTGGATAAAATTGGAATAGTGTTCCGGCGCTCGACGACGCTCTGGACGTGGTTCAGGGATCTTAACAGGGCTGCGCGCTCGATGCTCAGTTTCATGAGGGTCGGACTCTCGTGTTATGTTTAATTTTGAGAATCAGATACTAGCACAGCGATTCAGGGCTACAAAGCCAATAATCACGCGGCTTTTGCCACCGGCGAAGCTATGCACAACTTGTTCCAGAGGCGCCCGAAAAGCTCTGTTTCGTAGGCGCTGAGGCGCTGCAGTTTTTCGGTGTCCTGGCCGCACATCCCGAACATCTCGGCGAGGTGCATGTCCTCCTCCGCCAGCAGGGATTTGAGCGAGAGTTTCAGGCCCGATTTCGAGAGGACATCATTGTAAATTTCATACAGCCAGCACGCGCGCAATTCGATGATCAAGGACACCCACGGGTACGCCTCTTCATCCGTCACCTGCGCGGAAATTCCAGCATCCAGCCGCCCGAAATACATCAGCGCCGGCACGCGCTCCATCGTGTTGTCTTGGGTGTAGCCATCCAGCGATTTTCCGGCGACGCGCTCGGCCTGGCGCTTGAAGAAATAGGCGTGGCGCGCTTCTTCCGCGAGATGCTTGAGCACATCCTCGGTCAGCGTGCGGTCCATCTGCGAAACCATGATCTTGCGGCTGCCCATATGTTCTAACATCGAGAGCATGTTCATGAAACGGGCATGATCTTCGGGGCGGCGAACGATGTCGGTCAGGAAATCGCGGACCGGCGCTTCATGCTGCCTGTTGTTCGCGGCCATCCCGGAGATGGTCAAGGGCGATGTCGATGATGCCGTAGACATGATCTAACTCTTCTTCAGTTATGCAATAGGGTGGCAAAATATAGACCGTATTGCCGAGCGGGCGCAACAAAACGTTATGCTCCATGAAAAATTCATAGAGCTTGGGGCCTATAGGGGCCAAATAACCTTTTTCGTCATTGCGAGGAGCATCGCGACGAAGCAATCCATCTTGTCTGGATTGCTTCGCTTCGCTCGCAATGACATCCAGGGCCAAAATGGTGCCTAAACTCCTGACATTTTCAACGTCGGGGCGTTTTTGGAAACGGGCCACGGCCCCCCTGTGAGCCGCGGAAATGCTGGCGATCCGGGCCATGACAGGCTCGGCCTCCCAGATTTTCAAGGACGCCAGCGCCGCCGCGCAGGCCAGCGCGTTCCCCGTGTAGGACGAAGAATGGAAGAACATTTTGCTGCGGTCTTTGTGGTAGAACGCATCGTAAATTTTCGAAGTACACAGCGTCGCGCCCATCGGCAGGAACCCGCCCGTCAGCCCTTTCGAAAGGCACATGATATCGGGCCAGACATTTGCCTGCTCACACGCGAACATCGTGCCCGTACGGCCAAAGCCTGTCATCACTTCATCGGCGATCAGGAGCGTGTCATATTTTTTGCAGAGCGCTGAAAGTTTCTGCAACGTCTCAAGCGAATAAAATTTCATCCCGCCCGCCGCGAGAACCAGCGGCTCGAGAATAAGTGCGGCAACATCACCGCCCTTTAAAACTTTTTCGAATGATTTTTCCATGTCGTTGAACGGCAGATGAACGACATCAAACAGGAAATCTTTATAAATGTCGTTGAACGGCCCGCGTCCACCCGCCGACATGCCGCCGAACGTATCGCCATGATAGCCGCCCTCCAGCGCAACCACGGTTTTTCTGGGTTCTCCGCTATGCTTCCAATAGCCGATCGCCATCTTCAGCGCGACTTCGACCGCCGTCGACCCGCTGTCGGAATAAAAGACGTGGCTAAAATTATTCTTCGTCACGCGCAGCAATTTTTCGGCCAGTTCCTCGGCTGGCGCGTGCGTGAAGCCTGCGAAAATAACCTGCTCGAGTTTTGACGCCTGCTGCTGAACCGCTTTCACAATCTCCGGATGGCAATGACCATGCGTATTTACCCACCACGACGAAATCCCGTCGAGAATTTTTCGCCCGTCCTTCGCATACAGATAAGCGCCCTCCGCCCGCTCAATCTCAATTTCGGGTCCGGCCAGCGCATGCTGCGTAAAAGGATGCCATACGCTCATGCTTCAAAATCTTTCAGTTTAAAATTCTCGGCAAAAGCCTGCATCAATGTTCGTTCGTTGATCTCAGCCAGAAACGGCATGCGACCAAGAATTTTCTCACCCGTGAATTCCGCGATCGTCTCGATATTGTCCGGGTTCTCGCCACCGACGAAAATAATGCCGTGAATGGGGATTTGCCGTGCCTTCAGCGCTTCGACCGACATCAACGTATGGTTCAAAGTGCCAAGCCCCGTGCGTGCGCAGAGAATGACAGGCACGCCCCAGCGCGCAAAATGATTGATCTGCAGCGCCCCGCGCGTTAGCGGCACCATGAGCCCCCCAGCGCCCTCTATCAACAGCGGCCTGTCCGATTCCGGCGGCTGCAACGCCTCCAGATCGATTTTGACATGATCGATTTCAGCGGCGCGGTGCGGCGAGAGAGCTTCGGTAAAAATATATTTCTCAGGGAAAAAACGCTCATTCGGCAGGCCGGTATAATTTTGCACGATTTTCGTATCGACGCCCTCGGCAACGCCGCACTGGATCGGCTTCCAGTAATTCGCCTTGAGCGCCAGCACCAGCATGGCGGCAACCACTGTTTTGCCGACATTCGTATCCGTGCCGGTGATGATGCAGGCGCTGCTCATGCGGCCTTCTTTCTTAAGTACGGCATCAGGCACGAATTTAAATCGCGCAGATTTTTTTCGGTCACATTGACGCTGAGCGAAATGCGCAGCCGCGCGGTGTTTTCAGGCACGGTCGGCGGACGAATAGCGCGCACATCGAACCCGGCGCGTTGTAAATCCACCGCAACATTCACCGTTAGCCCATCATCGCCGAAAATAACCGGAAGAATTTGCGAAAAACGGTTCGCGAACATGCCCTCCAGAAAATCAATCGAGGCCGCATAATGCATGAGCTTGTGCAGCGCCTGTCTGCGTTCCGGCTCCTCTTGAACAAGCTCCAGCGCACGTTTCACGAGAACGGCCTGCAACGGCATCGGCGCGGTGGAATAAATGAATGGCCGCGCCTTATTCACCATGTATTCGACGATGTCTTTCGGTGCGCAGACCAGCCCGCCCGCAACACCCAGCGCCTTGCCACATGTGTGCAGCGTAATCAGGCGATCATGCGGCAGACCTTCGGACACGCCCTTGCCGTTCGCGCCGAACACACCGGTGCCATGCGCCTCATCGACAATCAGGTAGGAATCATATTGTTCCGCGAGTTTGTGAAGCTCAGGCAGCGGCGCAACATCGCCATCCATGGAATAAACCGATTCAACCGCGATCCAGCGCTGACCTTTCGCATTTTTCAGCGCATCCTCGAACGCATCGAGATCGTTGTGCGCCACCCGCACATGCACGGCATTGCTGGCCTGAATGCCATCGCGCGCGCTCGCGTGAATCAACGTGTCGAAAATAATGGTGTCGCCGCGCTCCGGCAGCGCGCCGAAAATCGCAGCATTCGCCTGGAAACCTGTCGCGAAAAACAGCGCCCCGCCCGCACCAAAATAACGCACCGCGAAGTCCTCAAGCTCTGCATGGCTTTCCGTGTGCCCGCGCAGCAAGCGCGAGCCGCCCGCGCCGAGGTCTAACCCGCTTTCAAGCGCGGCAATCGCAGCCCCGCGCAACGCCGGGTGCGCACGCAGGCCAAGATAATCATTCGAGGTGAAATCAATCCCGCGGGGTAAATTAAGGGTACGCAGCCTGTTTTGGGTATTAAGCTGCTCGAGCTTTTCCTTGAACTTTCTCATCGTCCTTGTACGGGGCGCGGGGTTTAAGACCGAGATCTTTTAGCAGGTCGCTGTCTTCGTTCATTTCGGGATTCGGCGTGGTGAGTAATTTCTCGCCTGTGAAAATCGCGTTCGCCCCGGCCATGAAAGCCATGGCCTGCGCCTCGCGGGAAATCTCCAAGCGGCCCGCCGACAGGCGCACCATAGCCCTGGGCATCAGAATACGCGCCACGGCAATCGTGCGGATCCATTCAAAAACATCGAGACGCTTTTGCTCCTCGAGCGGCGTGCCTTCCACCGGCACCAGCATATTGATCGGCACTGATTCGGGTTGGGGATTCAGATTGGCCAGTTTGTGCAGCAAGCCGATGCGGTCCTCGGCACTTTCGCCCATGCCGAGAATGCCACCGCAGCAAAGCGAAATCCCCGCCTTCGCGACATTTTCAATGGTGTCTAAGCGGTCCTTGTAGGTCCGCGTCGTGATGATTTGCCCGTAAAACTCTTCAGAGGTATCGAGATTGTGGTTGTAAGCCGTCAGTCCCGCCTCTTTCAGGCGCTTGGCCTGCTCTTCGGTCAGCATGCCGAGCGTGCAGCACGCCTCCATGCCCATGGCGGAAACGCCCTTCACCATCTCCAACACGCGGTCAAACCCGCGCCCATCCGTCACGCGCGGCCACGCCGCCCCCATGCAAAAACGCGTCGAGCCGGCATCCTTCGCCTTGCGTGCGTCTTCCAGAACCTTGTCGGTTTTCAGCAGCAATTCTTTATCGAGTTCGGCGTTGTTATGAATCGATTGCGAGCAATATTTGCAATCTTCCTGGCAGCCGCCGGTCTTGATCGACAGCAGCGTGCAGAGCTGCATTTCATGATGATCGAAATTCGCGCGGTGAACGCCCGCCGCCTCGTAAACGAGATCGAGCAAGGGCCGGTTGTAAAGTTCGCGCACTGCGTCGCGCGATAAATTCGCATTCGCTGCGGAACCACACCCGCCGCCACAACAGGCGGTTTCTTTTGTCATGTTTGTCATAGGGTTGGAGATTAATGAGCCGAAGAGACGGAGTCAAAAAGAAAGCGCGGACCACAAGGAGGCAATGGTCCGCGCCAGCTTAAGCCTGTTTTATTGTTAATCAGCCGGTCAGGGCGCGGCGGATGACATCGACATCCTGCGCGATCTGGGTGTCCTCGGTCATCAGTTCCTCGACCTTGCGGACGGCATGCATGACCGTGGTGTGGTCGCGACCGCCGAACTTGCGGCCGATTTCCGGCAGCGAACGCGCGGTCAGTTGCTTGGCCAGGTACATGGCGATCTGGCGCGGACGGGCAACGTTACGTGCACGGCGGGCAGAATGCATGTCGGTCATGCGGAGATTGAAATGCTCGGCGACTTTACGCTGGATTTCGTCAATCGTAATCCGGCGGTCATGCGAGCGGAGCAGATCCTGCAGCACTTCCTGCGTCGATTCGAGCGTGATTTCCTGTTTCGCAACGTCGGAATGGGCGACGATGCGGTTCAGCGCGCCTTCCAGCTCGCGGATATTGCTGGTGACCTTAAGGGCAAGGAATTCCAGCACGCTGTCCGGCACGTTGGCCTGAAGCTGCGCGCGCTTGCTCTGGAGGATGCCGAGTCGTAGCTCATAGCTCGTCGGCTGGATGTCGGCGACGAGGCCCCAGGCGAGGCGCGAACGAAGACGCTCGTCGATTCCCGTGAGGTCCGAGGGCGCCTTGTCAGCTGAGATAATGATCTGCTTGTTCTGGTCAACCAGGGCATTGAACGTATGGAAGAATTCTTCCTGCGTTGATTCCTTGCCGGTGATGAACTGGATATCATCGATCATCAGGACATCGACCGAGCGGAACTGGTCCTTGAAATTCATCGTGTCGTTGGCACGGAGAGCCTTGACGAACTGGTACATGAATTTCTCAGCCGAAAGATACATAACGACCTTGTCCGGCCAGTGGCTTTCCAGCGCATGCGCAATGGCGTGCATCAGGTGCGTTTTGCCGAGGCCAACGCCGCCATAGATAAAGAGCGGATTGAACGGCACCGCCATGCTCTCAACCACCCGGCGGGCGGCGGCATGGGCCAGTGCGTTGGATTTGCCGACCACGAAGGTGTCGAACTTGAAACGCGCATCGAGCGGCGATGCGATTTCCGCGATCTGGCTCTTGCGGTTTTCGTTAGCCTTAACAGTATTAAGAACAGCCTGTTCCGTCGAAGAATCAAAAACGCTGTCCGTCCCTGCGGCCTGCGCCACCACGAATTGTATGCGCTTGATTTCGGCGTCAGCAGTACCGCACATTTCGAGGATGCGCTCGGCGTAATGAGTCTGGATCCAGTCGCGCATGAAACGCGTCGGGACGGAAATTTCCATGGTGCCGTGATAATAAGCCTGAAGTGTAAGGGGTTTCAGCCAGCTGCGGAAGATTGCCTCACCGAATTCCTGGCGCATACCATTATGGACACGTTTCCAGGTGGTCATGATTTCCGGCGTAGGCTCGAGCGCGGTATCTTTTAGCTGCAGATTGGTCACGACGGATGAGGCCGTTTTTCCCCCGATTTCAGACATGGTGTATTCTCTCCAGTTTTTTTGTTTCATTTTATCGTTTGCACAGACGGAAAAAACGCCGCAAAAGCGTCACGAAAGATCACACAAACACACGATGGTGTTTGCCTTTCGTCAATTCCAGCCTGTGATAAAAAGGTGTTAGTGTGCCCCCTGCGAAACCTTGTTCCGGTTTCTTGTAGCCAGCCCAGCTAAATCCCCTATCGCGGAACCGTCTTATTCTTTTCCGGTTCCAGGAAACCGATTCGAAAATCGAAATCCGGTTTCTCAAACTCTCACACAGTAATCGCGGCGAATTCAAACTCAGAAAAACTTTTTCATCCACAGCGTCTGATCACCATACCGAAATTTTATTCACAGGCAACAAGACCAAATAGAGAACATGAAAAAAGAAATTTATTTACTGCAAATTTTTTTGCAAATATTTTTTCTTCCTGAAGAATTACTTCTCAAGAACAATACAAGCTGTTGTAATTAATTTGTTTTACTTGAAGGTGACTTGCGGCTTAACCCTTGGCCGTCTTTTTCAAATTTTTTATACGGGTCGACAGCCGCGAAATTTTTCGCGCAACGGTGCTCTTTTTCAGAACGCCCTTGGCAACGCCACGGGCCATCTGGGGCTTCACTTTTTTAAACGCCTCTTCGGCTGCTTTCGCATTACCGGCGCTGATCGCCTGTTCGACTTTCTTAAGTGAAGTGCGGATTGCGCTGACGCGCGATGAATTGATCTTGGAGCGCGATGCGTTGCGCTTGGAACGTTTTTTTGCAGAGCGGTGATTCGCCATTTTGTAACTACCCGTAACCCAAATTTGTCTATGAAGATTGCAAAGTTGTACGTCTCACAGGGGCATCTGTCAAGCGCCAGATTGCACCTGAAATTCATAATTAATGGGCAGCGCCCTCGCGCGGACGAACCAGTACGCGTACAAAATTTCTGCCGTCATAGGTTTCAAAATTCAGATGCAGAAATTCGCTTTCGCGCGCATAGGAGTTTTCCGCGATTTTGTTCCAGCCGAGTTGCGGCAATGTCGTCTCATAAGATTTTTTGACGCTGTCAAAAGATCCCGATTCAATTTCGGCAACCGACTCGATAATTCGCCCTTCCGGTTTGTCGAACGTGACAGTCTGGTCGCTGAGTTCGGTCAGGCCCACAACAAGAGGCACATCCTGCATCGAGGAAAAAAACCGTGCGGGTGTCGTGGCACCTTGCGCATTTTCCGCAGCAAAAACGGGCCCTGAAAGACAGGTGAAAATCAGCAAGGCGATAACCAGGACATTACGAATCATTTTTGCTTCCTCGGACAGTAAAATGTTGAGCGCCCGGCCTGCACAACACGGCGGATTCCGCCGGTTTTGGCAATATTGCAATCACAGCCCGGGCAGGCCTTACCTTCGCGATCATACACGGAAAAATAATGCTGGAAATAGCCCATCTCGCCGTTGGTTTTGCGGTGGTCGCGCAACGTGCTTCCGCCCACCTTGATCGCCTTGTTTAAAACGCTCTGAATCGCGCGGACAAGTTTTTCAGTTTGCGTGCTGCTGACCGCGCCCGCTTTTTTAAGCGGAGAAATTCCGGCATCAAAAAGCGCCTCGCACGCATAAATATTTCCAACGCCCGCGACAATGTTCTGATCCAGCAAAGCAGTTTTGATCGGCGCTTTTTTATTTTTCAGTTTCACGCCGAACCCCGTTTTCAGAAAATTCTTACCGAGCGGCTCGGGCCCCATTTTTGCGAACGGCTTTTCAGAGTCCCAGTGCGGTCCGATTTTGAAAAGCTGCCCAAAACGGCGCGGATCGTTAAAAATAATTTTTACACCGTCTTCCATCACGAAAATGACATGATCATGCAAACCGAAATCCTGGTCCCTAGAAAGCTCCTGGATTTTGATGCGCCCAGACATGCCAAGGTGCAGGCCAAACCCCTCGCCGTTTTCAAGGACCGCGAGAATGTATTTTCCCCGCCGCTCCAGTTTCATGACTTTCTGGCCGGAGATTTCCTGACGGAAATTTTTTGGAAAGGCGCTACGCAAATCAGGACGGCGCAGAATAACGTCTTTAATACGTCGCCCCAGCAACGAGGGCTCAAGTCCTCTGCGGACAGTTTCAACTTCAGGAAGCTCTGGCATGGGATTGATCTAATACACGGGCCTAATAGAAGGCAAGTAATGCGCCCCAAAAAGAAAAACCGGCGGGAGAGCCGCCGGTTTAATAGTTACGTGTGTGGGGATTCATAAAAGTCATATTCTTACGCATTCAAACCCTTGCGGGCCGTGTTATGAATAATATATGTGCTTTCGTGTTCTTTTTAGTACATATCGAACGGGCCTGTCAACATAAAAGTACATTTTTTTGTATAAAAGGCTATTTTTTATAAAAACTTGCCTCTTTGGCACCATTTCCATATTGAAAAGTTTCTGGACAAAGCTATAAAAAATGACTATACCGTTCAGGTAACAATACAAAAAATGTGTCAGATAATGCCGACAATTGAACAAATAAGAGCCGCCCGCGCACTGTTGGACTGGAGCCAGTCTGACCTAGCCGATAATGCAGGCCTCTCACAAACCGGCATCGCACGCATTGAAAACGGGACAAATCAACCCAATTCACAAACTATAGCCAAAATTACCGCTGCGTTTGAAAATGCCGATATTGAGTTCCTCGGCATGAGTGGCCTGAGAAAAAAAACCAGCGAGATTAAAGTTCTTCGCGGAACTGCAGGCTTCAGTAAATTCATCTACGATGTATATGAGACCGTAAAAGGTAACGGCGGCGATATCTGCGTTTCTAATGTCGATGAAAGAAATTTCGACAAGTGGCAGGGTGATAATCGCGACGATTACTTGTCGAAAATGACGGATCTTAAAAAGCAAAAAAACTTTTCATTCAAGATCCTTGTGCGTGAAGGCGATGAACATCAGGTGGCGAGCTATGCTGAATATCGCTCGATGAAACCTGAAAATTTTGGTTCCGTGCCCTTTTATGTTTATGGCACAAAAACAGCGATCATCATTTTTGATGAAGAAGTAGCCATTCACATTATTGACAACAAAGAGATAGCTGATGCTCAACGAAAGCAATTTAGTATTGCCTGGGACGCTGCCAAGCAATTTTGAGAGAACCCCGGAAAGTAAACTGCGTATGCCAATGATTGATAGCCAGGAAAAAGCAACTGTACGACGATTCCGTAAGGACGTACTGGACCTTTTTAACCGCAATAAAGGCGGTCAGATGTCGCGCTGGACGTACTTGCACGATGGTGGCGCGCGCTGGAGTAAATTTATCCAGTCGCCGCAATATTACATTCCTGGCGAAGAAGCACAGCTCATTGCAAAAAATGTAGACCGGCTTGCTGAGCGTTTTAAAGCCGCAAATGTTCTGGTCGATTTCGGATCGGGAGATGAATTCGCCGTCAGAAACAAAGCAATGCCGCTAGCCAATGCTCTTGAAAATTTACAGTTTTATGTCCCGATCGACCTTGCCAAAGACCTGCTGGAACGCGCAACAATAGTTGCAAAGCAATTAATTCCCGCTCATGTAGATGTCAATCCTGTTAACGGCGACTTCTACCGCGACTATGTTAACGACAGCGAACAGGAAGACGGCTCGATTGTAATTCCGGGTGGAAACACCCTTGGCATCATGCTCGGCTCGACCATTTCCAACATCAATATGATGGAAATAGATTACGAGCGGGAATTCCCGCGCAAAACCGTCGTAAAAAACATTCAAAGAATGGCGGAACTTCTGAAGAAAAATCCTGGCAAGCATGCGCTTGCCATTTCGTGGGATTCCAATCCCGACCTGGATGATGCCCTGAAGGCGTATGATGACACCAATTGGCACAACATGATCACCGGTTGGCTCTACCATGTTGACAGCGTACTTCAACCCACTTCGCCCCTGAAAAGCCGGGCATTCGATCCTGAAAAATTTCACTATGAAGGCGTCATCAACCCGCACAACTTTACTATTCAGCAATGCGTAGTTGCAGATAAGCGTATGGAGTTCAAACTGAACGGTCAGTTGATTACCGTTAATAGAGGCGACCGGTATGTCGCGGTGAACAATACCAAATATCCTACGCATTTCATGCGCAGCCTTATCGAGGAAGCTGGCTTCGAACCCGATGAGCACGATGAAAAATCATATATCGTATCCGAGGACGGACGCCTCGTAATGCAGACCTTCGATATTTAACAATCAAAACATTCATTAAAAAAGGCCGCCTGTTGAGGCGGCCTTTTTAATTATGAGGTCTGAGCCGGGCTTAGAAATCCATTCCGCCCATGCCGCCCATGCCGCCCATTCCACCGCCCATGCCGCCGCCGGATGAAGACTTATTGTCTTCCGGTGCGTCGACGATGATGGCTTCGGTGGTGATGAGAAGACCCGCAACCGATGCTGCAGCCTGCAGCGCGGCGCGAACGACTTTCGCAGGGTCGACAATTCCGGCCTTCACGAGATCGGTGTATTCACCGGTCTGCGCGTTATAGCCGAAGTTATTGTCTTTCTGAGCGAGCAGCGTGTTGACCACGACCGAGCCTTCATCGCCCGCGTTTTCCGCAATCTGGCGGATCGGGGCTTGAATGGCGCGGCGCACGATTTCGATGCCAATATCCTGGTCATCGTTCGCGCCTTCTAAGTCTTTCAGTGCTTTGGTTGCGTACAGAAGAGCCGCACCGCCGCCGGCGATGATGCCTTCTTCAACGGCTGCGCGCGTGGCGTGCAGCGCGTCGTCAACGCGGTCCTTGCGCTCTTTCACTTCGACTTCCGTCGCGCCGCCAACGCGGAGAACGGCAACACCGCCCGCGAGTTTCGCGAGGCGTTCCTGCAGTTTTTCCTTGTCGTAGTCGCTGTCGCTTTCTTCAATCTGCTTTTTGAGCTGATTGATGCGGGCATCGATATCTTTTCTTTTGCCCTTGCCGTCAACGATTGTCGTGTCCTCTTTCGAGATGCTGACTTTCTTGGCCTGGCCGAGCATATCTAACGTGACATTCTCAAGCTTGATGCCGAGATCGCCGGAGATCACCTGACCTTCGGTCAGGATCGCCATGTCTTCCAGCATCGCTTTTCTGCGGTCGCCAAAGCCCGGGGCTTTGACAGCAGCAATCTTCAGACCGCCGCGCAGTTTGTTGACAACCAACGTTGCCAGCGCTTCGCCTTCGACATCTTCAGCAACGATTAAAAGCGGACGGCCGGACTGAACCACAGCTTCCAGAACGGGAAGCATCGATTGCAGGTTCGACAGCTTGCTTTCGTGCAGCAGGATGTAAGGGTTCTCAAGGGTGCAAACCATTTTGTCTGCATCCGTGATGAAGTAAGGCGAGAGGTAGCCGCGGTCGAACTGCATGCCTTCAACAACATTGAGTTCGGTGTCCAGCGATTTGGCTTCTTCAACCGTGATGACGCCGTGGTCGCCCACTTTGTCCATGGCTTCGGCCATTTTAGCGGCAATTTCTTCATCGCCGTTCGCCGAAATCATCGCCACCTGGCGGATTTCTTCGTTGGTCTTGACGTTCTTCGAACGCTTGGCGAGGTCAGCCACGACAGCCGTCACCGCGAGATCAATCCCGCGCTTCAGGTCCATCGGGTTGCGGCCAGCGGCCACCGACTTGATGCCTTCGCGAACGATGGCCTGTGCAAGCACAGTCGCAGTCGTCGTACCGTCGCCGGCCTGGTCGTTGGCTTTCGAGGCAACTTCCTTGATCAACTGCGCGCCCATGTTCTGGCGCCTGTTCTTCAGCTCGATTTCTTTCGCAACGGAAACACCGTCTTTCGTCGAGCGCGGCGCGCCGAACGATTTTTCGATCAACACGTTACGGCCCTTCGGACCCAGCGTTACCTTCACGGCGTTGGCAATGATGTCCACGCCTTTCAGGATTTCTTCTCTCGCCTCTTCGTAGAAACGAACTTCTTTAGCTGCCATTGTTTAGTACTCCTTCTTTCATGTCTTTCCCGCGAAAGCGGGAATCTGTTAATTTTTGTTTGTCTTTTTTCTCACCCGCTTCTTCGAAGCGTCGGAAAAAAGACCATAGCTGCTACGCAGCTATAACGCCGATGATGTCGGATTCTTTCATGACCATCAGCTCTTCGCCGTCGATGCTGATTTCCGTGCCGGCCCATTTCGAGAAAATGACCTTGTCGCCTTTTTTGACGTCCAGCGGGCGAAGATTGCCATTGTCATTGACGTGACCGGTGCCGACAGCGACGATTTCGCCTTCCATCGGTTTTTCTTTTGCGGTGTCAGGAATGATGATCCCGCCTTTTGTTTTTTCTTCTTCTTTAACCCGGCGAACCAGTACACGGTCATGCAGGGGACGGAATTTCGTTTTTGCCATTGTTTTTCCTCCAAAATCTAGGGTGTTAGCACTCGTTGTACGCGAGTGCCAGATAGATAGATCACTTGTGAGTAAACATCAAGCGATTTCTGCGTTTTTTGGGGCATTTATGGTAAAATGAGGGTATGGCGGATTTAGTCTTACAGCTTAAAGATTATCGTCTGACAACGGCCAATATCGTCTATCACTTGCCGGACCATACGCACCTGCTTCAGGAGTTCATCTGGCAGGGCTATGACCTCGCCCCCCGTTACCCCGCCCTGTTCAAATTCCTGACCTTCTGGACCCGGGAAATCGAGGGCAAACTGCATTCGGTTTATGTCGCGAAAAAGGAACTGATCACCCCCGGCGATTACCGTTTCGCCGCCTGGCAGGAGACACTTCAATAGCTAATCGTTTTTTCCGAGCGTGACGCGCAGGCCGTTCAACTCCGCGTTCATGATTAACTGGCACGACAGGCGGGAATTTTTGCGGCGATCATAGGCTTCGTCCAGCATGTAATCTTCTTCGCTGTTCAGCGGCGTGACCTTGCCGATCCACTCTTCATCGACATAAACATGACATGTCGCGCAGGCACACGCGCCGCCGCACTCAGCCTTCATCGGAAAACCGTGATCGCGGATAATCTCCATCACGCGCCAGCCCTCGATTGCATCGATTGCATGCGTGGCCCCTTCAAGATCGGTGACGAAAATTTTCATGGCTGTCCTAGCGCAGGGAGCGCGGCGGACGCTGCGGCTCCGACATCACGGTGCGCACCGCATGGGCCATGCCGACGCTGGACGTCAGGACAATGATCATTTCAAACATGGGCTGTATAATCGCCATGATCATGCCGTAGATAGGTGAAACCACGCCCTCTTCGACGCCCGGAAAAACGGTCATCAACAACCGCGCAATAACGATGAGGATAACGGTGATGGGAACCAGGCACATCATCCAGAGCCCGGCCATATAGACCGAACTCATGAAACCGGCGATACGCGTGAGGAATGCACGGGCCGTGATGTTCATCGCCGCCGGGATGTAAAGCCAGAAAAACCGGAACGTCCAGAGCAGAAAAATCATGATCATGATCGACGTCACATAAATTTCGATGCCGCCGGGTTCGGGTTTCGGCATCGGCGTCGCCGCCAGTTTACCCTCGACCGCGCGCGCGACCATCGCCCACCCGAGCAGGAAAGAAGAGACAAGCTTGGTCATAAGATAGACGACGACACCCGTCATGATGGCGCGGCGAATTTCAGCAGGATAATTTTCCTTCTCGCCGGATTGAAACAGATTGTGATAGCGCTCGCCGAACATGGCCATGCGGATGACAAGAACCGCGATAAACCCCTCCAGCAGATAAGCAGGCATAAGCACCAGTCCCTGCCGCAGGACGTTGTCCTCCAGATGCATCAGGTAAATCGCGGCGTATGAGCCCATTTTGACGGCGATTGGCAGGCTGACGAGCGGCAACAACGCGTAACGTTCCCGCCATACATACCGGTAGCCTATGGCGGCTGATTCGATGAAATCAAATTTGGCCATGGAAGGGTGTAACAATTCAGGATGCCCAGAGCAAGGCTGTTGCCTTGGGCATGCGCATTCTTTATGCCTGTCCTATGGTTTCAGAAAGCAGAAAAATCATTGCCGCATGGCTGTTTGCCTGCTGCGGGCTGGTTTTCGCGATGGTCGTCGTCGGCGCGATTACCCGCCTGACGGAATCGGGCCTCTCGATCGCTGAGTGGAAGCCGTTGATGGGCACCCTGCCGCCCTTAAGTGACGCCGAATGGCAGCGTGTGTTCGATGTCTATCAGCAAACGCCGCAATTCCAAAAAGTAAATTCATGGATGGATCTCGCCGCGTTTAAAAATATTTTCTTCTGGGAATGGGCGCATCGTTTTCTCGGGCGGCTGATCGGACTGGTTTATGCCCTGCCTCTGCTTTATTTCTGGCTGCGCGGAAAAATTCCGCAAGGATATAAAATCAAATTGCTGATCCCTCTCATTCTCGGCGGCATGCAGGGCGGGATGGGCTGGTACATGGTGCAAAGCGGCCTGGTCGATATTCCCGCCGTCAGCCATTACCGTTTAGCGGCGCATCTCGGTCTCGCGTTCCTGATTTTGTGCGTGATGTTCTGGATGGGCCTCACATTCATCGGCGCAAAACGCGAAAAAAATGCTGCACTGTTTGCGCATGGATGCGTTGCGCTCGCATTCCTTATAATCACGATCTGCTGGGGCGCGTTCACGGCCGGCCTTGATGGCGGCCTCATCTATAATGAAACATTTCCAAAAATGGGCGGTGCATGGGTCCCACCCGAAGCGCGGCAAAGCATCCTGGAGACACCGGCAGGCGTGCAGTTCGCGCATCGCTGGCTGGCGATCATAACTCTTCTTGTTGTGCTGTCTTTCTGGCTACGCGGTGTTTTAAAACGCATGGCTTTCCCGGTTCTACATGCGCTTGGTTTTATGATCGTGCTGCAGGCGGGACTTGGCATCGCAACGCTGCTGAGCGGCGTCAACATCACGCTCGCCGTACTGCACCAGGCAGGCGCACTAACGACACTGATGCTGCTTGTCGCGGCGCTGCACCGTTTAAATCCTGCAAAAAATTACTGATTGTTCTAGGTTTTATCCTGGTCGGCAGAGCCGGTTTCCGCGATGCTCATGATTTTGAGACCAGGTCTCTTCGTAACACCAAGCACGGGCGCCACGCTTTCCTGCACGGGCGGAGCAACGCGTATCTCCATACCGCCGCCCTGCGTGTCCTTGATCAGCTCTTCCTGCACCTCTGGCTGGGGCGGCTCGACTGAAATCGGACGGATATGCTCCATGGCATCGGCCTGCGCAGGCGGAGGCCTGCGGAGCGGGACGGACGCGCGCGCCTCGACAACCAGATCGCCGATCTTGACGCTCTCAACAACAGGCACAGTTCTTTCTTCCGGCGGCGGCTCGATGAAACGGTCGACGATCCAGCGCGAATAAACATCCAGCGCAAGCTTCCTGCCCATTTTAACGACGGCGGCCTGCACATAGTCGGCTTGCAAAATACCCGCAACAACGCTTTTGGCTTCAATCGTCTTGAGCATATGAAGCATGTCAATCCGCCTGTCGTCAGCCTCGATCTCAAGAACGGCGCGGCGCTCCTTGTCGTGCGTGCCTATACGGTCGAAACGGGAAAGCTCTTCACCGAAAATATGCTGCGCGGCTTCGGGCCAGGCCGACGTGAATATGTTGCGACCGCTGATATTATTCTTGATATACAAGGACTCAACCGCTTCCATAAATTCGGGATAACGATCACTGGTCAGGGCTTTTTCAGCTTCCTGAGAATTCATATCTGCGTTTGAGAGATCTAAAATGCTCATATATCAAGGATACAGAATATCAGGGGGTTATGCCAGCGTTCACGCGTGGTGCCGGAGTGGTTGGCTGAGACATAAACTCCTGCTCACGCTCGGCCATCTTGGCATTATCTTGGAACAGGTCGGCGGCCCTTTGTTTCGATCCGGGCGCCGCATCGCTGGAGACAGGTCCCGTGCTTGCAGGATCCGCCGCTGCCACTTTGACAGGAGGAGGATCATCTTTGAACGCTTCGGGAAACCTGTCCTTAGCGCGCTTTTCATAGACGCCGCCCTCCTCTTTCGGTTTGAGAGGGTCCACGGAACTTACTTTGGGTTGGTGAATCACCCAGTCAGGCGGCGGCTCGCTCTTGCTGTTGAAGAGGTTCTTGATACTCCTGCCTATGCCGCCAAAAAAGCCGACATCCTCCGTAGTATAAGCGCCGCCGCGTGGGAGACTCTTCGCATCCCTGTGCAGATTCTCGAACATGGCGAGGACATCCGGTTTGCCGTGATTCATTAAATAGGCATAATTTTGGCCACCGCTCTTACGGTCGGGATTGTAAATGATCGATGCCATCTTGGGATATTTTTCCGCAAGATCGATCTTTTGGTCATCAAGATGCGTTCTGAATCTTTTAAACGCCGTACGGTCATCCATCTGCTTTGGAAGAGTTTCGCGGAATTTTTTAAAATCTCCCTCGAAGCGGTCATATTCCTCGGTGATCTTCATGACTTTGAAAGAATCATGCTTTTGAGCATACAGCTCCTGCGGCTTTAAAGGCTTGCCTCCCGCATCCCGCACGCCGTTGAAATCATCACAGAAAAGAACCCTGACCTCACCGCGGCCTTTATAATCATCCTTCATCAGCACGGGGTTGCCGAGCGCATAATACTGACCGAGAACCTCGTCACTGATCTGCAGGACCCGCGCCCCTGCGCCGCCGGGTGAAGCAATCGGGGTATGCGTTTCGATATCAAAGCCGTGCCTTGCATAGGCCGCCTGGCGGTCTTTCCGCATTTTTTCCACATCGGCATCTATCTTGGGGCGCAGGGCTTCTTCCTGCACATGCTCCTGCCACATTTTATATTCTCTGCCGACCAGCTTTTCGACTTCCGGGAAAGTCTTGACTCTTTCGGGAGACAGCCTGTCGCGTATCTCGGCCAGCGAAACATGGCTGTAGCGGGCACTCGTGAGCAGCTCGAGCGCCGGACTCTTGAGATCCGCATCCTGTACATTATTGATCGCCTGGTTCATGCCGAGAATATCCCTGGGCGTAAAAGGCATAGCGGTGAGAACATTATCTTTCGTTACACCCATGACATAGAGAGTATCTCCGGCCTTGAAGAGCACCGGATATTCCCTGCCGCCGTTTTGTTCAACACCGAGCGCAATCATCTTGTCCATGGTATCGACCATGCTGTTGGGATTCACGCCCAGGCTTTTCGCCAGATCCTGCAATTTCGGATCGAGCGCGATTTCAATGCCCGGTCTTTGATGTGGAACTTTGGAAGAGCCGGACGGCGCGGGCAGATCATCCCATTTCGTCTTCACCGTATCCGCGAAAGCCTTGGCAGCATCAGCCGGCGTAGCGGTCGCGCGTTGCTTCTCGGCCTCGTCGAAAGCGCTACTGACCGCCTGCGTAAACGCTTTACGCTGTGCCGGGTCGCTGTCACGCATCAGAGTATCGACGCCGCTCATGACGACGGATTTAATTTGCTCGCTTGTTTTACCATCGGCGCCTTCCACCGCCTTGAGATAAAGCGACTTCAACTGGTCCTGTTGCGGAAGACGCTCGACTTCTTTCCTGATCTGGGAAAGTTCGGCACTGTGCGGCGATGTCGGCATCAACTCGCTGAAGCTGTGGCCGGTAAGATTGACGAGTAACCCGTCCATCAGGCCTTTGGCCTTGGGGAACCGCGCGCCAATAAAACCGAAGATGCCCTGGATAATCCATGCGCCGAGACCCGTGAGCTTGACGGGTGGGCCTTCATAAAGTTTTTCACCTGTAAGTTTTCCTGATTCTTTCAGGACATCGAGCGAAGGAACCAGATTTTTTATATCTTCATCGAATTTCTTTTTTTCTTCTTCACTCAGGTTTTTTTCAGCCTTGGCTCTGAGCTTCGGAATAGCACCGGTTATTTTCTTGCCCACATCTGGCGTGTAATTATAAATTTCATCGTCCGTCAGCCCGATATCTTTTTGCAGCGTTTTCAAAACACCTTGCAGGGCTGCTTCAGAGTCTTTGTCAAAATTTCCATCCGGCTTGCTGGTGAGAGTCGGAATTTCGTTCATCTCGAGCAGAAGACTCATCCCAAGTCCGGACTTCGCCTTGGCCTCACCAATGTGCTTGTTTATGCCTCCGCCAAGCTTGACGAGAGCACTTTCGACAATTTCTGAGGCCACCCCAGGAGACGGCTTCTTGGTGTTCATCGTAGAACCGGAAGAATCTGATTTTTTCTCTGCGGGAGCTTCGGGCTCGATCGGCAATCCTGTAGCGGTTGAGCGCACGTCTTTTTTATGCACCACCGGCCTTTGAACGACAGTCCTTTCAACATAGCCAGTCGCCGTCGCGCCGCTCGTCAGTTCGGATGGCGGCACAATCGAAACACCACCGGTCGATGTTTTCACAGGCGGCATTTCAGAGGGCGGTGTCTGTGGGGGCGGCGCAGAAGTGGAAACAGCCGGTGCGGGAGCAGGCGGTTGCTCCACGGGCGCTTTTGGTTTCGGCGTTGCTCTAACAGTCTGCGCTTTGGGCGTTGCAACTGCAGGCGCTGCGGAGAGGTTTACAAATTCGGGATAAACAGCGTCGATATCCTTCATAAACCGCTCGGAGTTATTAAAAAAGGCGATCACACCGTTGACATTATTTTCTACAAGCAGCGGCCCTTCGAATCTTTTTTCATTCTTAAGTGTATCCCTGAGCTGGGCATGACTTCTGCTGAGAAAACCATTGTTATCCGCATACGCCGCGAGCGCTCTCATAGAGATCTCGCTTGATTTGGTCTCGTTAATTGTTTTGCGCAACTCCGCGGCTATTTCAGGCGTGTAGAGTTTATCCTTGGATTCGGGTGAAAGTTTTTTTCTGGTCTCATCATCGATACCGACGCGCACCAGGGCTTTCAGGGCGGGCCCGAAAGCTTGTGCAAAGGCCGCATCAACCTGGCCACGCGTGTGGCCGGGGCCCACTTCATAGCCCATAGCTTTCATGATGGAAACGAGACGTTCAACTGAATCGGGACTAACCGCCATTAACAACACCCTCAATAGAGGCCTTTTTCGGCCTTTTTTTAATTCACACTTACCGCCTTAACCCTTTGATCTGTATTTTATTTATAAATTAAAAAGTTTTTTAAAAGGTTAAGTTATAAAGATTATCGCATGAAACGGGGATGCTTTTCAAATTTGAGAGGGGCGCGCTAGCAGGGCATGGTAGAGCCCAAGATAAGCCCGGACAGTGTTTTCCTTAGTGAATTCAGCAAGATAGCGCCGATGGCCGTTCTCAACCAGTTGTTTTTGAAGGCCTTTATCGGCAACCAATCTGGCAATGGTTTTTGACAGCATTTCCACCTCATCCACGGGCGTCACCAGCGCATCCTCGCCGTCCCGAACATACTGGCTCGGCCCCTCGCTGGCGGTGGTTATAAGCGGAATTTTCTGTGCCCAGGCCTGGATAAACACATTTCCGAACGGCTCGTGCCGCGAGGGAATCACGCAGATGTCGGCAGCGGCCAGCAAATCGGCGCGGTCGGATCGCCAGCCCAGCAGTTTCACGCGTTCGCCAAGATTTAATTCTACGATCAGTTTTTCGAGCGCGCCGCGCTCCGGCCCTTCGCCCGCGATCCATAAATAAACGCCCGGCAGATCGGCCATGCTGCGGATGAGCGTGTCGAACGCCTTGTTGGGATGCAGGCGCCCGAGCGCAGCCAGCAGCGGCGCATCCTGCGGCGTATTAAAATCCAAACGCTTGAGCGGAGTGTGCGAAATTTCTTCCGGCGCAAAATTATTGATGTGCGTGATTGCACCCGGCGCGATTCCATTTTCAACAAGGTAACGACGTATATCCGGCGTGTTGGTAACGAAATGATCGGACCCTGCGAAATATTTCAGCTTGTAATAACCGCCCAGCCGCGCCACCAGCGGATAGCGCGGAATATGCATCGATTCATCCCATGACGGTGTTTTCCATGCCGCACGCGCCATCCATGTCTGGACGATGTCGGGCCGGAATTTTTTGATGATCGAGCGAAGACGCCAGCGCGTGAACACATCGACCCGCCCGCCGAAAGGAAGCGTATGAACCGTGATGCCCGCAGCCCGCAGCGCAGGCACGCGGATGTCATTGGCACGTGTCACGGCCTCGATGGTTTCGCCGGCTTCATGCAGGGCAGTCGTGATATCGACAAAGGCTGTCTCGGCCCCGCCGCGTCCGGCGCCGGCCATGATCTGGAGGATTTTCATGACGGCATGTTCAACCGCCGCTCCACCGCGTCACTCTGTCGGCGCGGCAGCAGGCGGCTCGGCGGATTCCGCCGGCTTCTCTTCTGTTGATTTTTCCTCAGCCGGCTTTTCTTCGGCTTTTGCTTCGGCAGGCGGCGTTGCAAGCTGCGGCGCGGTGACTAAAGTGCTGCGCAGCAAACGAATGAAATTCGCCTGCGTGTCGCTCATTTTTTCCTGCAGGTATTCGCAGGCGTCTTTCGTCGTCACCGGCGTTTTCTCGACCTGCTTGCCTGCAAGCGTGCGCGTCTTATCCAGCCCTTTGAAAACTTTCTGGATTTGGGCAGGCTTTGTGTATTCCTGCGCCAGCACCATATTGTCGACATTGGCTCCAGCCTCTTCGATCACGGGATCGATTGCGCCATGCCATTCTTTCAGCCGCGCATCCATACCCTCCTTCAGGTCGGGATTTTCCTTGCCGCAGGCTTCGACGGCGTGATCGACATCGCCCTGCACCATTTTCACGGTGCCTATAATGTTATAATTGCTGTAGAGCATGAAGAAATGTTTCTGCTCTTCGGGCTTGAGATTTTCTGCAATTGCCTTGATGTCTGCGAAAACTTTTTCTGCAGCTGCTTGGTGCGCTTTGGCCTCGGGCGGAAGCTCGGCCTTCTCTGCGGCAGGCGCAGGCTCTTTAACTTCTTCTTTTTTCTCTTCCTTGGGCGCTTCTTTAACTTCTTCCTTCGCTGGCGCTTCCGCGGCCTTTTCTTCCGTCTTCACGTCGGCGGCGGGCGCGGCCTCTTCGGCAGCGGCGGCAAAAGCCACAGGCGCGCTTAAAGTCAGCAGAAACAAGGCGAGGAAAATTGTGCGGATCATGGGCGTAAGCGCTCCCTTTGAGGTGGAATGAACCTCTAATTACTACCAAAAAAAATACTACGAGGAAAGCGGCGCATGACCTGCGCTGATTATGGACAAAAAAAAGACCTGTATGATTTTAACCCGGGGTGATCTGTCTTACGGGGGGTAGACGATCACCCGGAAATCATACAGGCCAGTGCGCATGACTTTAGGTAGAAACTCTTGCCTTATCTGCTTTAGAAGGCTGCTTGCCTAAACAACCTGAAAACTTCATCCGATCTTTGTCCCTGGTTCGCTGGTCTTGCCGCCAGATTTTGCCCTTATATTTAACATAACAATATAAGATGAATACAAAGTAAAATAAATTCAAAACGGATTTGAGATTCATTTTTGCAACGCGCAAAAAATAAAAATTATCTAAAATTTTATGCAATCCGTACGCGCTGCGTTTATACTCGGGCCATGAATAGCACTTCCCGCACATCGCAACACGGCAATGCGCTCTGGTTCATCCTGGTGGCCATCGTCCTGCTGGCGGCACTGACCGTTCTGCTCACCCGTTCAGGCAGCAATGTCGACCAGAGCGGCGACGTCGAGCAGCAACGCATCAAAGCCAGCCAGATTCTGCGCTGGGCCAAAGGTATAGAAGCGACGATCGAGCAGATGAAACTGCGCGGCATCTCCGAGAGCGATATCAGCTTCGAAAACACCGTCACCGCGCAGGATTACAGCAACGCGTTGTGCGACGCGCACAAGGACCCGAACGATTGCAAAATTTTTGCAACCGGCGGCGGTGGGCAAAACTATCTCAACCCGCCATCAGGCAGCGCGGCCCCGGGCAGCGAATGGATTTTCACCGGTGCGAACAATGTCGGCACGGCTGCCTATCCCATCGGAACGACGGCGGCAGGAGCGGGAAATGATCTCATTCTGCTGCTGCCCAATGCCAACACGGCGCTCTGCACCCAGATCAACCGCGACATGGAGATCGCAAGCCCTATACCTACGGATGCAACGGGCATTGCCCTGACCCCGTTCGTGGGCACTTATGATGCTGCACTCGTGGTCATCGACGGCGATGCAACGCCATTCGAGCTGAACGGCAAGGCCAGCGGCTGCTTCACAGATACAAACGCCAACCCCGACGTAACATATTTCTATTACGTCGTGCTGGCGCGTTGACCTTGAAAGATAATCGAAAGATTTTGCAGCCCAAAAGACGAGATTACTCGGTCAGCCGGTTCCACCAGCCGCGCTTCTTCTCGCTCGGCGCTTCGTTGACCTTCTCGTAATCTTTTTTCTCTTGGGATTTCGGCGCGGGCCTTGCGGCTTCGCTCGTTTCCCTGGGGGTCTCGAAAGATTTCGGCACTTCAGCGCGGACATTGTCCTCGTTGCGCGGCTTATTTTGCTGCGGCCTTTGCTGCGGCGGCGCCCCGGCTTCATCACGCGGCGGGCGACTGCCCCCACGCTCTGAATCATGACGTCCACTGCCATTATTGTTCCGTCCGCGTCCACCGCGGTTACGGTTGCGACCGCCACCTCTTGAACCACCGTCGCGACCACCTTCACGACCGCCGCGTCCCTGATCGGAACCGCCGCGTCCCTGATCGGAACCGCCGCGGCCCCGGCCACGTTGCTGCTGTTGTTCTTCCGGATCGCGCGCATTGTAAAGATCATGGCTCGCCTGGTGAGCAGCTGCATCGCGGAATTCGTCGTCTTCGACAAAATTATCCTGCGGGGCGGTATTGAAATCCTGCTCGGCTGCCGGGCCACTCTGCCCTTCAGCAAGGTTGTCATTATCGCGCCATTCACGGCGGCCACGGCGTTTGCCACCCCGGCGTCCACGGCGACGTCCGCTGCGTTCCGGGCGGTCGCCACGCGGCGCATCGCCCTGTTCGGAATGACGTGGGCTTTCATCCGGTGCAGCATCGTCATGATGCTCGTCATCCGAATGGCTGTCATGCGATTCATCATCATGATGGTCGTCATGAGCATGGATGGGTTCGGAGCTGCGAATGACTTCACGAGGCTCGTTTTCATCGTCGATGACGGCTGAACCTTTCAGCGCCTCGATACGGAAGCTGCTGGCGCCCAGCGTTTCATCAACGCGGATCAGGATCGTCATGCCGTAACGCGTTTCGATCTCGCTGACATTCTTGCGCTTGTTGTTCAGGATATAAACCGCGACGTCATTCGAGACATGCGCGATCAGTTGCTGACCACGGCGGCCCTTGATGCCCTCGGCTTCGATAGCGCGCAGGACAAGGATCGACATCGCGTCAGCCGTACGGATACGACCAAGACCCGCACAGTGCGGGCAGATTTCGAATTGCGATTCCGTCAACGATGGGTTCAGGCGCTGCCTCGAAAGCTCCATCAGGCCGAACGATGAAATGCGGCTCATCTGGATGCGCGCACGGTCAGTCGACAGGGCTTCGCGCACGCGGCGCTCGACCTTGGAATTGTTGCGGCGGTCTTCCATATCGATGAAGTCGATGACAATCAAACCGCCAAGGTCGCGCAGGCGTAATTGACGGGCAATCTCGCTCGCCGCTTCCATGTTGGTTTTCAGCGCCGTTTCCTCAATATGGCGCTCTTTCGTCGCCTTGCCCGAGTTGACGTCGACGGCCACCAGGGCCTCGGTCTGGTTGATAATCAGGTAACCGCCGGACGGCAGCGTCACGCGCGCCTCGCCGATTTCGGCGATTTGCTCCTCGACATGATGACGCGTGAACAACGGGACATCGTCCGTATGCTCGACCACGTTTTTCACGTGGCTCGGGATCATCATTTTCATGAAATTCTTCGCGGTCTTGTAGCCTTCATCACCGGCAACGACGATCTGCTCGATCTCCTTGCCGTAAAGGTCGCGCACCGCGCGTTTAATCAGGTCGGCCTCTTCGTAAACTTTCGAAGGCGCTGAAGATTGCAGCGTCAATTCGCGGATATTGTCCCAGAGGCGCATTAAATAGTCTAAATCACGGTTAATCTCCGGCTTGCTGCGCGAGACACCGGCCGTACGAACGATCACCGACATACCGGTCGGCACCGTAATCTCCTGCATGATTTCCTTCATGCGGGCACGGTCCTGGTAATTCGCGATCTTGCGCGAAACGCCGCCCGCGCGCGGGGAATTCGGCATCAATACGCAATAACGTCCGGGCAGCGAGAGATACGTCGATACGGCCGCGCCCTTGTTGCCGCGCTCTTCCTTGGAAACCTGCACGAGCATGATCTGCCCGCGCTTGATGACTTCCTGAATCTTGTATTTACGGCGCAGGTTAAAACGGAAACGGTCTTCCTGGCTGTAATCCTCACCGCCGAATTTCTCGACGCGGCCCGAACGGTGCGCCATGCGGTGACGTCCACGGCCACCGCCGCGGCGTCCGCGGCGCGGGTAACGATTACGACCACCTTTGTTGCTGCCTTCGCCGCCTTCTTGTTGTTCGCCTTCAGCGTTTTCACCCTGCTGGCCGGATTCTTCCTGCGGACCTTCGTCGGCATGGGCTGAATCATCGCCTTCATGGCTTTCACGGGGCTGGAATTCGTTAGCAACAGCCTGCTCTTCATGATGTTCGTCATGCGGATGCGCATCCTGAGCGGGAGCGGCTTTATTATTACCTTCAGAGCCGCCGATCTCTTCAATCGTTTCATCTTCACGCTCGAGATATTCGACATTGTCTTCGGACTCATCCGAAGCTTTGGCAGCGGGAGCCTCCTCGGCGGTTTCAGCCGGCGCGTCCTGATGCTGTTCCTGCTGGTCCTGTTCGTGTTGCTCGCGCTCGCGCTCCTCGGCTTCCTGCGCTTCTATCATCGCTTGTTGCTCGGCAAGCAATGCTTCGCGGTCAGCAATCGGGATGCGGAAATAGTCGGGGTGAATTTCAGCGAACGGTAAAAACCCGTGACGGTTGCCGCCGAAATTGACGAACGCGGCCTGCAGCGAAGGTTCAACCCGCGTTACTTTCGCGAGAAATATGCTGCCCTTGAGCGGTTTGCGGAATTTACTTTCGTAATCGAACTCGACAAGTTTCCTGCCGTCGACAACTGCAACCCGCGTCTCTTCATCATGGGTTGCATCAATTAACATCTTCCTGGTCATTACAGTCTCCATCTGGCGCGAGGCTGCCTGCTCCATCGAAAAAACCCACCTCTAGCGGGGGTACATGATGGCGCGGCGCTTAAAGCGCACACTAAATTGCACAAATTTTGCTGAGACTGTTTCGCGAAAACCTTGAGTTTAAATATACAGCGCGTGAACTTTCTCAGCCAACCGAGGGGTACCTTACACCCCCCTGTTACAATTCACAACGACAAAAGTACAAAACAGTTAAACCCCTTGATTTTACTTTCATTTTCACCAAAATCAGGGTCTATGAGCCGCATTCATACACAGCTGCCTGACAAGGCCTCCATCGTCATTCTGACCGGCGCGGGCATCTCCGCCGAGAGCGGTCTTGAGACCTTTCGCGGCGCCGGGGGACTATGGTGCGGCCACAAGGTCGAGGACGTGGCCACACCCGAAGCCTTCGCCCGCAACCCGGCCATGGTCCATGAATTTTACAACATGCGGCGGCAGGGTTTGCTCAAGCCGGAAATAAATCCTAACCCCGCGCACCGCGCCCTCGCCGAGCTCGAGGAAAAATGGCCGGGCCATGTGCTGGTCGTCACCCAGAATATCGACGACCTGCATGAGCGCGCCGGGACAAAAAACCTGATCTATATGCACGGCGAAGTCCTGAAGGCGTTCTGTCATTTTTGCCGCAATAACATTCCCTGCCGGGATGATCTGTCCGTGAACATATCCTGCGCGGCCTGCAGCAAAAAAGGCGGCATCAGGCCGGACATCGTCTGGTTCGGGGAGATGCCCTACAGGATGGATGAAATTTTTGAGGCTTTATCCAATTGCGACCTGTTCCTCTCAATCGGCACGTCGGGGAATGTCTACCCCGCCGCAGGCTTCGTCAACGAAGCGCTCCGCCATGGCGCCCTCACAGCGGAACTTAATCTCGAGCCTTCGCTCAACGCCTCGGTCTTCCACGAAAGCCTGACCGGCCCGGCCTCGATAACAGTTCCGGATTTCGTGCGTTCCGTGCTTTCATAAAATTTCCGTATCGTGATATAAAAAGGACAGGAAACTAAACAGAGTAACCGTCTTGTCCGTCCGGCAGTTTTTTCATTTTGTATTTTTCATTCTCTTGCTCGGGATAATACCCGGGCAGGCACACGCGCTGAGCGTCAACCAGGTACGCTTCGGCGCGCATCCCGACAAAATCCGCCTCGTGCTCGACCTCAGCGAGAAAACCGACTTCCGTGTTTTCGCGCTGGCGAACCCTTACCGCATGGTCATCGACCTCCCCGACTTTGAATGGCGCGCAGGCAATGCCAGCACCACACCATCTTCTGGCGTAACCGCGCTTCGCTACGGCAATCTCCAGCCCGGCATTTCGCGCATCGTGTTCGACATGGCCAAACCTGTTTCAGTGCGCGGCGCATTCATCATTCCCGCGCAGAAAGGCCAGCCCAACCGCCTCGTGGTCGATTTCACGCATGTCACTGAAGACGTCTTTGAGCGCAACAAGGATATTTCGCACGGCACGCTGGTCACCAGCGGCCAGGTCCTTGCAGCGCCACAAGCAGTGCCCTCGCACAAACCGCCAACACCGCCGGGCGCGGGTTATAAACCGCTGATCGTCATCGACGCAGGCCATGGCGGCGTCGATCCCGGTGCGCGCGGCGTCAACAAGACGAATGAAAAGAACGTAACACTGGCACTCGCGAAACAACTCAAATCCGAGCTGGAAGGCACGGGCCGTTACCGCGTGGCGCTGACGCGTGATAAGGATATTTTCATTAAACTCCGCGAGCGCGTCTCTATCGCACGCAGGCAACAGGCTGATCTCTTTATCTCCATCCACGCGGATTCAATCGAGAAATCCAACGTCTCCGGCGTATCCGTTTACACACTTTCAGAAAAGGCATCGGACGCCCAGACCGCGAAACTCGCCGCGCAGGAAAACCGCGCCGACCTCATCGCCGGGCTTGATCTCAGCGTCGAGGATGAAGACGTCGCCAGCATCCTTGTCGACCTCGCCATGCGCGACACAATGAACCAGTCGAACTTTTTCGCGAACACCCTCATTGATAAATTGAAAGCCCGCCAGGTGCGGCTGCTGGATTCCCCGCATCGCTCCGCTGGCTTCGCCGTGCTCAAGGCCCCGGATATTCCCTCCGTCCTGGTTGAGGCCGGATTTATGTCAAACAAGAAGGAATCCGAATTGCTGAACACGCCGGCGCACCGCGCGAAAATCTCGCAGGCGCTGAGCGGCGCCATTGATTCATATTTCGAGCAGGTCCGCAAAAATCAAAGGATTTAGGGCTTTTCGGATATTTCAAGGTTTCCGGAAAAAGTTCCGGATTTGGCAGGAAATAAACCCCAAAGAAAACTGAAAATTTTTTAAAAACAGGGTGTTCAACCCCATTTCAATTGTATATAAGAGTCCAAACGAACAGGTTTTGCCCGTTACCGGGCCACATGTTTTTGTTTGTTAAACCAACTATGAATGAGGAACTAACAATGAAAAAACTTCTTGCTACACTTTTGATCGCAGGTTCGGCTGTAACGCTGGCAGCTTGCGACACGACGGGAACCGGTAACGTTGAGACGGCCGCTCCGTATGAATCTGAGCGTACCGCTTCGGGCGAAACCGTTGCTCCTGCTCCGCAGGCTGAGCGCGTATTCCGCAGCACGCAAAGCAAGTAATTCTTGCTTCAATAATTTAAAAGCTGCCCTTACAATAAGGGCAGCTTTTTTATTGCCCGGAATTAACCGATAATCTGGCACAGGGGAAAACGCATGAAGCATGTTTCGAAAATACTGGCCTTCCTTGTCGTGAACGCCGCAGGCTTCATGAGCGTGCCGCTCTGCTTCATCCTCGTCACCAAGCTCGGCCTGCTGACGATGCCGCGCGAGGATCTGGAACTGGAAGCATTCAAAACGCAGTTCATGCACGGCACCTACATGACATGGCTGGCCTGCGCGGTGTTCAGCGTCGCTTATTTTTTCATTAAGGGAAAAGAAAGACTGTTCTTCCTGTGGGCGCCGCTCGTCGTTCCCGTATCTTACGGGTTATACGTGCTCTTCACGCGCTTCTCGAGCTGAGGCTTCATTTTCTTTTTCGGATCGATGTTCAGATCCTGAACATCCTGCTCGCCTTCATACATGACTTCCAGCGCCTGCGCGGCTTCCTGCTTGATCATTTTATTTTGCGCGGCTTTTTCCGTCTTCGTGACAGGCTCATCCGCTTCAACGATTTGCTCATGCTCTGGCTTGTAACCTGCGCGGCGCGCAATCAGGATCGGGTAGCCACGGCGCTCTTTCACCGCCTTGCGGATCACCGGCCATTGCAGTTCGTCCTTGTTGACGCCTGCTGCAGCAATGATGCGTTCCATATCCTTGTTTGACAGACGTGCGGAAATGATCTCGCCGGTTTCTTCCATACGGATGGCCTGCTCGATTTCAGGATGCGCCTCAAGATACAAACCGTTATCGATCCACGCGAGCTTGATCGGCTGGTCCACGACAGTCACCTGCGTGCCGACGGGGATGATGTTATAAAGCTCGATAATCCCTTCAGGATACAAACGTATACAGCCGCTGCTGATACGGCGACCGATACCGAATGCGCGGTTCGTGCCGTGAATAGCAACCAGGGGAAAACCAAGATACAGCGCATGCGTGCCCATGGGGTTTTCAGGGCCGGGCGGCATTGAAACGGGAAGCTCCGGCTTTTCACGGCGCATCCTAGGCGTTGGCGTCCATGTCGGGCCTTCAACCTTGCGTACAACTTTGGTTATACCCAGCGGCGTATCCAGGCCTTCACGGCCAATACCGATCGGATAGGAATTCGGCGCGTTGTCACCGTTCACAAACGCATACAGGCGCATTTCAGGCAAATTAATGACAACGCCCTTGTGCTGCGCATCCGGCAGCAGGTGGCGCGTCGGCAGGACAAGCTTGGTCCCCGAACCGGGCAACCACGGATCGACGGCAGGGTTTGCTGCGCGCATCTCGACGAAGCCCAGATTATAATCGCGTGCAAGATAAACGAACGTGTCCTCGTATTTCGCGCGGTACTCAGTCATGTCGCCAATGTATGGCCGCGCATATTCAGCACGCGCAGCAAAGGGCGTCAGGACCAGCAGCAATGTCAGAAGAATCTTTTTCATTTATATCCGTTTATCAAGGTTGCCGACGATCTCGCCCATGAATTCCTCGGTCGTCAGCCATTTCTGGTTTTTACCGATCAGCAGGGCAAGGTCCTTGGTCATGTGTCCCTCCTCAACGGTTGAGACACAGGCTTGTTCCAGCGTTTCGGCGAATTGGGCCAGAGCGGGATTATTATCGAATTTTGCCCGGTATTTCAAGCCTTGGGTCCATGCAAAAATCGAGGCAATCGGGTTCGTGGAGGTCGGTTTGCCCTCCTGGTGCAGCCTGTAATGGCGGGTGACGGTGCCATGGGCCGCCTCGGTCTCGACCACATCCCCGCCCGGGGTCAGGAGAACGGATGTCATCAACCCCAGCGAGCCAAAACCCTGTGCCACAACGTCAGATTGCACATCGCCATCGTAATTTTTGCAGGCCCAGACAAACCCGCCCTGTGACTTGATGGCCTGCGCCACCATGTCGTCGATCAGGCGGTGCTCGTAAAATAACTTCCGTTTGTCGAATTCCGCCTTGAATTCTCCTTCAAAAATATTTTTGAAAATCTCGATGAAGCGCCCGTCATATTGCTTGAGGATCGTGTTCTTCGTCGACATATAGACAGGGTAATTTTTCTGCAGCGCGTAATTGAAACACGCGCGCGCGAAACCTTCGATGGAGTCATCAAGATTATACATTCCCATCGCGACACCGCTCGCCGGGAAATCAAAAATTTCCCATTCCTTGATGTCGCCGTTGTTCGGCTCGTAGATCATCTTGAGCTTGCCTGGCGCGGGTATTCTGATATCTATCGCCTTATACTGATCACCGAACGCATGGCGACCGATAATGATCGGCTTAACCCAGCCGGGCACATAGCGCGGCACGTTTTTGCACAAAATCGGCTCGCGAAATACCGTGCCGTTCAGAATATTGCGGATCGTGCCGTTGGGCGACTTCCACATTTTCTTCAGGCCGAATTCTTTCACACGCGCCTCGTCCGGTGTAATCGTCGCGCACTTCACACCGACGCCATATTTCTGAATCGCATGCGCGGCATCCACCGTCACCTGGTCTTCGGTGGCGTCGCGGTTCTGTATCGAGAGATCGAAATATTTCAGGTCGATATCGAGATACGGCAAGATCATACGCTCGCGGATCATCTGCCAGATGATGCGGGTCATTTCATCGCCGTCCATTTCAACGAGCGGCGTCGCAACTTTGATTTTGGCCATTAAAAACTCCTGTCAAATCATACTAAAACCGATTTGAATTTAAAGAAAGACCTTCCCCTTTGCAGGAACTTTCACAAGCGAAGGGCGTTTGCAGTATCTAATCAAAGAAAAAGGAATTTAATCATGGCTATAGATGTAAATAATAACGATCATGGCGGCCTCTATTTCATCGTCGGCGCTCTTGTCGTCGTCGCTGTTATTGCAGGCGTTTACTTCATTCAGAATGACCAAGTAGACAACCCCAACATGCCTTCCGTCATTGAGCGCACGGAGCGCACAATCGAACGGACGACAACCGATGACAACAATGACTCGACTTCTTTGGAGATGAGAGTTGATGAAGACGGCGCGTCGGCAACGACAACGCGTAACGACTAAGCGTCTTTAAACAGGCCTTCTATTTTTTCACGCAGGGCGACATAGGCGCTCTCGAAGATACCGCTTTTGTAGATGCGGCCTTCGCTCTGCTTGAAGATTTCATACATCATGTCTCTCGGGCCCACCTTGCGCAGGACGAATTGCAGATACGGCGATTCGCTCTGCGTTTTGTAATATGTATAGCTCGCGACCCCCTCGTCAAAGTCGCATTCCACGGTCCTGTAGGTCAGGATTTTGGCCGATGCCGCCCGGCAATAGAGGTCATCCAGTTTCTTGAACTGGCCCTGCGTAAAGCCCGTTTTGGCAACGAAAGAGGGGTTGGTAATGACTTCAAAACCCATATATAAATATAGCATTTTTCAGCAACCGGAGGAAGAACCCCATGGCGCTTTTGCACACCCCCACGAAAGACAGCAGCTTTTATGCTGCACCCTTCAGCCTCAAGGATGTATCCGGCAAAACCCTCTCATTTGACGACATTAAGGGTAAAAACGGCACCCTCATCATGTTCATCTGCAACCACTGTCCTTACGTAAAGGCGGTCATCGACCGATTAGTCGCGGATTGCCGGGAACTGCAGGAAGCTGGCATCGGCTGCGTGGCCATCATGCCCAACGACACTGTCACCCACCCCGACGATTCCTTCGAAAACATGCAGAAATTCGCCCAAAAACACGGCTTTACCTTCCCCTATCTGATCGACGAAACGCAGAAAATCGCTAAAGGATATGACGCCATCTGCACGCCCGACCTCTTTGGCTTCAACGCCGAAGGCCGCCTTGAATATCGCGGCCGGGTCGACAGCGCTGGGCCAAACCCCGCCAATGACAGCACCGTCCGCGAATTACGCGACGCCATGCTGCAGGTCGCGAAAACCGGCGCCGCCCCGGCGAAGCAGTCCGCCTCCATGGGCTGCTCCATCAAGTGGAAATGACCTAAAAACACTGGAATCGGCCTCAAATATCTCTAATATGACCCGCTGTAACAAAAGGTGAGTTAAATGACGGATATTCTTGCAGAAGTCGACGCGGCCATGCGCCAGGAGCGTATGGAGAAATTCTGGAAGGAAAACGGCAAGACGCTGGTCTTCTTCGTGATCGCGACGATTGTCATGACGGGCGTCATCTCCGGTTACCGCACATGGGACGCGAATGTTAAGGCACGCGATACGGAACAGCTCCTCCTCCTCACCGAAGCGAAAGATTTCCCGGATAACCTCAAGGATGCAAAGCTCGACATGCGCCCCGGCCTGCGCGGCATCGCGCTCGTCAACGGCGCACAAACCTATCTCAGTAAAAACAAAGACGCGGAGGCGCTCGCGCTCTACACCCGCGCTGCTGACGACAAGGCAATCCCGGATGAAATTCGCGGGCTCGCTGTCATGATGCAGGCACGCCTTGCCGAAAACGCCGCCAGCGACGAAAAAATTGCCAAAAATCTTGAATCCATCGCGCTCGATAACGGCAGCCCATGGCAATACCACGCACGCCTCGAAGCCGCCGCCCTCGCCGCTTCGAAAGAAGACTACAAACTCGCGCGCGATTATCTCGCCGGCGTCATGGACCAGAAAAAAGTGCCCAGCCCGCTTTATCAAAAGGCGATGGCGCTCGATCACGTCTACGCCCTGAGAGAACAGAAAAAAACTCCCGCCGCCGGTGAAAGCAAGGAAGGATCATAACCATGACCCATAAGAATTTATTGCTGCTGCTCCTGCTCGCTGTCCTTGCCCTGCCCGCATGCTCGAGCGACGACGACAAAGCGCCGCTGGAAGGCGAGCGCATTTCGGTGCTGGAACTGCAGAACGCACTTGAGCCCGACGATGCGGCGCTGAGCGCACAAGGGCTTGTCACGCCTGAGCCGTGGCGCAATGAATTCTGGCCGCAGGCTGGCGGTTATCCGAACCACTCGATGCAGAACCTCGCGCTGAATACCGGTGCGCTCAAGCGCGTCTGGAGCGCCGATATCGGCACCGGCACGACGGATGAATTGCCCCTGACCGCGCAGCCCATCGTCGCTGACGGCAAAGTTTTTACGCTCGATACAGAATCGCAACTCTCGGCTTTTGACGCCCAGAGCGGCAAAAATATCTGGCGCGTAAACGTCGGCAAGAAAAAAGAAAAAGACGACCCCGTCATCAGCGGCGGCGTGTCGTTCGGCGGCGGCGTTCTCTACGTCACCAATGGATATGACGAAGTGCTGGCGCTCAAGCCCGCCGACGGCTCGGTCTTCTGGCGCAAGAAAATCGGCGCGCCGTCACGCAGCGCCCCCACAATTCTCGACCAACGCGTTTTCGTCAGCACGCTTGATAACCGCCTGCTGGCCCTCAACGCCGTCAATGGCGAAGTGCTCTGGGAATATACAGGCCTGTCTGAAAGCGCCGGCCTGATCGGCGCCGCCAGCCCCGCTGCGGGCCGCGACATCGTCGTGCCGGTCTTCTCTTCGGGCGAAATCACCGCGCTGCGCGTTGAAAACGGCTCGGTCGCCTGGTCCGACAATCTTTCAAGCTCCCGCCGCCTCGGCAATCTCGACAGCATCAACGACATCAAGGCGCATCCCGTCATCGACAAGGGCCTCGTAATCGGCATCAGCTTCAGCGACCGCCTCGTGGCGATCGACGAACGCACCGGCAGCCGCGTCTGGCAACGCGAAATCGGCGGCTCCAACACGCCGTGGCTCGCGGGCAATCATTTGTTCGTCCTTTCGCTGAACAATGAACTGATCGCGCTTGGCCGCGAAACCGGCTCGATCATCTGGGTTACGAAACTGCCGCGCTTTGACGGCGACGATCCTGTTCTCTTCACCGGCCCCATCCTTGCTGGCGGACGCCTCTTCGTATTCGGCAGCGGCGGACGCGTGCTCGAAGTTAAACCCGATACCGGCAAAGTCATCACCGAGTGGGATGCGGGCGACAGCGTCCTGATCTCGCCGGTTATTGCGGCTGGAACAATGTACACGCTGTCCGAAGACGGAACGCTCAGCGCCTACAGATAGAGTAATTTCATGCTAACCCTCGCCATTGTCGGCCGGCCTAATGTCGGCAAATCAACGCTTTTCAACCGCCTCGCGGGGAAAAAACTCGCTATCGTCGATGACACGCCCGGCGTAACGCGCGACTGGCGCACGGCGGAAGCCAATCTCTTCGGCCGCGCCATGACCATCATCGACACGGCGGGTCTCGAGGAAAGCTTCGACAATTCCATCCAGGGACGCATGCGCAAGCAAACCGAAGCGGGCGTAAAACAGGCCGACGTCATTTTATTCGTCATCGATGGCCGCCAGGGCCTGACCGCGATGGACAAACATTTCGCCGAATGGCTGCGCCGCCAGAAAAAACCCGTCATTCTCGCCGTCAATAAATGCGAGCATTCGAAATCCGCCGCATCCGGCCTTGCCGAAGCGCACGCGCTCGGCCTTGGCGAGCCGGTGCCGATTTCCGCCGAGCATGGCGATGGCATGGAGCTTCTCTATGAAATGCTGACGCCGCATTTCCCGGAAGAAATCGAAGAGGAAGAAGCAGAAGAAACCGCAGGTGAAGATTTCGCCGCGCTCGATGCAATCGAGGGCAAGGAAGATTTCGAATTCGAGCAGGAAGAGGAAGACCCCGAAACCCCGCTCAAAATCGCGATTGTCGGGCGTCCGAATGTCGGTAAATCGACACTGCTGAATTCCATCGTCAACGACCAGCGCGTCATGACCGGCCCCGAGGCCGGGATCACGCGCGACGCTATCGCCGTCGACTGGACCTACAAGGACCGCGCCTTCAAACTCGTCGACACCGCCGGCATGCGTAAAAAAGCCCGCGTCCAGAACAACATTGAGAAAATGTCGGTTGAGGATTCACTGCGTGCCATTCGTCTCGCGCAGGTTGTTATTCTCGTCGTTGACGCCGCCGATGCATTCGAAAAACAGGACGTTCAGATCGCCGCGCACGTGATCGAGGAAGGCCGCGCACTCGTCGTCGCCATCAACAAATGGGACGCCGCAAGTGACCGCAAAAAACTGCTGGAGGAAATCGAATACGGCCTGCAGGCCCAGCTCGCGCAGGTCAAAGACCTGCCGCTCGTCACGATTTCCGCGCTGAACAACAGCAACATCGACGGCCTGCTCGAGACCGTGATGAAAACTTACGAAATCTGGAACAAGCGCATTTCCACGGCGGGCCTGAATCGCTGGCTGCGCGCGCGCGAAAGCCAGAACCCCGCACCGCTCGCGAACGGCCGCGCCAACCGTCTGAAATATATTACGCAGGTGAAAACGCGCCCACCTACATTCGCCATCTGGGTTTCAAAACCCGACGCTTTGCCACAAACGCACAAGCGTTACATCATCAACAGCCTACGCGATGATTACGACATTCCCGGCGTGCCCGTGCGGCTCCTGATCCGCGCGAGTAAAAACCCCTATGTCGATGAGTGATTAGAGCGAAATAATCTCGCCGTGCGTGTTGCAGTTCGCTGCAACCAGCTTGAGATAGGCAGGCACGACATCGTCCGGCGTTTTCATCGCGCCCTGGAAACCGCCTGGAAACGCCTTACGCAACATCGCCGTATCGACAGGGCCGGGACTGACGAGATTGATGCGCAGATTTGTTTTCGCCGTTTCGCCCGCATAAGTTTGCGCAAATAAATTCAGCGCCGCCTTCGTCGCGCAATATGGACCCCAGTACGCCATCGCCTGCTCGCCCAATCCCGACGTCGTGAACACCACACGCCCCGCATCCGAGCCACGCAGCATCGGGTCCAGGCTCCGCACCAAGCGCACATTCGCCATGACATTGACAGTGAAAGCCTTCTCCCACTCGCGCGGCGTGATGTGATTGACCGGCCCGAGCGTGCCGAGCACCGCCGCATTGCCGATAAAAATATCCAGCCTGCCGAAACGCTCATAAATCGAAGGGCCGAGCTTGTCGACTTCATCAAGCCTCGCGAGATCCAGCGGAATGAGCGTCGCCTTGCCGCCGAAACTGCGGATTTCATCATCCACTTCCTCAAGGGCGGCCTGCGTGCGGGCGAGGAGAATGACATGTGCACCCTCGCGCGCGAGGCCCTTCGCAACCGACGCGCCGATGCCGCGCGAAGCGCCCGTGATCAGTGCAACACGTTCGTTAAGAGCAGCCATCAGCTTTTCTTGCGTTCGCTGAGAACGGAAACTTTGTCGCCGCCGCAGTGATTGATGTTATCGACCAGTTCAACCGCGTAATCACCGGTGAAGCACGCGTCGCAGAATTGCGGGTTCTTGGCATCGCGCTTGACGTTGTCGACCGCGCGGTAAAGCCCGTCGATAGAAATATAAGCGAGAGAATCCGCCCGGATGAATTTGCAAATCTCGCCAACCGTCTTGCTGTGCGCGAGCAGTTCTTCCGTGCGCGGCGTGTCGATGCCGTAGAAACAGCTATGCGTCGTCGGCGGCGATGAAATGCGCATATGCACTTCCGTCGCGCCCGCCGCACGCACCATTTCAACTATTTTACGCGATGTCGTGCCGCGCACGATAGAATCGTCAATCAGCACAACCTTCTTGCCCTTTAAATAAGCACGGTTGGCATTGTGCTTCAGCTTTACGCCGAGGTGACGGATATGGTCGCTCGGCTCGATGAATGTCCGGCCCACGTAGTGGTTGCGGATGATACCGAGCTCGAACGGCACGCCGCTTTCCTGCGCGTAACCGATTGCCGACGGCACACCGCTGTCCGGCACCGGCACGACGAGATCAGCACCAGTTACGGGCGCTTCACGTGCCAGTTCCTCGCCGATGCGCTTACGCATTTCATAAACCGAGCGGTTTTCCATGAAACTGTCAGGACGTGCGAAATAAATATATTCGAAGATGCAGAATTTCGACGGCTTCTTCGCGAAAGGAAACTGTGAAATGACGCCCTTTTTCGTCAGCGTCACCATTTCGCCGGGCTTGATTTCGCGCACATAGTCCGCGCCGATAATATCAAGCGCGCAGCTCTCGGAGGCTAGCACGTGCCCCTTGGCGAGCTTGCCGAGAACCAGCGGGCGAATGCCGTTCGGGTCGCGCAGGCCAATGACGGAATCTTTCAGCAGGATCACTAGCGAATACGCGCCCTTGATTTGTGTCATCGCATCGATGATGCGGTCCTGCACCGTTTTTTTCTGCGACAGCGCCACGAGATGAACGATCACTTCGGTATCGCTCGTCGATTGAAAAATCGCGCCGCGCGAAACCAACTCTTTCTTGATCGTCATCGCATTCGTAAGGTTGCCGTTGTGCGCGACGGCAAAACCGCCAAAATCCATGTCGACATGCAGCGGCTGAACGTTTCGAAGATGCGTTTCGCCCGTGGTGGCGTAACGGTTATGGCCAATGCCGGATTTTCCCTTCAGGGATTCAATGGTTTTCTTGTCGCCGAACGTGTCGTCGACAAGGCCGAGCGCGCGTTTGATATAAAATTGATTATCATCGACGGTGACTATGCCACACGCTTCCTGGCCACGGTGCTGAAGCGCGTGAAGCCCGAGTGCTACGTGTGCCGACGCGTCGTCATGATTATAGATGCCGAAAATTCCGCATTCATCGTGAAGTTTATCGTCATCAAACGGCGTCGCCATTATTCGTTCGGTTCCTCATCTGCCGGATCTGCAGGACGCCGCTCCTGACCGCTCGGCCTGTTTTCAAAAAGCTGGTCCATTTCGTCGCGAAATTCATTCGTATAGCCTTCAGTGCCGCTTTCCGAAGGCGGCAGCTCTTCCTCGCGCGGTGCGCCGCCCTTGAGAATATCCATCTGCTGTAATTTCTCACGCGTACCGGCGCTCTCCTTAATCGTCTCAGCGTCTTCCTTGAATTTCTCGACCGTCGAGTCGGGAACCATATCGAGAAGCGCAACGGAAACCTGGTCAACGTAGAAATAGGTTTTGCTGTCCTTGAACCATTCTGCGCGCTGCTCGTCGCTGGTGATGAGTTGCATGACCATGACCGGAATGGAAACCAGCAAAATCCCGCGCGCGATACCGAAGATAACACCGAGCGTGCGGTCGACCGGCCCGAGCCCGATGGCACGGGCGGTTTCGGCCAGAATATGGCTGACGATCGAGAGCACGAGTGCGACGACTATGAAGATGACGCCATAAGCGAGAATGACGGCGAGAATGTCGTACGGCAGAACGCCGAGCAGTTTCTCAGGTTCAACACCTTCTTTTACGCCCAGCCAATTTTCCATGTAGGGCAGCAGGATCGGACCCGCATACCAAGCCGCGGCCAAACCGCCGACAACGCCGAAAATGGTCAGAACTTCGCGGATCAGACCGCGCAAAAAGGCAATAAAAGCTGAAATAAGGGTGATGATAAGGACTATGACGTCAAAGATCATGGTGCATCCGCCTGCTGCTGGGGTCAGGAGCACCTATACATAGGCAAGCAAGGTCGAAATTGCAAGACTTTCCGGGACGTTTCAGGCCTGTTATCAAGGCCTTCAGGCCGCCTCGGCCCGGCGGATCTGCCGCCCGCTGAACATGTCGGCAAGCTCCTGCACATGACCGATTTCACTGGCAGGCATGGCCGGGCTATCGGCCCGCTTCTTCTTGCCCAGCGGAATGACGGCCTCCTTGAAGCCGAGTTTGGAGGCCTCCTTCAGCCGCTGGTCGGGCTGGGCGACCTGCCGCACCTCCCCGGCCAAACCGATCTCGCCGAAGAAGACCGATTCCGGCGGCAACGGTTTGCCCTGCAACGCACTGATAAGGGCCGCGGCAACGGCAAGGTCGGCCGCCGGTTCCTGAATGCGGATGCCCCCGGCAATATTGAGGAAGATATCGCACCCCGAGAGTTGCAATCCGCACCGCGTCTCCAGCACCGCGACGATCATGGCGAGACGGTTGGGATCCCACCCGAGAACGGCGCGGCGCGGAGAACCCAGAGACGAAGGCGCCACCAGCGCCTGGACCTCGACCAGTATCGGCCGCGTTCCTTCCAGCGCGGCCAACACCGAACTTCCCGCAGCGTCCTGGTTACGCTGCGCGAGGAACAGGGCTGATGGGTTTTCAACTTCAACAAGACCTTCGGATGCCATTTCGAACACACCGATTTCATCCGTCGGCCCGAAACGGTTTTTCACGGCGCGCAAAATCCTGAACTGGTGGCTGCGCTCGCCTTCGAAATACAGCACCGTGTCGACGAGATGTTCCAGCACGCGCGGGCCCGCGATCTGCCCGTCTTTCGTAACATGGCCGACGAAAATCACCGCGATTCCCCGTGTTTTCGCGGCGCGGATGATTTCCTGCGCCGATGTCCGCACCTGCGTCACCGTACCCGGCGCGGAGTCGATCGTGTCGATGAACATGGTCTGGATGGAATCGATCACGAGCAGCGAAACCGGTGTGGTTACGTTTTCCATCGTCGCGACGATGTCGCGCACATTCACCGCCGCCGCGAGTTCAACCGGTGCATCGCCCAGCCCCAAACGCCGCGCGCGCATGCGCACCTGTTCAATAGATTCCTCACCCGACACATAAACGCAGCGCGTGTTCTTTCGTGATAACGCGCAAACCGCCTGCAGCAATAAGGTCGATTTGCCGATGCCGGGATCGCCGCCGATCAAAAGCGCGGAACCCGGAACCAGCCCGCCGCCGGTCACGCGATCGAATTCCTTGATGCCTGTCACGTGGCGGGGGTAATCTCTGTCCGAACTGCCCGCAAGACTGACAAGCTCGATCTCCCTTCCCTTCTTCTTCCCTAACCCCTTGGGCGCAGACGCCTGCACGTTCTCCTCGGCGATGCAGTTCCAGCCGTTACAGGCGTCGCATTTGCCGCTCCAACGCGGGTGGACCGCGCCGCAGGCCTGGCAGATGTAATTTTTCCCGGACTTCGCCATATCATTGTTCCAAAAAGGTTATTCGAGTTACTCATTCGGCGCTTTTTTTGGGGGGGTGGGGGTGGGGTTTCACCCCAATCCCCCGGAGCCCTCAAAACGACTCGTACCCTATTTGTACCGGAACAAAAGGAACAAATCAAGAACGATAATTTAGGCTGTGACTTCGGCCTTTATATCCGCGAATTCAGCGGCGAATTGCTCGCGCGGCGGCAGGTGCATGCCCTGCATATAATGGATGTTCTTATGATGACGCTGCAGCTCCGCGGCATGCTCGGCGCTCTGCACCCCTTCCGCGACGAGATAGGCGTTGGGCAGCGTCGCGCCGATCAACGCCATGAGATTGTCGAGCGACATTTTCTCGCCGGGCTTCGTCATCACCCATTTGCGGTCCAGCTTGATGAAATCCGCGATCTGCTCGAACTGCGAGAGGCGGAAAATATCATTGAGCGACAGGCCGACATCATCAATGGCAAACGCAATACCGATCCGGCGGCAAAGATCCAGCACGCGCGGGCTCATGATTTCGGACGGCGCGCTTTCGTGGATTTCGAAGATGATCTTCTGCGCCTTGGGCAGCTTCATGGCCTCGATCACCGGCAACACGGTTTTGATGAATGTTGCATCGCGCATCGAACGGCCCGAAACATTGACTGAAATTTGCTGCTCGTCACTATCCTTAAATTGCTGCACGGCGCAGAGCGCGAGAATGGTATCGATCTCCGCCGCCATACCATTGTTATAGAACGCCATGATCGCCGGATATGGCGGCAGCGGATTGCCTTCCACATCTCTCAAGCGCAGAAGCATTTCGCCGGGCTGCGACAACGGCGCGTCCTTGTGCGCCTTGTGCCACGGCTCGATGCCGAAAATTGCTTTCTGCCCCGCGACGGCGGCCTCAAGAGATTCAAGACAGGCTACGGCACAGGCTGCAGCATTTTCCTGGTCTAGATTGTCGGCATTTGTTTTGAGAGTACCGGTTTTGAGCGCGAGGGATTCTATGTGCCGGTGAAGATCGGTGGCAGTCAAAACTTATAGTCCTTCGCGTTGCATCGCCCATTTAACCTTGAACTCGGTATCCGGCATATCGCCGTAGACCACGAGCTGCTTGGTTTTGCGCGGGCGGCTGTCCTCGCCGAGATAAACGGAATCTTCCAGCTTCAATATTCCGCCGGACTGGTGGAAACGCCAACCAATACCACTGGGAAGGCGCAGCAATGCCTCTTCATTACCCTCGCCGATCAGCGAAACCATCACGCGCGGATGGATGTGGAAACGGATCGCGACATTGACGGGTTTTGCCGGGCCGGCCTGGCTGGTGAGGATGTCCTCGCCGCGTAAATCGTGGCCTTGATCTGACAGGTACAAACGGCGGCGGTGCTCGATGCCGTTGAGCAATGCATAACCGTCATGCGTGGCTTCTAACAGGCACGAACCTTTTGTTTCCTCGCGCACGATGCTGACGACGCGCGGCTTACGCGAGAAATGCCCGTCCTCGCGGATTTCGCAGGCGTTGCGGTAGTCCAGCGTGACCGTGTTGTGCGCGGCGGTGGCGCGCAGGGCATCCTGCCAGTCCGCAGAGCTTGGGTGCGTGCCGCAGGAGACGAAAATCCGTTCCTTGCCGTAGGCCATCTCGAACGCCAGCGGCGCCGCGTGCGCGGTTTTATCGTGCGGTCGTTGCGGGCTGCGGCCGCAATCGAACATCACAAGCGTGCGGCCTTCGGTGATTTTTTCGAATCCCGCGCAAGGCAATGTATGCAAACCCTTGCCGCGCACATTGGCTTGCGCGAGAACGGAATCCAGCAACTCCTTCGGTCCCTCCTGCGTACCGTGGAACACGGCGAGACCGCCATCGCCATAGCGGAAGAAACGCAAGGCGGCGCTCAATGAATCAATCGCATGCTGCACGGTTTCAGGCAGCGCCTGACCGGCGGCAGCAAGCGCCGTGCGAATGTCTAACAGGATTTGCAGCGCCTGCAAATGCTGTACCGGCGCGCGCGACACATGCGCACCATCGCGCAGTATTTGTTTTGAAATTTCCGTGTTGAGCTGCGCTAAAGCCTGCTGCGCCCACGCTTCGCGCCCCTCGCAGGCCAGACCGGCGTACAAAAGACCCTTGATCGCGCGCAGCATCGGCACACCCGCGACATCACGCTGCAGCACGCGGCTTAAATGCCGCGCCTGCTTGCTTAAGGAATCGAAGAAAAGATCCTGGAAATCCGGCCCGGCCGCCTCGACGAAAAATTCAAAATAGGAAATCCACATGGCGATGCGTGAGCCGCACATATCGGCGCGCCACGCATGCGGCGACCATTTCTGGTGATAGTAAATCCAGCTCTCGGTCAGCCAGCGCGCCTGCTGCCGCGCTTCCTCGCCGCCAAGCGCGCGCAAATCGCGCAGCCATTCAAAGCCGTGCATATGGTTGAGCCATGCTTCGCTCACCCCCAGCGGTTCCCAGCAGCCGCCCTGCAATGAAATCTGGTCGCCCGCCAGCGCAAACGCGCCGTCGCACAGCCAGCGGCCCGACTCCACATTGCCCGGCCATGCATCGGCCGGTTTAACGTTCAGCCGCTCCGGCGCTTCGCCGCGCAGGCTCCAGTTATAGAGCACCGTATTGCAGGCCATTTCGCTGGCGTCTCTGCGGATTTTGCGGATCAGGTTTGTTATCATGGCCTATCCTCTCAATGCCTTGATGTGCGCAGCATATTTTTCAGGTCCGTCCTTGAACACAGCCGTGCCCGCGACGAGAACATCAGCGCCTGCTGCGATAACCTGCTTCGCGGTTTCAGGATTAATGCCGCCATCAACCTCGAGATCTATCGGATGTTTCTGCGCATCGATCATTTTTCTAGCCGCAGCAATTTTATCGAACAGCGGGATAAAACTTTGCCCGCCGAAACCCGGATTGACCGTCATGATCAAAATCAGATCGACCATCGGCATCACCTCGCGGATGGATTCAATCGGCGTGGATGGATTGAGCGACACGCCCGCCTTCACACCGTGCGATTTGATTGTCTGCAATGTGCGGTGCAAATGCGGCCCCGCCTCGACATGCGCGGTGATGATGTCGGACCCCGCATCGACGAAAGCCGGGATCAACGCATCGACCGGTGCGACCATGAGATGCACGTCAAAAATTTTCTTCGAAGATTTACGGATCGCCTTCACCACAGGCGCGCCGAAGGTCAGGTTCGGCACGAAATGCCCGTCCATGACGTCTATATGGATGTAATCGGCCCCGGCCTTGTCGATAGCCTGGACCTCCTCGCCCAGACGGGCGAAATCGGAGGAAAGAATCGAAGGGGCTATGCGAACAGGCTGTTTCGGCATTGGGCTTTTGTGAATAAGTCGGTGAATAAAAAGTCGGATAACCCCGTGAACAAAGGGCTTAATACAAATACTATATCAATTCGCGGCGGATTCCAGCAAATAGCGCAGAAAAATAAGCGTTTTTGCCGCGCCGGAATGGCCCACCGCACGAACAATTAGAAACAAAATCAATGAGTTACAGAGATTTGGCGCCTCCAGACCCCCTCTTAGGCTAAAATTAAATCAACCCCGCTACTCTTAAGACGGGCAATAAAGGGTGTTATGGAATGACTAAGCAGTCCAGCCAGCAGGAAAAGGAAGAGTCAGACGCTGACTTCTTCACGCAGTACGCGGATTACGCCCCTGCGGTCATCGATTTCATCAATAAAAATCCTGACAACGTCTTCGCGAAAGTCCTGGCTGCAGTCGCCGGGTTTTTCTTCAAGGAGGGCGCGGTCGACTTCCCGCCGGTTGCCGAAGAGATGAAACCGCTACTCGCCGAGCGCGCGTCGAAACAGATCGACCCGCTGCACGCCGCAAAACTCTACACCGATGCTTTCATGACGGGTGAGCCGCCGCAAACTCTCACGATACATTACGCCGGATCGAACCAGCCCGTTCCGCTGACCCTGCAAAAATCAGTCAATGATAGTGAGACAGGATTCAGGGGCGCGATATACCGCGACGCAAACGGTCACGCGATCACACTCTTTGGCGGCATGGATATTCTGCACGGCGTCGACATGAAGGACCTCGAAGCCATGGCGCAGGCAAGATTAATGAAACAGGGCGTCAACCAGCAGACCGGCCCCGCGCAGGAATTATACCTGGAAGCCGTGCGCACATCGGGCAGCGCCGAGATTGTCGGCTATTCGCTCGGTGCGATGCTGGCAAACGACACAGCGGCCCGCCTAGGCGCGAAAGCGACCACCATCGCCGATATCGGCCTGCCGGACGTGAAAGACACCAACGGCAAGAGCATGTATACCGCCACGCATATCAAGAATATTCACGACAACGTCACGGTCGTAAAAATTGTAAATGATTTATATTTCGAAAAAGCCGGCAAAGTGCACGGCGGCACTGTCGTTGAATTGAATGCCGTATCAGGAAATGAAATTCACAAGGCGATCGGCGAAACGGGCCTGACGGTTAATTTCAATGCGCAGAGCATGATCGCGCATCACCCGCTCGCCTATACGCTCGCGAGTGACCACATGCAGCCGCACGAACAGGCTGCCGCAGTGACAGCACCCGTCGCTGGCGCCAAAGCCGGATCTTAATTCGATTTTTCAGCTTTCATTGCCTTGCGCTCCTGGTGCAGATGCCAGAGCGATGGCAGGAATGACACGATAATAATCGCGACGATAATCGGCAGCAGATATTGATCGACCTTGTCAGCCGGTAAAAGCTTGCCGAAGAAATAACCGAAGAAGCACAGACCGCCCACCCAGATAAATGCGCCCGTCACGGAATACAGCATGAATTTCTTGTAATCCATCTGCGCCACACCTGCCAGAAAAGGAACAAAGGTGCGGATGATCGGCATAAATCTGGCACTAATGACCGCCATCGCGCCATGTTTCTCATAGAAACGCTGCGTCATCTCTAAATGCTTGCGCTTCAGGAATTTCGACTCTTTCGCGAACAATTTCAGGCCCACATATTTGCCGACCGCGTAACCCAGCATGTTGCCGACGATAGCAGCAATCAATGTGCCGCCCACCAGCGCCCATATATTGAGATAATCCTGCGAGGCGAGGAAACCCGCCGTAAACAAGAGACTGTCGCCCGGCAGGAAGAAGAAAAACACCAGGCCGGATTCTGCAAACACCATGCCCCACACACCGAGATAACCCAGCGATTTAATGACCGGTATGATTTCGATGCCAAGGCTCATGGATGCAATCCCGCGTTGTTTTTTACGTTTGCTTTATCGCATGACGACACCGGGGAGGCAAGGCAGGAATGATAAAAACCCGGCGCCTTGCGGTGCCGGGTTTTTTCGGGTGGGGGAGGAAAACTTATAATTATTTCGAGCGGTTGTTCGAACGGCTGTCAGAGCTTTTCTGCGAAGAAGAAGAGGAAGAGCCGCTGCTCTTGCCTTTTCCGCTGCTTGATTTGTTTTGACTGCGACCGGAACCGGATTGGTTTTTAGAACCTTGCATGGATGATCTCCTGTTTGCTGCGTGGGGTGTGTATAGCCAATAGCCGACACGCCGCATCGTTCCGAAAATTTACTAGGAAGAAAATCATGCGCCGGAACCGCGCCTTTGCTCGAACGTTTGTAGAGAAAGAAGAGGAGAACAGATCATGGAATGGCAGGTACGTTACGAACCGCAAACGCGCGATGAGCCGTGGAGTGTTTACAAAAGCGACAACGGCAAACGCATCTTCGAACAGGGCTTCCTGACCGAAGACGAAGCGATCAACTGGGCGGATAAAAAAAGAAAACGCCAGGGTGATCCGCCGAAAAAGAAAAACAAGGTCGACGAAGCCTCGAAGGATTCATTCCCGGCGAGCGACCCGCCTGCTTGGACGGGAACAACTGCTTACAAGGGACATAAAGACGGCACGGGGAAGCAAGGTAAAACACACTGACAAGCAGAAATGTTAAGCAGACATCCTTAAACCGGGGGACGCGCGCATAAGGCCGACCACACCCGCCCGCGCATAATGCGTATAAAATTCCTCCAGATCCGGATGATCGCGGCTCGCACGCAGGAAATCATTTTCAGGAACGTCTTTAAGGCATGCCACACGGCGCAGGATTTTTTCTTCCTGCATATCCATATCGCCTTCGCACCAAACCAGCGCCCGCGCCAGAATGCAGAAACGTTTTTTATGTTCGGGATTGGTGATCTTGCGGTACATGGCCTCGACGTTTTGCGGCGCTTCGAAATCTTTTTTCAGGGTGTCCATTTGAGTTTCTGAAAACGGTACTGTTCTCAAGTAGCTGCGCAGCAGTTCCTGCTCTTCAAGGGAGAGCGCGTTGTCGACAATTGAAAAAGCGAAAACCGCACGCCACATGGCGAACTCGCTCTCACTTACCCCTTTTGATTGCCCAGCCATCCTCTATCGACGATTAACAAGCCGGAAAGTTCCAAAAATCCTCAATGATTTCAGCATAATGTCTTTGCCGCAGCTATGTTCCGCTTGCTTTTAACCGAGCGGCATTCTAAACAAAACAACGGGATATCAAGGGCTTGAGCATGAACATGATTAAAAAAATGCTGGGACTGCTCGGCCGCCGCGAGCAAATGCAAGCGGTCGGTCTGCTCGGCCTGTTCTTGTTGATGTCGCTGTGCGAGGTCGTCGGCATCGCCTCGATCCTGCCCTTCATGTCGGTGCTCGCCGACCCTGACTCCGTCACGCACAATGAATGGCTGAGACGCGGCTATGAATTTTTCGAATTCTCCAGCCCGAAGGAATATCTGTTCTTCATCGGCCTCGGCGTTTTAATAATTCTTGTCGTAACGAACATCATCAAGGCCGTCACACGCTGGGTGACATTGTATGTCACACAATCCTGGGGCGAAGGGTTGTCGCGCCGCCTGTTCGATATTTACCTGCGCCAGCCTTACCGCTTCTTCCTCGACCGCAATTCATCAGACATTTCCAAAAACGTCCTCGCGGAAGTGCAGACGCTCAGCAACGCCGTCCTTATGGCATTTCTCGATATGGTGACGCGCATTATCGTCTCGGCGGTTATCCTGATATTCCTCGCAATTATGGACCCGGTGCTGGCGCTCGCGACCTGCGTCATCCTCGGCGGCGCGTATCTGCTCGTTTTCCTCGGTTTCAAATCATCGCTGAAAAAAGAAGCGCAGCGCCGCAATCAGGCGCAGGCCGAAAAATACCGCATCGTCAACGAAGCCATTCAGGGCATCAAGAATATCAAGCTTGGCGGCTATGAATCGCTATACCGCGACTATTTCCGCGAACCCGCGCAGAATTTCGCAGGCAGCAACGCGCGCAGCAGCGTGATCGGCGAAATGCCGCGCTACGCCATGGAAATCATCGCCTTCGGCGGCGTCCTGCTGATGACTCTGTATCTCCTGCAGAGCCAGCAGGGATTAAATCAGGCATTGCCGATGATCGCGCTCTACACGCTTGCAGGCTACCGCCTCATGCCCGGCCTGCAGGGAATCTATCAAGGCTACACGCGCATCCGTTTTTACAGCCCCGCTTTAGATACGGTGGAGCGAGAACTGGCGCTGACGGCGACGATGCAGGAAACATCCACGAGCGACATACAAGCGTTGAATTTCCAGCGCGCGTTTTCCTTGCGCAATGTGGGTTTCCAGTACAACAGCGCAGGCCGCGAAATCCTGAAAGACGTTAATCTTGAAATCCCCGCCGGCAGCATGACCGGCATCATCGGCAAAACCGGCGCGGGCAAAACGACGATGGTCGATATTATTCTGGGATTGCTGGAGCCCGCCTCCGGCCAGCTTCTCGTCGACGGCGTTGCCGTCAATGAATCAAACCGCAAGGCATGGCAGAAAAACCTCTCTTACGTGTCACAACATATCTATCTGTGCGACGATACGATCACGGCCAACATCGCTTTCGGCATGCGGCCTGACGAAATCGACATGGGCAAAGTGCGCGAAGCCGCGAAGATGGCGAGCCTTTCCGATTTCATCGAGAACGAACTGGCGCAAGGCTACGATACAATCGTCGGTGAAAACGGCATCCGCCTGTCCGGCGGCCAGCGCCAGCGCGTCGGCATCGCCCGCGCGCTTTATCTCGGCCGCCCGGTTCTTGTGCTGGACGAAGCAACCAGCGCCCTCGACCCCACGACCGAGCGCGAAGTCATGGACGCCGTCCACGCGGCAGGATTGAAGAAAACGATTTTCATTATTTCACACAAGCCGGAATTGCTGACACAATGCGACTCAGTTCTCGTCGTTCACGGCGGGAATGTCGAACAGAAAAAAGCGGATGCCGAAGATCTGCGCAGCAAATTACGCGGATACGCACAAGCGCTTTAATAAATCAAATCTTTGAAGCTTACGTTTAGTCCCGGAACTCAAACGCTCGGATGAAGAATACGAACTAATCTAAGCAATTCTTTCTTGCTTTTAGGTTTCTGAGCTTCCGTACCAGCGCTGGCTTTAAAATTGGTGCCTAACGAACTATCCATTGAAAAAATCCTTATTCCCAAATGAGGGTATGAAGCACACATACGCCTCACATGAGGACTCGACAAGGATTTTATCGAAAATAGACCGAATAGCAGATATAACCTGAAATTATAGGTTAAAATATTAAACGATTTTAAAGGTTCATTTTGAACAAAAATAACCTCGATTTGGTTTTTTTATGTCCCTTGATATGTTTTTTAGCTGTACCTTTTTTCATAAATTATTTCGACCCCGGAACAAACGCTTGAAACACGGCATACACGAAATCGGAACAAAAACAGGGGCATAGAGCCCCGTTATTTTTTCTTTATATGACGAAAATTGGTTGCGGGAGTAGGATTTGAACCTACGACCTTCAGGTTATGAGCCTGACGAGCTACCGGGCTGCTCCATCCCGCGTCACCAAGAAACTGGTATTTTGGACCTTTTATTTTGTCGGCTTCGCCGACAGGCCCGCGATACCTTGGAAAGAGTGGCCTTTATATAGACCCCACCGCCATAAATAGCAACCCCGGCGCGGCGTTTGGGGCAAAAATCCCTGCAAAATCCGGTAATTCCACCCTGTTTGGGCTATTCAGCGGCCTGGGGAGCGGCAGGCGCGCTGTCCGCCACAGGCTGTACAGGCCCCATGACCTCGCCTGTTTCTGCCGCGCAGGTCGCGATGCACGCTTCATAAGATTTCAGAGTTTCCTCAAAATTACGCGTGATCGCGTCGAGATCGCTCTCATATTTTGCGATGTCTTGTTCGGCCTTTTTCATGGCGGCCTCCATGTCCTCTTTGCGCTTGCGCGTTTTTTTCTCGTAGTCGGTTTGCAGCTTATCTCTCGCTGTTATTTCTTCCTGAATTTCCGCGTCCGTTTTTTCCGCGCCGTCGGGTGTGGTATTAAATATTTTGCGCTTGAGAACAATGTCATCATGCTCGGCATCGATGGAGAGAAGCTCCATCTCCGCGAACATCAGATCCGCCCGCACAGCCTCCAGCCCGGCCGTCGCAATACGCGCTGGCGTCGGCAATTCATTGAGTTTCTCAGCTTGCTTCGCGCATATCTCACAAACGCTCGCATATGGCCCTTCCCAGTCGAACGGCAGTAAATTCGCAGGTGCCGTTTCAAAGCCCGCTGCCAGAGGAGGCCCGATCCTCTCACTCGCACATGTCAGCGCTTCGCATTGCAGGAGCTGGCGAAGCAAATCGTCGCCGAGCGACACCAGGCTTTCTTCCTGTGCTTCCAGCGCCGGAAGCCGCCCGGCCATGTCCTCGACCATCATCCTGTAAGACAATTCCGCAGCCGCCTGTTTTTCCTGCTCCGTACCGGGCTCGGCATTTTCAGCGGGCGGCGCTGTACCGCCATGACTGCGCGCAAGATTGCTGCTTCCCTCGATATCCGATTTTCTCTCCTCGATCTCCGCGATCCAGTAACGCGTGTTCATGAGGGACTGCATCGTTTTGTTGTAGGCATCAGCTAGCGGCGCGCAGCCATCACAGTGGGGCTGAACTTCTTTCCATGTGACAGGGTACGGAAGATCGTTCTGGTCATAGGCATAGCCGAGATGCTTGGGATCGTCTGTTACAGGCCCGTCATTCTCGAGGAAAATCAAACGCGGAAGCGACGGCAGAACGTCTTCATCTTGCGCATGCGCGGTCGCCGTGAAAAACACGAGCGCGCAGAGGCCCAGAAGAAATTGCCTGACCATTGGAAAATTCCACAATTATGAAGCGAATGAAGGCATTACTGCATTTCTGCTGCAGGAAATCAACAGGAACAAGCGCCCATTGACTTAAGGCTTATTCCTTAACATATTGTCAGCACAATGAAATCATCGCCCCAGAATTCAAAGCTCAGGATCGCCCCAAAGATCGCAGTTGCGGGCGCGGGGGTGATGGGTTTAAGCGCTGCCCATGCATTACGTCAATTCGACGTTACGGTCTTCGATGCCGGACGCGAAAACAGCGCCAGCGCCATGGCAGGCGGCATGCTCGCACCGTGGGCTGAGATCGAACATCTTCCGCAGAATTTTCTGGACGCGGCGGTGGAAGGGATCGCGCTCTGGGAAAAAATTCTGGGCAGCCTCGATGAGAAAATTGAATTCCACTGCAACGGCAGTCTGATCGTCGCGCACAAGGATGACGAATATATTCTTGAGCGCCTCGCCGCAAAATTGCCGCAGCAAAAAATCATCGGCGCGGAAAAAATTGCTGCGCTGGAGCCTTCGTTATCCCGCTTCACCAGCGGCCTTTATCTGAAGGACGAAGCCCATACAAACCCGCAGCAGGTGCTGAATGCCCTGGCCGCATCGGTCATACATATTCAAGAAAACGCCGACATCAAGGCGCTTCACAAAAAATTCGATTACGTCATAGACTGCCGCGGTTTTGCTGCAGCAAAAGACGACAAGGATCTGCGCGGCGTAAAGGGTGAAATCGTCATCGTGCGGAATAAAGATTTTGCGCTCTCACGGCCCGTGCGCCTCGCGCATCCGCGCTACCCGCTTTATATCGTGCCGCGCCCGGACAATGTTTTCATGATCGGCGCGACATTGGTCGAAAGCGCGGACAACGCGGTAACAGTGAAATCTGCGCTGGAGTTGCTCTCCGCAGCCTTCAGCCTGCACCCTTCGTTTGCCGAAGCAGAAATTCTTAATATACAGGCGGGAATTCGCCCCGCCTATCCCGACAACCTGCCGCGTATAACGATTGAGGACAATATCATCCGCTGCAACGGCCTGTTCAGGCACGGTTTTCTGCTCGCGCCCGTGATGGCGGCCTGCGTCGCCGATTTTATTGCCGGAAAGCAGAATAATTTTATATCTTTATTCAGGAGTGAAAACGATGATCATCACCATCAACGGCCAGCGCAAAAGCGTCAATTGCGCGCCTGACATAAACAGCGTTCTTGACGCCGAGGGCTTCAACGGTAAGCTCGTCGCCGTTGCGCGCAACGGCGAATTCGTACCGCGCGTGACCTACGCGAATACGGAATTGCAGGACGGCGACGCGCTGGAAATCGTCGCGCCATATCAGGGCGGGTAATCATGGCGCGGGGGCTGGCCATCGGCGATAAAATCTTGAGCGGGAGATTGTTCCTCGGCACCGCGCAATATCCCTCGCCCGAAATCCTGCGCCAGTGCATTGAAGCCTCGCAGCCGGGCCTGATTACCGTCTCGCTCCGCCGCGAGAACGCCGCTGGAAAAGGCCAGAAATTCTGGGGCATTTTAAAGGGTTTCAAAATTCCGGTGCTGCCCAACACCGCCGGGTGTTTCAGCGCAAACGAAGCCATTACCACCGCCGAAATGGCGCGCGAGATTTTTGAAACCGACTGGATCAAGCTCGAGGTCATCGCCGACGATTACACGCTCGCACCCGACCCGTTGGGCCTGAGCGACGCCGCAGAAAAATTGATCGCGAAAGGTTTCAAAGTTTTTCCCTACATGACGGAAGATTTAACGCTCGCCCGCCGCTTGGTCGATATGGGCTGTGATATTCTTATGCCATGGGGCGCGCCGATCGGATCGGGACGCGGACTGAACAATCCGCTCGGTCTCAAAATGCTGCGCGAACAATTCCCGGATCAAATTCTTGTCGTCGATGCAGGCGTGGGAGCACCGTCTCATGCCGCGGCTGCGATGGAACTCGGCTACGACGCTGTACTGCTTAACACCGCCGTCGCGAAAGCGGGCGACCCCGTGAAAATGGCGCATGCCATGGCGCGTGCGATTGATGCGGGCCGCGAAGCTTACACTTCCGGCATCATCGCGCCGCAGGAAAGCGCCAGCGCCTCGACGCCCATGATCGACCGCCCCTTCTGGCACCAGGGGAAAATATGAGCCGGTATGAGAAACAACTCCTGCTCCCTGAGTTCACGCAAGAGCATCAGGATTTACTGAAAAACACGAAGCTGCTGATGGTCGGCGCGGGCGGTCTCGGCGCACCTGCTTTGCCCTATTTAGCTGGCGCAGGCATCGGCCACATCACGATTGTCGATGACGACGTTGTCGATATTTCAAACCTCCACCGCCAGACGATTTTCAAAACGTCCGACGCCGGGAAGAACAAGGCCGAGCTCACCGCCGCGTATTTGAGAGAGCTTAATCCCGAAATCAAAATCACCGCCGTGCTGCAAAGATTGAATGTCGGCGACGACATCGACGGCTTCGATATTATCCTTGATGGCACAGACAATTTTGAATCCAAGCAATTACTGAACGAGCTTTCCATCCGCAGCAAAACGCCTCTGGTTGCCGCAAGCGTCGAAGGCTTTAACGGCACAGTCGCGATCTTCGCGGGCTTTGATAAAAACGCGCCCTGCTATCATTGCCTGTTCCCGGAACTCCCGCTCGATTGCAAAAGCTGCGTCGAGGGCGGCATTCTCGGCACCGTCGCGGGACTGGCAGGCATGTATCAGGCGCACCTGACGCTGTGCTTCTTGCTCGGAATCGGCGATGTAAAACCCGGCACAATTCTCTCGCTTGATTTTAAAACTATGAGAACGCAGGCGCTTCAGCTTGAGAAAAATCCTGAATGCGCAGCCTGCGGCAAAGCACAGTACGGTGCCCGGCGCGAAAAAATCGAAGCCCCGGTTATTCCCCTTCTCCACCCCGATGAACTGAAGGATCACGTCGTGGTCGACGTGCGCACCTTCGAGGAAACATTCGAAAAGCCGATTGAAAACGCCCTGCATATCCCGCTGCAGGATATTCCCGGGCGCTATGCCGAACTGCCCACCGACAGGCCGATTGCGTTTATCTGCCGGTCGAACAAGCGCAGCCGCGTGGCCGCCGAATATCTCTATGCGCGGGGTTATAAGAATGTCTGCGTGCTGGATGCGCTGGCCGCTTAGGAAGCTGCGATAGTTTCCGGCGCTTTGAGGTCGCGCGGCGTAATGTACTTGCTGGCGTAGATAAAGAACGTATCGCTGAACGCCACGACAAGCTTGAAGCAGTAATTGGTCGTCGCCATCAGGACCCAGTCATCGAACAGGCCGTAAAATGCGAGGAACGTGAACAGGTACGTATCCACACCCTGCGACACAATCGTCGATCCCTTGTTCCGTGCCCACAGCCATTTATCGCCCGTAATCTGGCGGATGCGGTAGAAGAGAACGATGTCGAGGCTTTGCGAAACCATGAACACGAAGATGCCAGCGAACACCATGCGGAACGACGTGGTGTAAACCGTCGACATCGCCTCGCCCATGAACTGCATGTCCGGCGTTGCTTCCGCCAGCAGCGTGATCTTCAGGAAAAGCTGGAAGCACAGAACCGCGAATATCGAATAGAACGTCACCTCGAACGCGGCTTTGCGTCCGTAACGCTCACTCAACATGTCGGTCGAGAGCATCAGTACGCCGAACAGTGCGGTGCCGATCGTCGTCGGCCAGCCGAACACCTCGATCACTTTTGCTTCCGTGATGCCGAGATACAAAGTGATCGTAACCATGAGCACGAACACGAAAAACCGCCCGAGGTAAAACGCCCCGAGGGAGATGCTCAAGCCGCCGAACAGGGCGAGAGCGAATAGCAGTTCGTTGCTGATCATGGAAGTCCTTTAAAAACCGCGGGAAAGTACCAATATGTATGCCCGGGCGCAAGAAAAAGTTGACGAAGCCCATTTAAAGCTTAGTTTAAGGACACACAAACAAGGAGATAGCACCATGCCCCGCATTCAACCCGTTGACCACGCCTCGGCCCAGGGCCCCGCAAAAGAATACCTGGATAGCATCAAGGCCAAGCTCGGCGCGACGCCGAATATCTTCCGCACCTTCGCCCATTCGCCTGCCGTCGGCGAATTTTACGCGAACGGCTCCGCCGCGCTCGGCAAATCAACCCTCAGCGCCGCGCTGCGCGAACAGATCGCCCTCACGGTCGCAGGCGCGAACAAATGCAATTACTGCGCTTCGGCTCATACGGCCATCGGCAAGAAAGCCGGTGTTTCGGATTCCGAATTGCCGCAGAACCTCGCCGGGAAATCCGCCGACAAGAAAACGCAAGTAGCGCTCACCTTTGCGAAAAAAGTTGTCGATACCAAAGCGAGGCTTGCTGACGCCGATGTGAAAGCTGTGAAGGATGCAGGCTTTACGGATGCTGAAGTTCTGGAGATCATCGCGGTTGTCGCGTTCAATATCTTCACAAACTACTTCAACCACATCGTGGATACAGAAGTCGACTTCCCGAAAGTGGAAGCCGACAAGCTCGCGGCATAAAAATAACGAACAAACAAAAAGGGCGGGATCATCTCCCGCCCTTTTTTAATTCCGGATTTTAATTAAGCCGCTTTCGCCTGCTTCGCGTCTTTCAGGAACTGCCCGAAAGTCTCAATAGAGGCTTTGACGCGCGGGGCGTTTTTATTGATGAAAGCCTCGTCCAGTTTTTCGCCGGACTGGTAAGCCTTCAGCGCTGCAGCGCCATCATAATCGCAGCCCGAGAGACGAAGCGTCAGCACATCGGGCGCAGCGCCGAATGCCGTACCCGGCAATGTTGCCAGCGCATAGTTTTTCAGCAGCATCTCCGACAATTCTTTCGAAGTTTTAACGCCGAATTTGGCGAGATCGGCGCGGTGTGCGTCGAAATCGGGATAGTTATAGAACGCGCCCTGCGGCTCCGGTGCCTTGACGCCGAGATCGCGGAGGCCCTTTGCAATATATTTATTCATCAGCGAATGAATGTCGGAACATTGCTGGATATGCTGCTCGACATCCGCGTGGCCTTCATAGGCGGCAACGACAGCCTGCTGGATCGGCGCTGGAACGCACGACCATGTTTCGCTCGAAATATTCGAAAGAAGCTGTTGGAGTCCCGTAACGGCCTTCGGAATGAAACCAACACCAACACGCCAGCCGCCGAGCGAAAGATGCTTGGACAGGCCGCTTGTCACCGCCGTGTGTGTCGGCGCGTAATGCGCGATGCTGCGGTATTTATTGTCGAACGACACAAAGCCGTAAATCTCGTCAGAGATAATCAGGATGTCTTCCTCGACGCAGACCCTGGCGATTTCCTTCAGCTCATTTTCAGGAATGGTGAGGCCTGTCGGGTTGCTCGGGTAATTCAGGATGATCTTGCTCGGGTTCAGACCCTCTTTGCGCGACGATTTGATGAGCGCGCGAAGCTGCGTAGGGTCGATGTGGAATCCCTTGTCATCCAGCGTCGTCGGAACCTTGATCACCTTCGTGTTCAGCATCTTGGCCTGCGGCGCGTACGAAACCCAGCTCGGCACCGGCATCAGGAGATCGCCTTCAACCGCCATCTGCAGCGCGTACAGGATCAGCTTGCTGCCGGGCGCGACAATAACGTCGAACTTGTCGGTATCCAGGCCGATTTTCTTTTTGTAGTAATCAGCAACCACAGTGCGCAGTTGCTCCATGCCAACAGTCGGCAGATATTCCTTGCGGTGAACGTTCTCGCCCAGCGCCTTCTTCAGCCTTTCAGGAACGGGAAACGGTCCCTCGCCGAAGCCCATATGCATGACCTGTTTCCCGGCGCCGCGCTGGCGCTTCACTTCCTCGTTCATGCCGAGCGTGGGGGAGAGTTCGAATTCGGTGGCGGTTTTTACAAGTTTAGGCATGGGGCGCTCCTCAAAAAACAAAAAGCCGGAAGAAAAACTCCGGCTTATATTGCATATTCTGGTAAAAATTGAAAGCTTAAGCGGCTTCGCGCAGCTTTTTCTCGGCTTTTTTGCTGCGGCCCAGCAAATAATCGATGAAAGAGGGCTTGCGGGTTTTCGGCTCGCCTCTGACGAGTTCATTATAGGAAACGGGTTTTTCAATACGCTCGATTTCGTCAGGGACGAACATAACCCCGCCATTGGCCGTACTGAATGCTCTCATTTCGATTCTCCGTTTTTGCCCCGTCTTGCACGGGAAGTACATCCTACTTTAAACGGAAGATTGCTGAAACTTTTTAGTGTGCTGCAGCGCGGAAATGTCAGTTATTACAAGTGGTTATGAAATCCGTTACTGCACGAAAAAATCAACGGTGGAAACAACCCGGACGGTCTTATAACGCTGGTTCTGCTCGGACACATATTGGACCGGGTCGCGCGGCAGAATCTGGAACATACCCTGGTACGCCATCTTGATGCCGCCGACATTCTCGCCGGAGTCCCGCGCGAATTCCTCGGCGCTGGTGCGCGCATTCTTAATCGCCTCGGCCAGCATCGCGGGCTTGATAGCGTTCAGTTTTGTGAACATGTAAACCGGCGGCTGGGTGTTCGACAGCGTCACGCCCTGCTGCAGCAAACTTCCGGCATTCGCCAGTGCCTTGTCCATCTTCGTCATATCCGTCGTGCGGATATTGATGTTCTGCGTGACGATATAACGGCCCTGCTCGATATTCTCCGGACGGTAAGCCTGCGCCAGCAGATCCTGCGACTGCACCGGCGAAATCTCGATTTCTTCTTTCGCAAAACCCGTATGCTCAAGGAAAGCCAAAATGATTTTTTTGTTGTTCTCGGTCTGGGTGATGACGGCCGAAAGCTCGTTCGCCGTCGAGGTGGTGGAAAGAGTCCAGATCGCGAGGTCCGCATCGACGTCGCGTTCCGACAATCCCTTGACCGACACGACGCGGTCTTCCATGCGGAAGGTTTCAAGCCCTTTTTTCACCGACCACCCGGCAAAACCGATCCCCGCCGCCAGCAGCAGCGCTGCGCCTATATAAGTGCAGCATTTTGTCTTGGAACAGTTCTCCATGGCGGATCTCCTCGGGGGTTTGAAGCAGCATTAACCTGCTCCTTTTAAAAATTTTATGCAAGGTATACGCTGGACGCAGCGAATATCCTGCAGTAGATCATTGCCATGGCCCTCAACGAACAGTTTTTCAGCCTTCACCCTTTCCGCCCGCGGCTCCTGACCGCGCTGAAAACCTATAAGCGCGCTGATTTTTTCAAGGATTTGCTGGCCGGGATCACGGTCGGCGTGGTCGCCCTGCCGCTTGCCATGGCTTTTGCGATTGCCTCTGGCCTGCCGCCCGAAGCGGGACTCTTCACCGCGATTGTCGCGGGCTTTATCATTTCAGCCCTGGGCGGCACGCGTACCCAGATCGGCGGCCCGGCAGGCGCCTTCATCGTCGTGGTCTACAGCATCGTCGAGCGCTACGGCATTGACGGATTGATCATCTCAACACTTATCTCCGGCATACTATTGTTCCTGCTCGGCCTGTTCCGGCTCGGCACCATGGTGCGCTTCGTCCCGGTTTCAATCGTCATCGGTTTCACGAACGGCATCGCGGTGCTGATCGCGCTTTCGCAAATCAAAGACTTTCTCGGCTTGCGCACCGGCCCATTACCGGCAGAATTTTTCGCGAAAATGTCAGTGATCTTCACACACCTTCCGACCATCGACACGCAGACCGTCATCGTCGGCGCGGCGTGTTTTCTGATTGTGCTTAGCTGGCCTTTGATCGCCGGGCGTTTGCCCGGACGGTTGAAGCGCTCCAGCTATGTGCCGGGCAGCATCATCGCGCTTGCCTTCGGCACCGCCGTCACATGGTTTTTCAAGCTCGATATTGAAACCGTCGGCACGCGTTTCGGTGGCCTGCCGCGCTCGCTGCCCAAACTCACATTTCCCGACATCGATTTCATGACGCTGCAGATGCTGTTCCCCGCTATCCTCACCATCACGATGCTGAGCGCGATTGAATCGTTGCTCTGCGCACGTGTCGCGGATTCCGTGACCGGCGACCGTCACGACCCGAACCAGGAATTAATGGCGCAGGGCCTCGCGAACGTCGCCGCACCGCTCGTAGGCGGTTACTGTGCGACCGGCACCATCGCCCGCACCATGACCAACATACGCTCCGGCGCCGTCAGCCCCATCGCCGGCATGATCCACGCTATCGCGCTGCTCGGCATCATCCTTATTGCCGCGCCGCTCGCTGAAAACATCCCCCTCACTGCGCTCGCCGCCATCCTTCTCAACATCGCGTGGAACATGGGCGAATGGCATGAATTTGCGCGCCTCAAACATTTTTCGCGCAGCTACGCCATCATCATGCTCAGCACCTTTTTCCTGACCATCGTCATCGACCTCACCGTCGCCGTAGAAGTCGGCCTCGTGCTCGCCTGCATTTTCTTCATCCGCCGCGTGGCAGACCTGACCCGTGTCGAGCCCATTCCTGAAATCGAAGGCATGCTCGCGCCGCATCTTGGCCGCTCGATCGAAGCCTACAGGATTTACGGCTCGTTGTTTTTCGGCGCAGCGATGAAGTTAGAGCGCCTGATGGACGCGTCGCGTCCGCTCCCGAAAATTCTCGTCCTCGATATGAGTAACCTGCTCAACATCGACACCACGGGGCTCGAGGCACTTGAAAACCTGCACGAGTTCCTGAAAAAACACGGCAGCCGCCTGATGCTCGCAGGCCTGCAGAGCCAGCCGCTCTCGATTGTGAAACGCTCCGGTTTAGCCGCCCAGATCGGTGAGCATCTCGTGTGTCCCGACCTCAAAACCTGCCTCGCGAAAGCGGAATCTCTTACTTCGAAGTCCTGACAATTCTCTCTTTGCTGGAAATGTGCCGGGAGCCGGATATGCTCCGGCATTAAATTCCCTGGAGGGCTTTGAATATATTCGTGCCTTTTACAGTATCGGCGAGCGTATGGTTGTTCAATGAGGAAAGAAACGCATTATTTGCATCAAACAGGTAATGCTTAAGCTGGCAGCTATCTGTGATGCGGCATGTATTCGTATCGCGATTGAAGCACTCAACAATATCCATGTTCGGCTCAAGAGCCTTGACGAGATCGCCCAGCCTGAGTGTCGTCGCCTCTTTGGCAAGTTTTACGCCGCCGCCCTTTCCCTTGATGCTTTGCACATATCCAAGTTGCGACAGCCGGTGTATGACTTTAACCAGATGATTGTACGAAATCCCATAATGGTCAGAGATTTCCCGAACATTGCATAGCCGCTCTGGTCGCGCGGCAAGAAACATCAGGCTGCGAAGCCCGTAATCTGTGAATATCGTAATCTGCACGTTCTAAACTATCCCGGCGTCTCGCCCTTGACTTGAGTATAGCGCAAAGTATAATATGTATCATAAATACATATTATAGGAAGTCTCATGCTCAATGAAAAAACCATCCGGATCGTTAAATCAACCGCTCCTGTCCTTCAGGAACATGGCGAAGCGCTGACCAGGCATTTCTATAAACGCATGTTCAAGCACAACCCCGAGGTCGCGCCATTTTTCAATCCGGCGCACCAGACGGCGGGAAAGCAGCAGCGCGCTTTGGCTGGCGCTATCGCTGCCTACGCTGCCAATATCGACAACCTGGAAGTATTAGGCGGGGCCGTGGAACTGATTGCCCAAAAACATGCTTCATTGCTGATCAAAGCGGAGCACTATCCTATCGTTGGTGAAAACCTTTTAGCTTCGATCAGGGAAGTTCTGGGAGAAAGCGCAACGGATGAGATCATCAATGCATGGGCGGAAGCTTACGGTTTTCTTGCCGACATTCTGATCGGCCGTGAAAAACAGATTTATGAAGAGAATGCGAAGAAACCGGGCGGCTGGGAAGGATTCAAAGATTTCCGCGTCATTCGCAAGGAAAAAGAAAGCAGCAATATCACATCGTTTTATCTTGCCGCCGCCGATGGCGCGACGCTGCCTGCGTTCAAGCCGGGGCAATACATCACCGTACGGTCGTCAACAGCGGACGGGCAGACAACCATGCGGAATTACAGCCTTTCGGATAAGCCGGGGCAGAATTACTTCCGCATCAGCGTAAAGCGCGAAGTACCGCCCGAGGCAAGCACGCCGGCTGGCCACGTCTCGAACTGGCTGCATGACAGGATTGAAGTCGGCAACACGATTGAAATCGCGCCGCCATGCGGTGAGTTCTTCCTCGACGTAACGGAAAAACATACGCGGCCCTTGGTCCTGCTGGCGGCGGGCGTAGGCATCACACCTGTCATGAGCATTCTTCTGACTGCGCTTGATACCATGCCGCAACGCGAAATTGTTTTCATTCATGCCTGCCTGAATGAAAGCGTTCAGGCCTTCAAGCCGGTTATCGACGCGCTGGAAAAAGAATATCCAAATCTGAAAGCGCATCACCGTTACAGCGAAACCGGGAATCGTACAGGCAATTCCAGCACAGGCTTCGTAACCGGGGAACTGATTGAATCTTTATTGCCCGGGCGCGATGCGGATTATTATTTCTGCGGCCCGCAACCCTTCATGGTAGGCATCTATCACGATTTATTAAAATGGGGCATCCCCGCTTCGCAGGTTCATTTTGAATTTTTCGGGCCTCGCCAGGAATTAGAGCAAGCCGCATAGAATTACACGAACAGTGATAAAAAGGCGCCTGGCCTTCGTGATCGCGGATGCATGCCCTTAAATTGATTATGTAAAAATTAAAAGCGACAAGACAACTTGCACGGCTCCCGCCTTTCGCCTTATAACGCACTAATCTTTTTCCCATGTCGGGGCGTGGCGCAGCCTGGTAGCGCGCTTGCTTCGGGAGCAAGAGGCCGGAGGTTCGAATCCTCTCGCCCCGACCATTAAATTCTTGAGTCAGATCAAGAACTTACGGTTCAGTCCATCTTCTCGAAAACCAATATCAAAGAAGCCTGTCCACACCTAATCCACAGTGAGGACAAAATGGCTACTATTAGGAAGCGTAAGAACGGAAAGTTTGAAGTTCAGGTAAGGCGCAAAGGGACTGCCCCTATAAGCAGGGTATTTCACAGGAGAACCGATGCAGAGGAATGGGCGCGATTTACCGAGGCCAAGGCCGACAGGGGCGAGTTGCCTACCCCGGTCAAGGTACTGAACGGTTCCAAGGTCAGGGACATTCTGGAGAAGTACCGGGACAAGATCACTGTCAAGAAACGGAGCGCCGATACCGAGACATATCTCATTGATGCCTTTCTGCGAGAACCTATAGCCAACCTCACACTGGCTCAGATCACTACCGCGCATTTCAGCAAGCACCGTGAAGAACGCTTGAAGAAGGTAAAGCCGGGAACAGTGAACCGAGAGCTAGGCATTATCAAACACGCTTTCGATATAGCCATGCGGGAATGGGATTTACCGCTGAGAGAGAACCCCCTGACTAAACTCAAGAAACTAAAAGTGAATAACGCGAGAAGCCGCCGCATGGAGCCAGAGGAATGGGAAGCGATTAAAACAGCCGCCGTTACCTGCCGCAATCCCTTCATCATGCCGCTTATAAAACTGGCGATAGAAACAGCTATGAGACGCGGCGAATTACTTGCCTTGCAATGGCAGCACATAGAGTTTGAAACTCGCACCGCGCACATTCCTGTTACGAAGAATGGGTACAGCCGCACCATTCCGTTAACAGGCGAGGCCATAAATATCCTGAAAGAAATTCAGAACATGAGATTTAACGACGAGGAAGTATTTCCGGGCATGAGTGGCAATGCAGCCGATCACGCATGGGATAGGATTATCGAACGTGCCAAGATCAAGAATCTTCATTTCCATGATCTGCGCCATGAAGCCATCAGCCGCTTCTTTGAGAAAGGATTATCGTTACCGGAAGTGGCTCTTATCTCAGGTCACAGGGATTTTCGGATGTTGTTTCGTTATACGCATTTGAAAGCCGAGGATGTGGCACAAAAATTAATGTGACTACTATAAGAAGGATAATGCTCATTGACGGTTTCCAGCCCTGTCTTTACTTTGGCTGGTGGAACCTCAATAGAGGTTCCGGGGCTTATAACCTCTCCACTGCGGCAACTTTGCGTCAGCCGCGAATGACGCTGCCTCTCGACCTATGGTCGGGCTGGCGGCGAAATACAATAACGTGCAAGCGTGAATACGCTGCGCCGTTCAGTGGACGGTTATAAACAGCCCGGTCACCAGTCGCAAGATTGGTGGCCGTTTTGTTTAACGCAGCATAAGGAAACCGCCATGAGAATCTTTGCAATTATTGTTTCACTTGCTTTGCTCCTATCTGGGCCAGCGAAAGCGGATTCATGGGGGGGAACAACAACACCAGTATAACGAAATGGCAAGACAGCGTGACGAAGTGTTCCAACATAAGGAAGAACTGGAACAGCTGAAACAGGAAAACAATAAACGGGAACAGGAACTCTCGCGCCATAAGGCAGAGCAAGATCATGCAATCCGCGAGATCAAAAAACAGAACGATGAAATGTTACGGCAGCGCGAAGATGAGGAACTTTCACAACAGATCGAACAATGGGATCGTGAGAAAACGCAGAAGGAACTGAGAGGAAAATATTACGAGCAGGAAGAAAGCCAAAGACTCAGAGCTAACAATGAAAGGGCAGCAGATGAAAGCGAATTAGTATTGAACAATGATTATTACGTCCGCAATACACAAACGTTGTTGAGCAAAGACTTTAAGATCAGCAACAACACGTTTC
>DLHX01000018.1:70306-162801 GCA_002483465.1 Micavibrio sp. UBA7657 | reverse complement strand
TAAGATCAGCAACAACACGTTTCAGACGCGCGTTCTCCTGCTCAAGATCTTTCAAGCGTTTCGCCTGATCCAGACCAAGGCCGCCATATTCCTTGCGCCAGCGGTAATACGTATTCGCCGTCACATCAATCTCACGAAGAACGTCCGAGATACTCTTGCCCTGGCCAACCATCACCTCAGCCTGACGCAGATAACCTATAATCTGTTCCGCCGTATAACGCTTCCGTGCCATTTATAAACCTCCTGTAAATTGTCCAAAATCTATCCGGATTCACTCCAGATCTGGACTCCTTTATAGGGGGCGGGTCATGACACGCCCGGCTTCTCAGAAAAATCACTGACTAATAAAACGCGCTTCATCCGCCGAAGCGGCGAAAGCCGAACTTTGTCCAGGTGAAATGAAAAATGCATCGCTACCGCGCGAGTTGCATAGAGAAAAACTTTTTTTAAACACAAGGATCGTAAAATGATGCACAGAAAACCAAGGCCGCCTTAGGCTCGAGCGCTAGCGCGCCACGCGCGCAAATCCTCAACAACACAATAGCACAAACCAGGTCGTCATGAAAGCAAAAGACGGCGAAGGCCGGGCTTTGCCCATGACATGGAAAATTTAGGCAACTTAAACAGGGAAAGATAACAACATGCTGAAGCCACAAATCAAACTCGCTGAAGAGCTGAAGAAAGCAACTGATCGCAAAACCATTGATAGGGCGCGTGCGCGTCCTAAAAGCGCTGAAGCCGAAGTCGAGCAGGATAGAGAAAAGAAATTTGAGAATATCGAGGCAAATCCGTTCGCGCAGATCACGCGCTCGAAAGAAGGCGATCTGCGTAAGCCAAGCCAGAAGCGCGATGCGATGATCAAGCTTTTGAGCTACGACAAGACGAAGAGCATTGAGGAAAATGAATCATTGGTCAAAGCCTACATGGTTTTCCTGGAATTCATGGAAGAGGAAAGCCTGGCGACTTCAAAGGAGAACATCGCCGACCAGAACGTCAAGGTGTTCGCCGAATTGAAGAAGGTGATCGATGAGTTCAGCAGGGGCCTGTTGAATTTCAAGGAAGAGATAGGGCCGTTCACCCGCCGTCTAGAGGCAATCTATAACATTCGCCTTTCCGGCAAGGCCGTGGCTTTGCTCGAGGAAATCATCACTGACCGCCGTTCTGTCGAGGAAAATAAGAAACTTCTTACCGAACAGACGGCGGATCTTGAGAGCAGCACCACCAAGCTTAACAACCTGACCGATGTGATCACATCCGAGCAGCGCCGTATCGCCCGTCTTGGCCAGGATTACCGCTTGGGCATGTCGTTTATGGGCATCAGGGGAGAATCGCAGCAGGAAATTTCTGATCGCGAACTGACGCTTGGTAAAGCCACGGCAAAAGCATCGGAAGTTACCGCCGCCATTGAAGGGCTGAAAGCCAGAATTGCCGAAACTAAGGACAAGATCGGCACGCCGGTTGGCACGAAGTTCGGCGAGCTTGCCAGCGACAAGGCGGAGCTGCAGGGCATGCTGGATATCAGCAATGAAGAGCACATGGTAGCACACCAGCATCTGAAAGACACAACCATGGCCTTCATCGAGACGGCGGAAACCCGCATGGATTCCGTCCTGGACAACGTCGCCGAGGTTAATAGCCTGACGAGAAAAACGTCCAAGCGTAATGCCGGCATGACCCTCGTCAGCGCAATTATGAACGAAGCGGTGAAAACATCGCTGGGGAACAACCAGGCAGCTTTGACCGAGTATCAGCCTCCGGAAGATCCGTCAGTCGAGGACGAAATCGCCAAGGCTGAACGCGAAGAAGTCCGTGGGGCAATTCTCCGTCATATCAAGACCGTGATGATGGCTGATGACGATACGACGAAACTTCGTAACACGTTGACGCGTCAAAAGGACCAGCTCGAAGCCATGATGTCGGCCAACGAAGAGCGTATCCGCTCTACGAAACAGCTGCGGACATCGGGTATTTCGAACATGGCGTCGGAAATGGCCGTCACAATGACCGCGCTGGCAGATGCCGCCAACTCCGAAGCCATCTACATGTCCCAGTCGATGGTGGACGCCATGGGTCAGACGGTCATCGATATTCGAAGCAAGGAAGTCATGCGTCATGCTTCGGAAATGGGTATGCGCACCCAGCAGCTCGCGGAGCTTATCATCTCCACGCAGCAGGCTAACCGGATTGCGAGAGTCAGCATCGAAGAGCAGAAAAAATCGCTTATAGAGCTGAACAAAAGTCTGTCCGACGTTACCGATGTTACGGCCTCACTCCAGGAGACCCTCACGGCCAGTGAATCGGTTTATGCGGATGCACAAGCTGCCGCTGCCGAAGAACTCGCGGAACGTGGACCACTTGCCAGCAACGACAACCCGTCCGCCGCGGGGAAGCGTAGAAAAACTGGCACGGCAGGTCCATCACCGGACTTCTTCGGTTAACCGGCTTTCCCGGCTCCCGGCAGCAGAGCTGCTGCCGGGATGCTGGGAATACCGCTTGAAGTTTGTGCAATCCATCAACAAGACAGGTTTGACATGATTGATTCCATTTCCGACATTCTGATCGCCGGCGCGGATTATATTGCCCGCCACCCGCACTTTAAATTTACGGGGCGTGAAAAGCCCTTGCAGAATCTTCAGGAAATTCTCCTGCAGAAAAGCAACAACTGCGTCATCCTCACCGGTGCCAGTGGCGTTGGCATGACCGCCCTGGTGATGGGTCTGCAAACGGAAAAAGATAAACCGGGCACGCCGCCGAAATTGATGAACAAGCCTATCTACTTTCTCGATACGGACAAATTATTCGAGTCTGGCGATACGGCGCTCATCAATAAGAAATTCGCGGATGTGCGTACGCGCATGGCTTCAGTGCCCGGCAGCGTTCTTTACATCGAAAATATGGGCAATTTTATCGACTCATGCAGCAAAATCGGATGCTCCAACCTGATGAACGGCATGCTGGGTGATCTCAAAAAGGGTCGCTACAGCTCAATTCTTGAAACGCCGTACGAAGATCTTGCCAAGGTCATCAAGTACAATTCCGAAATCAAGGCGACCTACACCCTTCATGATCTGAAAGAACCCAAAGGTGCAGAACTCGCCTCTATTGTCGAAGCTTCGGTACCGTCTCTCGTGAAACATCACGGCATTTCGGTGTCAAAGGAAGCCACCGCCATGGCGACTTTCCTCGCAACCAAGCATCGAACCGGCGCGCTGCAGGCGATGCCGGCGGGCATCAATTCGTTGCTCGACCGCGCCCTTTCGTCCTATGCGCTGAAAGCCCATTCCGAGCCCTTCAGGCTCGTCGCGCTCGAGGCGAAGCTTAAGGATGTCAATGCGGCTTTGTCCGGAGCGGTGCCGGAACACCTGCGCGGCGTAAGCCCGGAAGAGTTGCAGACACGGTGGAAATCTTTTGAAGCGGAAATCGCGCAATTCAAAACTGCGTGGGAGAGCCGTCAGAAAGAACTTCAGCTTGCTTTCAATCTCCAGAAGTCCGCTCAGCAGCGCATTGCGAAACTAGAGATCAGGTTGGATTCGTTGCTGCAGGAAGAAAAGAAAGACGGCGTCCAGATCGGCGAGGGGCCGGAAGTCACCAAGACCCGCGACGACATTGAAATCGCGCAGAAAGCCCTCAAGGACGGCAGTGTTGAATTCTATGAAATCACCGCGATCGTCAATAAAGAACTGCAACTTGGCGAAGCGCATGTGCTGGATACGTTTAGCGAAATTACCGGCATTCCCGTCAAGAAGCTGACGCAAAGCGACCGTGACAAGATCATGGGGCTTGAAGATCGACTCAACGGGCGGGTTTTCGATCAGACTCATGCTGTCAAAAAAGTTTTTAACGCCGTCAAAAACGCCGCGGCCGGGCTTTCGGAGGAGGGGAAGCCGCGCGGCTCATTTCTTTTTCTGGGGCCTTCGGGCGTAGGCAAGACGGAATTGGTCAAAGCGGTGTGTGACGATCTGTTCGACGATCCCAACGCTATGGTCCGCATCGACATGTCGGAATACATGGAGAAAAACGCCGGCAACAAGCTCATCGGTCCGCCGCCCGGCTTTGTCGGGTTCGAGGAAGGCGGCGTCCTGACCGAGGCCATGCAGAAAAAACCGATCCGTGTGGTATTGATCGATGAAATCGAGAAGGCGCACCCTGATGTGCTGAATCTTTTCCTGCAGGCAATTGACGATGGCCGCCTGACAGACGGGAAAGGCGTCACGGTAAATTTTGAAGATGTTTATTTCTTCTTCACATCGAATATCGGGCAGAATAATTTTCCTGACCGCAATGTTGATTACCAGGCCGCCGTCGATCAATCGATTATCGAATTGAAAGAGGCCGGCGTGCGTAACGAATTGCTCAACCGTTTCGGCGGCAAGCGCAATATTATCGGCTTCTATCCTCTCGAGCCCGAGACGATGGAAAAAATCGTCCGCCGCGAGCTCGGTAAAGTTAACGCCAAATTGGAAAAATCAAACATGGCGATTGACATTACCGGGGACGATATCGCGCGCATTGGCCGCATGCTTTACAACCCCTCCAACGGCGCGCGGAGCGTACCGGGATTTTTCAACGACGAGGTTCGCCCCCAGGCATCCGATATTATTTTGTCGACGCCCGGCGCCAGCGGCATCCTCGAAATGAAACTCAATGAAGCGAAACGCACGATGGATTTCGTGGCATTGAAGCCCATCGGCGAACGCAAATCCGGCCTGAAGGCTGAAACAAAGCAGGCGGCGCAATTGCATCCTGCTTTTGATACGGCGGCCTCGACACCTGCACCACCATCTCACGGATAAGAAAGGAAATATGACTATGAAATTTGTAGAGAAAAACAACAGCGAAGAAAGCATCTTTGAAGCGGACGAGGCTCTGCGCCGGGCGCGCGAGGCGACAAATCAGAATACGCGCATGAAGGACAAGCTGAAAAAGGATGAAAAACAATCTCTTCCAACCCGCATCAAAAATACCCTGGATAACATAGCAATAATTGCTGAAGCTATCCGCACCACCAAGGCGGGTTTTGGCTGGATCAAGGATAATGTCCTCAATCCGATTTCTGAAATACCCTATATCGGCCCTGTCATAAGTTCACCGATCAAATATACCTATCGCGCCTATTATAATTTTACCCATCCTTACGAAGGGGAAAATTTATGGCAGGCTACAAAAAATTCGGTAAAGAATTTTTTTGCCAGGGACTGGAATGACCTCGCCAACAACTTCCGGGAAGTGAAATCTGAATTCATGCCTGATCTCAGGGTTCGCGGAGAACTAGACCCAAGACGCGCGGGCGTTGCAGCGCTTGTGACGGCATGGGCTTTGGCAGGCATGCTGAATGTTCCGATTGCCGGCGATACATTTAATTATCTTGTAAAAGAGCCGATTGTGGATGGAAGCCGGATGGCGACCACCATTGCTTTCAACGGCGTTGCAGGCGATGGTTTCGGGCTGACCAAAGACACTTTATATTTCGGCGTTCCCACCAAAGAGAGCGGCGACGATATTTATCATGTCAGTGCCAGCACCACCCGCCATGCTGATGAAAGCAACAGTGTTTCATTCGAAGTCCGTGATCGGTTGCTGCATGAAGCTTGGAGCTGGGCCAACGGCAACGGGCCTTTCCGCCCTGATTATGTAGTCGGCCCCATACGTCCGGATTCAAATAAATGCGAAACTGTTTCTTATGGATCGCGGTTCAGGATTGCGCGCTGGGCATCGTTCCGTCCGGATATCCTGAGCGTATCATGCCGGGCCCCCGCAGCAGATATGCATGCCCCGTGATTTTATTTTGAGGGGGGCAGTATGAAAGAATGGTTTAAAAATTTTAAAGAGAATATTCCGGGATGCTGGCAAAAAACCAAAGACCGGTTTTTTGAAGCCAGCGTAATAGCGCAGCATAAATCAGAAATCGTGAGCCAGTTCGCGCTTGAAAGTCTGGCCGGGGCAGGCCGCTTTGGAATCGACGCCGTGAATGGCATGTTTCATGGGATGGATCGCGGCTTCCAGCACCTTGATACAGTTCTTATGGAGGGAAACTACCATTCGGAGCCCCGTTCTTCTCTTGTTCAGCTTCTTAAAACCAGGCGAATGAAGAGGGTGAGGGAGACAATTCCCACCGTCGCCGCAGAAACGATGGTCAATACAACACGCAACGTTGGCACGCGATTTTTATGGCTTGGAATTTTTACGGCCCTGACAACGAATGCGGTGTTGTGGTGCGGTGTCGCGCTGGGCACGGTCGGCTATGGAATCATGGCCTATGAATATCTCCGCGCCAAGAAAACATCCAGGGACATTATAAAAGAAGTCAATTTCGCGGGGCAACTCATCGAGGGAGAGCGGGCAGATTTATGCCGCCTGCATGTCGCGCAAGCGAAGATCATGAATTTAAGCGATCATTTTGAACGGGCCTCACTAAGTTCAACCTGCGAAATTATCAGGGAAATTATGTCCGGCGTCACCGAAGAAGCCAGACGCATCCGCGTTCTGCATCCCGGAAAATATGGGGCTTCCGAAAAAGTCTATGCCTTCTCGGAGCCCAGCATCAAACTTGTCGACGACCGGCCAGGCGTTCCTGTCAGCCAGATATCGCCTGATGACATTAGCATCGATACGCTTATGAAAGCATGGTGTGAAAATGCGGAGCGTGACGCCCTGTTGCGCCTGGAAGTTGCCGATAACTCAAAAAAAGATGCGGAATTGCGTGCTCGCGTCGCGGAAATTGAGCGCGCTCTGGAGCATATAAAGAAAAGCACCGGACCAGAGCCTCTGACGATGCAATAAGGCGTAACGCTATCCACAGCAACAGTGCGCTTGTGCTGCGCATGAAGAAGACTTATTGATAGACTGGCTATTACAGCAAATTTTCTTCGGCGAAAGAAAAATGAAAAGATTTTCCCGCATTCTCGAAATCCTCGCATTTTTCATAATTTTTTCACTAGCCCTCTGGCTATCAAAGCCCGGACCAGAAACCATTTATGAATTTAACGGCGACGACATGCGCTATATCGGCTACGCCGTGTCGATGCATGAGCATGGCGTCTACGGCTACGCGGAAAAAAATATTGTAACGAAGCCGCCGCCGCCGGGTAACGCAAATGCTCCGGTCTATTCGACGCTTATATATGGCACGATGCTTCTGGACAGGGCATTCGCCGACAGTCTTATCTGCATAGCGGAGCAGGGAATAAAAAATCAGTGTCCGCAGAATTTCGAAAGCCTCTTTATATTCCAGGTCGGCATATCGGTTTTGTGCCTCTACCTTATATATGTGCTGGCGTTCCTGTTCAGCGACAAAAAAAGCGTCGGCTGGCTTGCGGCGGTGCTGGCGCTCGCTTCTGGAATTTTCCAGGAATTTTCCTACATGATCATGACGGAGATTCTTATTCTGCCCGCTTTTTGCGCCTTGCTTATATGTTGCCTGCAATTATATCGGCGCAAAGAATGGAGATACGCGGCGTTTATCGGGCTTAGCCTGGCGTTTTTGACTTTAACGCGCCCCTCATACCTCTATTTGTTTTACGCCTTTACATTGTTTTTTGCCATGCTTTCCGCGGTCAAGAGAGATCGTAATTCATTTATAAAAACCGGAATTTTAATCGCTTCTTTCGTCATTGCCGTTCTTCCGTGGACGATGAGGAATAAGGCGCACTTCGATTCCTATGCACTCACCTCCGGCGGTTATGCCGAAACTATTCTGAGCCAGCGCATAAGTTATAACCAGATGAGCTGGAAGGAAGTCGGTGTTGCGATGATCTACTGGCTCCCGGATTTTGGAGATTCCCTTGCGCCTAAACTTTTCCCGGAAGAGCTGTACAAAAAACTCAGCTGGGACGAGGAGTCCTATTACAAACGCTATAGAAAAAACAAGGACGACTTTGCCAAAATTCTGGGCGGCGAAGACAAGGTCGTGGGTTATCTTATCCGTGAGGAAGTTTTAACCCCTAAGCACTTCGCCGTCAGTGTGCCGCTTGCCATCCGTGGCATCTTTATTGCCAAATATTGGGGCTTGCTTGGTTTTATTGCGGCGCTGGCCCTGGGAATCCACACATTCCGCCGCAAGGATTACAGCGTTCTTATTATGGCCGCGCCGCTACTCTTCATGGTGGCCTTCCACGCCGGGCTGTCGGTCAGCATTCCGCGTTATAATCTGCCTTTAATCGCGCTTTATGCCCTTGCTATGGCATGGTATATCCATCTCTATGCTGGCAAAATCCTCACAAAAATCCGCCATAAATAAGCCTTTGCTCTGGGGCGTTTCCCTTGTTATCAGCCTGGGCCTGCTGGCGCTTGTCATCATGCAGGTTGATGTCGGCCAGGCCGCCTCTATGTTCCAAAATATTTCATCGGTTTTGTTGGGCGTGGCGTTTGTGTTTCTGGTTATGGAAGGCATCGCCACCGCTCTTCGTCTCTGGCTGTTCGCCGGAAAAAGACCATGTATGAGCGAAGCGCTTAAAGCCAACGCTTGGTACGTTTTATTGCTCGTGATTTTACCCGCAAGGCTGGGCGAGGTTGCCGCCGTAGTCGTGCTTGAGCGCTATCTCGGTCAAAAATACGGTGCGGCGGCCATGAGCATTATCATGCAACGTCTTTACGACATGATTGTCCTCGGCACTATTTTTCTCATCGCCTTGCTCGGCTTGGGCGATTTCGTCGATAAGACTTTTATGAGCATTGCCTCTCTGGCCTTGATTGGATTTGTACTATTCGTGCTTGTTCGGCTGGAATTTTTCTTGACAATAGCCGCCGTGATTTTCAAAAAGGCACCCAAAAAACTCTACCGCCTGATCCTGCAGGCCCGCCTATACAGCCGTCACGGTTTTAAAATCCGCGACATTCCGCTGGCATTGCTTTTTACTTTTATAAAATGGGTCAGCAACCTCGCCGCGCTGGTGTTTTTATTTATGTCGCTCCATCTGGGGCTTGGAATGTTTGAAAATATCACGGTGGCCGCAGCCTATAATTTCCTCGCTATCATTCCCCTGCAGACAATCGGCGGCATCGGCATCGGCGAAGCCGGCCTCGCTCTTTTGTTCACAGGTACGGGCCTTGACGTTTCCACAGCGGCAAGCGCGAGCCTGATGATCCGCTTTGTGATTTTAATTTTCCCGTTTATTTTTTGGGTCATGGTGATGGGCGGTTTAAATCTGAAGAAAAGGCTCAGCATATGAACAGGCCTATGAAAATCAGCGGCGATAAAGACGTCGATGCGCGGTATGATTATCTGCGCAACCGTCATGGCGCTGCCAAACCTGCGGCCAACGGCTACCGCCTGGACCGCATATTCAGGCGAGATCAGGAAGCCTTGTTCTCCGCCATAGACCAAAATAACGGGCCGTTTCTGGATATCGCCTGCGGATCCGGCCTTATGCTTGCGCCTTTATTGAATAAAGGCCACGATGTATATGGCCTCGATTTTAACGCAGACGCATGCGCGGCCGCGCACCTGAACGGCATAAAAGTCATACGCGGCGACGCCTTTAATATACCGCTGCCCGATAGAACCATTGGCCAGATTGTGAATTGCCAGTTTCTGAATCAGCAGCCCGCTGCGCAAACTGAAAAATTCATCCAGGAATCTGCGCGTGTTTTGAAATCGGGCGGCCAGCTCATCATCCTCTGGCGTCACGCGCGCTCTTTCATTCACGTTTCAGCGCATGCGGTCTTTACGCTTTTGGATAAATTTTCCGGCCAGCCACCGTTTCCGCAATATGTGCATAGCTTTAAAGAAATCGAGTCTTTTGCCACGAAAGCGGGAATGACCGTCCAGAAAAAAGCTGTAACACTGCCATTTCTTGGCTTGCGCATGATTTCCCCAAATGCTCCGGGCGCAAACATCATCGGGGCTTCCCAATTCATCGTGCTGAGAAAATCATGAGCATTTCCGAGCTGGATAGCGGCCACGAAGAAGCCTGGAACGATTTCGTTCAGAATAATCCGAACGGCACATTTTTTCATCTCGCAGGATGGAAAAAAGTGATGGAAGGCGCTTTCGGCTTCAAAACGTTTTATTTAATGGGAAAAAATGGTGGGTCCGTAACGGGCATCCTGCCTCTCGCCCTCGTCAGGCGCCCCCTTTTTGGTCCTGCATTGATCTCTTCGCCGCTTTGCGTTCATGGCGGCGGATTGGGAAACTGTGCCGCGCTCGAAGAAGCCGCCGCAAAAAAAGCACAATCGCTCGGCGTGAAATATCTCGAGTTCCGTGGCCCTGTGTGGGGTACACAAAATATGACTTCAAGTAGCACCTTCTTCAATTTCGAGCGCACGCTTTCAACCAATCACGATGAAAATCTGAAAGCTATCCCGCGCAAGCAGCGTGCTGAGGTGCGCAAGGGCATTGCCGCCGATCTTGAAACAAAAATCGACCAGAATTTTAATCTTTTTTATAAAATCTATGCAACGAGCGTCCGCAATCTCGGCACTCCTGTTTTTCCCAAAAAATACCTTAAAGTTCTTATCGATACTTTCGGTGATGCCGTGGAAATCATGACCGTTTTCCATCAGGGCCAGCCGCTCACCAGCGTTTTCAGCTTCAAACACAAGGACCGGATGATCCCTTATTACGGCGGCGGCCTGCCTGCCGCGCGTGACCACAGCGCCTATCCTTACATGTACTGGAAACTGATGGAGCATTCGGTGGACAACGGTTTCCGGATTTTTGATTTCGGCCGTTCCATGCGGGACAGCGGGGCGTTCGCCTTCAAGAGCAATTTCGGGTTTGAACCGCAACCCCTGCCTTATCATTATCATTTAGTGAAAGCCGAAAGCGTGCCGGATATAAACCCCGACAATCCCCGTAATAAATTCCTGATTTCCACCTGGAAAAAACTGCCTTTGCCGGTTGCCAATATTCTGGGACCAATTTTGTACAAGGCTATAGTGTAGCTGGATCGATAATTTTTAAATCGCTGCCGAAATTCCGGTCACGGAGTGGTGCATCAAATTTAAAATTTTCAGCCAGCCTGCCGAGCTTCTTAAATGTGCTTTTTCTGTTCAGCCACAGCAACATGCTCACAGGCATCGATGCATTCTTGATGCGCCAGTTTTTTTCGTCCGCATCAAAATCATAAGGATGCCAGTACGTCCATAGCGCGGCGCCGTCATCGGCTTTTTTAATTTGCCTGCGAACAATTGGATAAGGCAGATAACGGAAATAAAAACCACCCAGATAAGGCATTAAAAATGGCCCGATCTTGCCGACCGGCGCGGGGATCTCGAGCAAACCGTTGCTCCAGCGAAACGGTGTGTGCGGCGCGCCGGGGATGCCATGCAGGGGGTTGGCCGCAGGCAATACACTTGAAGAGTAAGTAAATCCGAGTTCCTTTAAAATATCCACCGCCCAGATCGTCTGGCGTGTCAGCGAAAAAACCGGCGCCCGGTATCCGCGCACTTCTTCCCCGATAACATCTTCAATCACTTCTTTCGCGCGGCGTGTATCTTCACGAAATTCCGCCGGGCTTTGCCTGTTCAGCGTGATGTGATCGTAGGAATGATGCGCGATTTCATGACCCGCCGCGTGCACCTTGCGGACAGTTTCAGGATCTTTTTTTGCCAGCGACCCAACCGTGAACACCGTGGCTTTGATATTCCACCGATCCAGAAATTCCAGAATTTTTTCTGTCATCTCCGGATAACGCACGGGCAGGGACTCATCAGGCCGATGATCTTCCAGATCCAATGTGAATGTAATTGTCTCGTCCATCACACGTTCGAATATTTCATTTTAAAATACTGCCGGAATACGGAATTGGGCACATAGCGCATCAGTGAATCGCGCAGGATATGGTTTTTTGCGCTCATCGGCACATACCATTTCACAGCGCCGCGCGTTGCCGGCATGATCTCGTTAATAATCGGGCGCATCTCCGCCTCATAGGCTTTAAATGCCGCTTCCGGCGTGTCGTTGGCAATGATGGCATTGCACAGCCTGCAGGCACCCGCAAAAGCCGCCGCCGCGCCGCGCCCGGAAAACAAAGTCAAACAATGCGCCGCATCGCCAACCAGCACACTGCGCCCTTTATGCCACACCGGCATGTAAATCTGGCTCAAAACGTCCATGTAAGGAGGTCCGCCCTCGGGGCAGTACGGCAAAACTTTTTCGATTGTTTCGCCGCTTCCGGCGAAGGCCTGCATAAACGCATTTTGCCGCGCTTCCGGTGGCGGCAAACTCCTCGCATCATTCGCCCAGACAAACACAGCGCCGAGATCGCCATCCAGCGTATTAAATGCCGCCATATAGCGGTTGCGTTCCATGTGGGTCTGAAATTCTTTCTCGAGGCCAAGAATATTTGGCAAACGAAAAGCGGCGCAATGCAGATCAAGATAATTGTGAGTCACATCGCTGTCATCAAATGCAACGTCGCGCACGCCCGAATGCACGCCGTCAGCGCCGATAATGATGTCGAATTCTTCATGCTTGCCGGAAGCGAATGTAACCTGCGAACCATCGATCGCCTTTATCGTATCTCCGAAGCGAATGTCGCACCGTTTCTCCGCGTGTTGGTACAAAACATGCGCCAGATCGCCGCGCATCAGCTGGATAATATCCAGCCCTTCCATCATCTTCCCATAGTCGAGGGCCAGCAGGTTGCGGCCTTTTTTATCATGGTAACTGGACGACATGATGCCGAGATCAAAAGGCTTCAGGTCGGGAATAAGCCCCATTTCCTCCGCGAAAATGTACGATTGATGCGACAGGGCCACGAGATACCCGCCCGTGCGCGAAAGTTTGTTTTTTTCAACGACCGTAACGTCGTAATTGTTATGAGACAGACGGATCGCCGCAGCCAATCCCCCAATACCTGCCCCACTGATGAGAATTTTTTTCATCTGCGCAGCCTACTGGTTTTATGGCGTTTCTTCAATTTAGATTAATCGCTTTCGGCGTTATCTTCTTTAAGATACGGGAGCTTCGAATGATTATTACGAACTTCCTCGATGGCCTTTTCCCATGCGACCAGCCGCTCGGCGCTCGCGGGGTGTGTATCCGTAAGCGATGCCCTTGACCTGTCAGTACCGCCGGGCAATTTTGACAGCACAACCAGGGTATTTTTTGCACGGTCAAGATCATAACCCGCGCGTGCGAGCAAATAGGCCCCGAGCAGATCGGCTTCGCGTTCCTGCTCCTTCGAATAGCTGATTGAGCCCATCTCGGCGCCAAATTCCATCATATCCTGAACGGCTGCAGAGTCCTGCTGTTGATTATAAGAGGTATAATATGGGTTGTTGGCGCTTGACGCACCCACAAGCACAGCGGCGAGAACACCTGTAACAACTGCGCCCGTGGCGATATTTTCCCCTTTTTCTTTATTATGTTGCGCAAGATGATGGCCCATTTCATGTGCGACCACTGCGGCTATTTCATCATCGTTTTCAAGATACTGTAATAACCCGCGGTAAACGGTGATTTTATATTCTTCGCTTGCATAGGCATTAGCCTCATCGCCCCCGTTGTAAGACGTCTGGAAAAGGCAGCTGACATATCCTGCATGGTCACATAAGGGCTGCGCGTTCTCGACGAGGCGATTGTTAATGGACGCAAGCATCTTCTCATATTGAGATTTGCTGCGGTGATGCATCTTGAGCGGGGCGCGGTTTGCATACATATCTTCCTGCATCGCCTGCAGGGCCGCGTCATCCACGGTCGGCAACTGGTAGGCCGATCCCGTGCATCCGGTTAAAACAAGAAGGCACGCAGAAATGATGAATGAGCGCATAAGAAATCCCCCCGGATATATTTTTTTAATTAAAAATATTTACACGTACTGCTTCATAGTCAAGGACAATTGCATCTGAGTGTGCAAAACAACCAGAAGATGTACTCTATAAAAGCGTACTGTTTTTGAAAATGGTGGGCAGTACAGGGATTGAACCTGTGACCCCTAGCGTGTCGAGCTAGTGCTCTACCGCTGAGCTAACTGCCCACTCTGCGGTTGAGCCAGTATCTCTAAAGGGGCGAGGGGGTTATTTCAAGGAAAAATAAAGGGCACCCTCTTAGTATTTACATAAATATAGACAGCGCCCGCTTTTTTCTATACGGCCAATGCGTTCGCATGCATTTCGTCGGCACTATAATTTTTCACCGTAACCAGCAACTGCGATTCAGCCGTGACTTGAACATCCGCCCCATGTTGAACGATCTCAAGATATCCTCCCGCAACTGCGTCATTAACATCCGTGAACCCATTATGTGCGAGGAGGGCAGTAAGATCGAGAGAGTCGCCGCTGCCAAAATCGACAATCGTATCACCGCCATCCAGGATATCTTCATATCTGAATATATCTGCTCCTGCGCCACCGCTCAGCACATCCGCGCCGCGACCCCCAACCAGCAGGTCGTTGCCGGTATCGCCATATAGGAAATCCGCACCGTCATTGCCGTACAGCCTGTCATCGCCATACAAGCCATAAACGCGTCCCTGGCTGCCGTCCGCGACATAAGCTGTATCATCGCTCGCCGATAAACTGGCCGCACCGCTACCGTTCAGATAAACTTTATGCGATGCGCCAACAGCACTCGTATCCAGCCCGCCCAACCCTTTCGAGCCATAAGTAACCGTCACCTCACCTTCATCGGTCGATTGTAAGAAAGTACTGTCGAGAACGAGCTTGGCGCGCAGACCCGCATCACTCACATCGATATTATCAATGCCATCCAGTTTCGCATACAGGCTGCTATTGAAGGTCAAGGATGTCGATTCAAATTTCAGCGTATCAAAACCCGCTTTCAAATCAATCGTGTCGTTCGCCGTCAGCTGCGCGGTATAAGCGCGTATTGTTTCATTAGACGACGTGCCGATAACGGATTCAATTTTCGACGTCAGGCTCGTGATCAACCCGGCAATGATCGGGGGGATCACGATAGGTGGAATGACAGGAGGTAGTTCCGGCACCGCAGGCGGCGGAGCATCCGGCTTTTCCAGGGCCGGAATTAAACCATCCGGAATTTTCGTCAGATCACTATCATTAAAAATGAAATGCGAGGCTGTCAGCGCCGCTTTGCTGACGCCTTCAAGATAAGCAATGGTTTTTCCGCCGACCACGAGATTCACCCCGCCTGAAGCCGAGTTCACCGTCACTTTCGAAAATGATGTCACACCGGAGAACCCGTTCAAAACGATGTAATCACCGCTGCTCGCAGTTTTAAAATCCTTGATCGTATCGACGCCGCCATTGACTTCGAACACGAATTTATCGCGCCCGCCGCCGCCGATCAGCGTGTCATTCTTCAGGCCGCCGATTAAAACATCGGCGCTATCGCCGCCATGCAGCGTGTCCTTGCCGTCATTCCCATCCAGCCATGCGCCGCTGTCCCACCCATGTATGACGTCGTCTTTGGACCCTGCGCTGGCAACACCAAATAGAACAGTATTTTTGGACAGATCAGTTGTGGGGTGCATGCTGCCGCCGGGACTGACAATGCGCCAGACCGTGTCGCCCAGCCTGTAAATATCGCTATCCACCGTGACGACGTTATTATAGTCGGGCCCGCCGTGAAAATTGATGTCACGGTTGGTCGACGTAATATGCACTTTGTTTCCCACCTCCGTATTCCAGCTCGAAAACACGAATGCATGACGCACATTCTGAATATCCAGATTCTCAAAGACGCCGTAATAGGTTTCGGCAACCTGGATGCCGTAACCGTTGCCGTCATCGCCTTTATTGTGTGCGCCGTCAATTTTAACGCTATCGACTTTCGGCGTTAAGCTCGTGCGAAACTCGATACTATGTGATGGTGCATTCGTGACATTCACATTTTTAATTATCGCGTCCTGCGTCTTGTCCATGTATATGGCGATTGTCCCGGCATCGCGTGGCCGTGCATTGCTCATATCGTCCGCGTCAGGTGTCCCCAGATTGTAAGTCAGGCTGAAATCCGAGAGCGTTACCTTATCCACCGTCTTGATAACTTCTACAGTCGAGAGCGAAGCGCTTATCGCATGCGTCACGGGTGTTTTCAGTGTGACGGTATTACCGCTGATAGATTTAATCTCGACAAGTGTCTCATTGATCGGAAATTTTCCCGCATCACTCGACGAAATATTGTCGTACCCGTTTGCATCCAGCCAGCTTGAAGTGTTTTTCTGCTGAATATGCAGGACGTCTCCAACTTTTAATCCTGATACGCTCTTTAATGTCACAGTCGAGCTTCCCGCGCTGGCATTGCTGCTCAGTATGCCGGAATAAGATGAGTAGGATCCTTTCACGTGAATCCCGTCACCCGCATCACCCGGAAAATCGAAAACGAGTTTTGTATTGGTTTTTCCTTCGCCTTTAACCGTGATGTCGTTGCGCGTGATTTCCAATGTATCCGTAATCGTATGCGTGCCGCGCTCAAAAACTATCGTTGACCCTGACGTGGCCTGGGCGATTACGCTTTTGATGGATGTCGTGGATGTGCCAGTGGAAATGGCATAGGTAAGGGTTTGGGCGTCATAGCTGACGCCGACAGGAAGGGCCATGTTTTTACCTCTGATTGTCTGTTTATCTGCTTGGGATTAATTTCCCACCGATTTGGACTTACATTTTTTTTGGTACCAAATATCTGGTTTCTTTAATTTTGGTTCCCGAACAGTAAAAAAATATTTAATTGAAAACCAGAATAAGTTCAAAAAACTTGTCATCCGTGTGGATGGAAATCAATTTTCAGTCTGAATTCAGTCCGTTACAGAAAGTACGATTTTTTCAAATATCTTTTTCCGATTTTTTCTAATGGGAACATGTTCTTAATTAAGCATGTAAAAAATTTTCAAACGGGCAGATTCATTTTTGAAGGCCAGGCAGGATGAAGATAATCCTATAAAAATTGTCTCAAATGGAACTTAGTTTGGGGCGCATCCATTGATATTACGCCTCATCGGAGTAATCCCTATGCCTATAGTGAACAAGCCCGCCTGGTGGTCTGGCTTTACGACTTTCTACGGATTTGCAGACACACCCGGCACGACCATTGATTCCGCGCAGATGCTTAACCGGCTCAATCTGCATCTTTACCCTGCGCCCTCGCAATACAGCACGCATCTCAAAAATACGCAGGGCAGCGCACCGTCCACGACAAAACTTGATTTTATCGTTCTTGCCGCCGCGCATGATTTTATATCGGCGCAGGGCGGCGCTGATTACGTCTCTGGGGGAGCGGGCGATGATGTTGTTTATGGCGATGCAGGCAACGATATTCTGCGCGGCGGCGCGGGCAACGATCTGATCGTCGGCAGCAATGAAAGTGACCCGGCCACCGACCGCGACACGGTCAGTTATAGCGACGCTACATCTGGCGTCACAATGTTTCTTAATAGCAAAACGACGCATGTCACTGCTGACGGGTATGGCTCCTACGATATGTTGATCGGGATTGAAAACGTCATCGGTACGGATTTCGCCGACCGCATCGACGGGCAGGATAATGTTAACAATACGATTATAGGCGGCCTCGGCGCTGATCGATTGTATGGTGGAGGCGGCAACGATCACCTCATGGGCGGCGTCGGCGACGACCGCCTCTATGGCGAAGCGGGGGCGGACATCATTAATTCCGGTTTGGGGCGTGACAACATCTATCTCGGCATTGATACTGACGTTGATAAAATCATTATCGACGCCACGATTTTGGGAAATATCGCGAATAACCGTGACAATATATACGAATTCACCGCGAGCGATAAAATCGACATAAGCGCCTTGTTGCAGGAAGTCGGTTATGCGGGTGCCAACCCCATCACCGACGGTTATATAAAACTCGGCATTATCAACGGTGATGATTTAAGAATTCAGTTCGATCCCGACGGCTCCGGCAGCGCCGCCGCGCAGCATCTTGCCACTCTTATCGATACACCGCTTGCGAATTTCACAATCAATAATCTCATCATCAATTCGCCCTCTATTTTATACGCCGCCATTCTCGGCCAGTCGAATGCCAAAGGACTCAGCACAGGCGGCACCGACGGTGAATCCGGCGCGAGCCGTCTGCGAGACGGGCTTCTGGCTACAACTGATTACGATGAAGTCATTACGCTTCAGCGCGACGGCGGCACGCCGATTGATATCGCCGTAGGCGGCACGACGGTCGATGGCAACCGCAACACCAGTTACAAACCAGATCAAATCTGGTGGTATCCCGATCAAAATCGCCCCGGAGAAGTCCTGCTTCGCGCCGTCGACATCATGGCCACACAAATAGCCGACCTTCGCGCGCGCGGCGTGGTTACACCTGTTGTGGTCTGGGGGCAGGGCGAGGCTGAAACGCGGCTTCTGGGCAAGGCACCGAATTTTCAGGCCAATGTCGATCGCTACATAGATGCTACCTATGACGTGTTCGATTACATCAAGGCCCGCCTTGGCGACGACATCCAGTTCTATATCATGGAAACCGGGCGCTATAACGTCGATGCCGCGCGCGTGGCAGGCGAAAGCGAAGCGGAAATCGCGCTCGTTTTGCGCGGGCTCGATCTTTTGCACACCGCACAGGAAGACATGGCGCTGGAACGCGCCGATATCCATCTTGCTGCGAATTACAGTGACCTTCGAATGTTGCACGACAGCGACCCCGTCACGTTTCCCACCGATGTCTGGCACATGGATTACGACGACCGTGAAATTATGGGCGACCGTCTCGCGGGATTCATCTCAGCTGATTTTGGTACCAACCACGTGATCACTAACCCCGGTCCTTATCCCGTGCGTGCGCTGGCTGACCTGACAATTCATCCCGCCTCGAACAATGGGCCGAGCGTTATAAACGGAACAACCGGCGACGACCGTCTCACCGGCCTCGGCACAGGCAGCGAAATTCATGGCATGGCAGGCGTCGATAAAATCATCGCAATCGGCGGCGTGAATATTCTGGAAGGCGGGCAGGGCAAAGACAGCATAACCGCGGCGTCCGACCGTGACACAATTGTTTTCGGCGCAGATTTGCTGCCCGATGTCTCGCTTCATGCCGATTTTATAAATAAATTTCAGGCCGGTGAAGGCGGCGACCGCGTCGATATCAGTGGCCTTCTTACGGGCATAGGCTACACAGGCGACGACCCGATTGCCGATGGCTATTTCAAGCTCGTCGCCGATGGCACCCGCACGAAATTATACTTCGACGCGAACGGCCCCGGTGGCTCCGGCCCAAAATATCTCGCAACGCTCGCCGATGTTGATATCGCCAGCTTCTCTGTCGAACATAACCTGATCATTCACCTTGAAACCGCACCACCACTCATCAGCGGCCTCGACATCGACGGCACATCCTCGCCGGACCTTATAATAGGAACACTCGGCAATGATAAAATCGAAGCACTGGATGGAAACGACATGATCGTGGCGGGCGCGGGCACCGACACGCTCTATGGCGGTGGTGGTTCCGACTCCTTCATTTTCGACAAAAGCGTCTGGGACGAAGTTTTTGCGCCGCCCGTCGCCGCGGCCGGTCTCGAATATGCCGATGTCATAGAAGACTTCATCACAGGCCCCGGCGGCGATATCCTCAACATCGATATCCTGCTCGAGCTCGCCGGCTATGGCGGCAGCAATCCTGTCCTCGACGGTTATGTCGGCATCGCCGATGATGGCAACGGCAATGCCGTCTTCTCGTTCGATTCTGATGGCGGCGGCATAGCTCCCGCCGTTGCGCTTGCCCTGCTTAAAAATGTCGACGCCGCGACGTTCAGCTTCGATGACAATCTAAGCCCGCCCTCCGGCTCGCCTGCAATTGTTTAATCAGTAAATCCTTGATAAACGCTAATAAAATTACCCTTGGCCGCCGCCAGTCATTAACTATTAACCGCTTAAAAACCCTGCCGTTTTTCTTGGCACGATTTTCCAAAACCCTGTATAGTCGATTCCAACCACATATATATATAAAAGTAACTAGACCGGGGATCACCTTTCCATGGCATTTAAAAAGACAACTGAAGGCCGCGTGTTTTTTCAGGGCTCCGGTAATGGCAGTTCTGCGAATGATGGACGCAACACAGCGAAATCCGCCGCACCGCGCCAGCCCGTCGATACGCGCCCGGAACCCGGCTCTGCCCATCAAGGTCCCACGCAGCTCCAGATCCTCGCGCTTCTCCGCTCGCTGAATGAAAAACTGAAAGCCACGCAGGTCGAGCGCAACTCCATGCGCAGCGAACTCGAAAACTATCGCCAGGCCATGGATAATCTTCAGACGAAAGCCAATCGCGGCGAACGCGCCGAGCAGATGGCGAAAGAAACGATGAAAGAGCTGGAGGAGACGCGCAAGCTTCTCCTCGATCTCGAGGAACGCCAGTCCGGCATCGAAAAAGAAGGCAAGGCGAATTCCGAAAAAATCCGCGCTGGCGCCGGAACCTACCATAACCTTGCAAAACGCTTGCAGACTTCCGAGCAGAAGCAGGAAGAAATCGTCCGCAAGGTCGAGGAAGCAACCGCGCAGCAATCAAAAATCATGCGCCAGATCGAAAAGGCCATCGAGGACCGCACGCGCTTCATGCGCAAGATCGAGCGCATTGAGGAAACAGTTGTACAGACGCGTGACGCGCTGAATGCCAAGGCCATGGTCCTGCTCACCGGTCAGAACGTTGCAGGCTCCGTATCCGCTGATATCGATGACGTATTCAAGGCGCAGGAACCCGGCATTCCCACCGCTATTCCCGATGCGGACTATCAACCCGGATCGTGGAGCAATGCGCGCGGCCTTCAGGCTGCCGCCATTCTGCTTCTGGTCGTCGGCGGTATTCTGGCAGGCTGGGCCGTCAGTGAAATCCGCCAGCCTATAGGTAGCGCGGATGAATTCCAGGTCGCAGAAACAACGCCGCCAGTTGCCGCAGAAGAAACCAATTTAACCGAACAGGCCGACACCATCGTCGATAAATGGCGCGTCAGTGAAGACACCAGCGCTTTCTCAGGCACTGAACAAACGGAAACCTCGCCTGCCGCTATTACGGAACCTGATCCATCCGATGATATCGGCATCGACATCACCGACCAGATAACGCTGCAGAAGATGCTCGAGGAAGATCCTGACGCGTTGGCTGCCGAACTCAACAAGCTCGAGCCGTCAGACATCGCAGCTGAACCGGCAGCCGTGCCGCAGGAACCTGCTGCCGCGCCTGTCACGGAAGAAATTAAAACCGCCAGCCTTCCCCCGGCTGAGGAAACCGCGCCGGTTGCTGAAACTGTAACGCCTGAGGCTGTAACACCCGAAGCCGTGCCTGCCGCCCCGGTCTATAAAAAATCGGATGTCGATGTACGCTCGCTCATCAGCCCGGATTCAAATCTTCCTGAATCGGTCAAAAGAATAGAGGAACGCGCTTTCGATGGCATGCCCGAAGCTCAGCATGACCTCGCCGCCATCTACACCGCCGGTCACGGCAACGTGAAACAGAATTACGAACGCGCGTTGTTCTGGTTTGAACAGGCCGCCAATGCGGGTGTGTCGAATGCCGCTTACAATCTCGGCGTTCTGAATCACCAGGGCCTTGGCGCCGCGCCTGATCTCAAAAAGGCGATTGACTGGTACACACGCGCCGCCGATCTCGGCCACCCCGAAGCGCAATATAATCTCGGCATCGCCTATATAGAAGGCGTCGGCGTTTCCTATGACCCGTTTAAAGCCAACGCTTACTTCGAAAAAGCCGCCGCGCAGGGCATCATGGAAGCCGCCTACAATCTCGGCCTGATCTACGAGAACGGCCTGCTCGGCAAGCCGCAGCCTGAGGAGGCGCTGGTCTGGTACAAAACCGCCGCCGACAAGGGCAGCCCCGAAGCAAAGGCCGCGCTCGAGCAACTCGCCAAAACGCTCAATATCGGCGTCGATGAAATCAACAAGATGGTCGACGATGTAAGGCAGGGCAGGGAAGCCACGTCTCCTCCAACTTCGGTCGCACCCGCGCCGCGTGAGGAAACCCGCAGCGATGTCGCGCCACCACCACCCGCCAATGACCGCGCCGTGCTGGCGCAGGTTCAGGAACACCTCATGGGCATCGGTCTTTATCCCGGCCCCGCCGACGGCGCCGACAGCCCGTTGTCACAGGACGCCATCCGCACCTATCAAAAACTGAACGGCCTGGATGCCGACGGTACCGCGAGCGCCGCTCTGCTGGTCCATATGCTTTCGGAAGATAACGCGGAAACGCGCCAGTCTGACGCGCACGATTACAACTAGTAACGCTCCGGCCTGTTCAGCCAGCCGCTTTTCACCCACCAGTCCGGATTGTCCGCCGCGATGGATTTTGCCGCCTTGCGTGCTTTTGCTTCATCATCAAATAATCCAAAACATGTCGCGCCAGAACCCGTCAGCCGCGCCAGCGTGCAGCCATCCTGCACATTCAGGATATTCAGAACATTGCCGATTTCCGGCACGGTTTCGCTCGCCGGTTTCATCAAATCGTTGCGTTGCTGCGCGAGGAAGGAAATCAGCGCGCCGGATTTTTCAAGGCTGGGCGGCAGCGCCATCGGCTCGCGGTAAGATCCGTTGAACCGCGAAAAAACTTCACCTGTTAAACATGGCTTGCCCGGGTTGACCAGAACGATCGGAATTTCATTCATCGCTGGTGCCGGGTCCAGTATGTCGCCGATACCCCGCACGCGCACAGGCGCGCACGTCAGGCACGCCGGGATATCAGCACCGAGCCGTGCCATCAAACCTTGTAGATAATGCGTCTGACGCGGGATTTTCCACCATTCCAGCAGCCCCCAGATCACCGCCGCGGCATCCGATGATCCGCCGCCAAGCCCCGACGCGATTGGCAGGTTTTTCGTCAGCTTGATTCGGACATTGGGAATTTTCTGCGCGGCGCGTGCGAGTGCCCACACGGCCTGCACGACGAGGTTCGATGAATCCGGTGAATGATCGCGGTCCTTGGGGCCGAAGCCGCCCGCATACGGCCCCTCGATCCTGAATTCGAATTCTGTCGCGGATTCAATCTCGATAGAATCGCCGATATCCGCGAACGCCACGAGTGAATCCAGCATGTGATAGCCGTTATCCAGCCGCCCGGTGATATGCAGGTAAAGATTGATTTTCGCCGGGGCGAAGATTGTTAGGAGTCTGGTTTCCGTCGCGCTCATGAAAGGCCTTGAATTAAGGGCTCATAATCCCGGAATCTGCGCCGGTATTCGCTCCGTGGACCGTGGCAGGGTCGGAAGCCTTGGACTGCGCATGCTTGACCGGCGCGGTCGCGATCAAGCCCTGCGCGAGCTTCTGGTCGATCATCGCGTTCAGCGACTGGTCTTCGGAATAATTACGCGCACGCTGCCACTGGAACCGTGCTTCAAGCTTGCGCCCTGCCTGCCAGTACGCATCGCCCAGATGGTCGTTGATAACCGGATCATAGGGCAGCAATTCCACGGCGGCCTCAAGCGAGGGCACTGCTTCCTTGTAATTTTCCATGCGGTAATAAACCCACCCAAGCGAGTCGGCGATATAACCGTCCGTCGGGCGAAGTTCCGCCGCCTTTTTGATCATCGTCAGCGCCTCACCCAAATTCACGCCCTGGTCCGTCCACGCATAACCGAGATAATTAAGCACATAAGGATGGTCCGGCTGGTATGAAAGCGCCGCGCGTAAATCACTCTCGGCTTTATCCCACTCGCCCAGGCGCTCCAGCGACATGCCGCGCGCATAAAGCAGGTGCCAGTATTCTTTCGGGATTTTATCACCGAAACGTGCCGCCGCCTCGTTATAACTCACCAGCGCCTTTTGGAAATCTTCCTGGCGGCGGTAAATGTCGCCGATACGGATCAGGGACTCGACATCGTTGTGATTTTTCACAAGCGAATTCAACTCGGCCAGCGCTTCATCCGTGCGTTTTGATTCTTCCAGCAGGTCCGCCGCGCGGCGGCGCGATTCCAGGTAATATTCACTCTCCGGCTTCACGCTGCGGTAATAATCGATCGCGTCATTCGTGCGGTCGTTGCGCGAGGTGATCGCCGCCAGCAAAAGCTGTGTGTCGGTCATCGACGGATCGAGGTAAAGCGCGATATTGGCAAACACCCGCGCGCTGTCGTCGGCTTGCTCCTGATATAGAAGCTCCGACATATTATAAAGCGCCATCGCAACGCCTTGTTCCGGTGATGTCACCCGCTCAAAGCTGTCGGGAATTTTCCCGGCCTGCACATCGGCCAGTTTTTTGCTGAGCTCTGCGTCTGCAGGGTTCTCCTGAAGTGCTTTCGTGTAAAGCCCGATGGCTTGTTCCTTGTCGCCGATATGCGCGTAAATATCCGCGATCCGCTCGGCATCCGCAGGCGAGGGCGACTTGCCGTCTAGGATTTTTTCAAGCAGCTTTCTAATCTCGTCATTCTTGCCCATGTAATCGGCAAGCAGGATCGCGTGATACATATGCGCGGTGTTACCCGTCAACTTGTCGCCAGTGTAATTGCCGAGCCCGGCCTGTATCCAGCTCTCAAGCAGAGGCATGATGAAATCGGAAAGGCTGCCCGCTGGCATGGCTTTCAGATACGCATCTGCGGCTGCATAATTTTTGTCGTGCATCGCGCCTGTGGTCAGGAACAACAGCGCCAGCGCATTGTCTTTTTCCGCGGCAGCGACTTGCGCGGCGAGCTCGACGGATTTTTTGGTTTCACCCGCGCCCATCGCCAAAATCATCGCGCGTTTCAGAACCTGCGGATCATCCGGCGTTTGCACCATCACGCGCGTCAGGTAATTGCCCGCGCGCTTCCAGTCATGATGCTGCTGCGCAAACTGGCTGTTGAGATAATCACCGAAAACAGTCGGGCCGATTTGTCCGACTGTCTGTTCCTGGCCTGCCATCGTCTGTAACTCGGCCAGCCGCGACGTCGTCAGTGCGCTATAGCTGTAATAAGCCGCGCAAACGCCTAAAATCCCGCAAAAACCAATCCCGAATTTCCTCATTTCCATCCCTTAATATTGTACCAGATAAATGGTTTCTTAAGTCTTACATATTGGGGTAATTCGGCCCCCCGCCGCCCTGCGGAACCGTCCAGTTTATGTTCTGCGACGGGTCCTTGATATCGCAGGTTTTACAATGGACGCAGTTTTGGGCGTTAATCTGGAGTTTTGCAACCCCCTGATTATCCTTAACAATTTCATAAACCGCTGCCGGGCAGTATCTCTGGGCGGGCTCATCATAAAGGGGCAGGTTCACCCGGGTCGGAACCGTCGGGTCTATCAATTGCAGGTGGCTCGGCTGGTCCTCGGCATGGTTGGTATTGGAGAAGGAAACCGAGGTCAGGATGTCGAATGTCAGCACCCCGTCCGGTTTCGGGTATTCGATCTTTTTGCTCTCGCCGGCCTTCTTTAACTGGGCATGGTCGGCATGGTTTTTCAGTGTCCATGGCGTCAGGCCGCACAGCACTGTTTCAAGTCCGGCATTGATAAGCCCGATCCACATCCCCCAGTGAAAACCGGGACGGATGTTGCGCACTTTTTTCAGCTCGCTCCACACCCATGAATTTTTCAGCTTCTCGGGATAGGCAGCGATCTCGCTTCCGAAATCAATCGCGCCTTCCGCAATCGCTTCCGCCGCCAGCATGCCTGACTTCATCGCCGTATGCGTGCCCTTAATCTTCGGCACATTCAGAAATCCTGCCGTGTCGCCGATCAGCAATCCGCCAGGGAAGGTGAGTTTCGGCAGCGACTGGAATCCGCCCTCGACCAATGCGCGTGCGCCGTATGTCACGCACCGCCCGCCCTCTAACATTTTCCTGATCGCCGGATGCGTTTTGAATCTCTGCATTTCTTTATACGGATGCAAATAAGGATTTTGGTAATCAAGCCCGATCACCAGCCCGAGCGCGATCTGATTATTCTCAAAATGATAAATGAACGACCCGCCATAAGTTTTTGAATCCAGCGGCCAGCCCAGCGTATGAATGATTTCGCCTGCACGGTGCTTTTCCGCAGGCACTTCCCAGATTTCCTTGATCCCGAGCGCGTAAGTCTGCGGGTCGGAATTTTTTCTAAGATCAAATTTCTTAATAAGCGTCTTGGTGAGCGATCCGTGACATCCTTCGGCGAACACCGTCTGCTTCGCGTGCAACTCCATGCCCGGCGCAAAATCGGCGGTTCTTTCGCCTTCCTTGTTGATGCCCATATCGCCGGTCGCGACACCGATCACGGCGCCGCTCGCGTCATAGAGAACTTCCGCGGCGGCAAAGCCCGGAAAAATTTCCACACCCAGTTGTTCAGCTTGCACGGCCAGCCATCTCCCGAAATTACCCAGCGAGATAATGTAATTTCCGTGATTATTCATTTGAGGGGGTGTTATAAAACGAAACGCAGAATTTTTCGTCAGGAAAATAAACTTATCGGTTGTGCACTTCACATTCAGTGGCGCATTTTTCTCTTTCCAGTCTGGAATCAATTCATTAAGCGCACGCGGCTCGAGTGCCGCACCCGACAAAAGATGCGCGCCGACTTCCGAACCTTTTTCTAAAACACAAACCGTCAGTTCAGGTTTCAGCTGTTTCAATCGAATCGCGCATGACAAACCAGACGGTCCCGCGCCGACGATGACGACATCGTATTCCATGCTTTCGCGGTCAGGGCGGACGGAAGGAGGCATAGGTTTTTCCTTATCTTGTGGCTCCCCTTACTTTAACGTATTTTGAAGGCGTTCCCTAGATTCTAAGACAGGTTTTTCGCAACTAATGGCCAGCACGCAAGCCTACAAAGCCGCCCTTGAATGGCATCTCGACAACGGGGTCGACGAGGCGCTGGATAATGAGCCGCCGAAACGTCAGTCGGCCGCGCCTGTCATCGAATCCCTGCCTGAAAAGCCTGTTGTCACCGTGGCCGCTGTGCCTGCCGCGCCCTTAACACCTTTAATGGGCCGTAACGACGCCCGCGCCGAATCGGAAAAACTGGCCGCCGCCGCCTCGACGCTGGATGAGTTGCGCGAAGCCATTGCTGCTTTCGACGGCATCGCCCTTAAAAAGACCGCCACGAATATGGTATTCTGCGACGGCAATCCCAGGGCCTCTATCATGCTGATCGGTGAGGCCCCCGGCGCAGACGAGGACCGCCTCGGCAAACCTTTCGTCGGCGTCAGCGGCCAGCTCCTCGATAAAATCCTCAAATGCATCAATCTCGACCGCAGGGAAGAGGATGCGGCCAAGGCCATCTATATCTCTAACATTCTCAACTGGCGTCCGCCCGGCAACCGCACGCCGAGCCCCGCCGAAATCGATGTCAGCCTGCCTTTCATCGAAAAGCACATCGCTCTCGTCAAACCGAAGCTCCTGATTCTCTGCGGCGGTGTCTCCGCCCAGGCTCTTCTTAATACGGAACAGAGCGTTTCGAGATTGCGCGGCAAGTGGCACGATTACAGACCGTCTTCGCCTTTCCTGAAAGACGCAGCCCCCATCCCCGCGATTGCCACCTATCACCCGGCCTATCTTTTGCGCACCCCGTCTCAGAAAAGAGCGGTCTGGCAGGACATGCTCACCCTCCAGTCTAAGTATCTGGAAATAGGACAAAAAACCTAGTTTTTGGCCCTAAAACTGGACAAAAAAAGCCCCTTGGTGTATTCAGGGCGCCTTATGCAAGGAACAAACATAACGAACATAGCGCGGCTTGGTGCCGCCGTCCTGGCTTTGGGGTGTGTATCCGGCCCCGTTATGGCGCGTACCGATGGCGTTGTTCCGGTGCCTCCGCTCAAGCCTGCCCAGCAAAATACCCCCTCCGAGGCCGGCCCTGTGCAGGCTACTGAACAGCCTGCCGCCCAGCCGACAACAGTGGAGGGTTTTGCCCGTAACCTATTAGGTCTTGAGGCCGCTCCGGCCCCCGTTGAAAAACCGGCCCCGCGCAAAGCGCCTGAACCTGTCGTTTATCCGGATGAACCCATGTCCGATGCCGATGCCCGCACCTACCAGGCCATTTTCGACTACCAGGAGGAGGGCAAGATCGAGGCTGCCGACCGCCAGATCAATAAACTTCACGACCGCCGCCTTATGGGCCATGTCCTCTATCAACGTTATATGCACGCCGATTACAAATCCGCTTTCGAAGAACTGCAGGACTGGCTGGCGCTCTACAGCGACCATCCCGGTGCCGAGAAAATCTACCGCATGGCGAACGGCCGCATGCCCGAAACTTTTGACGGCAACATTTCCAAACCGGAAAGCGCTGAAATCATCGGCCCGCATCTCGAACCGACCATGATCGTCGGCAAAACTTACGGCTCACCGCGCAAGCGCACCGATGAGCAGGTAAAAACTATCGACAAGACCCGCAACGAAATTTTGACTCTCGCGGGTGATTACAAACCCACCGCCGCTCTCTCGAAACTTCAGTCCAACATCAAATTGTTCGACTCCGTCGAATACGACCAGATTCAATCGAAAATCGCTGCGTCCTATCTTTATTCCGGCAACGGCAAGCGCGCGGGCGAACTTGCCGCCGCATCGCTGAAACGCTCCGGCAAATACGTCCCGATGGCGGGCTGGGTTGCCGGTCTCGCGGCGTGGGAAAACGGCCAGTACAAAAAATCCGCCGCCGCGTTTGAAATTCCCGCGACCTCCGATTACGCATCCGGCTGGACCGCAGCCGCCGCGTCTTACTGGGCCGCCCGTGCGCACATGCGTGCCGGTAACGTGCGCGTCGTCAGCAAATGGCTGGAGGCTGGCATGGAACACCCGCGCACATTCTACGGCCTGATCGCCACACGTTCGCTCGGCCGCGATTTCGATTTCAACTGGAAGGTCCCGACCTTCACGAAAAACTATTTTGATACCCTGATGAAAACTGATTCCGGCAATCGCGCCATCGCGCTCGTCGCCGCAGGCCAGCCGCACCTCGCGGAAAACGAACTGATCCGCATGAAGCCGGAAGACGACAATATGCGCGATGCGCTTCTGGCTTACGCCGGTTACGCTGATCTGCCCTCGCTCGGTATGCGCCTCGCCAGCCTTGTTTCCGACGAGGCGGGCGCTTTTTACGACGCCGCGCTTTATCCCACCGGCCCGTGGAAGCCGGAAGAAGGATACAAGATCGATCCCGCTTTGATCTACGCCATTACGCGCCAGGAATCGAAATTCGATCCCATGGCCAAAAGCTCTGCTGGCGCCGTCGGCCTCATGCAGGTCATGCCATCAACCGCGTCTTCGGTCGCCGAAGATCCATCCCTGACCAACCCGCAGGAAAATCTTGAGGTCGCGCAGCGTTATCTTGAAAATCTGCTGAAAGATAAGTCCGTGCGTGGTGACATGGTCATGTTGCTCATCGCCTACAACGCCGGGCCCGGCAATCTCGCGAAATGGAAAAAACAATGGCCCGAGGTCAAAGACCCGCTGCTGTTCATCGAGTTGATCCCGTCATCCGAAACCCGCGCCTATGTCGAGCGTGTGCTCGCCAATTTCTGGATTTACCGTCTGAAGGACGGCCAGCCGACACCGACGCTGGATTCTCTCGCTACGGGAAAAATCGCGAAATACACGCACAATACTGTTTCGGAACATAAAGCCCCGTACCGGACGGCCTCAGCGCAATAACTTCAGAATTTCCGCGTGAACTTTCGCATCACCCGCAGCTAAAACTCTGCCATCCGATTTGATCGTCAGTTTATTCCCCGACCAATCTGTAATAATCCCGCCCGCATTTTCAACAACCGGAACCAGCGCGCAGAAATCATACGGCGACAAACTCGCCTCAACACAAACATCCATATTGCCGCTCGCCAGCAAGCCATACATATAACAATCGCCGCCCCACGCCAGCATCTTCGCTGCCTTCTCGATTTTCTCGTAAAACGGGCCGGTTTTGCTGAACATCGCGGGCGTCGTGCTGCCCACGCACGCCGATTTTAAATCAGGGCAGGGGCGCACATTCACCGCCTTGCCGTTCAGTGTCGTTTTGCCGTCCGCGCCTGTCCATCGTTCTTTCGAAATTGGCTGGTCAATAACGCCCAATACCGGCACATCCTCTTCGCATAATGCAATCAGGGTTCCAAAGGTCGGCTTGCCGATGATAAAGGCTTTCGTCCCGTCAATCGGGTCGATCACCCATGTCAGGCCGTTCTTGCTCGGCTTGATCCCGAACTCCTCGCCGTAAATCCCGTCCTCGGGACGCGCCTTTTCGATAGTCGCGCGGATGGCCTCCTCGATTGAACGGTCAGCAATAGTCACAGGGCTTTCATCCGCCTTCGAAATCACCTCGAAAGGCTGGCGGAAATACTTTCGGGCAATTTCGCCCGAAAGATCGGCCAACCCATTGGCAAGCGTCAGAAATTCCTGCATAAATAGCCTCTTGCTGGATAAACAGGGGCCAGAATAGAGTGAAGCCATGAAAAGCGTCAATGACATACGTTCGGAATTTTTGAATTTCTTCAAAGGGAAGGGCCACGAAATCGTGCCCTCCAGCCCGCTCGTACCGCAGAACGACCCGACTTTAATGTTCGCCAACTCCGGCATGGTCCAGTTCAAAAACGTCTTTACCGGCGTCGAAAAACGCCCCTACACCCGCGCCACCACCGCGCAGAAATGCGTCCGCGCGGGCGGCAAGCACAACGACCTCGACAATGTCGGCTACACCGCGCGCCACCATACTTTTTTCGAAATGATGGGTAACTTTTCTTTCGGCGATTATTTTAAAGAGGACGCTATCGCCTTCGCATGGGAACTCGTGACCAAAAATTTTGGCATGAACCCGGACAAACTTCTAGTCACCGTCCACTCATCGGACGAAGAAGCCGCCGCCATCTGGAAAAAAGTTTCCGGCTTTTCGGATTCCAAAATTATCCGCATTCCGACCAACGACAATTTCTGGATGATGGGCGATTACGGCCCGTGCGGTCCATGCTCGGAAATTTTTTACGACCAGGGTGATAAATTGCAGGGTGGCCCACCGGGCTCCCCCGATCAGGACGGCGACCGTTACCTCGAATTCTGGAACAATGTTTTCATGCAGTTCGAGCAGGAACCCGACGGCAATGGTGGCCATAACCGCAAACCACTTCCCAAGCCAAGTATCGACACAGGCCTCGGCCTTGAGCGCACCGCCGCGCTCATGCAGGGCAAATCCTCGAACTACGATATCGACCTGCTCAGGAACATCATTGAACACAGCGCCGACCTAACGGGCGTTTCGCCTGACGGGGAAATGGCGGCTTCACACCGCGTCATCGCCGATCACTTGCGTTGCTCCGCGTTTCTGCTCGCCGACGGCGTCATGCCCTCAAACGAAGGTCGCGGCTACGTTCTTCGCCGCATCATGCGCCGCGGCATGCGCCATGCACACCTGCTGCGCCAGCCGTCCCTCGGCCCGAAATTAAAAGAGGCTATGAAAAAAAATGATAATCTGGAATACGTGAAAATTCTCGGCAAATCTGATGATGAACCGCTGATGTACCGCCTGTTTCCCACGCTCCTCAATATGATGGGCGCGGCCTACCCGGAACTGAAGCGCGCCGACAGCCTCATCACTGAAACGCTGAAACAGGAAGAAACCCGTTTCAAAACGACGCTCGAGCGCGGCCTGAAACTCCTCGACGAGGAAACCAAAAATCTCTCGAAAGGCGGCACACTCGCTGGCGACGTCGCATTCAAACTCTATGACACATATGGATTTCCGTTAGACCTCACGCAGGACGCACTCAAATCCAGGGGCATCGCCGTCGATACGGCTGGCTTCGAAAAATCCATGGAAAAACAAAAATCCGAAGCCCGCAAATCATGGGCTGGTTCGGGCGATGCGGGCAACGAAAAAATCTGGTTCGAAATTCTGGAAGAAGCCGGGCCCACGGAATTCCTCGGCTATGAAACTGAAATTGCCGAAGGCCAGATCAAGGTCATCGTCAAAGACGGCAAAAAAGTTCAATCCCTTAAATCCGGCGAAGAGGGCATCGTCATCGTCAACCAGACACCATTCTACGCTGAATCCGGCGGTCAGGTCGGCGATACGGGATTCCTCATCTCCGCCGCGTCCGCAGACGGTAAACAGGCATCCGCTACCGTCGAAATCCTAGATACCAAAAAACAGGTCGGCGCACTCTGGCTGCACATCGTTAAAATGGGGCAAGGCGAGATTAAAGTCGGGCAGGGCGTCGAGCTCAAAGTCGACAATGCCCGCCGCAGCGCCATCCGCGCCAACCACTCCGCCACGCACCTGCTGCACGAGGCACTCCGTCAGGTTCTCGGCGATCACGTCGCGCAGAAAGGATCGCTGCAGGATTCAGGCCGCACGCGTTTTGACATCTCACATCCGAAAGCCATCACGAAGGAAGAGCTCGAGCGCGTCGAAAAAATCGTCAACGACGAAATCAGGGCGAACACCGACGTCATCACCCGCGTCCTGCCGCTCGACCAAGCCCGTGATTCCGGCGCACGCGCGCTCTTTGGTGAAAAATATTCCGACGAAGTCCGCGTTGTCTCTATGGGGACAATGGCCAAGGGCGCGAACCACGTTTTCTCTGTCGAGCTGTGTGGGGGCACGCACACCAAAAAAACCGGTGACATCGTCCGCCTGAAAATCACGTCTGAATCCGCGCTCTCCGCTGGTATCCGCCGGTTAGAGGCCGTCACCGGTTCTCGCGCCGACGCCTATGAACAAAACAAGGCGCAGGGAGAGAAAGATAAAATTAATAAGCTCAATGCTGAAACATCAAGGTTGCGCATTGAACTTAAGGCAGTGGGTGGAGAAGATGTGATATTCGTAGAAAGTAACGATGAAGATCTTTTAATCGCACGTAATAAAGCATTGCAAAAACAAGTTGATGATCTCCGCCGAAAATCAGCTACGGATTCCGCCGACGAAATCAAAACCATCGGCAGCGTCAAATTCATCGGTAAAGTGCTCGAGGGGTTCCCCGCGCGTGACCTCAAACCCATGGCGGACGATTTGAAAGCCAAGCTCGGCTCGGGCGTTATTGCATTAGTCTCAACGGAAGAGGGGCGTGCTTCACTCGTCGTCGCCGTCACATCCGATCTCACCGGTAAAATCTCAGCCGTCGATCTCGTCAAAATCGGTGCGGAAGCACTCGGCGGCAAGGGTGGCGGCGGCCGTCCCGACATGGCGCAGGCCGGCGGCCCCAATGCGGGCGCGGCGAACGATGCTGTATCAAAAATCGAAAAAGCCCTGGCGGCCTAAGTTCGCATTAATGCAGGACTACTGCATGTTCGGGAAGTTGAGCCGGGATGCGATATGTTTTACCGGCTGCTTGCAGCATGCCGGAATTCATTACACCTGTAATTAAATGTTGAACCTGTCCATGCGTGTTGGAATTTTTTGGTCCCTCATCCAAAATCATTCTTATTATTTCTTCATGACTCATCGGGGTATATTCATGCACCAAAGCAGGATCCATCAAACGGTCAAACCCGTTATCCGCAAAAACCCTGTTATAAATTTGAATGCCGACGCGGGTTGTAAAATCGCTCCGCTCTTTCGCGCGTCTTGATTGCCCGGTGATATTTGAATCGTATGCAACAGAGGAATGCAGGGTCGAAAGCCATGTTCCGGTTTTTCTGCTGAGCGCAATAATCTGGTTTCTGGTTTGCCTGTCGACATCCATCTGGCTTTCATCTTCGACTTTAACCTCGCCATGTATCGCCCAGTCTTTGAATGCTCCGCTCGTTATGTCTTCCTGCCAAATGGATTTATGGTCACGGAAGCCGGTGACTTCATTGGGCCTCCAATAGGAATTCTTTCTGGCAAGTGATCTGGGATCATTTTCAATCGCATCGACCACCTTTGCCAGGAGAGCAAGATCTTTTTTATCTTTGTAGCCTTTGACTGGCGTGCCGCTTTTAAGCGTAACCATCATGATGCCGAGATAATCGGCATTCTGACTGGGCTTTTTATCTTTATCGCCCTGTTTCCTTTCGGCGGATTCAAGTGATTTTATGCGCGGCCCGATAATTGCGATCTGGGCATTTTTGGGAAGGTGGTTGCGTTCGCAATAATTGTTGAGCCATTGGCGGAAAGGAATTGTTCCTTTTTCATACGCGTCCGCAAAAATGCTGTGTGGAATTTCAACAAAAGATAAACCGTTTTCATCGCAAAAGTCCCGGGCTTTTTGAGAAAAGCCGGGGGCCGCATGCTTTGCAAGTTCTATGTAATCGCGTGCGCTGAAATCGGGATCAGGCTGTTCAAGCTTGTCCCAACCCTTTTTATAGTCGTACGGTTCTGCAACAGCAGTCGCGAATTTTTTCCCAGCCAATGTCATTTTTTTATCTTTATTGTACTTATAAAAGTACTTTTCCCTTGTTTAAGGCAACAATAAAACCCTGTTTGATTCAAGGGGAAAACTTTATTTCAAGAGATTCGCTCCCCAGGAAACACTGACACCCTACCAGAAAATTTAACATAATGCAAAAATGAGGGGGTTTCCTTAAGGGGCAGGCAGGGGGTTGCGTTGCCGGGGCGGGGCCTATATATAACGCATCCACGAAACGATTTGACCCTATTGAGGACCCAAACCATGGCGCAGGAACGCACATTTTCAATCATCAAGCCCGATGCCACCCGCCGCAACCTGACCGGCGCGATTAACGCGAAACTCGAAGCTGCCGGCCTTCGCATCGTCGCCCAGAAGCGCATCCATATGTCCAAAGCCCAGGCCGAAGGCTTCTATGCCGTGCACAAGGCGCGCCCCTTCTTCGGCGAGTTGACCGAATTCATGAGCTCCGAACCCGTCGTAGTCCAGGTTCTTGAGGGCGCCAATGCTGTCGCGAAAAACCGCGAAGTCATGGGCGCAACCAACCCTGCTGAGGCCGCCCCCGGCACCATCAGGAAAGACTTCGCGCTCAACATCGGTGAAAATTCCATTCACGGCTCTGACAGCCTTGAGAACGCGAAAACCGAAATCGCTTATTTCTTTAAATCTGAAGAAATCGTCGGCTAAGCTTCTAGCTTAACCATGATCTGATCGCCGCCTTGGTCCGCTCCGCGGCCTCCGGCAGTTTCTCGATCTCAGGCGCTGCCTTTTCCGGCTGGTTATTATGCATCGCTTTTTCTATGACCGCCGCAATCGCCGCCAGCTCTTTCATCCCGAAATTGGCCGCCATGCCGCGTAGTTCATGTGCGCTTTCATGAGCCGCAACATTGTCGCCCTTTTCTGAAGCCGCCGTCAGCGCCGCGACGATTTCATCGGTCTTTTGTATGAAGCCGTCGAGAAGTTCTATGATCTGGTCCCTGCCGAGCGAGCGCAGCAAGCCATCCAGCATTTTCACATCGAACACAGCGCTGAAATCCATTTTCTCTGCCGGGGCTGTTTCCTGTTCCTGCAGGAATTTATGGAGCGGCGTGAGTTCTTCATCGGCTTTGTGCGTATCGTCGTCCTGCGCATATTGCGGCGGCGGCATGGCTATGGCTTCTTCTTCCGGCGAGGCTTCCTGCGGCTCGGTGCGCGGCGGTGGCGCAGCGCTGGCCGCTGAATCCGGGTGCGCGTGCTTGTTTTTTCGCACCTCGCCAAGCAGGTGAATCAACTGATCGTAATCGATCGGCTTGGCCATGACGGCATTAAAGCCCGCGCGGTAGAATGACTTCACATCCTCTTCATCGACATTACCTGTCAATGCAATCATCGGCGTCTCCGCCATGCGCTTGTCCGGCATCATGCGTATAATTTTCGCAGTTTCGACGCCGCTCATGCCGCTCAGATTGATATCCATGAACACCGCGTCGAATTCGCTCCGTCCGAAAATATCGAGGCCCATTTCGCCGCTATCCGCCAGCGACACCATATGATGCTGCTTCTCCAGGAAATTCTGAAGAACCTTCCTGTTGATCTCGTTGTCCTCGACTACAAGCAGTCTTAGTGGCGGACCTGACGGCACCGGATCCTGCGTGGCGTAGTCTTCCAGTGTGGTCTCTTCGCTCGCATCCGCGCTTCCTTCTTTCATGAGTAACGAGAAGAAGAACGTGCTGCCGACGCCGATTTGGCTCGACAGGCTGATTGTGCCGCCCATCGCGGTGACGAGCTTGCGGCAAATCGCCAGTCCTAAACCCGTGCCGCCATATTTGCGCGAGACCGATGCGTCGGCCTGCTCGAACGGGGTGAATAGTTTTTCCTGCGCTTTTTCCGATATCCCGATGCCGGTATCTTCAACGGCCATGTAAATCTCGTAATTGCCTTTCACGCCATCCTTTTTGTTTTCGAGCCGTGTGGCGCGCAGGCGAATGGTGACGTTGCCGTTCTCGGTGAACTTGATCGCGTTATTGACGAGGTTCAGCAGGACTTGCCGCAAACGCGTTGGGTCGCCCATCAATGCGACAGGGAAATCCGCCGGAACATCGCTATGCAGCATAACGTTGCGGTCGGCGGCATGTCCCGCCATCAATGTCACGACGCCCTGCACCAGTTTCGGCAGGTCGAAATCGATCTCTTCAAGTTCCATGTTGCCGCTCTCGATTTTCTCGAAATCGAGAATGTCGTTCAGCAGCACCATCATCGTATCGCCGGATTTCTGGATCGTCAGCAGGTAATCGCTTTGCTCTTTCGAAAGCTTGGTGTCCCTGAACAAACGCAAAATCCCCATGATGCCCGTCATGGGCGTGCGGATTTCGTGGCTGACGACCGCAAGGAACGCCGATTTCGCGCGGTTGGCATGGTCGGCCATTTCCTTGGCGCGGCGCATCTCTTCCGTGCGTTGCATTTCCTGCTCGCGCAGTTCAGCCATCAATTCACGCTCGCGCTCGATGACGCGCAGCAATCTCGCCTGGTCGGCCGTTTCCTTTGATTGCTTGAGCCTTGCCAATGACTGCGCTGCGCGGTTCTCGCGCGAAAAAGCCACACGCTCCGCTTCGCGCATTTCCAGGATTTTCTTCGAAAACCCGCCGGCAAAAAACAGCGCCTGCGGGACCAGTGAAATCCAGTAGGCATTCAGAAGTACCACGTTACTGCCGAAAATCTGCGCGCCGGAGAGCAGGGTCAGCAAGCTGCCGAAAAATGCCATCACCCATCCGCTGGCCAGGTAATATGCCGCGAATTTTCCGTTCTGTGCGTGGCTGAACGCCAGCGCCGCAAGCGCCAGCATGCCGATCGTGCAGGGCAGGAATGTCAAAAGCTCATTGAAAATCGTCGAGCGGTCCGGTAGGACGGCGGCGATCAGGGAGCTGACGACAATGAACGAGCCAAGCGAAAGAACGACGGCATTGTCGCTGTAATCCTCAGCCGATATGTCCAGGAACATCCATGTCATCACGATGCCGATCAGGAAACAGGCCGGGTATAAAAGCGCGGCGATATAACCGCCCGGCGAAAAAGGAATAAAGAACACCACCAGCAGCAGCACGAACATAATCATGTTCATGGCGTAATAAGCTGAAAAAAGGCCGAAGGTCGGTTTTTTCTCAAGATACGCCGCAGCAGCGAAGAATGTCGCGGCGGCGATAAAGAAGGCAATAAGCACCCACGCGGTGATCTTCGATGCCGAGAACCCGTTCATCTGCTCATGCTCGCTCGTCAGCTTGGGCACGAATGTGGCCGGCAGGTTTCCTTCGGTCTCGATGTAAACGACAAAAAGCTCAGACTTTTGGATGCTTGTCTTGACCGGAATTCCGGTGCCTCTCAGCGATTTGCCGAGCGACTCCGGCTTGTCGTCTTCGCGCATCGCGCGGACAAATGTTTCATCGCGCGTGTGGTTTTTGACGACCAGCTTTTTCACCTTGCCCATCCGGCCTTCGGTGAACATCCCGAAATCTAAAATCCATTCTTCCTGTTTCGAATTGTTCGTGATGGAAAACACCAGCCATGTCGGACCGGGATCGACACCAAGATTGATGATGTCGGAATCCTGCCGCGCGCCGCGCAGATTGTTTTCATGGCGGGTGGCGACGATCTGCTCGTTCAGCCTTTTTTCTTTATCGTACGTGATATAAACGTCCGCGCCGAAATTAAGCTCTTTGGTGTTTTCGCCGAGCTCGATCCGCGCCGTGCGCGTGATCTGCGCCGAAACCGGCCATGCCATAAGCAGCGCCGCCAGCGCCAGCAGGGCAAAGGTCAGAATTCTTAAATTTGGCATGGGTATAGGTGACATGGCGAAACGGAAAACTCCCCTTCGCCATTATAATTAACTTTTGTATGAAAGTGGTTAAGTTTTTAGAAATCTATGAAAAGAAGCGCCAGCCCAACCAGGATAATAACAGCGGCGACAATGCCCCATTTTCCGGCCTTTGTGGCGTTATGCCATGTCTCCTGCGCGCGCTGGATTTCCTTGGGGTCTGCCTCGACGGGGGTGTGCTGGGCCATGAATAAATCTCCATTCTCTTCTGTTAATTGATAGCGCTCAGGCGGTTTTTTTCAAGTTTTTTTCTGCAATCATCCGCACGGCCTCTGCATAAGCCTTGTGCTCCTCCGCTAGGACACGCTTGGCCAAGGCCTCATGCGTGTCGCCCGGCTCAACCTTTACGCGTTTTTGCAGGATGATTTCACCCCGGTCCACATCGGGGATCACATAATGAATGGTCACGCCACTCTCTTTGTCTCCGGCGGCTAACACCGCCTTGTGCACATGCTCGCCATACATACCCTTGCCCCCATGTTTGGGCAGCAGGGCAGGGTGCGTGTTTATAATCTTGCCTTCCCATTTCGCGATGAAGTCCGGCGTCAGGATTCTCATAAAACCGGCGAGGCAGATCAAATCGACATTATATTTGCCCAGAACATTATGCAGGACATTTTCGAAATCGCCCCGGTTCGCATATTTCGTATGATCGACTGTTTCGACGGGAATGCCCGCCTTTTCTGCGCGCTGCAGTCCGAACGCACCCGGCTTGTTTGAAATAGCCACACTGATTTTCGCTGGATAATCCGGCGCCGCGCACGCATCAATCAACGCCTGGAGATTGCTTCCGCTGCCGGAAATCAAAACCGCAAGGTTGATCTTCTTTATTGCCATGTGTCCAGATTGTCTATGATGACTGCGGCGTCCGCAAAGTCTTTAGAGCGCTTCGTAATTTTGCCGATGATCGAAACCGTCTCGCCCGATTTCTCGAACGATTTTTTAACCGCGTCGGCCTGCGTGGGCTCGACGACGACGACCAGTCCGATACCGCAATTCAGTGTCCGTGCCATATCCGCCGGTTCAATGCGCCCGGCCTGCAATAGCCATCTGAACACCGGCAGAAACTCCCACGCCTTCGCATCGAGATGGGCGCATGCATCATCCGGCAAAATCCGCGGGATGTTTTCATACAGGCCGCCGCCCGTAATATGAGCCATTCCTTTTATTGAGGATTGTCCGCTGGAGTCCTTGATTTTCATGGCTTCCAGCGCCGGTTTCACGTAGATTCTGGTGGGTGTCAACACCGCGTCCTTCATTGAGCCCGATCCAAAGGGTGCCTTGCCTTCATACGTATAACCCTGTGTCGTGCTAATAATTCTCCGGACCAAAGAATAGCCATTCGAATGAACCCCACTGGACGCCAGCCCAAGAATAACGTCGCCCTCCTTGATGTTCTTTCCGTCGATCACGCCATCGCGCTCGACGGCGCCAACGGCGAATCCGGCAAGGTCGTAATCCCCCGGCGCATAAAGACCTGGCATCTCGGCCGTTTCGCCGCCAATAAGTGCGCACCCCGCCTGAAGGCATCCGGCCGCGACGCCGGCGATAACCTTTTCCGCAACATCATTTTCCAGCTTGCCTGTTGCGAAGTAATCAAGAAAGAACAGCGGCTCAGCCCCCTGTACAACGATGTCGTTCACGCACATCGCGACGCAGTCGATACCGATAGTGTCATGAGTATTGGTATCTATCGCGATTTTTATCTTTGTGCCGACGCCGTCTGTCGACGAGACGAGAACCGGGTCCTTGAAACCCGTACTCTTGAGATCGAACAACGCGCCGAAACCGCCGATGCCGGAAACGACGCCGCTGCGGTTGGTCTTCCTGATATGGGGCTTGATCCGCTCTATCAGCTCGTCTGCCGCGTCAATATCAACTCCGGCTTGTTTGTATGCGCTTTCTTTCATTTTGCATCTTTAGTGTGGGGGAGTTATAACCATCATTCCACCCCTAACAGGATGTCCGATGGCCACAATCTATAAGACTTTTCGCGCAATCCGTACAGTCCTTTACGCGATTTTGGCATGTTTTTTACTGCCCGCCGTCCCGGCGCTGGCACAAGCCGACCTTTTCACGGTGGAAGGGGTCCAGGTCGACGTTACGGCTGACAGTGCCCTGGCCGCCCGCGACCAGGCCTTCGACAAGGCCCAGGCCGATGCCTTTATGGTTCTGGCAGGCCGGATGCTCTCCGAATCGGAACTGGCCGGTTTCACCGCGCCTGATGTGGCCAATATTTCCTCCATGGTTCAGGACTACGAAGTCACCGCCGAGAAGCTTTCGAGCGTCCGCTATATAGGAACCTATACGTTTCGTTTCCGCGCCAGCGCGGTTGAGCGCTACCTGAATGTTCAGGGTAATTCCTATACGAACGTCTCCAGCGCGCCCTTGGTCATTCTGCCGTTCTTTCAGGCAGGCGGCCGCACCTATTTATGGTCGCCTTACAATAGCTGGATGCGCGCATGGAACCGTACCGGCGGTGCGGGCGGCGCTCTGGTCCCGGTCATCGTCCCGATGGGCGATTTGGAAGACGTCAGCGACATCGGCGACGACGATGTCTTCAGTTATAACCCCTCGAAACTGGCGGCCCTCCTGAAACGTTATGACGCTGGTGACGCCGTCATCGCCGTCGCCGCGCCGGACGGCAATCTCGCCCGCGCGACCGAAAGCGATGAAGCGAATGGTGGTGCCATCACCGTCAGCCTTTACCGTACCGACCGCGGCCAGCCCGAACATGTCAGCGAAATGGTCGTTGAATCCCAGCCCGGCGATACGCTCTCCAAACTTCTCGACCGCGCCGTCGGCGAAGTGCAGGCAGCTTTGAAACAGAACTGGAAAGAAAAAACCGTCGTCTCGACCATCCGTGAAGTTCCCGGCGAAACCAAAAACGCCGTCGTCGCGCGTGTTAAAATCGCCAGCCTCGAGGAATGGGCGCGGACGCAGCAATCGCTCGCCCGCGTCAACGCCATCACGCACACGACTTTGAAATCCCTTTCCCCGCGCGAGGCGCTGGTCGAACTTGCCTTCCGTGGCGATGAACAGATGCTCCGTCAGGCGCTCGCGCAGGCGGGCATGACCTTGTCCCATCCGAAATTCGCAGGCTATCAATCGCCTACCGATGGCAACCACCTTGTTTATGATCTCGTTGTCGGCGGTCGTCCGGTCCAGCAAATGCAGCCATCTTCCTATCAACCGCCCCAACAATCTCCTAAACCGCCGGGCTACCAGCCCTCGCGTGCGCTGCCGCGCGACCAGATCGGCGACACATCGCCGCATGGCTATCCGATCCAGCCGCGCGGGCAACAGGATCCCTACACAGGCCGCTTCTAGGAAGGGATAATCCATGACCGCGCAGCGCCATTTCATATTCTGGGGCCTAGCTCTTGCTTCCTTTATCCTGCTGCTGTTCGTCTTCAGCGAGATTCTGCTGCCTTTTATTCTGGGCGCAGTCATCGCCTATCTTTTAAATCCCGCCGTCGATGCGCTGGGCCGCAGGAAAATCAAGCGCGGTCCTGCCGCGCTGCTCATCCTCGGTATCTTTTCGGTGATTGTTGGCGGCCTTCTGGCGGTAACGCTTCCCGTCATCACGCGCGAAGTCATCGAACTCTGTAACAACATCCCCGCTTATCTCGACAGGCTTCAGGACCTGCTGGCACCGCAACGCGCCCGGCTCGAGGCGTTCCTTTATCCCGAAGGCACGCCCGCCCTGAATGAAATCGCCAAGGAACATGCGGGCACAGCCGCAACTGCCGCTGGCGTTATTGCGGGCGGTGTCGCGCAGGGCGGTCAGGCCTTGCTGCACGTAATCGGCCTGATTGTTATCACGCCGATTGTTGCCTATTTTATGATGAAGGAGTGGCCCCGCATCATTGCATGGGGCAAAGACCTGATGCCGCCGAAACGTAAAGACACAATTTTGGGCTTGTTCCGCGAGATCGACACCAAGCTCTCCGGTTTCATCCGGGGGCAGGTGACCGTTGCGCTCATCCTCGCCGTATCTTACGCCATCGCGCTCTCCGTTCTCGGCCTCAAATACGGTTTTGTGATCGGCCTTGCTTCCGGCTTGCTCTCTATCATCCCCATGGTCGGCTCTGTCGGTGGCCTGTTCGTCGGCACGCTGGCCGCATGGATGCAAACCGGTGAATGGCAATTCGCACTCGCCGTGGCCTCCGTCTTCATTATCGGCCAGATCATCGAGGGCAATCTTTTAACCCCCAAAATCGTCGGCGACCGCGTCGGCCTGCATCCGCTCTGGATATTCTTTGTCTTGATGGCGGGCGCCAGCCTGCTCGGCTTCCTCGGCCTTTTAATCGCCGTGCCTGTCGCCGCGATCATCAGCGTCCTCGCCGCTTTCGCCATCCGTCAGTACAAAGCAAGCCCGTTTTACAAAGGTGACAAGCGTGGGTGAGGCTCTCCAGCAAATCCCGTTAGACCTCGGCAGCCGCCAGACGCTGGGCCGCGAGGATTTTTTGATCGGCGCCTGCAACGTCGCCGCCGTCAGCATGATCGACCGCTGGCCGGAATGGCCCGCGCCTTTGATGATTATTTCCGGCCCGCCTGCCTCCGGAAAATCGCACCTCGCCGCCGTGTGGCGCGACCGTGCCGGCGCCGAAACGATCCGTCCCGAAATGCTGCTTTCCCGCACGGCTGAACAGATTTCCGAGGCGGGTAAACATCTCGTCATCGACGGCTTAGACCCGTGGCTCGGCGACCGCCAGGCCGAAACGACTCTCTTCCACCTCTACAATATTTTCTGGAGTGAAAAGCGGAACATTCTCGCCACCATGCGCATGACCCCCGCCCAGACCCAGTTCGCGGTTGCCGATCTTGCTTCCCGCGTCCGCGCCTCGCTCACCGTCCCGATTCAGCCGCCCGACGACATGCTGCTCGGCTCGGTCCTGATCAAACAATTCAGCGACCGCCAGATGTCTGTTAACAACGATGTCATTCAATATATTTTACCGCGTATGGAACGCTCCTTCGACGCCGCCCGCACCATCGTCGAGCGCGCCGATAAGCTTGCGCTATCGCAAAAACGCGGCATCTCAGTGCCGCTGCTCCGCCAGGTCCTTGCTGAACTTCAGGAAGATTAAGTCTCGATTAAATCGATAATAGAATTCTCGCCCGGCTGTAAATCAGCCCAGCTCGCGCGGGGCACATCAAGCACCGTCAACGTCGCCGGTGCATAGCCCGACGACAGGCTGTTCATCAGGTCATGATCCTCGCGCGCCATGCTGGCCGCGAACTGGTGAATCGCCGGGTTGTGCCCGACAACCAGCAGCGCCATGCAGGAATCATCGACACTCCGCACGAGACTCAAAATCTCCTCGTACCCACCTTCGTAAATCACCTTTTGAAACTCGGTCTGGATTTTCCCGAGCGTGGCCGCGATCTGGTCGAGCGTCTGCCGCGTACGCGTCACCGGCGAGCATAAAATAAAATCCGGCACATAATTTTTTGCCTTCATCGTCTCGCCGAGCATCCGCGCATCTTCAAGTCCCTGCGGTGTCAGCTTGCGCTCGCGGTCGCCGCCTTCGCCTGCAGGCGCAGTTTGAGCATGGCGCAATATCATCAGACGCTTCATCGGCTACAGGTCCGAAACGTTATATTTGGTGATCTTTGAATTCTTGAGGCCGACGGCGATTTCCCCGGCCTTCAGCGCCTGCGCCTCGCGTCCGAACACTTCAAACCGCCAGCCTTTCAGCGCCGCGATGTCGGGGTTATCTTCCGTCGCGATCCGCTCAATATCGTCCTGGTCCGCAACCAGTTTCGCCGCCACGCCGTGCTCCGATGCCTGGATTTTCAAAAGCATCTTGAGAATATCGATCGTCGCCGTCGCCTGCGGCGAAATCATTTTCCGCTCCGCCGGTTTCGGCCATGCGTTTTTATCCGAGGAAGCGGCTGCGGCAATAATCTCGAGCAGCGTCTTCCCGATATGCCCGCCCGCCATATCCGGCGTCACCCCTCGTATTTTCTTGAGCTGCTCCACCGTCTCCGGCATCTGCGCCGCCATATCGGCCAGCGTTTCATCTTTCATGATCCAGCTGCGCGGTAAATTCTTGTCCTGCGCGCGTTTTTCGCGCCACGCCGCCAGCTCTTTCAAAATCGCCAGCATCTTCGGCTTCGGGCTGCGCAGCTTGATCCGTTCCCACGCCCGCTCCGGCGAATTCTGATAGGTCTCGGGGTTGGCAAGAATTTCTTCTTCCTCGAACACCCATTCGGTGCGCCCGTGCTTCTCCAGTTCGCGTTCCAGTTTTTTATAAATCTCCGCGAGATAAATCACATCGCCCAGCGCGTAATCGATCTGCCGCTTGGAGAGTGGCCGCTTCGACCAGTCCGTGAATTGTACCGATTTATCGAGGCTGTGTCCCGTCAGCCCGCGCACCAGGCTTTCATACCCGATAGAATCCCCGTACCCGCAGACCATCGCCGCAATCTGCGTGTCGAAAAACGGCGTCACGACCTTGCCCGTAAGATTGTAAAAAATCTCTAAATCCTGCCGGCCCGAGTGAATCACCTTCAGGACGTTCGGATTCATAAAAAGATCGAAGAGGGGAGCGAGATCAAGGGTGCCGTCAATCGGGTCGATGGCCGCGGCGTTGCCGTCAGGGTCGCTTACCTGGACGAGGCACAATTTCGGGTAATAGGTTTTTTCGCGCAGGAATTCCGTGTCGATCGTGATGTACGGAAAGGCACTTAGTTTTTCGCAGAGCTTCGTCAGCTCCCCTTGGTCGGTAATAATCATGTCCCATGGTTTACAGGGGGTTAGCTTGTTTTTATATAGGAATTAATTCCGCTCAATTTTATCGGGAGTTTTGTGAAGAAAACTGAGGGCGCAATCCGTAAGGGCGTTGATAACTTGGTCGCGGTCAGCACCTTTTGAGATCAGCCCGTTCACGAGCTCATCTATTTCCGTCCTGTATGTGGATTTAGTCATTCCGGAATTCCGATCCGGTTATCAACGGATACTTGCGGGAATGGTTCCTGATTTTTTATCTGAGTACGTCAAATATACATAGGAATTAATTCCTTTACCTTTTTGAGCTTACGTCGTAGAATTTCCCATCGTCATTGCAAGCCTGCGGGTCAGGCGAAGCAATCCATCTCTTTGTCTTCCCCGCGAAGGCGGGGATCTGGATCGCAATGCGCGCGCTTATAAATTGGGAAAGGAACAGGGCCCCCACCCCCCCAAAAGCGCCGTAGTTAACTCTAAAAACAGGTGGAAATCAAAAGCTTACATCGTTATAACAACCCCATGCACAGCTACCGTACACATAAATGCAACGAACTTCGTAAATCCCATGTCGGGCAGCAGGCCCGCCTCTCGGGCTGGATCCACCGCATCCGCGACCACGGCGGTGTGTTGTTCATCGATCTCCGCGACACTTACGGCGTCACGCAATGCGTCGTCGATCAGGATTCCCCGTTGCTCGAAGCCGCCGGAAAATGGCGCAATGAATCGGTTATCACCGTTACAGGCAAGGTTAAGGCGCGCACGCCCGAAACCGTGAATGCCAAAATGCCGACCGGCGAGATTGAATTGTATATCGACGAAGCCACGCTGCAATCGCCCGCCGCCGTCATCCCGTTCCAGATCGCCGAAGACGACGGGGCAGGGGAAGATGTCCGCCTCCGCCACCGCTATCTCGATCTCCGCCGCGAAAAAATGCAGCGTAATATCCGCCTGCGTAACGCCGTGATTTTCGGGCTGCGCAAGCGCATGTGGGAAACCGGTTTCCAGGAATTCCAGACACCGAACCTCACGGCCTCATCGCCCGAAGGCGCGCGCGACTATCTCGTGCCCTCGCGCCTGCACCCCGGTAAATTCTACGCCCTGCCGCAATCGCCGCAGCAATTCAAACAACTCCTTATGGTCGCCGGGTTCGACCGCTACTTCCAGGTCGCGCCGTGCTTCCGCGACGAAGACGGCCGCGCCGACAGGCTTGCCGAGCACTACCAGCTCGACGTTGAGATGTCATTTGTCACTGAGCAGGAAGTCCACGACACCATGACGCCCGTCATCAAGGGCCTGTTCGAGGAATTCGCCGACTGGACCGGCACGAAGCACAAGGTCGAATGGCTGCCGAAGCTCACCTACAAAGACGCGATGCTGAAGTACGGCAGCGACAAGCCCGATCTCCGTAACCCGCTGGTCATCACGGACGTTACGGAAGTTTTCGCGCGCGCCGATGTCACATTCAATGCATTCAAAGGTTACATCGCCAAGGGCGGCTGCGTCCGCGCCATCCGCGTGCCGCAGGTTGCCTCCCAGCCCCGCAGCTTCTTCGATAAATTAAATAGCTGGGCGCAAGGCGAAGGCGCGCCCGGTCTTGGCTACATCGCGTTCGAAACGGAAGAGGGCAAAGGCCCGATCGCCAAATTCGTCGCGCCGGAAGCGCAGAAAAGACTCCGCGACTTGACAGGTATTTCAAACGGCGACGTCGTGTTCTTTGTCTGCAACACCGAGGCCGAAGCCAACAAACTCGCAGGCGCCGCGCGTGACCGTATCTGCGATGACGCAGGCCTCCGCGAAAAAGGTGTTTACAAATTCTGCTGGGTCGTCGATTTCCCGATGTATGAATTCGACGAGCGCGCGCAGAAGATCGAATTCTCGCACAACCCGTTTTCGATGCCGCAGGGCGGCCTAGAGACACTGGAAAAAACCGATCCGTTGCAAATACTCGCGCATCAATATGACTGCGTCTGCAACGGCTTTGAAATCTCCTCGGGCGCGATCCGTAACCACCGCCCCGACATCATGGAAAAAGCTTTCGCGCTAGCGGGCTACCCCAAAGATGTGCTGGAGCGTAAATTCTCAGGCATGCTCAATGCGTTTCGTTTCGGGGCGCCTCCTCACGGGGGCTGTGCGTTTGGGATTGACCGTCTTGTGATGATTTTGGCGCATGAGCCGAACCTGCGCGAGGTGAATGCATTTGTGATGAACGGTCAGTATGAAGACCCGATGATGAATGCCCCATCCGAGCCGACGGCCGAGCAGTTGAAGGATCTTCATATCCGCCTCGACCTTCCGAAGCAGAAGAAAACTGAAGCAGCGTAGAGTCAGACATCAACGTTGCTGCTTTTGTAAGAAGGCCGCCGGTTCCGGCAAGAACGTCAGTCGCAGCCAGCGCTATTTTTCCCGCCATGATCGCTTCCTGTTTTCTGCGGTTTTTAATTTGAGAAAACCGTCTGTGGAAGCGTGTGTAAATACTTTCAAGTTTCGTTGTCTTATTGTCTAGATCTTCCTGTATCGCGCGGATTGTCCTGCTGTCCGGGGGCTGCGAAGAGGTCAGCGCCTTCTTGTGCGCTGTGATTGTCTGCCTGATTTCCCGCATTTCCTCTTTATATCTCTTCACGTTGGGCATGATCCGCGCCCTTTCGCGGTCGCTCAAAGTCTCGAGGTGGGCGTTGATATCGTTCCTGATGGCCGCATGGAAAATTTTCACATCCCACGCTTGCTGGTATGTCTTCCGAATTGATTCCATCAGCTCCTCGAGCTGTTCCATCAGGAATTTTAAATAATCGGGTTTCTTTTTCTTCGCCAGTTTTTTGAGGAACACACCATCGATGGCGTAATTGGCCTCAAGCGCCGCCAGCGAAACCATGGAGATATTTTCGCCTGTTTCGCGGAAAGCGATTTCGTTCTGCAGTCTTATGAAGTCCTGAACGGCTTTCGGCAGCTTGCGCGGTGCGTTGACGACATGAACTGCGTCGCTGAAATCATCCGGCAGATCGTCGTAAAAGACAAAATCCGGCGTAGCCTCGTTGTTGGTACTCGGGGGAGAAGTAAAAGAACGTTCGGCAACTTGCGGAACAATCTCAAACATGGTGTAGGCACACTATACGCCCTTCCGGGTCCGGCGTGCAAAAATCTTTGGACCAAAAGGAATGGCCCGGCTGCGAGGGGGGTCGCGAACCGGGCCATGGGGGTGTGAACGCCTGCCTGTGGCTTGGGGTCAGGGGTGGCGGCAGGCGGCTGAAAATCTTCAGTCTATATTACATAATGCAATAACCGTACCAGCCAGCCCTTGATTTTGTCCTTTTAAAACATAGATTTAATGAAATCCGGGCTGGCACGAACTTCCGTCCTGCCGAAATTGCCGGGCATCGCCCGGAACTCTTTGCCGCTGCTGAGGTTTTGGTTATGATGACGTTCCTGTCCTTGCGAAATAAGAGCCCCATGCGCCGTTTTCTTCCCTTATTCCTGACCTTCCTCCTGACCGTGCCTGCATACGCAGCGCCCGCCGTCGATATACCCGCTATGGAGAAACATGCCGGCATCGCCGCGCACAAGGCGCTGTACGACATCAAGCTCACAGGCATCAAAAGCGGCTCGCAGATCGTCAATATCAGCGGCCAGATGCTCTATGAATGGCAACCCTCCTGCGATGGCTGGCTCGCCAACCACCGCTTCAACCTGATGTACGAATACGCCGACAGCGAGCCGATGCGCATCACGAGCGATTTTTCGACTTTTGAATCCTTCGACGGCAAGAGCCTCGATTTCACCTCGCAGAGAAAACGTGACGGTCAGCTGTTCGAGGAATTCCGTGGCCGCGCGTCACTCGCTGCGGACGGCACGGGCGAAGCGATTTATTCCTTACCTGATGGATTGGAATTCGATCTGAAAAACGGCGTCTTCCCGATGATGCACACCATGAATGTGCTCAAATCGATCAAGGAAGGGAAGAAATTTTACAACGCCACCGTCTTTGACGGCGCGGATGATGAGGGCCCGGTTGAAATCAACGCCTTTGTCGGTAAAACCCCTCCCGTGCTGGATATTAAGCCCTCCAAAAAAATCGACGCTGCTCTGCTGAAATCGCCTGTGCATGCTGTGCGACTGGCTTTTTTCCCGATCAAGGATTCCTCGCCCACGTCGGATTACGAAATGGATATCAGCCTCCACGACAACGGCGTGGTCAGCGACATGTTCATCGAATATGACGATTTCTCCATCACCCAGAAGCTGGTGGCGCTTGAGCCTGTCAAAAGCGCATGTACCAGCGAGAATACGTCCCAAAAGAGCGGGCAATAAGCAGTTCTCATCCTGCTCAAAAACCTATATAATTGAAGATGTTGGGAAAATAATCCGATTCTGCGGATGGGGGCATTTTGGGTAATAGCTTGGGTAACAGCAGTGCAGTGGAAAAAACGGTTCTGATCGTTGAAGACAACGAACTCAACATGAAACTCTTCCATGACCTTCTGGAGGCGCACGGCATCCGCACCGTGGAAACCCGCGACGGCACTCAGGTTATAGAGCTCGCTCGCCAGTCCAAACCCGATCTCATTCTGATGGACATCCAGCTTCCCGAAGTTTCGGGGCTTGAAGTTACAAAATGGCTTAAAAATGATGACGAACTGCGTCACATACCTGTTATTGCCGTCACAGCCTTCGCCATGAAGGGCGACGAGCAGAAAATCCGGGAAGGCGGCTGCGAGGATTATATCTCCAAGCCCATTTCTGTTTCGAAATTCCTGGAAGTCATCGAAAGCTATCTAAAGAAACCCGCCAATTAAGGACGGAATTATAAATGTCGGCACGCGTGCTGGTAGTTGACGATATTTTACCCAACGTAAAGCTGCTCGAGGCAAAGCTGACGAGCGAATATTACGACGTTCTGACCGCGACGAATGGCAAGGAAGCGCTGGAAAAGGTCGCAGCTGAAAGTCCCGACCTCGTTCTTCTCGATGTCATGATGCCCGGCATGGATGGCTTCGAAGTCTGCACCAGGATCAAGCAAAACCCGGCGCTCGCGCATATTCCCGTCGTCATGGTCACGGCCCTGACGGATGCGGAAGACAAGGTGCGCGGCCTTGAATCCGGTGCCGATGATTTCCTGAGTAAGCCGATTAATGACATAGCGCTGATGGCGCGCGTGCGTTCGCTCGTCCGCCTTAAAATGGCGCTTGATGAATGGCGCGTTCGTGAAAATACGGCCAACCAGCTCGGCGTTGTTGAAAAGCAATCCAACGTCATGATGGAATCGGCCGACAAGGCCCGCGTGCTGGTGGTCGAGGATAAAAATTTCGAGCAACGAAAAATCCAGGAAACGCTCCAGCGCGATCAGGATGATGTGACGGTCACCGAGAACGGCGCCAAGACCATGGAGCTTGTCGCCACGCAGGAATTCGATGTCCTGATCGTCAGCCTTAATCTTGCCGGCGAAGACGGGCTGCGCCTTTGCTCGCATCTCAAATCCAACGAGCGCACACGCTCTATTCCCATCGTCATGATCGGCGGCGAGGAAGACATGCCGCGCATCGCGCATGGCCTTGAGATCGGCGCGCATGATTATATTCTGCGACCTGTCGACCGCAACGAACTGCTCGCCCGGGTGCGTACGCAAGTAAGACGCAAACGATTCCAGGAACGCCTGCGCTCGACATATGAAATCAGCCTCTCCATGGCGCTGACCGACAGCTTGACCGGCCTTTATAACCGCCGTTATCTCGAGGTTCACCTTGAAAAGCTTCTGCTGAAAAACCAGGAATCCAAGAAATCACTCGCCGTTCTGCTGGTCGATATCGACCATTTCAAGCAGGTCAACGATAAATACGGTCACACGGCCGGCGACGAAGTATTGCAAATTTTCTCGCAGCGGCTCCTCGGCAACCTGCGCAGCTTCGACCTTGTTGCGCGTCTGGGCGGTGAGGAATTCGCCGTCATCCTGCCCGACGTCTCCGAGCAGCGTGCCTGGATGGTTGGCGAACGTCTACGAGCCTCGATTTCCGATGTGGCTTTCAATGTGACCGGCCACGAAGGCATCGCCATAACGACGTCTATTGGCGCCGCTTTGATCGACCACAATCAGCATACGAAACACGAAGTGCTCGAGCGCGCTGACAAATGCCTCTATGAAGCGAAAAAAGGCGGACGCAACGCGGTGGTCTTCGAAGGCAAGGGCAAATTGAATCCCGACGAATTCAAGGAAGCCCAGCGGCAATTCATAAGCTGATAAAAAAAGCGCCCTGTGGGGCGCTTTTGTTTGGGAGCCTGCGGTCCTTATTTCTTGGACGGCGGCATTTTCTTTTCGACGAATTTAACGTGCTTGCCCTTTTTGCCGGTCTCTTCATTGACGGCCCAGGGGTCGAATTTGTTCATCTCAAGTTTGTACTCGGCCCGCGCATTGCGCTTGGCGTAGTAACGGTAACCTGTGCCAGCTTCGCTCTCGAGGCGGACTTTTACGGCTGAGCCTTTCTTGGCCATGGTCTTAACTCCTTAAATTTGAAGCGTTCTTATGGGGTATTTCGCAGGCGGTGTCAAGCTTTCGGTATAGGGCTAACGGCGGTGTTTTGGGCCCCGTTTGAACCCTTTTTTGCCGTATTTCTTCTTGTTTTTATTGTCTTTTTCGCGGTCGCGGCGGCCCGGCTCATAGGTCCGGCTGCGCTTGAACTGCACCCCCGGGATGTCTGCCCCCCGCTCATGGCCGACCAGTTGCAGAACCGTGCTGCCTGTTAAACCATCAGCCTCCATCAGCATGACCGTAACCGGCGCTCCTAAACGAAACACCCGGCCTGAACGCCGCCCGACAAGGGCATGGGCCTTCTCGTCATGCACATAAAAATCCTGGGGCAGCGAGCGCATGGGCACAATTCCATCCGCGCCGTTTTCTTTTAGTTCAACAAACAGGCCGAAGCGCGTGACGCCCGTAATAACGCCTTCGAATTCATTGCCGAGCTTGGTCGACAGATACGCGGCGGCGAAACGGTCGATTGCGCTTCTCTCCGCCGTCATCGATGCGCGCTCGCAAGTGGAAATATTTTCGCAGATTTGCTCTAACCTTACCGCTTCACCATCATCGAGTCCGCCGGGCCCTAACCCGTAAGCGCGGATGAGTGAGCGGTGCACAAGTAAGTCTGCATAACGCCGGATCGGCGATGTGAAGTGCGCGTATTTATGCAACGCCAGGCCGAAATGCCCGATATTGTCTGGGCTATAAACCGCCTGCGCCTGTGTGCGCAGAATGACGGTGCTGATGAGATGGCTGTAGGGAAGCTCCTTCGCCTTCATCAAAATCTGGTTGATCTGGCGCGGTTGGGTGACTTGCCCCTTGGGCAGCGACAATCCAAAGCTTTCAACGAATTCGCGTGCGCTGTCGAGCTTGTCGGCGCTCGGGCGGTCGTGGATACGGTAGACGCACGGCGCTGTCTTGGCTTCCAGTGCACTCGCCGCCGCCACGTTGGCGAGGATCATAAATTCTTCAATTAATTTATGTGCGTCGACCCGCGTGCGCATTTTGACGCCGGTCATGTTACCCTTGGCATCGATCAAAACCTGCCGCTCAGGCAGATCAAGTTCCAACGCACCGCGCTCGCGCCGCGCTGCATCCAGAATTTTAAAGGCGTCATAGAGCGGCTTAATAACCGGCTCTAACAGCGGCTTCGTCACATCATCCGCAACGCCGTCATAAGCCGCCTGCACCTGTTCGTAAACCAGTCGCGCGGCGGAACGCATTAATCCGCGCACGAATTTATAACGCAGCAGCTTGCCATTGTTATCGATCCACATATGCACGGCCAGGCATGCGCGCGGCACATTTGGCTTCAGTGAGCAAAGTTCGTTTGATAACGCCTCGGGAAGCATCGGCACGACCCGGTCGGGGAAATAAGTCGAGTTCCCGCGCCGCTGCGCCTCTTTATCAAGATCGCTGTATGGCCGCACATAATAGGCGACATCGGCAATGGCGACGATCAGGTGAAAGCCTTCTTCAACTTTTTCCGCAAAAACCGCATCGTCAAAATCCCGCGCGTCAATACCGTCAATTGTCACCAGCGGGATATCGCGTAAATCTTCGCGGCCCTTGACCTCCGGCACATCCATGCCCTCGGTTTCCTTGATGACTTTATCCGGAAACCGCTCGCGCAATCCCGCTTCGGCCAGACTAATCAGGCTGATCGCTCTCGGGTCGTCGCGCCGTCCTAGTGTCTCCATGACGCGCGCTTTTTTACGTGTGCCGCGTCCCGGCATGATTTCTGCGCTGACAATATCGCCGTCTTTTGCGCCGTTCATGTCGGCATAGGCAATCTCGTATTCATGCTTGGCTTTTTTATCAGTGGGGATCAGCAGGCCGCCATGCTTGTTGGCTTTTAGCAAACCCATGATGCGTCCAGTTTCAGAATCGAAACGCTTGATAACGCGTGCTTCGTAATGATTTTTTGAAACCTGCTCAAGCCGCGCCAGCGCCCGGTCACCTTCTTTAAGGGCAGGGTGGCCTTTATTGTCCGGCATCACCTCGATGCGCGGCGGCTTGCCTTCGCCGGTCCATTCAATCGGCTCAGCGAACACATCGCCGTCAATGTCGATATTGCTGATCTGGATGACGACGACCTCGGCCAGTCCTTCGGGCCTGCCATACGCGCCGCCCGCGTTTTTGACGATTGCGCCTTCGGTTACAAGTTCTTTCAACAATTGCTTGAGCACGATACGCCCGTCGGTGCCCCGCACGCGAAAAGCGTCTGAGACCTCCCGCTTGGTCACTGGTTTGGGGGAGGTTTGGATAAAATTCAATATGTCTGATTTATTCACGTTTACTCGGCGCTTTTCTTTTTAGCTGCCGCTTTCTTTTTTGTCTTGGGCGCTGGCTTGGCCTTCTTGTCTTTAGCTTCTTCTTTGGCCTCCGGCGCGTCTTCTTTTTTCTTCTGGAACCGTCCGCGCGGCTTATAGCCCTTGGCTTCGCGTGCCGCGGCTTTTTCCGCCGCGGCGACGAGAACATCGACGGCGCGGTTAATACCTACAATTAGTACATCATCGTCCTTTGGCAAGGACGTGAATTTGTTCTGATGTTTCAGGAACGGCCCGAAACGTCCGACACCGGCCTGGATCATCTCGCCCGTTTCCGGGTGTTTGCCGACATCGCGCGGCAGGGCGAGGAGTTTCAGCGCGGCCTCGAGCGTTACTTCATCAATCGCCATGCCTTTCGGCAATCCCTGGCGCTTGGGCTTCGGGCGATCTTCAGGTTTTTTCTTCTTGGGCGGTGCCTTGAATTTTTCGCCCTTGGCCTTCGCGGCGGCACGCATCTCTTTGATACGGGCGGACTCGGCCTTTTCCTCTTCAATTTCTTTCAGGATTTCCGGCGGCAGATCGATCTGCACATAAGGGCCGTAGGGGCCGCGGCGCAGCGAAACTGTCCGGCTCGTGCCGGGATCTTTGCCCAGAATCTTCGGCTCATTGCTGAGCGCGGCGAGGGCAGGGTCTGAATCATCACCCTGAAGGACTAATGGACGTGTGAATTTGCATTCCGGGTAATTCGAGCAGCCGATAAACGCGCCGAATTTTCCAAGTCTCAATCCAAGCTTGCCTGTACCGCAGGCCTTGCAGACTTTCGGCTTCGGATTTTCTTTTGTGACCGGGAAGAAGTGCGGGCCGAGTTCCTCGTCGAGGTGATCGATAACCTGCGTAATCGTTAGGTCTTTCGTCTGGTCAACGGCGGCCTTGAAATCCACCCAGAATTGGCGGAGCGCTTCCTTCCAGGAAACTTCGCCGCTGGCGATGGCGTCCAGCTCTTCTTCAAGATTTGCTGTGAAATCATAATCGACATAGCGCGCGAAAAACTTCGAAAGAAATGTCGTAACCAGGCGTCCGCGATCTTCAGGGATAAAGCGGCGTTTTTCAAACAGCACATATTTCCGGTCGCGTAAGACTTGAAGAATAGACGCGTAAGTTGAAGGACGGCCGATGCCGAGTTCTTCCAGCTTTTTAACCAGCGAGGCTTCCGAATAACGCGGCGGCGGCTGTGTGAAATGCTGGTCCGGCGTGATATCGACAAGCTTCGAAGGCTCGCCTTCGTTCATCATTGGCAGGCGGCGTTCGCTGTCGTCGGTGTCTTCGTCCGTGTCATCTAGGTCTTCATGATACAGCGTCAGAAATCCGTCAAACGCGACGACAGATCCGGTTGCGCGTAATACCGCGTCATCCGTTCCGTCGGAAATATCGACGCTCATCTGATCTAACACGGCATTTTCCATCTGCGAAGCCAGCGTGCGCTTCCAGATCAAATCGTAAAGCTGCCATTGCTCTTCGTCGATTTTGCCTTTGAGGGAAGCCGGTGTGCGCGATAGCTCGGTCGGGCGGATAGCCTCGTGGGCCTCTTGAGCGTTTTTAGCTTTTGACTTATATATACGCACACTATCCGGCAGGTATTTATCGCCGTAATCCTTTTTAATCACCGCGCGGCATTGCGCAAGGGCGTCATCCGACAACGTCGTACCGTCAGTACGCATATAGGTAATCAGTGCCGTTGCTTCGCCGTCAATCTCGATGCCTTCATACAATCTCTGGGCAAGGCGCATTGTATGCGCGGCGGTAAAGCGCAGTTTCCGGGCACCCTCCATCTGCAAGGATGATGTAATGAAAGGCGGGTAGGGGTTACGCCGTACCTGTTTTTTCTCGATTTTCTGAACCGAGAGATTTTTATTACGGATGCGTTCGACGGCTTTTTGTGCTGCATCTTCGGAATTGATGTCGAATTTGTCGAGCTTGTTTCCGGCAAGGTGCGTCAGGCGGGCGGTGAAAGGTGCGCCTGCCTTCGTGTGCAGCCGCGCCTCGATGCTCCAGTATTCCTGCGGTTTGAAGATTTCAATTTCCGCTTCGCGTTCGCAGATCAGCCTGAGCGCGACCGATTGCACACGGCCCGCCGAGCGCGAACCAGGAAGTTTTCTCCACAGCACCGGCGAAAGATTAAATCCGACAAGATAATCAAGGGCGCGGCGCGCAAGGTAAGCCTCGATCAGTCTCTGGTCCAGCGGCCTCGCGCGTTCGAAAGCTTCGAGAACCGCCTTCTTGGTGATTTCATTGAACGTAACGCGGTGAACTTCTTTACCGACCAGTAATTTTTCCTGCGTCAGAATTTCCTTCACATGCCATGAAATGGCTTCCCCTTCGCGGTCGGGGTCGGTTGCTAGGTAAAGTGCTTTGGCGTTCTTGATAGCCTTTTTAATGTCGTTGACGTTTTTGTCTGCGCGCTCGCCGAGCTGCCACTTCATCGCGAAATCTTCATCGGGCAGGACGGAGCCGTCCTTGTTCACGAGATCGCGCACATGGCCGTAACTGGCAATGACCTTATAGTCGTTGCCCAGATACTTATTAATTGTCTTCGCCTTTGCGGGCGATTCTACGATGACGAGGTTATCGGCCAATCGATTTATTCCTGTATCAGGCTGACTTTATTACCGGGATGACGCTTTACCCGGCCCGCCAGCTCCATTTCCAGCAGTACCGTCTGTACCGCTGAAATGCTTAATAGACAGGTTCGGATCAGTTCGTCAACCGCCACGGGGGAGAAGGACAGATGCCCTAGGATGGTCTCAGTGGCGTTTTCGGGTGGCTCAAAATCCTCTGGAATAGGGCTTTGGAAGCGCGGTTCGGGCGCTTTTGGCTCCCGCATCGTCTGGCCGGAGAAGGACCGTATAGCCTCGAGGATATCATCGGCACTCCTTATAAGGGTGGCGCCCTCGCGGATCAGGTGGTTAGCCCCTTGCGCGCGAGGGTCGAACGGGTGGCCCGGAACGGCATAAACATCGCGCCCTTGTTCCCCGGCAAGACGCGCGGTAATCAGGGACCCGGAGCGCATTGTCGCCTCGATTACGACCACCCCTTTTGAGAGACCCGAAACGATGCGGTTGCGGCGCGGAAAACTCTGCGCGACCGGCGGCACGCCGAGCGGACTTTCGGCGATAATCAGGCCCTGTTCCTTGATCTGTTGGTAAAGATTTTTATTTTCCTCGGGATAAATGATGTCGATCCCGCCCGCGACGACGGCAATCGTCCCGGTTTTCAGTGAGCCCGCATGCGCGGCGGTATCGATGCCGCGAGCGAGGCCCGAGACGATAACCTGTCCGCTTTCGCCAAGGTCGCGCGAAATTTTTTCCGCGAACTTTCGCCCATTAAGCGAGGAGTTCCGCGCGCCCACCACGCCAACACAGCCTCGGTGCGCGAGATCGATATTGCCCAGAATTGAAATTACCGGCGGCGCGTCGTCGATTGCGGCGAGGGAGAGGGGATAGGATTCTTCTCCCGCGGTGACGATATCGCCGCCGATTTTCCGCAGCGCTTCATATTCACGCTCGATTGAAGATTGATCCGGCGCCTTCAGCGGTTTTGATCGCCCGCCGCGTCTTGAGAGTTCCGGCAGTCTTTCAAGCGCGCGCTCCGGTGAGCCGTAAGCGTCCACAAGCCTGTAAAATGTCATCGGCCCGACATTTTCCGTCCGGGCAAGGCGCAGCCAGCTTAATTTTTCAGCGAGAGAAACCGTCTCAGCCTGTCGTTTTGGCAGGGTCATTCTTCTTCCCGATTTTTGGCTCTTGGCCTTTCAGAAGACGCAGAATGTTTTCTTTGTGTTTGTAAAAAACCAATACGGCCATGAAGGCGCATATATAAGGCAGGAAATCGACGTGACTGTTGACGTACCATATGGTGGATCCGTCCGGCGAAACCACCGTGCTTGTGTAATCCTTGGTGAGATACCACGCGATGGCCGGGGAAAGCCCGACTGCAACCAGCGCCGCCAGCGACGACATGCGGAAAATAAGCGCTACCGATAGCCAGATCAGAATGACGGTGAAACCGAGTTGCGGAAGCAACGCGAGAAAAATACCGATTGTCGTCGCCACGCCCTTGCCGCCCTTGAATTTCAGCCAGACAGGAAACAGGTGACCAAGGAACGCGCCGACGGCGGCATAGAGCGATGCATCGTATGTCATCGCCAGTTGCGCGAGGTAAACTGCCGCCGCGCCTTTTCCGCCATCCAGTAATAACGTCAGCAGAGCTAGCCGCTTGTTGCCGGTGCGCAGGACATTCGTCGCGCCGATATTACCCGAGCCGATGGAGCGTATATCGCCGTAGCCTGCGTATTTCGTCAGCAGAAATCCAAACGGGATCGAGCCGATCAGGTAACCGATAATTCCTACGATGATATAATCAAACATCGCCGATCAGCCTGTCTAACACGGCCATGCGCACGGGGATGCCATTCGCGACCTGTTTGAGAATAAGACTGCGGTCCGGGTCTTCCGCGATGTCGTCGGAAATGTGAACGCCGCGCACCAGCGGGCCGGGATCGAGGATCACGGCCTTGGGGCAGTACGCATCGACGACGGAACGCTTCAGGCCGAACTCGTTGAAATAAGCCGTGTCGGATTCAATCAGGCTTTTCTGCATGCGCTCTTTCTGCAGGCGGATGGTCATCACGGCATCGACGCCCTTAAGGCCATCGGCGAGGCTGTTGTATCGCTCGATCCCTTCGGCGGGCAGTTTCTCCGGCATCAGTGTTTTGGGCGCAATCACGCGGACATTGACGCCGAACTGCCGCAGCAAAATCATGTTCGATGCAGCAACACGGCTGTGCGCGATATCGCCGATGATCGCCAACGTGAGTCCTTCCAGTTTACCGAAGTGATGTTTCAAGGTCAGCGCATCGAGCAGCGCCTGCGTCGGGTGTTCGCGCCAGCTGTCGCCGCCATTGATCACCGGGCAGTCCGCGCGCTTGGCGACAAAACCCGGCGCGCCATATTCGCTATGGCGGATAATCACCGCGTCGGGACGCATCGCGTTCAGCGTGTCGATCGTGTCGAGAAAACTTTCGCCCTTGGAGAGCGAGCTTGTATCTGGATTCCATGTCACGACGCCCGCACCAAGGCGCTTGGCGGCGATGATGAACGAGGTGAGCGTGCGCGTGGACGCTTCGAAGAACAGCGTCAGGATGACTTTATCTTTGAGCTTTTCGCGATCCCACTTTCCTTCGCCAATCGCGCGGGAATAATAATCGGCGCGGTTAAGAAGCTCTTCTATTTCATCCTTGCTCAAATCGCCGATGCCCAGGAGATGTTTCATTTTTTCAACTTCGCTCTTTCAATAACGCCGGATTTTTCCAGCCCGGCCAGCTTATCTGCGCTTAAATTCAGCACTTTTTCAAGCACTTCCTGCGTATCCTGCCCCAGTACGGGCGGTGCAAACTCATAAGAAACAGGCATTTTCGAGAGTTTAAGGGGGCTGCCGACCAGTTTTATGGATTTCGGCGTAGCGACATGATCCATGGAAATTTCCATGCCGCGGTGCTTTGTCTGCTCCACCGCAAACACCTCGTCCATGCGATTGACCGGCCCGGCCGGCACATCCGCGCCACGCATTTCCTCGATCCAGGCAGCAGAAGTTTTTTTCTTCATTTCTTTTTCGATCATCGGAATTAAAATTGTGCGGTTCATGACGCGCGCCGTATTTTTCGCAAAGCGTTCATCTTTCGCCCATTCCGCGTGCCCCAGAATTTTGCAGAAGCGTGCGAACTGCTCGTTGTTGCCCACCGCCACGACGATGTAACCGTTCTGAGTCTCTAAAGCCTGGTAGGGAACGATTGTTGAATGCGCGTTACCTTGACGCGGCGCGGGCTTACCGCTCGTCAAAAAATATTGTGCGAGATTGGTGAGTGAGGCGAGCGTGCAATCGACCAGCGCGACATCAACCATCTGGCCTTCGCCGGTTTGTTCACGTGAATTCAGCGCTGCCAGAATTCCAATCGCGGCATGCAGGCCGGTGATGATATCGCTGAGCGCAACGCCGACTTTCATCGGCGCACCATCCGGCTCGCCCGTGCACGCCATCAATCCCGCCATCGCCTGCGCCATCAGATCGTAACCCGGCTCTTCCGCCAGCGGCCCGCTCTGGCCGAAGCCCGTGATCGAGCAGTAAACAAGCTTCGGATATTTCTTTTCCAGGTCGTCATAGGAAAGCCCGTATTTTTTCAAACCACCGACCTTGAAATTCTCGATCAGCACATCTGAATTTTCCAGCAGTTTATGGATTATCTCTTGTCCCTCTTTTGTGCTGATATCGACTGCGACCGATTTTTTATTGCGGTTGATCGAGAGGTAATAAGCGCTCTCGCTCGTGTCATTCCCGTCTTTATCTTTGAGAAAGGGAGGGCCCCAGAAACGCGTGTCGTCACCGCTGCCCGGTTTTTCAATCTTGATAATCTCCGCGCCGAGATCGCCGAGCATCTGCGTGCAATACGGTCCAGCCAGCACGCGGCTCAGATCGAGGACGCGGATATTTTCGAGCGATTTTTTTGTCATGGCCATAAAACCTGCATCAAGTCATGAAACTGCATTATCCCTGCGATAACCATTCCAACCGCAAAACCCGGCCCGGCGGGCAGGGACAGCGCGTTCATTCTTGGCATGGCACCCGTTACGCTTTTCATCTGCAGCGCCAACCCAAGCCCGTGCAGCAATCCCGCAAACGCCCCTGCGGTTAACGCCAGAAGAATATAGTAGGGCCCAAGCCATATCCCGGCAGCGCCCAGCAACTTTACATCGCCTAACCCAAGCGCATCCTGCTTGTAAATTTTATTGGCGATCTCCCTGACCAGATACAAAAATCCTGCGCCGATGAACCCGCCCAGCGCCATATCCTGCAGGCTCAGATAATGCCACGCGGTGGCGAGGTGAAAAACAGCTCCCGCCATCGCCAGCCCCATCACATATTCGTTGGGCAGCAACCCGTCCCTGAGGTCGATGACGGAAAGAATGGTAAGGAGGATAAGGGCGGTCGGAATGGCAAGAACGGCGATAATCTCGAACATAATCCTAGATTAGAATACTGTGTGTATAACTACAACGGGATGTTTGGGGGTGTTTAATTGGTGGATTTTGGTTTAAAATGAAGCAATTCTTCTCGTTAAAACAGGGCCGGTTTTCGCCGGGCCTGATGTTTCATTTACAAGGTTATGATGGCGGACTCCCAGGCAGTCAGGAAAAAGATACTCGTGGTCGAGGATAACGATTTCGTGCGCATGCAGATCATCCGTTTTCTTGATGAGGCGGGGTTTGAGGCCGTTGAGGCCCGTGACGGCAACGTTGCTCTGGCGGAAATGAAGCCAGATATCGCCATGGCTATAGTCGATGTCCGCATGGAGCCGATTGATGGCTTTGAATTTATCCGCGCCACCCGCGCCCGCGACATCGAAACCCCGGTTATTTTGGTCACCGGTGACAATAATCCCGATCTTTTGAGTGAGGCAAACAAATGGGGTGTTGTGGCGGTCTTGATGAAACCCGTCCAGCGCGATAGGCTGGTGAAGACGGTAACTCGAACTCTCCATTCCCAGGAACGCGCCTCGTGATGTCCCTTGGTCCCAAATATAAGACAGGTTCTTTCGGCAAGGTCGCCGTGCTGGCCTGTGCTTTTTCGGTTCTTGCCTCCTGCGCGCAGGTGGATGTTCCCGGCGCCCGCAACGCCAAGATTCCTTCGCCGACCATGGCGAACGAGCGGCCTGAGGCCATTAATGAAAAGCCCGATAGCGTGCTGTATCTGCCGCTGGGCAGTGACGTGCTTGTACCCGAAGCCGAAGGCGGAGACTCGTTGCCTGATGAAATCGTCGGGCCGTTCGAGCTGCGATCGGAAACGCTCGCCGGTGCGCTCCAGCTTATTCTCGCCGATTACGAGCTGCCGCTGGCTTTCGAAACCAACGAAGCCCTGACCCGTACAATCACCGTGGCCAACTTGCGCGGCCCGCTGAACAAGGTGGTCGAGCGTGTTTGCGGCCTTGCCGATCTTTACTGCGCATATGAGGATGGCATTCTGGTCATCAAGGAAACCCAGACTTTTACAGTCACGGTCCCTCCGGTCGGGGGTGAAACAGATATCCTCGCGGCGTTGGCTACAGGTTTGCAGGCCATCACGGGGTCTGCCGCGACCACCGAGCCCGGCACGCGCACGATCATTTACGAAGCGACCAACCGCACAGCCAATCTCGCGGAGCGTTACTTCCAGAAAATCCGTTCCAATACGGCCCTCATCGTATTTGAAATTTATATCTGGGAGGTAACTCTCAACAGCGATAATGCCACGGGTATTAATTGGCAAAAGATTGAAAATTTTGGAAAATTCAATCTGGGCATCGACCTCCCCGGAGGATCGGGCGCGGATAGCCCGATCAGTATCGGTTTGCCATCGACGGGCGATATAGCGTTTGATGGTGAAGACGTTTTTGAATTCATTTCCACTTACGGCGCGGTGAAGACCATTTCCCAGCCGCAGATCACGGTTCTTTCGGGCGCAAAAGCCTCGCTGCGCGCCGCCGATACTGTGAACTACGTTTCGTCCCTCAGCCGTTCCGTCGATGACGGCGAAGTAACCGTTTCAACGGAAACGGATTCTGTTGATACGGGCTTCACACTGACAATTGCCAGCGCGTGGGATAACGCAACCATCTACGGCAACGTGGAAATCGAGCTTCAGGAATTCCAGGGCTTTGACGACTTCGAGGCGGACGGGACGACGCTGAAACTGCCGCGCGCTACCGAGCGCGAGCTTTCTACTCAGATACGTATCCGTCCCGGTGATTCATTGCTGATCGCGGGCCTCGTGCGTGAAAACGACCAGTTCGACAAATCCGGCCCCGGATTCCAGGAGCCGATTATCGCCACATCGCGCAGCGGCGCTGTCACCAATACCGAACTGGTCTTCCTGCTGAAGCCAAAGGTCATCGTCTATACTTCTGAAAATAATAAGGAATTGATGAATAAAGGTCTTGGCGGCGTGACCCCGACATCCATGGACCCGGGCACTTCCGCGCAGCCCGCAGTTAGGGAAAACGAATTTGATGGCGGCACCATCCCGGATGCGCTGTTAAATCCCGGCGGCTAGTATCTGATTCAAAACATTAAATAAAGCCCGGTCCCTTTTTAGGGCTCCGGCTTTTTTCTTTTTTATGATAGAATCAGAGAAACGGCGCTCTTGGGGCGCTGTATTCTGTTAATTCCAGCCTGTCCTTTCATGCGCCCGCAGATTTCTAGGATTTTTCATTTAAGTCTTTGTGTGCTCGCTCTCTCACTGGGGGCGGGAAACGCGTATGCGCAATATTCGGGCTTTAACGATCCGGGCGCCCGTTCGGCAAATGGCGCTACTGCCGGTGGCGGTCTCGTTCCCGTTCTTCCTGCGGTCGATGGCGGCACGGTTCCAACCGGCGCAACCGCACAGGTCGTTGTCCGCTTCCGCAATGATGGCGGGCAGCCGGTTGAAACAGGTTTGATCCGTCTTTATCCGTCTTCAACGGTTTCTGCCAACGTGGCACTCAACCAGTGCGAAGAGGCACCGCTTGCGCCCGGCGCAGAATGCGCGGTCGCGCTTTCGGTCAAAGGCCTGCAGGCCGGTTCGTGGCGCGTCGAAATGCTGATGTCCCATAACGGCAAAACGCGTCTCGTCTCGGCGACTCTCTCTGGCGAGGTTGAGGCTGGCGGCGAAGGATCGGAAACGCTCGCGAGTGATATCGAGGCAATCCCGTCCGAAGTTGATTTCGGCAACATGGATGCAAGCCAGACTCTCACCGAACCTGTCATTCTTCGCAACATCACTTCTACCGCGCTCGACATCAGTGAAATAAGCATCGACGCCAGCGACCAGTCCGGTTACGCGCTTAAAACAGAGTGTAAAAAACTTGAGCCCGGCCAGGCGTGCATTGCGATTGTTTCATGGTCACCGAAAACAAAAGGACGTTCTTCAGGCGTGCTCGTCGTTCGTCACAGCGGTCCTACGGCGCTCACGAGTGTGCCGCTCGTCGGTGAATTCAAACCTGAGAGCGTGTCGAAAGCTGAAGTGTTCCCGCAGGCCGTACCGGGGCGCGGCTTACTCGTCGCTTCGCAAAGCGAAATCGATTTCGGTGAAAGCGTGATGACGGCTTCGACCATCACCGTTTCGCTCGTTAACGCGGGCGATGCGCCCGTAACGATTCAGGACATCCGGATTTCCGGCAGCGATAACGGCCTCAGCTTCAAGGATGATGGCTGTCTTGCCGCCACGGTGCTAGAACCTATCCAGGCCTGCCCGCTGACGATCACGTGGTCGCCGACGCGCGTGGGCTCCCTGTACGACGATATACAGATCCTGCATGACGGCGCGCGCGGTGTTCTCGTTCTTCCTATTCGTGGCGGCTCCGAGCAGCCAGTCAGCCAGGATCAGAAGGCCATCGTCCTGAATGGCGGCAGCGCTGTTCAGCTTCCGCTTGATCCGTCGCTCGATCCGAATGCCTCGGCGGACATTGCCGCCGCTGGAGAAAGAAACGCCGCCGAAGCCGGTCTGGCATCGTATAATGTGTCCGTACCCAATGCTGCCAGCGTGCTCGATGGATATAAAATCACATCCTTTTCCCCCACCCGGGCGATCATAAACGGTCCGGGCGGCAGCCGCATCGTTTTCGATAATGAGGAGATTGTGCTCGGCGGAGTTCCGTGGTTTGTGGCGATTCAGAAGAACGGCATCGAATTCTTGTACCAGGGCCAAAGAATCCTGCTCCTTTTCGACCGTTCTTTATCTTCTATTAACCGGGTTTCGTCATCATCAAGTAATGGTAGTGCTGGCGGGAATTCTTCTGTAAATAGCGCGCCTGCCAGCGCTGGAGCAACCGAAACCGGTGGTTAATTTATGTCCGATGCGACAAACGATCAGGATACCGACAGGCGCAGTGGCAATAAGAGCGACTCCGACCCGCCCGGCGGCGTAGAGCGCCGTCGAAGCGCCGCGCGTAAAAAAATCCGCTCCTCCGAGGGCCGTGAACGCTATCTCGATATGGTTCAGCGCGAACGCGCGTTGCTGCTTGAACAGGGAATTCCGCGCTCGACCGAACAGCTCCTCGATATGGCTGGCGCTGTCGCGCCTTCGCAGACCGAGGAAGAGGAAGGCATCAAGGACCGCGCCACGGGCGACCAGCTTCGTGCCGTTCTGCCCGTCCAGTCATGGCTGCCGCTTTCAATTCACCTTATCGGCCTTCGTGACGCCGTCCTGCGCATTGCGCCGCTGCACGACCTGAATGATCGCCAGATCGAAAATCTTTTCTCAACTGCCAATCGTTGCGGCTTCCATGTCGAGCGCGTCGAGATTGAAGTATGGGACCGTAAGGAACTGACTGACACGCTACGCTCGGTTCACGATCTTTCCGCCGACCGCTGCGAAAAAACGCTCGCGCTCTGGCTTGCCGACAGCGACAACGGCCTGTTGCTCAACCAGTTTCAGCGCGACCTGATGGCCGAAGCCCTTCAGATGCGCGCCTCCGATATTCACCTTGTTCAGGACAATAACCCCGACGCGCCGAACTGGATCAAGTACCGCATCGACGGCGACCTGATTCCGATGCACCTGCTTCCTGCCGAGGCCATGGCGCGTCTGACCACGCTTCTTAAGCGCGACGCCGGCTTGAACTTCGGTGACAGAACAACGCCCAAGGACGGTCGTTTCGGCTTCACCTGGCAGGGCCGCGCCATTGACGTCCGCGTCGCTGCCGGTCCGCAGGCGCAGGATGGCGAAAAACTTACGCTCCGTCTTCTCGACCGCGCCGCGCTCAAAGGCTTTGATGAACTCTTCCGCCGTCACGAAGATGTCGGCGATTATCTTGCAAAACTTCTCTCGCCTGAAATCAAGGGCGGTGGCGGCATGATCCTGCTTTCCGGCCCGACAGGTTCCGGTAAGACGACGACATTATATGCGTGCGTCCAGCAGATTGACCGCCGCAGGAAACACGTCCTCACCATCGAAGACCCTATTGAATACGAACTGCGCTACGCCACGCAATGGCAGGTACGTCCCGGCATGCCGGGCGGCTCCTTCGCCGATCTCATCCGCGCCGCGATGCGTCACGATCCCGATTACATCATCATCGGCGAGATGCGCGATGGCGACACGGTGGAAACATCGCTGCGCGCGGCTGAATCCGGTCACACCGTTATTTCAACAGTCCACGCCGACACGGCGCTTCAGACGTTCGAGCGTCTTCGCTCGCTCATGCCTTCCGAGCGCGAACGCTCATCAACCTACACATTATCCCAACAGGTGCGCGCCATTCTCAACCAGCGCCTTCTGCGCACGCTTTGCCAGGGCTGCTCCCACAAGGCCAAGTTGGGCGAAGTCGTGAACCAGGAAGAAATGGATGTTTTCGGGTTGAAGGAAGATGCAAAGATTCGCCGTCACAACACCAGCGGCTGCGATCTATGCAACCGCACGGGAATTTCCGGTCGTACGCTGCTTCTGGACGCGATTCTCATCACGCTTGGTCCGGCCCAGAGAAACCATATTTACGAAGCCCTGATCGGCAACGTGAACAAAGTCATCAACGAAGAGGGCGTCGTGGTTCACACGCGCCGCGAGGGTCTTGTCGATCTGGTCGTCAACGGCCTTGTCGATCCGAAAGCCGCGCTCTCATACCTGGAAGAATAATTCCATGCAGCAGTGGGTTGCTGAAATCGCTTACGAGACGACATCCGGTCCGAAACGGGCGACGGAATCTTTTTATCTTCCTTCCAAAGAGGACGTGCGCGATGCCATATCCAAGAAAGGCGGCTACGCACTCGCCATTCGTCCGCACGAGCGCTCGCCACTGGAACGTTTACTGGCGCGCTCCACATGGTGGCAGGTCCAGCTCCTGCGCGGCATCCAGTTTCGCTCGATTGCGCAATCGCCTGGCGTTGCGCTGTGGAAAATCATCCAGGCCGAGACCAATCCTCGCCGCCAGAATATCATGGCGCCCGCGCGCGAAGCGCTTGCCCGGGGTCTTGGGATTATCGACGCGCTGAAGGCCCTGAACCTTTTCGATCACGGCACGCTGGCCATTCTCGCAGGTTCCGAACGCGCGAACCGCCTGGTGGAAGGTATTCCGCACGCCATTCACTCGATCACGCAAAAACGCAAAAACGCCCGCGCGATCATGGGCACCATGGGGTGGCTGGCATTCGACGTGTTCTCGATTGTTACGTCGCTCTGGTCCGGTAAGGACATGGTTTTGAAATGGTTCAATGATAATCCCCCGACCGAGCCTGTCGAAAAGGCGAAATTCGATCTTGTCGTCTGGCGCCTCGGCATGACATGGGACACCCTGATCTGGTTTTCGGTCGGTCTGGGTATTTTCATGGCCTGGTGCGTGTTCTCGTTCTGGGTCAACCGCGGCAAAAAAGACTGGCCCACAGCGCGCATTGTACGCCGCATTCCTTTGATTGGCGGCTATCTCCGCGACCTGGCCTTCGCGGACTCCATGTCAGCCGCCGCCCGTATGTTACGGGGAATGGTGCCTATTAACGACACGCTGGAGCAATCCGCCGAAGCCTCTTCAGCCCCGGATGTGGCCATGTATTGGGAAGAATCCCTGAAAGACCTCGGTCGCGGCGTTTCTCTGGGTTCGGCCCTCGACCGGGCGCCATTGACCCGGAACGAGCGCCTCGAATTGGCGAGCTTGTCGGACCTCGGCCAAGTTGCTACAGTAATGGAGTCTATTTCTGAAATGCGTTCGCAGGCCGCCAAGACAAAACATTCCCTCATCGTCTGGCTGGCTTTCGCCCTCACCGGCGTCTTCCTCGCGGTCGCTTTTGGTTCTGCAATTTACGCCCTGACGGTCATGAATATGAGTATGGACTCAATGATGGGCGGCTTGATGCAAGGAGCGATGTGAGTTTGGTCATTGGAGCGAAGGACAAAGACGCCTTTGAAAAAGGCAAGCCTTCCGAAAAGAAGGGGCGGAGCGGCATGTCCCGTCCGCGTCCCGGCATGTCCGATTTTCTTGCGGGCGAAGCCAAAGATTTTGTCAGCGAACTTTACCCTTATCTTCCTTTCGAGCTTATCGGCGGCTCCGTGCCGCACATTCCCGGAACGGAAGAGGAGGCGGTGTGGAACGCCGCTGCCCAGGCCTGCGGCACTGAGAAAGTTCATTTTTGCTATTCTGTCGACAGCGGCAAGGTCTGGTATCTTGCCTGCCCTTCCATGGCGCTCGCTTCGAACCCTCACAGCTGGTGTCCGCTGGCCGCGGCTTTGCCCGGCAATAGCGAATATTGGGATCACGAAACGGTTTACCTGTATGAACAGGAAGGTATCGCCTCAGCTTTAAGATGGGATCCTGAAACCGGACGCATGCAGGTTTTCCTCGGCGCCTCGCGTACGATTTTGCCGCGTGTTCAAAGCATGGACGCCAATTTTGTCACCATCAATCCTGAAGTCGCCGATATCGTGCCGTGGCGTAACAAGCAACTTAAGACAGAAAAACTTTCGCGCGCCACAGCGCGGATGCTGCTGTTCTCGGGTATGCTCGTGGCGCTTATCGCGGCGCTTGTGCTGGTGGTTAATTTGGTCGGTGCTGGTTTCACGCAACGCGACCTCACCAGTGTGCAGCAGGAAACTGAAGCGGCATCGAATGAACTCATGCTCAAGGCGCACAGCGCGATGCAGAGCGATACCATCAAGCATATCGTCCGCATCCAGGAGTTGCTGGATGCGCTGGCGGCCAAGGACGGCACGCTGGTGCGGTACGAAGTTAAGGGCGGCAAGGTCGAGTGGGAGGCACTGGTTCCCAAGGCTTTCGCGGCAGAATTCGGCCAGCCCACGAAAATCGATGAAAAAGACGGGCGTATCAGGATTAAGAACTCAAAATAGCTGTTTTTCAGCTTTCAGATGAAATTAACGCATAAAAGGTTATAATACATAGTGGGGAAGTATAGGGTCGGGTAAGGCATAAATGATTGATTTCAAATCATTAAAATCGTTCGATTGGCGCAGTTTAAAGAAATATGCGGATCCCAAGGTTTCCGAGGATCTTAACGCTTTTCTTGAAAAGCTGCCGCAGCATGCGGGCCAGAGTATGCTTGTCATCGCCGGCATTGCCTGGGCCTCGGCCGGGGCGCTGGGGCTTTATGCAACCATACAGATGCAAAAAATGACCGAACTAAAGGCCAAACTGGCGGAAGCCGAGGCTCTGAAGCCGATTGTACCCGTCATCAAGGATGTTGCGGTTAATCCTAAAGAAGTCGCAGAATTTGTTGATAAAATCAAAACCATCTACACAGGCCTCTCGATTAAGGAGAATGGCGCGTCTATTCTGGTAACAGCTGAAAATACCGCTGCTTTCGGCCAGTTCCGCGAGGCTATAGGCCATATCCAGAATGGGGGTACAGGTTGGCGGGTCAGCATTGACAGATTGTGCGTGGGGCGCGAATGTGAGAGGGTCCCGTTAGCGGCAGCCCTCAAGATTAACAAGGTTTCCGTCGATAAGCCGGGATGATATAGTGATCAGAGTTAAACGGAGAAAATACATGCTCGAGAATACCCAAAACAGCCAGCGTAAGACGGAAAGAGGAAACGTTCTTTTCCTCATCCTTATCGCTGTAGCCCTGTTCGCAGCGCTATCATACGCTGTAACGCAGTCAAGCAGGTCCGGGGGCGGAGATGCGGGTAACGAAACAAACCTGATCAGCAGTGCCCAGATCACGCAGTACCCCTCATCGGTCAGAACGGCTATTATCCGCATGATGGTTTCCAGTAACGTTGCTGCAGATCAATTGCAGTTTAACCCGCCGTCCGATTACGCGTCTTGTACATCAACTTCACGATGCGTGTTCCACCCCGATGGCGGCGGCGCGACATATGTCGAGGCTCCTGAAAACGTCGTGACGGGATCCAGTTCGCAGCCCTGGATATTTAACGGGCAGAACGAAGTTGCTCTTGTCGGAACGACTGCTCCGACTGCCAACGACAACGAAACAGCGACGAGTGTCGAAATCATGGCGATCCTGCCGAATGTTGAAACCGCTATCTGTAACAGGATCAACGACGAGCTTGGCATCGGCCCGACCGCCGTGGCTGAGACTGGTATTGATGTCACATCGAGGCTCGGTGGCGGTGGTTCCCATGTAACTGCTTTAGCCTCTGGCGGCAGCGGCGGGACCATTGGCGATGCGACGACCAGCACTCTCAACGGTCAGGCCTTCGGCTGCTTCTCGCAGGGCGGTGCCAACTATTACTACCACGTTCTGATCGAGCAATAAGTCACGCGGGGAAGGGACGCTCTCGTCCCTTCCCGCATCTCTTCCACAGGATTGAAATCATGGCACAGCCGCGCTTCCGCAAACACGAAAAGGGAAGCGCGCTTGTTTATATTCTAATCGCAATCGCCCTGCTGGCGGCCCTGACCATTACCTTCATGGAGCCTTCCAGCCAGCAGACCTCAACCCAGAACACGTTTAAAACGCTCACAGAGGTCGAAAGCCAGGCCAACGTCATCCGTGCTGCCATTCAGGAATGCGTGCTCTCCTATCCCAAGGGCGACCGCTGCATCAAGGACGCCGCGCCGCTGGAAGCCCATTGCACGAATGCCACCGGAACCGACCCCGGCGCGCGCAGGAATTATCCCATCAATCCGGCCTCGACTTTTTACACGAATGCCACCCCGGACGAAGCCGACGGCCCGTTTGTGCGCGATCTGCGCTGCCCTGGCAATAATCCGGGCGAGGGCCCCAATCATGACGATCACGAGCTGATTTTCACCGGCGCAGAGGGTAAATTTCTGCCGCCGCCACCGGAATTATTCGGCGAGTGGGAATATTATAATGGTGCCGACGGCATCTTCTTCTGGACCTCCACTTCAAAAAGCGACGCCTTTCTCGTGACGGCCCTCACCAAGCTTGATGAAAAATTCGCCGAGTGCGAAGCCGACATAATCGATGCCACTGGCGGCGTCGAAGAACTCGACAGCGACGGCGACCTGGAATGCGCGGCGGGCGATGTTTGTTTCCGTCTCTGGATGGTCATGAATGATACGGTAGCTGTATTTAACGGCGATACTGACGCCGACGAAACAACCGATAGCCCGCCCGACCAGCGCGACTGCTCCTCCGCCGATTAATCCGCTTTCAGGGTCTTGATTTCAGCCTCGGCGCGCGCGAATTCCGCGACAATCTCCTGCACCAGCTCCGCCGACGGTTTTTTCCTCTCCGCGCGTTCCTGCAGTTCGCTGGCCATATCGCCAAGAATATTGCAGCAGGCCGAGCGCGCCGCGCCCTTCAGGCTGTGCGCCGCTTCCTTGAGGTCGTGAAAATCGTTCTGGTCCTGCGCCTTCTGAAGACGCGCAATCAACGGCGCGGTCATGTCGCTGAACATATTCAGCATTTCAATCGCGTTATCATCAAATGCGCCCATAAGCTCGCGCATCGCGGCCTTATCAACCGCCGCCCTGGCCTTTATTTGAGGCCGGGGCAGGGCAGCTTGTTCCGGCGGCACTTCTTTCAGCAGCCCCCAGCGTATCAATAGCCGCCTGAATTGGCCGAGCGAAACCGGCTTGAGCAGACATTCATCGAACCCATGCCGTAAATAGGCATCGCGCTGCGCCATCTGCACATCTGCGGTCAAGGCGATAACCGGAAAATGCCCACCGCCTGTTTTTTCTTTCTTCCGAATGGCATCTACCAACCCATAACCGTCGATGCCCGGCATGTGCAGATCGGTGACCAGGATGCCGTATTTGCCGGTTTCCAGCGCTTCCAGCGCCTGTTTCCCATTTTCAACGAAATCGGCTTCGACACCGACTTTCTGCAACTGGCGTTTCAGGATTTCCTGCACGCTGATTGTGTCCTCGGCGATCAACAGGCGCGTCGGCCCTTCAATATTAATATGGCTTGCCTTGCTCGATGCGCTTTTCACCGCTTCGCCGAGCCCGGCCCGGCTCGCAGGTTTCGTGAGATACGTCACGCCGAGCGCCTGCAAACTGTGCTGCAATCCCACATCGTCGCGCACCGTATACATGATGAGGCCTATGTTCGGGCGGATATGCATGATCTCTTTAATCAGGTCGATGCCGAGGCCGTCGGGCAATCCCTGGTCGATCACCGCGACATCGAACGGACGGCGCTGCACGAGCTGATAGCCTTCCATATAGGAAGGGCAGCTCTCGACCGTTGCACCCATCGAGCGCAATGAGTTTACAATTTCTTTTGCGCCGCGTGGGTGATCTTCGACCGACAGAACGGAAATGCCGTCCAGTTTGGGCAACTCGATCGTGGTTTTATTGACATCCACTTCCTCGGTCGGGATTTCAAACCAGAAAACCGATCCTTCGCCTTCTGTGCTGGTAACGCCGATTTTTCCGCCCATCAGTTCGGTCAGTTTTCGGCAGATCGAAAGTCCCAGGCCTGTGCCACCATATTTCCGCGAGGTTGAATTGTCCGCTTGTATAAAGGACTGGAATAATTTCGCACAGGTTTCCGGGCTCATGCCGATGCCCGTATCGACCACCTCAAAACGTAAGCCCAGTTTGCCCGCCGGAACCGTTACATGCTTAAGCTCGCGCGTGACGCGCACCGTGACACTGCCGTCCTTGGTGAATTTCAGCGCGTTCCCCGCCAGATTCATGATGATCTGCCGCAATCGCTTCGGGTCGCCGATGATGACGAAGGGAACATCCGCCGCGATATCGTCTTTCAGCTCGACATTGATGCCGTGAACCTTCACCGCCAGCGCTTCGAGGATGCCCCGCACGAGAGTTCTGACCGGAACCTCAAACACGTCGAGCTCCATCTTGTTCGCGTCCATTTTCGCGAGATCGAGAATATCATCAAGAATTTCGAGCAACCCGCTAGCCGCGCTTTGCGCCGTGCCGACCATCGCGCTAATGCGCTCATCCGGGCGCTCATCGGCAATCAATTCCAGCAGTCCGTAAATCGTCTGCATCGGTGTCCTAATTTCATGGCTCATTGTCGCCAGGAAATTCGATTTCATTTCCGCCATTGCGTCGGCTTTCTCGACGGCGGCGATCAGTTCCTCTTCATGCTCCTTGGTCGCGGAAATATCCGCGCCCCACAGAACAAAGGCTTCTTCGCCGTCCCACGCGCCCTCGGTGATCACAAAACTCACCCAGCGCTTGCCGGTTTTATAAACCCGGCTGGCGGGCATGATGTAAGTTTTTGGCGGGGTTACGCTTTTAAGCTTTTTCAGGAAAACGGAGGCCTCCAGGTCCGGCCAGACATCGTCGAAATTCTGCCCCTTCACCTGGCCGGGATTGTCGGCACCCGCCATATGGGCAAATGCGGCATTCGCATAGAGCACAGCGTTGCCCATGCGGCTTTTACGCAGCACGCAGACCGCGAGGGGAATATTGTCGTATATCGAGGAATCCTGCATGGAAATGTCGAAAAACCGCTTGAAATCCTTGCCTTTAAAGCCGGTTTTAGACTATCACAGTTGCAACTACCCGTCACCCCGGCGAAAGCCGGGGTCTGGGACGGTTAAATGGAGAAGATTATGGGATACAAAATCGCAGTTGTCGGCGCCACCGGAAATGTCGGGACGGAAGTTCTGAAGATCCTCGACGAGCGCAACTTCCCGGCCGACGAAGTCGTCGCGCTGGCCTCGGCACGTTCCGTAGGCAAGGAAGTCTCCTATGGCGAGAGAAACCTGAAAGTTCAAAATCTCGCCACGTTCGATTTCAAGGGCACCGATATCGTTTTCTCGGCGGCTGGCTCGGACGTTTCAAAAGAATTCGTCCCGCGCGCGGCGAAACACGCCATCGTCATCGATAAAACCAGCCTGTTCCGCATGGAGCCGGATATCCCCCTGATCGTGCCGGAAGTAAACCCGGACGCGATCAAGGACTACGTGAAACGTAACATCATCGCCGTGCCGAATTGCTCGACAATTCAAATGGTCGTCGCGCTGAAGCCTCTCCATGACTTCGCAAAAATCAAACGCGTTGTTGTGGCCACGTATCAGTCCGTGTCCGGCACCGGCAAGGCCGCGATGGACGAGCTGTTCAACCAGACCAAGGGCATCTTCATGAATGCCACGCCGACGCCGGATGTTTATCCGAAGCAGATCGCGTTCAACGTCATCCCGCATATCGACAAATTCATGGATGACGGCATGACGAAAGAAGAATGGAAGATGATGGTCGAGACAAAAAAAATTCTCGGGTCCGACATCAAGGTTTGCGCGTCGTGCGTGCGCGTGCCCGTCTTCATCGGTCACTCGGAAATGGTCAATGTCGAGTTCGAGCGCGAGATTTCCGCCGACGAGGCGCGCAAAATCCTGCGCAAGGCGCCCGGCATCACCGTCATCGACACCGACAACGAGCTGTCCTACGCCACGCCCGCCGAAACGCAGGGCGACGACGACGTCTATGTCAGCCGCATCCGCGAGGACATATCGGTCGAAAACGGCCTGAATTTCTGGTGCGTGTCCGACAACCTCCGCAAGGGCGCGGCCCTCAATGCCGTCCAAATCGCGGAATTGCTGGTAAAAAAGCAGTTGAAAGCCCGCGTCGCGGCCTAAAGCCCCCATTGATTTCACAGGGAAAAAACCTATTATAAGGGTGCTCAGGGCCCTTCGGTTCTGCGCGCCTTGAAAGAAATCAGATGTCCGCCAACAGCAACAGGCCACTCTCGCCGCATCTTCAGGTTTACCGCCTGCCGCTTCTGGCTATTTTGTCGATTTTGCACCGCATGACCGGCGCCGCGCTGAGCATAGGCGGTTTGATGATCGCCTGGTGGCTGGTCGCCGCTGCGTTGGGTGAAGAGCAATACAACATCGCCATGAATTTCATCCGCTCGCCGCTTGGCATCTTCATGATGTTCGGCTGGTCGGTTGCGTTCTATTACCACCTCTTCAACGGCGTCCGTCATTTGATCTGGGACACCGGGCGCGGCTTTAAACTCAAACAAGCCTACACCTCGGGCTATGTGGTGTTGCTGCTCACCACGCTGGCGACTGCCGCCACATGGTACGAAGTTTATAATTAGGAAAACGTAATGGCTCTTGACGCTGTAAAACACTGGAAAATTCTCCGCTTCACGGCCATCGCCGCCATCCCGCTATGCATCTGGTTCATCCTGAATATTCTCGGCCTGATCGGTGCGCCTTACGAAGTTTTTCGCGCGTGGTTGCAAAGCCCCGTCAACGCCGTGTTCATGATCGCGCTCATCGTCGTCACGTTTTATCACGGCATGCTCGGCGTCCATGAAATCCTCGAGGATTACGTCCACGCACCCGGCGTTCTGAAAGCCTCGATGACGGCGAAATGCATCGCCTTCGTAATCGTCGGCTTAATATCCGTTCTCGCTGTAGTAAAGGTCGCCTTCTTATGAGCTACAAAATCATCGATCACGAATATGACGTCGTCGTCGTCGGGGCAGGAGGCGCTGGCCTCCGTGCCGGTTTCGGCTGCGCCGAGAAGGGTCTTAAAACCGCTTTCGTGACGAAAGTTTTCCCGACGCGTTCGCACACCGTCGCGGCGCAAGGCGGCATCTCTGCCGCGCTCGGCAACATGGGTGAGGACGACTGGCGCTTCCATTTCTATGACACTATTAAAGGGTCGGACTGGCTGGGCGACCAGGACGCCATCGAATATATGTGCAAGGAAGCCATCCCCGCCGTCATCGAGTTAGAGCATTACGGCGTGCCGTTCTCGCGTACAGCCGAAGGAAAAATCTATCAACGCGCATTCGGCGGCATGACCACGCACTACGGCAAGGGCACCGCCCAGCGCACCTGCGCCGCCGCCGACCGCACGGGACACGCCATCCTTCACACGCTTTATACGCAGGCGCTCAAGCACAAAGCCGAATTTTTCGTCGAATATTTCGCGCTCGACCTCATCATGGACGGGGATGTCTGCCGCGGCGTCACCGCCTGGAACCTCGATGACGGCACAATCCACCGCTTCCGCGCGCACGAAGTCATCCTCGCCACCGGCGGCTATGGCCGCGCCTATTTCTCCTGCACCTCCGCCCACACCTGCACGGGCGATGGTAACGCCATGGTCCTCCGCGCCGGAATACCATTGCAGGACATGGAGTTCGTCCAGTTCCACCCGACAGGAATCTACGGCGCGGGCTGTTTGATCACCGAAGGCGTGCGCGGCGAGGGCGGCTATCTTACAAACTCCGAAGGCGAACGCTTCATGGAACGTTACGCCCCGAGCGCCAAGGACCTCGCCTCCCGCGACGTCGTTTCGCGCTCGATGACTGTCGAAATCCGCGAAGGCCGCGGTGTCGGCGAACATAAAGACCACATCCATTTGAACTTGATGCATCTCGACCCCGACATCATCCATTCGCGTCTTCCCGGCATCGCTGAATCCGCGCGGATTTTTGCAGGCGTTGACGTGACGCGCGAGCCCATCCCCGTCCTGCCCACCGTTCACTATAATATGGGCGGCATCCCGACGAATTTCAGAACTGAAGTGGTTAATCCAACCGCATCCGATCCCAACCGCGTCGTAAACGGCTTGATGGCCATCGGCGAGGCCGCCTGCGTCTCCGTCCATGGCGCAAACCGCCTCGGTTCGAACTCGCTGTTAGATCTCGTCGTCTTCGGCCGTGCCGCCGCGATCCGCGCTGCAGAAAAAGTCAAACCGGGCGCGGCGCATAAACCCTTAAATAACGAAGCAGGCCTCGACCGTCTCGACAAAATCCGTCACGGTAAGGGCAAAACCCGCGTCTCCGATCTTCGTCTTCAGATGCAGCGCTCTATGCAGAACCATGCCGCAGTCTTCCGCACAGGTGAGACGCTGGAAGATGGCGTCGGCCTCATCGATAAATGCTTTGCGCAAAAAGGCGATATGCAGGTTACGGATAAATCCATGATCTTTAATACCGACCTCGCCGAAGCGCTGGAGCTCGACAATCTCCTGTCACAGGCCGTTGTCACGATGCATTCCGCGTTCAACCGCCAGGAATCGCGCGGCGCCCACGCTAGAGAAGATTTCAAAAACCGCGACGACAAAAACTGGATGAAACACACCGTGTCGTGGATAAACGATCAGGGCAAAGTCAAAATCGACTACCGCCCCGTCATCCTGCATACTCTGACCGGCGAGGTCGAACCTATTCCGCCCAAGGCAAGGGTGTATTAATTCCAGACGTCATCCCGGCGAAAGCCGGGATCCATACATCAGTTATCAGAATGAAAAAATTCCTTATCATCTTATCTGTGACCCTGAACATAATTCTTGTCCCAGTAGCGTGGTGGGGTTACACCACCTCACCCTATACGCGATCAGGATTCCTAAAGGAAGATGTGCGAATAGGGGGACATTTTAATGGCAAAGAAACAAATATAATTCTTCCGAAAGGTTTAATAGTTAGCGACGCCTCTCCGAGGGGACTTGATGCCATCGACCGGTTCGAGCCGCAGAGGTTTAGCATTACCGTAACCTCGGAACACGAGTTAGTGGACTATCGGAAAGTTCCCAGAAGTTCGCTTTACTCCTCTACCGGACGAGATAAGCCAAGTTACTAACGGGGTTTTGGAAGTATATATTTAGGAAAAAATTCCTTCAAATCCGGGTGGGAATTTGCTACATTCACACCATGTTTTATTCCGGGAGAGAGGCGGTCAGGTGATTTAAATTCAAACCACGCCATGCTACGATAGGCACCGAAAAAGATTGAGTAAAAACAAGGGCAGGGCCCATCCCACCCCCCTCGAAAACGCCGAACGAACTGATAAGAAATGGTCCAGTTTACGCTCCCGCAGAATTCCAAGATCCTCCCCGGCAAAAAAATAGACGCCGCGGGCGATGCGAAAAATAAAAAAACATTCGGTGTTTACCGTTGGGACCCGGATACCGGCGAAAATCCCCGCATCGACGAATACACGATTGATTTGTCCAAATGCGGTCCGATGGTTCTGGATGCGATCATCTACATCAAGGACAAGATTGATTCTACGCTGACCTTCCGCCGCTCCTGCCGCGAAGGCATCTGCGGTTCCTGCTCGATGAATATCGATGGCACCAATACGCTGGCCTGTACGAAGGCCATTCATGATTGCGGCGATAACACCAAAATCACGCCGCTCCCGCACATGGCGGTGGTCAAAGACCTCGTGCCGGATTTGAAACATGTCTACAAGCAATACGAATCTATAGAGCCGTGGCTCCAGAACGACGAACCCGTGCCGGAAAATGGCCGTGAGCGCCTGCAATCCCAGGCGGATTCCGAGGCTCTTAACGGCGCTGACGGTCACGGTCCCGCCGGCTGTATTCTTTGCTTCTGCTGTTCCACCGCGTGCCCGAGCTATTGGTGGAATTCTGATAAATTCCTCGGTCCTGCCGTCCTGCTGCAAGCCTGGCGCTGGCTAAGAGATACGCGCGACAAGGCAAAGGCAAAGCGCCTCGAAAAACTGAAAGACCCGTTCAGCATGTATCGCTGCCACACGATCATGAACTGCACGAAGACATGCCCCAAGGGCCTGAACCCGGCGCAGGGTATCGCTGAAATCAAGAAGCTCATGGTTTCGGGCGAATAAAGCACCTGCCATGTCTCTCATCCTCGACATAACCCGCAATTCGGTGCTTCCGCTCACGCTGCGGAAGAAACTAGGAAAATTTATCAACATTCCCGAGGCTGAAGATTTTTCTCTCGACGTGTTCGGCCAGAATTATCACGGCACGACCAACACGCATCTGGACTGCAAGGTTTACCGTTATGGCATGCACGAGCCCTCGACAATCCGCTTGATGCGTAAATTGCTTCAATACTGCAAGAAGAACGGTCGCGAGGCCGTTTACGTTGATATCGGTGCCAATACCGGCCTGCATATGCTGGCGGTTGCGGGTGTTGCCGATGTTGTCCACGGTTTTGAACCCTGGGAGAGGGTGCGCCAGCACGCCGAGCGGAATATTACGGCGAATAATCTTCTGCATCTGCATCTTTATCCGTTCGGTTTGTCGGAGAAAAATGATCAGTTGCCGTTCCGTCTGCCCAGGGGTGACAATCTCGGCACGGGCAGATTTATGAAAGAAGGTTCAAACGGCGATATTTCTTTTGAAGTGCGCGAGGGCGACAAATTTTTTGCAGAAAATAATATACGCCCCGCCGTTATAAAAATAGACGTTGAAGGCCATGAAAAAAAAGTTTTGAAAGGCCTCGCCTCCACGATCAAAAAACACCGTCCATTCGTGGTGTTTGAATTCGGCGAGCATTCCCGCAAGGATTTTCGAACCGATAGAAATCTTTCAGCAATCTTCGACAAGGGATATTTCTTCTACGGAATCCAGCGCAGCCGCGAACAGCCCGTTCTCGCGCCATTCAATCCCAAAAAGAAATGGGAAAATATCCTGGCCAGCCCTGTCGTTTACGAGAATATTTAGGGGTCGAAGGTTTTAAATTGAATGTCCGTCACGCACGTGGCGTTGTACATCTGGATGATATCTTCCTTGCTGAGCATTAAAGTCTGCGTGCAGGTCGACATCCCCTCGACCGGGACTTCTTCCAGTTCGATGTTGTCTGAAACCGGCATTTTTCCGCTTTCAAGTGTGCGGGTTTTCAACGTCGCCTTGCGACCATCTTTGGAAATTTTTATCTCCGATACTTCAATCTGGCTTTCATAACCATCCATCGTATTGCCGGATTGATGAATGCTCTCGATAAAATCGTCTTTATCGACAGTCATGATTTTAACCTGCGTATCAAAACCGGGAATGGCATAGCGCATGGTGCTTTTGAATCGCGCATCATGATGCAGATGTGCATCGAGATAGCTATTGATCTGCTCATCATCCATTTCGCTCTCGCGTCCGGATGTGATCGCGGTCGTTTGCTCGATGAAGCTGCGGATATTGTCATCCGTAAGTTCGGTGACAGCCTGCGCCTGCGCCGTGCCAATGGTTATGGCCAGCAAAACGCCTGCAATAAAGTTTATGGAACGCACCATCCAAAGCTCTTGAATTTAAGCCTTTTTACCCGGCCACCCTGCGCCGGGCTTATATAATAATTATCGGTAAAAAAGGTGAAATTAACCCTAATTTTTCAAGGTCATAGACGTGCGATTTAATCGTTTATTATCAGAGACTTAAATATCGATATCCAAGCCCAAATCGAGCGCCGGGGCGCTGTGGGTGAGGGCGCCGACGGAAATGTAGTCCACGCCGGTTTCCGCAATGGCCCGGACGGTTTCAAGCGTCACGCCGCCTGAGGCCTCGGTAACGATCTTGCCTTTGGCGAGGTCAACGGCTTTTTTAAGGTCGGCCAGTTTGAAATTATCCAGCATCACCACGTCCGCGCCGCCGGCTTTTAGAACTTCTTCCAGTTGCTTGATCGTATCGACTTCAATTTCAATCTTCAGGCTGTGGCTGGCTTTTTTTACCTGCGCGAGCGCCTGCTTCACACCGCCCGCAACGACGATGTGATTGTCTTTGATCAAAATCATGTCATCGAGACCCGAGCGGTGATTGTGCCCGCCGCCGTAACGCACGGCGTATTTCTGAAGCGTGCGTAAATTGGGAATAGTCTTGCGCGTGCACGTTATTTTCGCGTCCGTGCCTTTAACCTGTTCAACATATTTTGCGGTCAGGGTCGCAACGCCCGACATTTGCTGGATAAAATTAAGCGCCGTACGCTCGGCGGTAAGGAGAGGCCGCGCAGGACCTTCGATTTCGGCTATATCCTGACCAGCTTCGACGGCTTGCCCGTCATTCGCATGCAGCGTGATTTCAAAATCAGGATCGGTAAGCGTAAAAGCCGACAGCCCGACGATTAAGCCGGCAACAACGCCCGGCGCGCGGGCGCGCAACAGGGCCTTTGCATTTGCCTCGGCAGGGATAAGGAGTTCCGAGGTCACATCCCGGCCATGGCCAAGGTCTTCCATAAGGGCCTGGCGGACGATGGTTTCAATCTGGAGGGTATTCATCAACTCAGTTCCAGCATGCGCTCCACCGCGCGGCGGGCGCGGGGGATGATGTCGGCGGGAACGAGAACTTCCGGCGATTCATTCTGCAGGCAGGCGAGGATTTTCGGCAGGGAAATGCGCTTCATATACGGGCACATCTGGCATGCGCCGATCATCTCGACTTCAGGGTTGGCGCTGGCGATGTTATCGCTCATCGAGCATTCGGTCATCAGCACGGCCTTTTTCGGCTGGTTCTTTTTAATGTAATCATCCATCTGCGCGGTCGAACCCGTGTAATCGGATTCCGCGATCACTTCCGGCGGGCATTCAGGATGGGCAAGAACGATAGCACCATTATGCTGCGCGCGAACGCGTTTGACATCCTGCGCGGTGAAACGTTCGTGCACGATGCAAGCGCCGTCCCATATGATAATTTTTACGTCTGTCTGCGCCGCCACATTCTGCGCGAGAAATTTATCGGGCGTCATGATAACGGTGCTGTGGCCTTCCTTGCCGAGCGCATTCACGATCTTGAGTGCGTTCGACGACGTGCAGCAGACATCGGATTCTGCCTTCACTTCTGCTGACGTATTCACATAGGTTACGACGGGAATTCCCGGGTGCTGCGCTTTTAACGCGCGCACATCGGCAGCGGTGATGGATTCAGCCAAACTGCACCCGGCCTTCATGTCAGGAATTAAAACTTTTTTATCAGGGCAGAGAACTTTTGATGTCTCGGCCATGAAATGCACGCCGCACTGAACGATGATGTCGGCCTGCGTCTTCGCGGCTTCCTGCGCAAGTTTCAGCGAGTCACCCACGATATCGCCAACGCCATAGAAAATATCCGGCGTCATATAATTATGCGCCAGGATGACGGCGTTCTTTTCCTTCTTCAGGTGGTTGATTTCATGGATGTAAGGGGCGAGTGTTTTCCAGTAGTCTTCGCGGTATTGGCGAGCCAATTTCTGGTAGATGGGAGCGGTGCTTTTGGCGACCTCGTCCGTGTACTCCAACCCCTTTACTTGTGTAAGCGTAGCCATATTTGTTCTTTATATGTTCGCCATTATTTTATAAGTTGATGTATGTCACACATTACAGGGGTCAAGGTCAAGGAATATGGCTGATTTGTTCAGGGCCGCTAACCAGGAAAATGAGCAGTCGCAGGAGCTTACCAGGCCGCTGCCGGAACGCCTGCGCCCCCGTGCCCTTGAGGACGTAGCAGGGCAGGAGCACCTGGTGGGTTCGGGCGGCCCTCTGAAAGTCATGCTGGAGGGCGGGCGCCTGTCGTCTTTTATCCTGTGGGGCCCGCCGGGCTGCGGCAAGACCACGCTGGCCCGGATCGTAGCTGACCATACCGACCTCCATTTCGAGCAGATTTCGGCTATTTTTTCGGGCGTGGCGGATTTACGGAAGATTTTCGATTCAGCCCGCATCCGGCACAAAAACGGCAAGGGCACACTTCTCTTCGTTGATGAAATTCACCGCTTTTCAAAATCGCAGCAGGATGCGTTTCTGCCGGTGATGGAAGACGGCACGATTATCCTGATCGGCGCGACGACAGAAAATCCGTCTTTTGAGTTGAACTCCGCGCTTCTTAGCCGGGCACAGGTTTTCGTGCTGAAACGGCTTGACGACGCCGCGCTGGAAACCATTCTGGAGCGGGCAGAAAAAGAGGCCGAAAAAAAACTCCCGCTCGATGAACGTGCCCGCGAAACATTAAAAGCCATGGCCGATGGTGACGGGCGCTATGCGCTGTCCATGGCCGAGCAAGTATTAAATCAGGGTAAAACGCTCGACACCGAAAGCCTGCTGAAAATCATCCAGCGCCGCGCACCGCTCTATGATAAAAAAGACGATGCACACTACAATCTCATTTCCGCCTTTCATAAATCCCTGCGCGGATCGGACGCTGACGCGGCGTTGTACTGGATGGCGCGTATGCTGGCGGGCGGCGAAACGCCGGAATATATTTTCCGCCGTATGACCTGCGTCGCGTCGGAGGATATTTCGAACGCCGACCCGCAGGCGTTGCAGGTCGTTATAGCCGCATGGCAGGCGTTCGAACGCTTGGGACTACCCGAAGGGGAGTTGGCCATGGCGCAGGCTTGCACGTATCTCGCAACAGCGCCAAAATCCAACGCGAGTTACATGGCGTTCCAGGCCGCGAAAGATGTGGCTGGTAAATCCGGCTCGTTGATGCCGCCGAAAAATATTCTCAACAAACCGACGAAGCTGATGAAAGACCTCGGCTATCACGCGGGTTACCAGTACGACCACGATTATGATGGAGCATTTTCAGGGCAGAATTTCTGGCCGGAGGAATTGGGTCCGCAGGAATTTTATAATCCGCCGGAACGCGGCTTCGAGCGTGAAATCAAAAAACGACTGGATTACTGGGTCAAATTACGCCGCTCGCTCAAAAGTAAATAAATCCCGCTCAGGATGATGATGCCGGCGCCGACTAACATCCACACATCCGGCACATCGCCGAAAATCAACCAGCCGAAAACCAGCGCCCAGAGCATTTCGATATAGAGGAACGGCGCAACCACTGACGATGCAGCAATTCTGAAAGACAGCGATACGGCTGTCATGCCAAGCGCCGCCATCATTCCCAGCAAAACAAAAACCGCCATATGGCTGGCTTCCGGCACAACAAAATCACCTATCATCAGCGGAAAAGCCAGAACCGCAACGCCAAGCGTCGGGAAAAATCCTGCGCTGAAGGCGCTGGGCTTGTCCAGAAACCGCGCGGTAAAAAACAGCAGGGCAATCATGACTGTGGCGAGCAGGGGCAGGAACAACATCGGGTTGAAAACTTCCGTGCCGGGGCGCATGGCAATTATGACACCGATAAACCCCGCAACAATCGCCAGCCACTGGGACTTGCTGGCTACTTCCCTGAAAAACCAGAAAGCGAGCAGGGTGACCATGAAAGGCTTGGTGAAAATCATAGTATAGACATCGGCCAGCGGAAAAATCTTGTAACAATAGTTCAGGATCATCGCGAGCCCGAAATTAAGCGCGGACCGGCAAAGGTTGATTTTAAGGTTCTTGCGGTCAAACGTGCCCTTCAGCCCTCCAAGCAGGGGAGACAAAATAACCAGTAAAATCACAGCCAGTATGTTCTCGATGCAGATAACCTGCGAAACCGTGTAGTGCTGCATCAGCCATTTGGCGCAGATATCCGCCACGGCAAAGGCCGAATAACCGCTCAAGGCTAAAAGAATTCCTTTATATGTGGGGCTTAAACCGCTAAACATGGTGGGACATTAAGGGGTTAAGCCTATGAAAACAATACTCGCAATTGCCCTCGGCGGCGCTCTCGGGTCGGTCCTGCGCTATGGCACTTATATAGGTGCCGGGAAAATGCTTGGCATGAATTTTCCCTGGGGAACGCTGATCGTGAATATCGTGGGCTCCTTTTTGATCGGGGCTTTGACGGGGATGTTCGCATCCGTGTGGCAGCCATCGGAGGAAATGAAACTGTTCCTGATTACGGGATTTCTTGGGGGCTTTACAACTTTCTCTGCATTCTCTCTCGATTTTGCGAATTTATGGAACGGCGGTACGACGACTATGGCTGTTATTTATGTCGTCATGTCCGTGACTGTTTCAATCGTCGCCCTTTTCGCAGGGCTGTTAGCCGTGAGATTTATAACGCCATGAGCAATGTCCGCCATATAGAAGTCGCAAAAGATGACGACGGTCAGCGCCTTGACCGCTGGCTGAAACGCCATGTGCCCGAGCTTCCTTATGTTCTGGCCCAGAAACTTATGCGGCAGGGCCAGATCCGTGTCGACAGCAAGCGCGCGAAAGCCGAAACCCGCCTGAAAGCCGGGCAGGATGTGCGTATTCCGCCGATCGCTACGATTGGCCAGCGTGAGAAAACGCGTAAGGAAATTTCGGACAAGGATCGTGCCTTCATCAAATCACTGGTGATTTATGATGACGGCGATGTGATCGCACTGAATAAGCCTGCTGACCTCGCCACACAGGGCGGCACAAAAATGAAGCGCCACATTGATGGCCTGCTCGATGCTTTGAAAAATAAGGAAGGTGTAAGGCCGCGTCTTGTCCACCGCCTCGACAAAGACACAAGTGGTGTTCTGCTGCTCGCGCGCTCGGCGCAGGCCGCGCGCGTCCTGGGCGAAAGCTTTAAGGGCAGGGATGTTAAAAAAATATACTGGGCCATCGTTACGCCGACCCCAAAAATTCTTAAAGGCACGATCCGCGCTTCGTTGATTAAGGGCGGCGGCCCTCGTAAGGAAAAAATGCTGGTCGATGAAAAAGACGGCAAGAAATCAAAGACGGATTATTCCGTTCTTGAAAATATCGGCGATGATGCGGCCTTCGTCGCGTTCTGGCCGCGCACGGGCCGCATGCATCAGATCCGCGTTCATGCGCAGGTCATGGGCAGCCCCATTCTGGGTGACGGTAAATATGGCGGTTCCGCTGCCAAAATCGAAACCATGGAGCACGCGAAGCGCCTGCATTTACATGCGCGCCGCGTTATTCTGCCGCATCCTATGCGCAAGGGCACTATTGATGTGACCGCGCCCTTGCCGCCAGAACTTTTGATGAGCTGGAAAAACTTCGGGTTTTCACCGAACGACAAAAGCGACCCCTTCGAGGATCTGGAGGATTAGATCAAATGACTGAAAAAACTGTTGATGTAAAACCGCAACGCAGAAGATGGTTCGGCACGACTTTCAAAGTTCTTTTTTTTGTTCTTGCAGGTTTGATACTGATTTTTGCGGTTCTTGCCAATCTTGGCGGTTCAAGTGATACGCTTAAAAAATCTATTGAAGAGTTTGTCACTGAAAACACCGGCTATGACGCGAAAGTCGGCAAGCTCAATAATATGAATTTCTTTCCTGACATTGTTCTGGATTTTGAAAATACGGAATTTTTCCGCCATGGCAAAATCGATGTCGTCATGACAGCTCAGAAAGTGCAGGTCACATTCGGTTTCTGGGATGTAATGGCCAGAACCGGAAAAATCAAAAAGATGAATATCGAGGGTTTTCGTGCCCTGCCTGAAACTCTCCTGGAAAAAAGCGTGCGCGTTGACAGGTTGGCGATCGTCGAGACTGAAAGCGGTCCGCGCATGGAAAGCACAGGCTTGATTGGCGATCATCCCTTTGCCGTTTCATACAGTATGGAATCGTCAGGTCTCGGCGGTGGCAAGAATTACAGCTTCGGCCGTGAGCGCGATCTCGACATAAAGTTTGGCGACGCGTCTTTTAAAGGTCATATGAAGGAAACTGACAGGCAGGACATGGTGTTCGAGAACATCGAAGTGAAATGGGGCGACAAACCGGTTGCGACCGGTAATGTTGTCATGACGAGGCAAGAAAACAGCGTTAAAATATCTGGCGATATCATCATGAAAGAGCATGGCACGGATATAAAACCCGATGTTAATCTGCACTTGAGGGGCGAGCGTTTTGGCATACTCCGGATCGATGGAGTGCTGAACAGCACAGAGTTTCATGCCAGTGATTTCTCGGCGGGCTCGGCCTATGATGGTTTCATGACGGTCGTTGAAAACGCTTTCGGCATCGCTGATGAATCTGAACTCATCGATCTTGAGCTTGATGCTGGAACGCTCTATCGCGGCAATGTTTCTGAGGGCGGATATGAAGGCCCGCTGCCGCTGAAAGGCTGGCGCATCGACGCCGGTGCCATTAAAAAAGCGCCTTGACCATGAAGCGTTTTTATAAATTCGTCAGCCTCGGCGATGGCAGGAAGGGGCGCAGCATCCTTCTTGACGGCAAGCCCGTCAAAACCCCGGCGCGAAACCTGCTGGAGACGCCGCATCTGGATCTTGCGAATGCCATTCTTCAGGAATGGAACGGACAGGGTAATAAAATTATACCCTCGGAAATGCCGCTGACCCAATTGCTCAGCACGCGCATCGACCGTGTTGGAAGTGAGCGCGGGGCCATGACCGAAGCTCTCATGAAATACCTGGATACCGACCTCATCTGTTACCGGACTGCGCTCCCCCCTGAAATGGCGGCGGCACAGCAGGCGGCATGGGACCCGTGGCTGGGCTGGTTCGAGCAGGAATTCGGCTCCGCGCTTGAAACGACGACTAATCTTAAGGCGCTGAAACAACCTGTTGGCGCGCACAAGGCCCTGCTTGAGTATGTCGAAGGGCTGGATGATGATCATTTCACCGTTTTGCAGGTGGTAACACCACTCTGTGGTTCTGTGGTGCTTGGCGCTGCTTTTGTACGGGGGTCGTTAAACCCGCAACAGGCCTTTGCCTGCGCCCGGGCCGAGGAAAGCTACAAGGCCGGTCTTTATGACGAAAAAACCTATGGCCCGGACCCGGCGCAGGAGAAAAAGGACAAGGCCGAGAGGGCCGATCTCGAAGCCTGCGCCAAATTTCTTGACCTTTTGTCCAAGGCTGATTAGGTTCGAATTTCTGAAATAAAAAGGGAACGAATATGTCTGAAGGTTCAGAACACGATGTTTGGGCCATAATGGCGATTGATGATGAACTTCGCGTGAGCAAGCTTGCGCGGGACTATCCTCGCCCGGAGGAAATCAAGGTTGCTATGGCACCCGTGACGTCCGAAGAAGGCAAGTCCGAACCGCTACCGTCCCCTTAAATCAGGCCCTTTAAACGGCCTGGAAAAACAACCGGGCCGTTACCTTGAAACCTTTCCAAAAAAGACAAGTTTTCTCAGGCGTAACGACCGGTTAAAGAACCGGATTACGGATTATTGAGAAAAACGATGTTAGATAAAGTTGGATATAGAGACGTCTGGAACTTCTCGCGGCATTACTGGCGCAAGCGCCCGAAAACCGCGCTGCTTCTTGTCGTCCTGATGATTACCGCGACGCTCGCCGATACGATCTTCCCGATTTATACAGGCAAGATTGTCGATGCGCTCGCTGGCCATACGCCGGGCGACGAGGATGCCTTACGCGAGGTGATGGGCTATCTGGGCATTTACATTGCGCTCAGTGTGTCTTTCCATACGCTTCGCTGGCTGTCCATTACGTTGTGGGCGCGGTTTGCCGTGCGCTGCCTCTATGAAATCGTGACCGACGCCATGCACAAGGTTCAGCGTTTTTCATCCGACTGGCACGCCAATACCTTCGCGGGTGGCACGGTGCGGAAAATCACGCGCGGCATGTGGGCGTTCGATGTTTACGGCGACACGATTTTCATGGGGCTCTTGCCCGCCATCGTCATCATGTTCGCAATGACCGGCATGCTGCTGGTGAAATTGCCGTGGGTCGGCATGTTCGCCGCATTCATGATCGTTCTCTACACCGCTATCAGCATCTGGATGGCGTTGAATATTCTCGCGCCGCATTTCAAGGCTTCGGCCAAGGCCGATACCAAGGTCGGCGCGACGCTTGCCGATATCATCACTGGCAACGCCACCGTTAAATCTTTTGGCGCTGAAATGCGCGAGGAACGCACATTCGGGCGCGTTGCGACACTGTGGCGCCTGCGCTCGCAAAAAGCATGGGTGACGGCAGAAATGGCCAATTTTGTCCGCAACCTGCTGCGCATGGTGATGTCGACGGGCATGCTCGCCATGACCATCTGGATGTGGAAAAACGGCCGCGCCACGCCTGGCGATATCGCGCTTGCGATTACGAGCTATTTCATCGTCGGCGGTTACATGCGCGATATCGGCCAGCATATCTCGAATTTGCAGCGCTCGATCAGTGACATGGAAGATATTATCGGCTTCTGGAAGCGCGAGGACGAGGTACGCGATCGTGCCGGTGCCGGATCTATCAAGGTCACGAACGGCGAAATTGTCTTTGATAAAGTGAACTTTGTTTACAAAGCCCAGAGCAGGGCATTGTTTGAAAATCTCGACTTGATCATCAAGCCGGGCGAGAAAATTGCGCTGGTCGGACCATCGGGCTCGGGTAAATCTAGTTTCGTGCGCCTGATCCAGCGCTTGTACGACGTCAATGGCGGTGAAATCCGCATCGACGGCCAGAGCATCGCGGGTATAACGCAGGAAAGTCTGCGGCAGAATATCGCGCTGGTGCCGCAGGACCCGATTCTGTTTCACCGTTCGCTATCGGCGAATATCGCGTATGGAAATGCAGATGCCGGGATGAAAGACATCATCGATGCAGCCAAAAAAGCCTATGCGCATGATTTTATCGAAGGTCTGCCGCTTGGCTATGACACGCTTGTCGGCGAGCGCGGTATCAAGCTCTCGGGCGGCGAGCGCCAGCGTGTCGCGATTGCGCGCGCTATTCTGGCCGATGCGAAGATTTTAATTCTGGACGAAGCGACATCGAGCCTTGATTCCATTTCGGAGCATTTAATCCAGAAAGCGTTAACGCACCTAGTGAAGGGCCGCACAACGATTACAATCGCCCACAGACTTTCAACCATCCAGGATGCTGACCGTATTCTGGTTTTCGACCGTGGCCGCATTGTTGAGCAGGGCTCGCACCGGGAATTGCTGGCGAACGCCGAGTCTCATTACCGCAAGCTTTACGACATGCAGGCGTTCGATCTGATCGGCGGGATGCCGTCGGGAAAAGCAGCGCTCTAGAACCATGCTTTCGGGTTAGCGACACGGTAACCTTTGATAGCGCGTGTCAATCCGCGCACATATCTCACGATGAAATAAATCAGGATCGGCCCGGCCGCGATCACACCGCCGATAATGAAAATCATGAGATTTTTCTGCCAGTAAGTTGCCCAGCACGGCATGGCCATGAAATTATCGATTGTCCTTTCCATCGCCGTCGGGTCGCTCATGCCTGAGGCCATGGATAATATCGCCTCTGCGCAGGGCTGAAGAGGCGTATTATCAAGTGCTTTGAAGAAATAAACGCTGGCTGCCGCAGTCGTAATCAACGCAAGAAAGCTGCCAATCCAGATCGTGCGGATGATGAACGTCATGTGATTTTCGCTCAAGCTGCCATGCTCGGCGTCGGTCCGCAACACATAGGCGATAATCAATACGCCGGTTACAAGCACTGCGGAAACAAGCGCCGCACTCCAGAGCGGAACCATGGAAAAAACAAGGCCTGCGCCAAATGCACCATAAAGCCTGACAATTTTCTTTTGATTTACATCTATTACTGGATCCATCAACGCCGCCCGAAAAGCTTTTCTATGTCTTTTAAACTGAGTTCAATATAAGTCGGACGGCCATGGTTGCACTGGCCGGACATCGGCGTTTTTTCCATTTGCCGCAGCAACGCATTCATTTCATCGGCATTCATTCTGCGCCCTGAGCGCACGGAGCCGTGACACGCCATGGTCGAAAGAATGGCATTGATGCGCTGTTCCACACCATCCGCATTTTCATTCTCCATGATTTCATCGGCGAGATCGCGCAGCAACCGGATTGTGTCCGCACGGTCCGAAAGTATTGCCGGAATCGCCTGCACGGCCACCGCGCCTTTGCCGAACGATTCAATCTCAAGACCGGCCTTGAACAACTCATCTTTGCTGGCGAGCAGGGCATTCGTTTCCGCTTCGTCGAGTTCAGCAATCTCGGGTGTCAGCAATCCCTGCCGCTGGATGCCGCCATCGGCCAGTTGAGCTTTGAAACGTTCATAGACAAGCCGTTCATGCGCCGCGTGCTGGTCGATGATCACAAGGCCGTTTTCGCTCTGGGCGATAATGTAATTTTCATGAATCTGCGCCCGTGCCGCGCCGAGAGGATAAGAATCCGTTTCAATTTCAGGCACGATTTCCGCTCTTGCCGACGGCGCGATATCCATGCGCGGTTCGTAATTAAATGCAGGTGCTTCCGCCAGATTTCCGTAAGCTGTTGGCATTGACCGGGACAAAGGCATCGAAATATTCGCTGGCTGAAGTTTGTTAAGCGTCTGTGCCGATACATGCGAGGAAGAGCGGAAGCCGCCTTCATGGATTGCGTGACGCAGGGCACTGATGATTAATCCGCGCACATTCTGGACATCGCGGAAACGCACCTCGGCCTTCGCCGGGTGGACGTTCACATCCACATCCTGTGAGGAAAGATTTAAAAATAACGCGACGATTCCGTGCCGGTCACGCGCCATGACATCGGCATAGGCCGCGCGCACGCACCCATGTAAAAGCTTGTCCCGCACCGGGCGTCCGTTCACGAATAGATATTGATACTGGCCCGTTGCACGGTGCAGCGTTGGAAGTCCTGCCAAACCCGCCAGTTTTACACCTTCACGTTCCGCATTGATCGTGAGTGCGTTATCGCCGAATTCACGTCCCAGAACAGCGGTCAGCCTCTGGCTTTGCATCTGTGCTGCCGGAAAATTCAGTGATTCCCGCCCATCATTCGTCAAACGGAAACCAATGGTCGGAAACGCCATCGCAAGCCGCGTGATAGTATCTTTCACCGCCAGGTATTCCGCGCGCTCGGATTTAAGGAATTTCAGGCGCGCGGGCGTTGCATAAAATAAATCGCGCACCTCGATTTTTGTGCCGGATGGGTGGGGTGAAGGGGAAGCCGTACCCTTTTTGCCGCCCTCGGCGGAAATCTCCCATCCCTCTTTATTCTGTCGTGTTGAAATTTTCAGGCGTGAGACGGACGCGATGGAGGGCAATGCCTCGCCCCGGAAACCCATATGTTTTATATCCAGCAGATCATCATCAGGAAGTTTAGACGTCGCATGACGGTCGAGCGCGGCATTCAACTCCTCGCGGCTCATGCCGAAGCCGTCATCGCTGACAACGATCAGGCTTTTCCCGCCTTCACGGATATCGATATCGATCTGGTTTGCACCCGCATCGATCGAATTTTCGACCAGTTCCTTGACGGCTGCGGCGGGACGCTCGATGACTTCCCCGGCGGCAATCCGGTTGATCAATGTTTCAGGCAAATAACGTATACGCATGGCCCGACTCTAGCGGAAAAGCCCTCAAAAAGTCAGCAACGGTGTGGATTATCGCGAAAAAGGGGGTGTGGATAAGTCAGATTGCCTTGAAATCGATGATCGCATCGTCAAGTTTGACGTCTTCGAGGATGGCGCCTTTCAGAATCGCGCCGGTCAGGTCGCTCCGGCGTAGATCGCACCCGCGTAGCACCGCATGACTGAGATCCACACCCGTAAGTATGCAATCGCGCAAATCGGCATCGGTAAAATTGGCGTAACGGAAGCTTGCGCCGCTGAGATCGGACCTTTGCAGGCGTTTCGATCCATCCGCGTTGTTGAACTGCAAAGGACAGAGCATGACGCCTGACAGATTGGCCCGCGTCATCTGCGCATATTTAAATGTCGAGCCGCGCATGTCTGATTTTTCAAGATTGCAGTCGCGGAAATCGCTGCGGTCGAACGTCCCGCTCTGGAGCTCGGCATGACGTAAATCCTGGTTCAGAAAATTTGTGCCCACCGCATGAATGGCTGTCAGGGGAAATGTGCGGAGGTCAATTACTGAACGCAGATCGTAACCACTAAGATCCAGTTGCCGTCCACGCCGACCTGCCGTCGAAACCCAGAGCGTGTGTTCTTCCAGTAATTCCGGCAGAGATTTTCCAAGATTTTCAAGTTTGCTGCCCATGTCGCGTTCAAGTACGGCACCGCTCATGTCGATGTCCTGCTTTTCGACGTCGTCCATCACGGTTCCAGCGATGATCGAAGATCGCATATTGACGGAAGTAAGGTCGGACCCGCTCATATCGGTATCGGCAAGGTTTGCGCCTTCGAAGCTGACACCGCGCATATTCGCGTTGGTCATCGTGACGCCGGAAAGATCGGCATCGGTAAAATCTGCGGCAATCGCCTGCACGCCTGTCATATTGGTGTCGGTCAGTTTCGCCCCGGTCAATATGGTTTTCGCACCAACGCCCCCGGAACGGCGGCGATCAGCCATCACGCCCTTCTCGTCGCGCTTCATGATTTTGCCTTCGCGCAAATCGGCTTCTTTGAGGATCGCGCTTGTCAGGTCAGCGCCCGCAAGATACGCGCCGCGTAAATCCGCGCGTGTAAGGTTGGCGTCGGATAAGTCGGAATTTCTCATGTCGCAGCCGAAAAAGCTTGCTCCGGAAAATTTACATTCCGAAAGAGAGGCATGAATAATCAGGCAACCGGCAAAATCGGCCTGCGAAAGATCGGCCCCCCGAAAATCAAGATGGGAAAGATTGCGGTATTGAATGACGCAACGCGCGCCGCCCTGTTCGCCGCGCAGATACAT
>DLHX01000018.1:0-70291 GCA_002483465.1 Micavibrio sp. UBA7657 | reverse complement strand
TCGGGTACGTGATCTCTCATGTGCCTTTCGCGGTCCTTCGCGTGGGTCGGGATATTCTTCCCTATGGCTAAAATTTTAAGGCAGGAAGGGTTAAAATAGAACGAATATTAAGGTTTACTCTTCAAGTATTTGCATCAGGGCGCGTGTCGTCTGGTCGGCTGTCGGGTGTGCGCCGGGTGCCAGGATTTCATTCGCGAGCGTCTTGCCCAGCTCAACGCCCCACTGGTCGAAGCTGTTGATATTCCAGATAATTCCCTGCACAAACATGCGGTGCTCATAGAGCGCCAGCAGCATGCCGAGATGCCAGGGATCAAGGCGATCCAGTAATAATGTCGAGCTTGGGCGGTTACCATCGAATTTCTTGTACGGCTTGTCGGCTTTTTCACGGCCCTGCATGAGGGCCTGGGCTTGCGCCAAGGCATTGGCGTTCAGTTTGCGGTGATGATCGCCAAGATCATGATCGGGATTTTTTACGATAATAAAATCAGCCGGGATGATGTCTGTGCCCTGGTGCATGAGCTGCATGAAAGCGTGCTGTGCGTTTGTACCGGTCTCACCAAAAATAATCGGCCCGGTTTTATAGTCAATATCATTGCCATCACGATCAACCGATTTACCATTCGATTCCATATCAAGCTGCTGGATGAAGGCAGGAAACTTCCGCAAATTGTGCGCATAAGGAAGAATAGCGTGGGTGCGGTAATCCATGAAATTTCTGTACCAGACCGCAAGCAACGCCATAAGGATGGGAATATTTTTCTCGAATTCGGCCTCGCGGAAATGATCATCCATTGCCTTGGCCCCGGCCAATAGCGTTTTGAAATTTTCAAAGCCCGCTGCAATGGCAATTGGCAAGCCAACTGTGGACCAGACACTGGTGCGCCCGCCGATCCAGTCGCGCATTGGCAGGGTATTTTCCGGTGCGGTACCGAAAGATTTCGCCATCTCTGCATTGGATGTAACAGCGTAGAAATTTTTGGTTGTTTTCGCCCAGGTTTTTGCCGTCGTCGCGTTTGTTAATGTTTCCATTGTCGTGAATGTTTTCGATGTCACGATGAAAGCTGTGCCCGCAGGCTTCAGGGTTTTAAGAACTGATGTAATGCGCGCGCCGTCGACATTTGAAACGAAATGCACGCGCGGCCCGTCATTAAAGGATTGTAGCGTTTCATAAACGATGCGCGGGCCAAGGTCCGATCCGCCGATCCCGATATTAACGACATCGGTGATATTTTTATCATTACGAATTTTTTTGCTGACCGATTCAATTTGTGCCAGGGATTTCTGGACAAAATCTTTGATATTTTCTCCATCGATTTTAAGCGAGGGATTGCCTGAGCCGCGCAGCGCCGCGTGAAGCGATGCACGTCCCTCTGTCACATTTATTTTTTCGCCAGCGAACATTCTGTCTCGCCAGGAAGCAATGCCTGCCGTCTTTGCTAAATCAACAAGAAGTTTCAGTGTTTCAGAGGTAATGAGATTGCGTGAGTAATCGAAAGTAAGGCCGTTGGTGCGCAAATGAAGAGCGGTAAAGCGTTTGGAATCTTTCGCGAACAGATCGCGCATGTGTACGTCGCTCATTGCCTTCGCGTGCGCCTGCAGGGCTTTCCATTCCCGCGATTGCTGCGGATTATTCGACATTGGGCAATTTCTCGATCGGTACGGAACCGGCAATGTTTTCCGGGTTCCCAGTCAGAACCGTGATCATTTTATTGGAATCGAGCAATTCTTTTGCGACACGCTGCACATCGGCCGCCGTGGCGTTCTTGATTTTATCTTCGCGTTGCTCTAGGTAATCAACCGGCATCTCATCCATTTGCAACGAAAGCAGGAGGCCCGCGATGTCGTCCGTTGAAGTCAGGCCGAGCGGTAGAGAGCCGATAAGGTAGGATTTAGCATCCTGAAGTTCCTGTTCGCTGATGGGCTCGTTTTTCATTTTTTCCCATTCGACTTTTACCAGCGAAATCATTTCGGCAGTATTTTTGGTTTCGGTCGACGTTGAAACCTGCAGCCCGTCGAAATGCTTCATGTCGATGAAGTAGCTGTAAATGCCGTAGGTCAGGCCGCGTTTCTCGCGGATTTCCTCGGTCAGGCGCGAGCCAAAGCCCGACGACCCCAGAACAAAATTCATAACCTGTGCGAGTTGGTAATCAGGATGATGGCGGTCGATGCCGGGCTGCATCATTTCGACGATTGTTTGCGGAATGTCTTGCTTGAACACAAAAACTTTACCCGCATTCTGCAGGGCGATGTCCGGCGCTTGTGCGGGCGGTTTTACGTCTGGCAGGTCGCCGAAGATATTATCAAGTGTCGTGGCCAGTTCCTCTTTCGTCATGTCGCCGGAAACGGCGACGACAAGGTTATTTTTTCCGATATTATTTTTATGAAAGGCACGCAAATCTTCCGGGCTGATTTTCTCAAGGCTCGAGAGCGAGCCGCCGCTATTCTGCGAATAAACATGCCCCTCGAAAGCCCGGTCGTTCATGATCCGCGCCGTCATCCAGTCCGGATCGGTGAGCGAGGACCGGATACGGCTCTGGTTCGCCTCACGCATGCGTTTGACGGGTTCCTCGTCGAAGCGCGGTTTTGTAAGGGCGAGCGCCGTGAGTTCGAAGGCACGCTTTTTGTTCTGGCTCAAGGTTTTTAATGATCCCGAAAAATCATCGCGGTCCGAACCGAAGCTCAGCCCAATCGAAAGGTCGCGCAGTTCTTTCTGGAAGGTCTGCGAATCCAGTTCGCCCGCACCTTCATCCAGCGTGTTGGACAGCATGCGTGAAAGGCCTTGCTTGTCGACCGGGTCTAACGCGCCGCCGACGCCGCGAAAGCCGAATTGCATGGCGATGACCGGTACGCTGTGGTCTTCTACGAGCCAGGCCTTGATGCCGCCGGGGCTAGTGACTTGTTCGATATCAAGCACCTTGTCCCGCGCATGAGCCGGGAAGGCGATGAATAAAATCAGGAGCGCGGGCATTATTCTCATGGTGCCGCCTTTTCAGCCGGTGCGGACAGTGCCGTTTCCGGTGGCTTTTCCTTGGGCAGGAGATAGCCCGTCACAGGTGGACGCTTCTGCGCATTGTCAGGATCGAGATATTTTTTGGCCACGGCCAAAATATCATTAGCTGTTACCGCCGCAATATTGTACTGCCAGTATTCAACATCATCGATTGTCGAGCCGCTCGCCAGTGAATAACCGAAAATCATCGCCGGCCCGCTCAAACTGTCTCGCGCGTAAACTGCTTCGGCCTGCATGCGCGTCAGGGCTTCGCTGAGTTCCGCTTCAGGAATGCCGTTTTTAATCAGCAGCCTGATTTGTTCATCGAGTGCCGTGACGACGTCCTCCGGTTTCTGACCGGGCAGGGGGCTGGCGTAGAGATCGAGATCGCCATCGCTCCACATCGAGCCTTGATAAGACAACCCGGCACTAGTCGCTATTTTCTGTTCGACCACGAGGGCTTTATAAAGGCGCGATGTCGGCCCGCCGCCCATTAGCTCCTCAAGAACCTGCAGCGCAAGGGATTCTTTTGCGTTCTGATGATAGCTCGGTACGATGAAAGCCTTTTGCACTAATGCCTGGTGAACGGTTTCATCTTCAAGACGTACTGTTACAGACGCTTCCAGTGGGGGAACGGCGGCTCTGACGCGCTCCGGCAACGGAACAGGCTTAAGTGGTCCGTAAATCTTTTTCGCAAGATCGTAAACCTGCTGCCCGGTCACATCGCCCGACACGACGAGGATCGCATTGTTCGGTCCGTACCAGCGGTCATAGAAAGCTTTACATTTGTCCCATGTCAGCGCCGCCATTTCATCGGCCCAGCCGATAATAGGGTTGCCGTAAGGATGATTGATATAAAGTGCGGCGTTGAGTTGTTCAGCGAAGCGCGCGCGCGGATCATTGTCCGTGCGCTGGCGGCGTTCCTCTAAGATAACCTTGTTTTCAGACACGACTTGTTCCAGCGGGGGATTTAAACCGCGCATACGACCCGCTTCCATTTTCATGACGGTTTCAAGCTGGTCGACCGAAATCGATTGATGGTAGGCGGTGTAATCCTGCCCGGTAAAAGCATTGTCGTTGCCGCCGAGTGAGCGGATTTTTTCCGAGAACTCGCCGGGCTTTAAACCTTGAGAGCCTTTGAACATCAGATGCTCAAGAAAATGCGCAACACCGGAAACGCCGTGATCTTCATCCGCCGCGCCGACTTTGTACCAGACCATGTGTGTGATGACGGGCGCGCGGTGGTTGGGAATGACGACGATTTCAAGACCGTTATCGAGTTTGAATGTTTCGGCGTTGAAAATTTTCTGCCGGACAGGCGTTTCTTCTTTAATCGCCTCTTTTTTAGCAGCGGCATAGGACAGGGGAACTGCCAGCAAGAGTGCCGCGGCCAGTGAAACAGCTATGCGGCTTTGGCGCTGCAATTACTGCTCCACGGAGGGCGTTTCACCTTCAGTGACCGGTTTGCCTTTTTCTTTGTTATTCTTCAGGCGTGCCGCTTCTTCCTTGGCGTTCACCACGTTGGCGGGTGCCTGCTCGGGGCTGTCCATGCCAAGGAGACGTTTGACGACTGGTTTTTCCTGCTCGTTAAGGACAGCCGTTTCCGAGTCAATTGTCCGGCGAATGGACGGGTCGGCTTTTGCGGCACCGGCCTTGTTCAAGAACGTGGCATCGTTGCCAGTTGCCTGTGCTTCATAGGCGGCCTGGCCTTCAGCGCCGAAGACTGTCTGACGCGCTGCCTGCTCGGGGCTTTGCTCCTGCGGGCGCGGCGCACCGGGTGATGGCGGACGCAACGTGTAATTCGGCGGCATCGAAAGAGGCGCGCGTTTGACGACGGCGAATTCATCTGGCGATTTCTTAGTCAGGCCGAGCTTGTCCTTGGCCGAAGAGCATCCGGCGAGGGCAATCGTTGCGACAAACAGGAGAGGAATGATTTTTATCTTCATAAATCGACCCTTAATATTTATTCGAATAAAGGAATGAGTGCAATATAAGCACGCCCACGCCTATGACAATACCGCTGTCGGCTATATTAAAGGCCGGCCAGTGATAGTCAAATGCGTGGAAATCGAGGAAATCGAAGACCGCTCCGTACCGGGCCCGGTCTATGACATTGCCGAGCGCCCCACCTATGACAAGTAAAATGCCCATTTCCTGCATCCCATCAGGCCCATAAAAGAGCCATGCCACGAAAAACAGCGATATGACCAGTGCCAGCACGATCAAAATCATCGGTCCGAAATCGGATTGCTGGTTGAACATGCCGAAACTGATGCCCTTGTTCCAGACGCTGACGAAGTTGAAATGAGACGCAACGGCCAACTCGGTTGGGGCCAGGGTTTTGGTCTCGGATTGATACCATGCGAGGAAATCAGGTGGCGGGGCGGCGGCTTCACCTTCCGCGTGGGGGCGGAGCACATGCTCCATCACGTACCACTTGCTGGCCTGGTCGGCGGCGATGAAAATGAGTGAAAGAAGCAATATTAAAAATGGACGCATGGTTAGTTTTTTCCGGGTTTAAGGAATAGCTGCAATTTCATACAGCGTTGCAACGTATTTTCAAAATCAAAATCTGGATATGTGGTTAATGTTTCAACAACAGCCTGACCAAGAGGTTGGGCTTTCAGCGCATTCAGGAATTTATATTCATCTACCGAAATTTCCACGATTTCAACATCGAAGTGCAGGCGGTGAACAAGCAGACATGTGCCGCCTGAATGAATATCGGGAGCGTTCATTTTATCATCGAGACAATATGCGCGGATTGCATGTAATGGCCATGGCGATTGCAAAAGATAAACGGATTCCCTGAGTTTTAGTTCCAGCTCTTCCAGCCTGTCTGCAGGGATATCCGCCAGATTTTGTGCACTCAGCGCCTCATCGTCCTTCGCGTGATAGGACTGGTTGCCGAGAATTTCCAGTTTTGCCATGTCTGCCAAGTAAGGCAAATGTGCAGCAGGCGAAAAATCTGCAACAAACTGATCGAAATCATGTCCATAAAAAGTGAGGCAGCCTGAGGTGGGCGGATGGGCGACAATATAGGCGCGGACCATCGAAGAAAGAAAATCACGGCCCACGAGTTTTTCCAGTAGCGGAAAATTAGCACTCAGCGCATTGCCAAGACCGCTCATGACATTGTTGCGGTAAACATCCATCCGGCGCGTCAGCGGGATATCACTCGTCTCCAGAATATCCGCAAGCGCGTCATCCGTTTCCGGCGCCAGCATCATGCCCTTAAAACGCGTCTGGATTTCATTCAGCCGCATGCGGAATTCTTTCTTCTGCGAAGTTGCGGATAATCGCGCGCGCCTTGTCGGCTTCAGCAACGAGAATATCAAGTGTGGGAAAATCCTGATCCCATTCAATTAGCGTCGGTATTGCGCCGAAACGTCGCACGGCGAATTCATAGAGATCCCACACCTCACCACGCACAGGACGGTTATGTGTGTCGATCAAAATGGTTTTGCCTGTCGTTTTATGTTCGCTATGGCCTGCCAGGTGCATTTCACCGACATGGCGCGTGTTTATATTCTCGATATATTCCCACGCATCGTAACCGTGGTTGTGCGCTTGTACGTAGATGTTGTTGATGTCGAGCAGTAGTCCACAGCCCGTCATCTCGGCGGCGCGGTTCATGAACTGGTATTCCGTCATGTCGTTTTCGGCGAACGCGACATAGGTGGACGGATTTTCGACAAGAATTTTACGGCCTAAAAATTCCTGCGTGCGCGTGATGTTCAGGCAGAGCGTATCGAGCGTCTCGTGCGTATAGGGCAGGGGAAGGAGATCGTTCAGATGCGCATTCCCGCTGGCGCTCCAGGATGCGTGATCGGAAACATTAAAGGGCTGAAAAATTTCGATCAGTTCCTTGAAACTTTGCAGATGCGTTTCGCTGACAGGATCCGTCGAACCGAGAGAAAGGCCGACACCATGCAGGCTGAGTTGATATTTTTTGCGGGCCTCGCTCAAAAAGTGACGATGCGTGCCGCCGCCGAAATAATTTTCCGGGTGAACCTCGAGCCAACCTAGTTCGAGATCAGTTTCGAGAGCATCCTTGTAATAAGGATAGCGAAGTCCAATTCCCACCGGCTGACTTGGTAACGTTGCCGGTGGGAATTTATTCAAATTATTTTCATGATTAATGCGCGTGACCATCTTCGGCGCCCGGTGCTGCTCCGGGTGTCTCGGCGGGTGCGCCAACGGACGGCGCAGATTCAACTGGTGTGCCGGCAGGGGCTTCAACAGGCGCTGTTGCGGCAGCCGTCGTAAGCGGCGTTACGGAACCACCGGCTAGCTTGTCGCAAAGACCTTTCGGCACGGCAACCCATTCATCGCCCAGCCTGTCGCTCGGCGCGGAGCCCGCGCAGGCATGCGATCCGCCAGCGGCGGCGCAGTCATTCTGCCCGGCTTTTACAACGCCGTAGCATTTTTCTTTCTCGGCCTGGGCGTGGGCTGTGCCCGCGCCTGCAACCGTCAACGCCACCGCGCTGGCAAGCAGGACATTCAGAGTTTGCTTGGAAACCATAAGTTTCTCCCTTAAGTGTTGGAATGATTTGTGAGGTTTATACGCCTCTTTGCCACTATCCATGCGGACATTGACGAGGCATGGTTACACACCGTAATAGAAAATTGGAGTCGGAATCGTCCCGCTCCCGGAATAACCCCAAGGCAGTCTTATGCAAATATACGAAATGTATAAAAATCTGCCTTCAGAGGCTTCCGGAGCGGTCGTTGCGATTGGCAATTTCGACGGCGTGCACCGGGGGCATCAGGCCTTATTGGCCAACGCACGGCACATAGCCAGAAAGGCCGGAAAAAAACTGGCGGTCCTGACCTTTGAGCCGCATCCCAAAAGGCTGTTCCGGCCTGATGAACCACCCGGACGCCTCACACCCCCTGCGGCCAAGGCATGGCGGCTGGAAGAGGCCGGGGTGGATATTTTATACGCGCTGAATTTCGACTGGGATTTCGCCAGCCAGAGCGCCGAGGATTTCGTCAAAAATATTCTCAAAGAAGGTCTGCAGGCGTCGCATGTCATCGTCGGCGAGGATTTCCGCTTCGGCCAGTTAAGAAAAGGCGAGGCGAAGGATATCGAGGCCGCAGGCATTCCCGTTACCTCCATCGGCGGCGTAGCCGATGAATCCGGTCAGATTTATTCCTCCAGCCTTATCCGCCGTGCGCTCAGGCAGGGCGAAATCGCCGAAGCGAACAAGATGCTCGGCTGGGAATGGGAAGTGCGTGGCCAAGTGGTGAAGGGCGACCAGCGCGGGCGCGAACTCGGTTTCCCGACCGCCAATTTCGCGCTCGGCGAAACGATCCACCCGGCTTACGGCGTTTATGCCGCGCGTGTGAATATTGAAGGCGAAAAGGAATGGCATGGCGCGGCGGTAAATATCGGTATTCGCCCGATGTTTGAAATTCCCGAGGCCGAGGTCGAAAGTTATATTTTCGATTTCAACCGCGAAATTTACGGCAGGACGCTGCGCGTACAACCTGTTAAACGTCTGCGCAGCGAGGCGAAATTCAATTCCGTGGATGAACTGAAAGCCCAGATGAAAGACGATTGCGAACAAGTGCAGAAAGTCCTGAAAATCTGATCATGGAAATTTTTCTCAACCTCGTCACCAATCTTTTCCCGCTTTACTTGTTGATCGGCGCAGGATTTCTCGTTGGCCGTTATGTCGGCCTCGACAAGCAGACAATGGCCAATCTCGTCATGTATCTTTGTATACCGGTTGTGGCGTTCGGTTTTGTTGCGGATCTTGAACTTAAGCCCGCTTATGCGCTGCTGCCTGTCATTACTTTTCTTATCCAGCTGGTGATCGGTTACGTGATGCTCCGCGTCGGAAAATCTGTCTATGGCGATGCACGCGCAAACCTGCTGGCCATGTGCACGGCAATGGGCAATTCCGGTTATTTTGGCCTGCCGCTTGTCCTGCTGTTGTTCGAGGACCGGTGGGTCGGCGTTTATATGTTCATGCTGCTCGGGTTTCTTTTGTACGAGGCCACGGTTGGCTATTACATCGCCGCGCGCGGCAAATTCACGGCGCGCGAAAGCCTGCTGAAGGTCGTAAAATTCCCATCCGTCTACGCGATCAGCGCCGGGCTGCTGATCAATTTCATGGATGTACCGTTGCCCGATCTTTTCAAAACCTACTGGACTTACTTCAAGGGCGCATATGTCATTCTCGGTATGCTGATTATCGGTGCGGCGCTTTCGAAATTGCAGCGCCTCGTCCTTGCGCCAAAATTTCTGTCGCTGGTTATGCTGGGCAAATTCGTGATCTGGCCGCTGATGGCTTATGGCTTCATCCTCGCCGACCGGGCGTATTTCCACATGTTCGAGGAGCCGGTCCTGATGCTGATTATGGTCGTCTCGCTCGTGCCCCCGGCGGCCAACATCGCCGCCTTCACCGCCCAGTTCGATATCGTTCCGGAAAAGGCCGCGACCACCATCATGCTCACCACCGTTTTTGCCCTGTTCTATATCCCGGCCATCCTGGTCCTGACCGGCATGCATTAACGTATTAGTTGCCCTTTGCGCCGGGCTGGCGCATAGTGCGGCCATGTTCATGAAGCGTGACATTATCCGAATTATAGTCCCGGCTCTTATCTAAAGAGGCCGGGTTTCCGGGTATTGTCTGGCTGCACTTGTTCTGACCCCCGAAAATTTGTATAAATTCAAAACCTTAATGCAAGGAACTGAAGTGCTATGAGCACCGATAACAAAGACCAGTACCGCGATACCGTTTTCCTCCCCAAAACGGATTTCCCTATGCGCGGCGAACTGCCGAAAAACGAGCCGGAAACAGTCAAAAAATGGGACGGAATGAGGCTTTACGACACGGTGCGTAAGCAATCAGCAGGTAAGCCTAAATGGGTCTTGCATGACGGGCCGCCCTACGCGAACGGCAACATCCATATCGGCCACGCAATGAACAAGATTTTGAAAGACGTCGTCGTCCGTTCCTGGCAGATGATGGGCTATGACAGCCCTTACGTCCCCGGCTGGGACTGCCACGGCCTGCCGATCGAATGGAAGATCGAGGAAAAATACCGCGAGGCGGGCAAGGACAAGGACGATGTCGATATCCTCCAGTTCCGCGACGAATGCCGCAAATTCGCAGCAGGCTGGGTCGAAACCCAGTCGAAACAATTCCAGCGCCTCGGCGTTGCTGGCGACTGGGATAACCCTTACCTCACCATGACCAATCACGCCGAAGCCTCCATCGTGCGCGAGATTCATAAGTTCGCATCCAACGGCGGCCTGTATCGCGGCGCGAAGCCGGTCATGTGGTCGACGGTTGAAAAAACAGCACTCGCCGAAGCCGAAGTCGAATACAAGGAACATAAATCCGTCACGGTTTGGGTGAAATTCCCGGTCGTGAAGGCGTCGAAGAAGGAACTGGAAGGCGCGAATTTCGTCATCTGGACGACCACGCCATGGACGCTGCCGTCCAATCGCGCCATCGGCTACGGCCCGGACATGGAATACGCGCTGTACGAAGTGAAATCAGTCGCCGAAGGCAGCAAGGCGAAAACCGGCGAGAAACTTCTGCTTTCGAAAAAACTTTCGGAGCAGGTCAAGAAAGACGCTAAAATTTCTGAACTTGCTGAACTTGCCTCGTTCAAGGGCAAAGATTTCGCGGGCACGATTACTAACCACCCTTTGAACGGCAAGGGCTATGATTTCGAAGTGCCGCTGCTCGCCGGGGATTTCGTCACCGAAGACACCGGTACCGGCTTCGTCCATATCGCGCCGAGCCACGGCGTTGACGACTTCAATCTCGGCCTCGCGAACGGCCTCGAGATGACCGACAATCTGGATGACGACGGCACGTTCCGCGGCCACATCCCGCTCTTTGCCGGCCTCGAGGTCTACACGCAGAAGGGCGAACTGGGTCAGGCCAATTTCGCGGTCATCAAGGAAATCGATATGGCCGGGCATTTGCTCGCCAAGGGTTCGATGCGCCATGAATACCCGCACAGCTGGCGCTCCAAGGCGCCGTTGATCTTCCGCGCCACGCCGCAATGGTTCATCGCGATGGACAGGGAATTCAGCGACGGCACGACATTGCGCCAGCGCGCCTTGAAAGCCATCGGCAACACGCAATGGGTGCCTGCTAAAGGAGAAATACGAATTCGGTCAATGATCGAGCAGCGCCCCGACTGGTGCATTTCGCGCCAACGCGCATGGGGCGTTCCCATCGCGCTGTTCGTGCACAAGGTCACCGGCAAGCCGATGATCGACGAAGATGTCTTCAAAAAAATTCAGGATACGTTCGAAGCAGAAGGCTCCGACTCGTGGTGGAAGCGCCCGGCGTCCTATTTCCTCGGCGGCGATTACGACACCGAGGATTACAACCAGGTGTTCGACATCGTCGATGTCTGGTTTGAATCCGGCTGCACGCATGCGTTCGTCGCCGAAGACCGCGAGGAATTGAGCAGCCCCGCCGACATGTATCTCGAAGGATCCGACCAGCATCGCGGCTGGTTCCATTCATCGCTCCTGGAATCTTGCGGCACGCGTGGGCATGCGCCGTACAAATCGGTGCTGACGCATGGCTTTGTGCTCGATGAAAAAGGCTACAAGATGTCGAAGTCGGAGGGCAATGTCACCGATCCGCTGAAGGTCATGGAGACTTATGGCGCGGACATTTTGCGCCTGTGGGTGATGACGTCGGATTACGCCGAAGACGTCCGCATCGGTCAGGACAGCCTCAAAAACATCGGCGATCTTTACCGCCGTATCAGGAATACGTTTAGATTTTTGCTGGGCGCGCTGGATGGTTTCACCGCGCAGGAAAAAATTTCTCTCGATGTCACCCCCGCGAAGGCGGGGGTCCATCCCGACGTTCCCGAACTGGAGCGTTACATGCTCCATCTTCTCTCTGAAATGGATGAATTTGTTCGGGGTTGCATCCAAAGCCACGATTACGGCCGCCTCGCCAACAAGCTCCACCATTTCTGCAATAATGAATTGTCAGCGTTCTATTTCGATATCCGCAAGGACCGTTTGTACTGCGACGCGGCTGAGTCATTCGAGCGCCGCGCCTGCCGCACCGTCATCGCGCATATTTTCGAATGCGTCACGTCATGGTTCGCGCCGCTCCTCTGCTTCACGGCGGAAGAAGCCTGGAGCTACCGCCCCAAAGGCGTGTTCGAGGATAGCGACAGCATCCACTTCCACGCATTCCCGCAGATTCCGAAAGATTGGAAAAACGATGCGCTGAAAGTGAAATGGGAAAATATTTCGAAAGTGCGTTCGGCTGTTCTCGCAACGCTGGAGCCGAAGCGTGCCGATAAAACGATTGGCTCGTCGCTCGAAGCGCACCCTGTGATCGAGGCGGCGGGCCTTGATGGAATTGACATGGCGGAAATCTGCATCACCTCGCAGGCGACTGTGGAAAATGCTGCAGAAACGAAAGTGACCTTTCAGAAAGCTGAAGGCGATAAATGCGGGCGCTGCTGGAAAGTGTTGCCGGAAGTTGGCGAGAACAAAGAGCATCCCACACTCTGCATCCGCTGCGCCGAGGCTGTGAAGCAGCAGAAGCAGAAAGCGGCATAATTAATGGTAACCATCACAGAAAAGCACGTTGAAGAACTTTATGAGCTTGCCAAGCAGGTTTATGCAGGTAAGACAAAAGTATCTGATGCGTTGGAAATAATGCATCAACAAGGCATGACTAAAGTTTCCGCAAACATTTATATCAATAACTTTAAGTTAATGATGAAGGGTAGAGGATATAAGCGTACATTAAATCTTTATGCTGTCGAATATTACCTCGAAAACATCTCAAAAGATTATGGATCTTCAGGCTTGAAATCAGCGGTGCAGTCGGTTGAGCTTCATATTAATTACTTTGGAAATTTTTCGAAAGGCAAAATGCCCGGTTTAAAAAACTTGTTAAATCATTACCGAAAAATTTCTGGCTCTGGAGAATGGGTTGCTTCTGGAAGTATATATCCTGATGAAATTGAAGATTCTAAAATATTTACAGAAGGCGCAAAAAAACAAAGATGGGTCAACGCGTATGAAAGAAATGCCGATGCGCGAAAAGAATGTATAAAAAAATATAATTATATTTGCGCAGTGTGTAATTTTGATTTTCGGGTTCGTTTTGGAGAAATAGGAAAAGAGTTTATTCACGTTCATCATCTTATTGAGCTTTCTGCCGTCGCCAAAGAATATCAAATTGATCCGATTAAGGATTTGCGACCGGTATGTCCTAACTGTCATGCTATGCTTCACCGTAAAAGACCTGCTTTCACTATTGAAGAACTCAAGAAAATTATAGAACTGCAAAAAGGAGAGACGGCGTAGCTCTACTCCGACTTACGATTCTGCCGGTGCAGCCAGTCCGTAATATGCGGCTGGCCGGTTTTCTTTTCGTATTTCTCGAAATATTGCTGGTGGTAATCCTCGCCGAGCCAGAACGTGCCGGCCTGCTCCAGCGTCGTCACAATCGGCTTGTCGTATTTTTTTGCCTTCGTTAAATCATCAATGGCGTCCTGCGCGATTTTTTTCTCGTCATCATTCGCATAGAAAATCGCCGAGCGGTATTGCGTGCCAACATCCGGGCCCTGGCGGTTTAACTCCGTCGGGTCATGCGCTTCTTTCAAGAAAAAATCCACCAACTTGCGGTAAGAAATTTTCTTCGGGTCGTAGGTGACTTCTACCGCTTCGGCATGGCCGCTCTTGCTGTCATGTGTGTCTTCGTATTTAGGGTTGTCCATGTGGCCGCCGATATAACCGACGCGCGTGAACAATACACCGTCCAGCCTGCGGTATTCGCTCTCGGTGCACCAGAAACAGCCGCCCGCGAAAATCGCGACCGGGTATCCTTCGGGTTTCGTCTCCATGAGATCCTTTCCATTTGCGGCCATCGCAGGTGACGCAAACAAAGCGATAAACATAAATAAAATCAGTATTTTTGCGGTTTTCAGCATGGCTATAAACTAACATAGTTCCGGGACTTCACAAGCCAAGGCGTATTGAATACGGGTGGCCCCCGCGTTACCCTTCAGTCATGAAGCATGGCTCCACCAATTTCGACGACCGCAGGCATGGGGCAAAACCCTCGCTGATTATCCTGCACTACACCGGCATGAAGAATGCCAAGGCAGCGCTGGAGCGTCTCTGTGATCCCGAGAGTAAGGTCAGCGCGCATTACGTCATCGAGGAGAGTGGGCGGCTTCATGCGCTGGTGGATGAAGACAAGCGCGCCTGGCACGCGGGCACGTCATACTGGGATGAGATCGTCGACGTGAACTCGCATTCCATCGGCATCGAGATCGTCAATCCGGGCCACGAGTTCGGTTATAAGGAATTTCCGGATAAGCAAATCGATGCAGTCATCGAGCTTTGCCTCGGCCTTATTCAGAAATACAAAATCAAATCCTGTAACGTGCTTGGTCATTCTGACATCGCGCCGCGCCGCAAGGAAGACCCGGGCGAGTTATTCCCTTGGGAGCGGCTGGCCGAGGAGTTTGTCGGGCTTTGGGCCTTTTCCCGGGAGATGGATTTCAATGCTGCCAAGGAACTGTTGAACGACAAAAAGATTTTTCACGAACACCTGAAGGCCTATGGTTATGACCCGAGAGCGCCGTTCGAGGAAGTTCTGAAGGCCTATCACCGGCATTTCTATCCGGAAAAATTCAAAGAGGACGAAGACCCGCTGAAAACGGACCTTCTCAGCGCCGCGCGGCTGGAAGCCTTGATCCGGTTGAAGAAAACCGTAAAGACTTGATATTTTTGGCGGTTTCCGCCATATTCCCCCGCATGTCAGAAGATCGGATGGCCGCTCCGCAAGGGGAGGAAAGTCCGGGCTTCATGGAAATACAGCGCCGGGTAACGCCCGGGCGGCGCAAGCCGACAGACAGTGCAACAGAAAGCAAACCGCCTGCTTGCAGGTAAGGGTGAAAGGGTGGGGTAAGAGCCCACCGCGTTCCTGGTAACAGGAACGGCACGGTAAACCTCGCTGGAAGCAAGACCAAATAGGGACTGCAGGTTATTGACTTAACAGGCGCATTTTCACGCCGCAGTCCGGGTAGGTCGCTCGAGGTGTCTGGTAACAGACATCCCAGATGAATGGCCGTCCCTCGCAAGAGGACAGAACCCGGCTTACAGATCGTCTGATGTATCTATGAAAGGCCGCTCGCGTAAACGGGCGGTCTTTCTTTATTTCAGGCCCGTTTTTTCCTTTTATTTCAACCATCAGGGGATAAGTCGCTGAGAGCGACAGTGGCTACGTTGACGCTCCATAAAAACCCATGCTATCCCATAAATATCCATGAACTTCCATCTCGAGGCGGATCAGGGGTAGTTTTTACATAAAGTGGAGAAAAAACTCCTCTCATGAAGGTTACGAATTCGGGCATGGCTTTGTTTCTTTCGACATATCTGAACAAGGTGGACAAGAAGGGCCGCGTTTCGGTCCCGGCGCAATTCCGCTCGGCGTTGGCGTCGGAAAATTTCCAGGGCGTTGTCGTGTTCCGCTCGAACCATCACGCCGCGCTTGAGGGTTTTTCATGGTCGTTCATGGAAGAGATCGGCCAGCGTTTGGATCATTTCGATTTATTTTCTGATTTGCAGGACGATCTCGCGACCGCAGTGTTCGGCGACAGTGTTCAGCTTCCATTCGACGGCGATGGCCGTATCGTGTTGCCGAAAGAGCTGATGGATTTCGCGCAGATCGAGGGAAGCGCGAATTTTGTCGGGCTCGGTAAAAAATTCCAGATCTGGAACCCGAAGACATTCAAAAAGCGCCGCGAGGATGCGCGCACGCAGGTTAAAGTGCAGGGCCTGACGATCCCGAAAGGCGGTGCGTGATGAGCCATGTTCCCGTCATGCTGAACGAAGTGCTCGCCCACCTGAAACCCGTAGACGACGAGGTTTATGTGGACGGCACGTTCGGCGCAGGCGGCTACACGCAGGCTTTTCTCGACGGCGCCGATTGCACGGTGATTGCCATTGACCGTGATCCATCCGCGCAGGAACGTGCAAAAACCCTGAAAGCGAAATATGGCGAGCGGCTGGTCTTCCTTCATGGTTGCTTCGGCGATGTGGAAGATCTGCTGAAAGGCGCGGGATTTGAAAAGGTCGATGGTTTCGTTCTCGATCTTGGCGTTTCCTCGATGCAGCTCGACCAGGCGGAACGTGGGTTCTCTTTCCGTTTCGACGGGCCGCTGGATATGCGCATGGATACAAGCGGTGGAAAAACAGCGGCGGATATCGTGAATTCGATGCCTGAACGTGAGCTGGCTGATTTAATTTATAAATATGGCGAGGAACGTCACTCGCGCCGTGTCGCAAAAACAATCATCGAGCGCCGCCGCGAGAAAAAATTTGAGACGACATCGGATCTGGCTGATGTTGTGCGTTCGGTCGTGCCGCGCAGCGGCGATGACATCGACCCGGCAACGCGCACCTTCCAGGCGTTGCGGATTGTCGTGAATGATGAGCTGGGCGAGCTGGAGCGCGCGCTCGGGGCAGCGGAAAAAATCCTTAATCCCGGTGGACGCGTGATTATTGTTTCGTTCCATTCGCTGGAAGATTCCATGGTCAAGGACTGCTTACGCGAGAAATCCGGCAATGCGCCGGGTGTTTCAAGGCATTCGCTCGTGCAGCCGGAAAAAACAGCGCCGGTTTTCGACATAAAATCAAAAAAATCCGTGCAGCCTTCGGAAGAAGAGGCCCGTGACAATCCACGTGCGCGCTCGGCGAAACTGCGCGCTGGGATAAGGAGGGAGGCATGAAAAAAATCCGCCTTCGCACGGTTTTCATTTACGCGCTGGCCGTGCTGGCCGGATCGATGCTGTTGCAAACGTCTCAAAACGTTCAGCAGAGCGAGGCTGAGCTTGCCGCCATCACAGCTGATGTTAACCACGAGAATGATTCCATACGTATCCTGAAAACCGAGTGGGCGTTCCTCAACAGCCCCGGCCGCCTCGAGACGCTGGCGCGGCAATATCTCAAGCTTTCCCCTCCCGACCCGGGCCATATCGCCAATGATGGCACGGAAATTCCCGCAAAAACCGAGCCGCCTGTGGAATCCCCCATGCAGGCGCAACCGGTTTCCTTCACGCCTGTTCCCTCCGCAAAACCCACCCCGCCGCCTATAAAAAATCCCCCTAAAGAAAAATCCCTCGACGATCTTCTGAAGCAAGTTTCAAAAGAGGGCAGCGAATGATTTTTCTAAAACAGGCGCGCCGCCATGCCATCAAGCTAATCGGCGAGAAAAGCTCCTCGCTTGACCTCGCGCGCGGGCGGCTTGTCCTGATGGGCGCATGTTTCATTTTCGCCTATATGTTTCTTGCAGCGCGCGCAGTAGATTTAATGGTCATTCAGGGAAAACCGGCGGCGTTGGTTGATAACGGCGTGGTGCAGGAAGAGGCGGCAGCTATAAGCGGTGTTACGCGTGCCGACATCACGGATCGCAACGGAGAATTGCTGGCGACCACGATCAAGACCGCCTCGCTCTATGCCGATCCGCATTTGATTTCCGACGCGGAGAAGGCGGCGGAAAATCTCGCGCGGATTTTTCCCGATCTCGAATATGGTGAGACGCTGCGCCGGTTTCAAAAAGGCGGGCGCTTCGTTCATTTGAAATACAGCCTGACGCCGCAGGAGCAGCATGAAGTACTGAAACTCGGCGAGCCGGGGTTGGCGTTTAAATACGAAGACCGCCGCGTTTATCCGCAAGGAGCGCTAACGTCGCATTTCGTTGGTTATGCAGGCACCGGGAGCGAGGGACTCGCCGGGATCGAGAAAAGCTTTAACCAACTGCTCTTGGAAGGCAAGCCGGTTGCGCTGACGCTCGATGTCAGGTTACAGCACGCCCTGCGCCGGGAGATGGACAAGGCGATCGATGATTTCCACGCGGCGGGCGGCGCGGGGATTATAATGAATGTGAATACAGGCGAAGTCCTCGCGGGGGTGTCGCTGCCGGATTTCGATCCCAATGGCGCAATTGATGAAACCAGCAGGAAAATGTTCAACAGGGTCAGTCTCGGGACGTATGAACTGGGGTCGGTTTTCAAGATTTTTTCAACCGCGGCGTTTCTTGAGACGCACAATGTCGGCATGAACGCCAGTTTCGATGCGCGCGAGCCGATCAAGCGCGGAAGATTCACGATCAATGACTACCACGCCGAGGATCGTATTCTGACGATTCCCGAAGTGTTCATGTATTCGTCAAATATCGGCGCGGCGATGATGGGACAGGCGGTCGGCACCGACAGGCTGAAGGATTTTTACGACGATCTTGGCCTGACCGAGAAAATGAATCTTGAAATTTCTGAGGTGGGCAAGCCGCAGGTGCCGCACCCATGGCGCGAGATTAACACTTTAACTGCATCATACGGCCACGGCATAGCGACGACACCTCTGCAAATGACGGCAGCAGTGTCCTCCATCGTCAATGGCGGTTATCTCGTGGCACCGCATCTTGTGCTCAATAAAAAGGCGGAGGAAAACGCGCAGGATGAATCGCTACGGGTGGTTTCGGCGCAGACCGTCCACCGCATGCGCCAGTTGTTGCGGCTTGTTGTAACCGAGGGCACCGGCGAGAAGGCCGATGTGCCGGGTTATCGCGTCGGCGGCAAGACGGGAACGGCGGAGCAGCAGAGCGGACGCGGCTACGACCAGTCACAGTTACTGTCATCTTTCGTTGGCGTGTTCCCGGTTGAGAAACCTGAATACGCGATATTTATCGTGATCGACGGGCCGAAGCCGACGAAGAAAAGTTTTGGATATGCAACAGGTGGCTGGGTTGGTGCGCCGGCAGTGGCGCGGGTTGTGGCCTCAATGGCCGCCATTCTTGGCATCAAGCCTGAAAAAGCGAACGAAGAAACAGATTTATCGGCATCGTTGAAACAATATGTGACGGTGAAGGGCCATGATTAAAATGGGCTTCGGCAAATTCGATGTGAAAAAGCTGGCGGGCCTGACGCAGGACAGCCGCGCTGTAAAACGTGGATTTCTTTTCGCGGCGCTGCCGGGATCGAAAATGGATGGGCGTAAATTTATCGAGGATGCCATTCGTAACGGCGCGAGCGCGATTTTAGCGCCGACCGGCGCGATGCTGCCGGGTGGCACGGATGACGTGGAATTGATCACAGATGATAATCCGCGCCGGAAACTGGCGCTGCTTGCGGCGGAATTCTACGGCAGCCAGCCGGGATTCATCGCCGCTGTCACCGGCACGAACGGCAAGACATCGACGGTGCATTTTGCACGCGACCTGTGGAAGCTGCGCGGCCTGAAGGCAGCCAGCATTGGCACGCTTGGTGTGCGTATGGGCGACACGGTGCGCTCCGGCTCGCTCACTACGCCCGACCCGGTTTCATTACAAGCAGAGTTGGCCGATCTCGCCGCGGTTAAGGTCACGCACCTTGTGATGGAAGCCTCCAGCATCGGCCTGCACCAGCATCGCCTCGACGGCGTACAGTTGAAAGCAGCGGCGTATACGAATTTGAGCTGGGACCACATCGATTACCACGCCGACATGGATAATTATTTCGAAGCAAAGGCGCGCTTGTTTGCAGAAGTTCTCGATAAATCCGGCACGGCCATATTGAACGCCGACACGCCGGAATTCGGCAAGCTGAAAAAGCTAACAGAGAATCACGGCTGCCATATGATTTCATACGGCCATGGCGGCGAAGATATAAAAATAATTTCCGCGCAGCCGACACCCGGCGGCAAGGAATTGAAACTCGAAGTCTTCGGCAAGCCTTACGAAGTGCAATTCCCCATCGTCGGCGCATTCCAGATGATGAATGCGCTCTGCGCCTTCGGTATCGTTATAGCTGAAGCGCCGGACGATCAGGAAGCCGTCGATTTTTATGCAAAGGCGCTTTCGAAACTGCAGGGCCCGCCGGGAAGATTGCAGCTCGTGCCCGGTCACGCAAAAGGCGCGGCAGTTTATGTCGATTACGCGCACACGCCGGACGCGCTGAAAAATGTTCTGGAAGCCCTGCGCCCGCACACAACCGGAAAACTGGTTTGCGTATTCGGCTGCGGCGGCGACCGTGACAGGTCAAAGCGCCCGGCCATGGGAGAGATCGCATCGAAGCTCGCAGACACAGTAATTGTCACCGATGACAACCCGCGCTCGGAAAATCCGGAAAGCATCAGGAAAGAAATTCTTAAAGCCGCCGCTGGCGCAAAAGAAATCGGCAATCGCCGCGAAGCAATTCAGGAAACTGTAAAAAATCTCGGCAAGGGGGATGTGCTGGTGATCGCCGGCAAAGGCCACGAGCAGGGACAGATTTTTGAAGACCACACTGAACCATTTGATGACGTCACAGAAGCCGCAAAGGCGATAAGGGAGTTGAAAGCATGATGAACGTTGATAACCGCTCTTTCTGGAGTTTCCTGAAGACGCCGACGGTGACCGTCAGTGTCAAAAGGCAACGCGAGGAGCCCTGCGCGGTGTTCCGGGTCAGGAACCTGATCGATCTCGGGGGCGGGCGGCAAACAGCCATGCTGGAGGGTTATCTGCCGGATCATGACGGCCGCAAAAACATTAAAAAGACCCGGTTGGCAATGCCGAGTAAAATCGGTAATCTCGACGTTGTTTATACGACAAAGACGATTACGCCGGTTTCCCACGTTTATCACGTGATTGGCCAGATTTTACGCAGTCCGGGCACGGACAAGATCGTGCCGGAGGTGTTGGCGCCGGGAGATTTCATCGTGTTCGTCAAAAAAGCGCGCCAGAAAATTGCAATCGAGGCGCTGCGGGTCATGCCAAGCGGAAAGACAGCTTATGCTTTATAATTTACTGACGCCCTTCGCCGACGAATTTCTTTTCTTCAACCTGTTCCGTTATCTCACGTTCAGAACCGGCGGCGCGATCATGACGGCGCTGGTAATCTGTTTTTTGATTGCGCCCGCGATGATCCGCTGGCTTAAGAAAAAACAAAAAGAGGGGCAGCCCATCAGAACCGACGGACCGCAAACGCATTTTGCCAAAGCGGGCACGCCGACTATGGGTGGTCTGATGATTTTGATTTCCGTTTCGATCTCGACACTTCTCTGGGCCGACCTGACGAATAATTTTGTCTGGTATGCGCTGCTGGTGATGGTGGGATACGGCTTGATCGGTTTCGGCGATGATTATTTAAAGCTGACCAAGAGAAATACGAAGGGCCTGCCGGGAAAACTGAAACTTCTTTTGCAATTCATCATCGGCCTCAGCGCTACGATCGGCATTATGGTGACGATGCCTGATACACTCAGCACTCATATCGCCATTCCTTTCTTCAAGGAGCTTTTTATTAATGTCGGCTGGTTTTTTGCGCCGTGGGCGCTGTTCGTGGTTGTAGGTTCATCCAATGCGGTGAATTTGACGGATGGCCTCGACGGTCTTGCGATTGTACCTGTGGCGATTGCTGCCGGGTGCTTCGGCCTGATCGCTTATCTCGTGGGCCGCGCTGATTTCGCGGAATATCTCAATGTTCCTTATGTGCCGGGAACTGGGGAACTGGCGGTCTTGTGCGGTGCGCTGATCGGTGGGGCGATGGGCTTCCTCTGGTATAACGCGCCGCCGGCAATGATTTTTATGGGCGATACGGGTTCGTTGGCGATGGGTGGTGTGCTCGGTACCATTGCTGTGATCACGAAGCACGAACTGGTGCTCGCGATTATCGGCGGCGTGTTCGTGCTCGAGACAGTCTCGGTGATTATTCAGGTTGTATCATTCAAACTGACGGGTAAGCGCGTCTTTGCCATGGCGCCCATCCATCACCATTTCGAAAAAAAGGGATGGTCAGAGCCTACGGTTGTTATCCGTTTCTGGATTATTGCTTTCATTCTCGCGCTGATCGGCCTGTCGACGCTAAAATTGCGATGAATAAATCATAATGAAAGAACTTGCCGCGTATCTGCAAACACTGAAAGGCCGCCCGATTGCGGTCTTCGGTCTTGCGCGCTCAGGCCTGTCGACTATACGGGCGCTGAAAAGCGTGGACGCAGAGATCATCGCCTGGGACGACGATGAAAAGGCGCAGGGCAAAGCCGCCGCGCTTGGCGCGACCATTGAGCAGCTTTACGAGGCGAATTTAAAACCATGCGCGTTTTTATTATTAGCACCCGGCGTGCCGCTTAATCACCCCGCGCCGCATTCCGTGGTAAAGGCTGCGAGGGTTGCAGGTACAGAGGTGATTTGCGATGTCGAGCTGTTTGCCCGCGTCTACGACAATATCCGCACGATCGGGGTTACTGGCACGAACGGAAAATCGACGACGACGGCGCTCATTCATCACATTATTAAAACAAGCGGACGACCGGCCGTGATGGGAGGCAATATCGGCGTGCCGGTGTTTGATCTTGAAATTAAAAACAAGCCATTCGTGGTGCTGGAGCTCTCGTCCTACCAGCTTGATCTGTGTCCGAAATTCCGTCCCGAAATTTCTGTGCTGCTGAACATTACGCCCGATCATATTGATCGCCACGGCAATCTTGATAATTACGCCGCAGCCAAAGCACGAATGTTTGAGGGACAGGGTGTGGCTATCATTAGCTCCGATGATGATCCTTCAAGCAAAATCATGAAGCAGCTCAAGGCTGCGGGCCATCGTCTCGTCATTCCATTTTCGGTGAAAGACGAGGTTGAAAAAATTAAAGACAATATGATGCTGAAGGGTGAACACAACCTGCAGAACGCAATTGCTGCTTATCATGCCTGCAGCGCGGCGGCATTGTCAGAAGAAGAGATTTTTGCTGGAATGCGGACTTTTCCCGGCCTGCCGCACCGCCAGTTCCCGGTGCGCACTATTAATAATGTTACATATATTAATGACAGCAAGGCGACGAACGCCGGGGCGGCATCGAAAGCATTGGCCAGCTACGACAATATTTACTGGATCGCCGGGGGCAGGCCGAAAGAGGGCGGGCTGAGCGGGCTTGAGAAGCTGGCGGGGCGCGTGCGGGAATCATTCCTGATCGGCGAAGCGATGGATGACTTCGCTGCGTGGATGCAAAAGAACAATGTTACGCATCATAAAAACAAAACGCTGGATGCAGCCGTGCGCGCGGCGCATGTGGCCGCGCAGAAAAATGCGCCTGCGACGGTTCTGCTGGCGCCTGCCTGCGCGTCGTTCGACCAGTTTTCGTCTTACGAGGAACGTGGCGATGTTTTTACAAATATTGTAAATGGCCTTGAGGAGAGTGCGGCGGCATGAGCATGTTCTCAAGAACGGATACGTCTTTCCTTGGCCGCTGGTGGTGGACGGTGGATCGCGGCCTGCTCGCGGCGTTTATCCTGCTGATTGTTTTCGGCATTGTGCTGGTCAGTACGGCGAGCCCGCCGGTCGCGGAAACACTTGGCCTCAATTCATACCATTTCCTCAAACGCCATCTCATGATGCTGCTGCCTGCGCTTGGCTTGCTGATGGGTATTTCTATGCTCAGTCCGCGCATGATCTGGCGCGCGGCAAGTATTCTATTCATTGCCAGTCTTGCGGCTATGATCGTCGTGCTGTTTCACGGGGTGGAGATCAAGGGCGCGCAGCGCTGGATTCATCTGTTTGGTTTTTCGCTACAGCCCAGCGAGCTCGCGAAGCCGTCTTTCGCCATTGTCGCGGCATGGTTCATGTCGCGGCAGAAGGAGAACGCGAAATTCCCGGGCAACCTTATCGCGGCAGGCCTTTGCTTCCTGACGGTGGGATTATTGATGCTGCAGCCCGATCTCGGTATGACGATTGTTGTTACCTGCATCTGGGCGTCGCAGATTTTCCTCGCCGGTTTTCGCTTCCGCATCCTCGCGATTTTTAGCGCTATCGGCGCGGCATGCTTGGGATGCGCTTATCTCTTCTTCGAACACGTGCGTTACCGCGTCGATAGATTCTTCAAACCAGAAAGCGGCGACAACTATCAAGTGGATCGCTCGCTGGAAGCCTTCCAGAACGGCGGCATCGCAGGCACCGGCCCGGGACAGGGTACGGTCAAAAGCGGTTTACCAGATGCACACGCCGATTTTATTTTTTCCGTCGCGGGCGAGGAAATGGGATTGTGGTTCGTATTGATCATCATAGCGGTTTTCGGATTTATCATGTGGCGCGGTCTTAACCGCCTGACGACCAGTGACAATATGTTCGCGGTGCTGGCGGTCGGCGGTTTGCTGACGATGTTCGGTTTGCAGGCGCTGGTGCATATGGGCTCGGCGATGAATATTCTGCCAGCGAAAGGCATGACTCTGCCTTTCATCAGTTACGGCGGCTCGTCCATTCTCTCGCTCGGATTTTCAATGGGCGCGGTGCTTGCATTGACACGTCGTCAGGCGCGGGGCAGCGTCGCGCGTGCAGGCATGTCATCAAAAGCGCGTGTTCTGGAGGCAGGGAACCAGCCATGAAACAGGATAATCTCATTCTTCTCAGCAGTGGCGGCACGGGTGGGCATATGACGCCCGCGCAGGCGCTTGCGGAAGACCTTCGATCGCGGGGGTTCCGCATCGAACTGGCTACAGATGAGCGCGGCATGAAATACCAGCATATGTTCGGTGAAATTCCCGCGCATGTCCTGCGCTCCGGTACGTTCGGGGCGGGCGCGATGGGCAAGATCAAGGGTGCGGCCAATCTCGGTATGGGGTTCGGGCAGGCGCTGATGCTGATTATGAAACTGAAACCGAAACTGGTGGTCGGTTTCGGCGGCTATCCATCTGTCCCGGCGGTTTATGCCGCGCAGAAAATGGGCGTGCCAACAATTATCCATGAGCAGAACGCCATCATCGGTAATGCGAATGCATTCCTTGCGCGCAAGGCGGCGCGCATCGCGCTCTCGCTGCCCGTGGTTCAGGGGTTGGATGACAGCGAACGCATGCGCTCGGTTGTCACCGGCAACCCGGTACGTCCCGACATCGCGGCGCTCTACACCCAGCCTTATCCCAATCTCGGTCACGAAACGCCGCTCAGGATATTTGTCATGGGCGGATCGCTGGGCGCAAAAGTATTCAGCGATATCGTGCCGCAGACTCTGGCAAAACTTTCAGCCGAATACCGTCAACGTCTATATGTCGTGCAGCAATGCCGGAATGACGATCTTGAATCCGTGCGCCGGACATACGAAGTTGCGGGCATCAAGTGCGATCTGAGGTCATTCTTCGACGATGTGGCTGGGGAATTGTCCAAAGCCCACCTTATTATAGGCCGCTCGGGCGCCAGCACGGTGGCCGAAGTCACCACGGCGGGCCGCCCGGCAATTTTCGTGCCGTATCCACATCATAAGGACCAGCAGCAGAAAATGAATGCCGAAACCGTGGCCGATGCAGGCGGGGCTTGGGTCATGGCAGAGGGCGGTTTCACCACCGAGGCCCTGCTTGCAAGAATCGAGACTTTCCTGCAAAATCCCTCCATTCTCTTCCGGGCGGCCGAAAAATCGAGAAGCTGCGGGAAACCGGACGCCGCGCGCAAGCTCGGCAACCTGGTCACCGCGATGGTGAGTGGCTGGGGGGATTGATCCCTTTAATCGTTAAAGTGCAATAATTGTCATGCCCGCGCAGGCGGGCATCCGGCAATTTAAGAGATTTGAGATTTTTATCCATAATGCTATATTCCGGCGATGGATAAAAAACAGCACATTCTGAGCGAAATCAAAAGAACCGCTGAAAAAAATGGTGGCAAGCCTTTAGGAATGGGCCAATTCTTTCAGGCTACCGGCATCAAGCGAGATGATTGGTTGGGAAAAGCTTGGAATGATTGGAATCGTTGGAGCGATGTTCAGGCAGAAGCTGGTTATACGCCCAATCAATTTCAAGGAGCGTATGGCCAAGATATTCTTATTGAAAAACTTATTACATTCATCAGAACATTAGGCCATTTTCCTATGAAGGTGGAATTCAAACGAGAATCTGCTCGTAATGAACATTTTCCCGATTACGCTACCTTCGCTAAAAACCTCGGCAAAAAAAAGAGCATGATAGAGGCGGTAAAGAATTTTTGTCGTCAAACTCCTGACGAGTACCAAGACATATTAGAAATTTGTGAGCCTCTAATAACAGGGCATACCACTTCAGTAGAAGAGGATGTTGAGGATTTTAGGGATCAGGAAGATTTTGGTTTTGTTTATCTTATGAAATCAGGAAAGAATTATAAAATTGGGTGTACTAAGGCACTTGATCGGCGCCAGTACGAGATTGGCATACAATTGCCTGAAAAAATTGAACCTATTCATAGCATACGCACAGATGATCCGAGTGGAATAGAAACTTACTGGCATAACAGATTCAAAGATAAACATCTCAATGGTGAGTGGTTTAATCTTACAGCTTTGGATGTTCGGGTTTTCAAAAAGCGCAAATTTATGTAACTTTGCCGGACCCCCGCCTTCGCGGGGGTGACAGTAAAGGAATTTTAGAGGCAATAAGGAATCTCCATGAAGGGCTTGCCCGAAGACATCGGCACATTGCATTTCGTCGGCATCGGCGGCATCGGCATGAGCGGGATTGCCGAGATTTTATCCGTGCTTGGTTACGCGGTGCAGGGGTCGGATCTATCCGAGAGCGCAAATGTTAAAAGATTAAAAGAGCGCGGCATTAAAATTTTCATCGGCCATGACGCGAAGAATATCGGCGACGTCACCGCCGTGGTGATTTCCTCCGCCGTAAAAAACGACAATCCAGAATTGAAGGCTGCGCGCGCAAAAAATATTCCCATCGTGCGCCGCGCCGAGATGCTGGCGGAACTGATGAGATTGAAATCAGCGGTCGCGGTGGCGGGCACGCACGGAAAAACGACGACGACATCGATGGTCGGCCAGATGATGGAAATCGCAGGGTTCGATCCGACCGTCATCAATGGCGGCATCGTTAATGCCTACGGCAACAACATCCGCCTCGGCAAAAGCGAGTGGATGGTGGTGGAGGCCGACGAGAGCGACGGTACCTTCACACATTTGCCGGCGACGGTTGCGGTGGTGACGAACATCGACCCCGAACACCTTGACCATTACGGTGATTTCGAGAAGGTGAAGGAAGCCTACCGCCAGTTCATTCATAACATTCCCTTCTATGGTTATGCGGTTTTGTGCATGGACCACCCGGAAGTGCAGGCGCTCATTCCCACGATCCAGGACCGTAAAGTGATTACATACGGTTTCAACCCGCAAGCCGATGTGCACGCGTCGAATATCCGCAGCGGTGCGAATGGAAGTTTATTCGATGTGACCTTTGCGCCAAGGCTGAACAAAAATAAGGAATTGGTTCTGAAGGATGTGCATCTGCCGATGCCGGGACATCATAATGTGCAGAATTCGCTCGTTGCGCTGGCGATTGCCTGCGAGATGCAGGTGGCGCCGCCGGTGATGAAAAAAGCGTTGGCCGGGTTTACGGGCGTCAAACGCCGTTTCACGAAAACCGGCGAGGCGGCGGGCGTGACGGTGATTGACGATTACGCGCATCACCCGGTGGAAATTGAAACGGTTTTAAAAACCGCGCGTATGATGGTGGCGGAAAATGGCGGGCGCGTGATCGCCGTCATGCAGCCGCACAGATTTACGAGGCTCCATGATTTGTTCGAGGATTTCTGCACCTGTTTTAATGAAGCGGACAGCGTGATCGTCGCCGATGTGTATACGGCGGGCGAGCAGCCGATTGACGGCGCGAGCCGGGATTCGCTGATTGAAGGCATTAGAAAACACGGCCACCGTCATGTGTTGCCGCTTTCCGGCAAGGAAGAGCTCGCGCGGCGCGTGGCGTCAATGGCGCAGCCGGGCGATTACGTGATTTGTTTAGGGGCGGGGGATATCACCTATTGGGCCTACGCGCTCCCCGGCGAGCTTGAGCCGCTTTTCGCTCGTTCCAAAGGCAACGCGGCGTAATGAGAATTTTTTTTCTATGGCTATTTGGAATATTGTTTGGTGTTCCTTGTTTAATGATTGCCGGATTTTTTCTTTCCATTATAATTTCAGAACTAACGAATAGTTTTTGGAATAAAACGAACGAAAAATTTAAATCTTCCTCAAAAGTGTATCTGGCCGAAGTTACAAATTATGATTGGGATACAGTTTGTATTTTATCCCCTTATTCAGATCCTGAGGAAATCATTAAGAATTCGCAATCTTATTTAGGGGATTTTGAAAATAAATTGCCTAATGTGGATGATGATGGATTGTGGGCTTTTGCTTTCATAAAAAATAAAATAGTTATAAAAATTGAGAAGAAAGGCTTAAGGCCACATTTAAAGAGTGGGTATAAAAACGATTGCACTCTTAAAGAAAACGCCAATTTCACACTCGATGGTGAATATGCAGTCATCAATGATGAATAAAGAGCAGATGCTTGGTCAGGTTCTTGAAAATTTTCCCCTCGGCAAAGAAAGCTGGTTCGGCTGCGGCGGCAATGCGGACCAGTTGTTGCGCCCGGCTCACGCCGATGAACTCGCGCAATTTTTGAAAGAGCATGACGGTGAAGTGACCGTGCTCGGCGGGCTCGCCAACACCATCATCCGCGACGGCGGCATTCGCGGCTTGACCATCCAGCTCGGCAAGGAATTTTCGGAGATTAAAGTCCTTGGCGATTATATCGAGGCGGGCGCGGGCGCGCTGAACGGATCGGTTGCAGCGGCGGCGGTGAAAGCAGGCATCGGCGGGCTGGAATTTTTATCGGGCATCCCGGGATGCGTCGGCGGCGCGCTGCGCATGAATGCTGGCGCATACGGCACGGAAGTGAAGGATGTTTTAACCGGAATCAACGCCGTGACGCGGCAGGGTGAGATCAAAAAATTTGTGCCGGAAGATTTGCACATGACCTATCGCCACACCGACCCGCCAAAAGGCGCGGTTTTTACGAGCGCGATTTTCAAGGGCAGGCGTGAGGATTATGAAACCGTCAAGGCGCGGATGAATGAAATTAAAACCAAGCGCAACGAGACGCAGCCTATTCGCGAGAAAACCGGCGGCTCGACTTTTGCCAATCCGTCCGGCGAATTGAAGGCATGGCAAATCGTACAGAAAGTCGGCGGTCACGAATTGAAGATCGGCGGGGCACAGATGTCGCCGATGCATTCGAATTTTATGATTAATACGGGCGATGCTACTGCAGCCGATTTAGAGAATCTCGGCGAGGAAATTCGCCGCCGCGCAAAGGAACAGCTTGGCATCAACCTGCGCTGGGAAATTAATATTGTTGGGGAGCGCTAGATCTTCAGTTTCCGCTCATAAAGATCCGGCAAATCATTTTCAATTAAAATCACGTCGCCGTCCTTGCGGTTTTGATCAAGCCACGCATTCGCCTGCTGGAACGTATCGACTTCGATGAAGGTCTTCGTGCTGCCGGTCGCCCGCGCGCCCTCCATGAAGGTCGGGATGCGCTTGCCCTGCACGATGATAATGACGTCGCAGATTTCACCAGCCTTCTTGCCAATTTTTTCATGCTCTTCAGCGTGTGCCTCACCGAGCTCGACCATGCCGGGCGTGATGAGGATTTTGCGGCCCTGCCGTCCGAGCACGGGCAGGAGGTCGAGCGCCGAGGCGAAGCCGACAGGGTTGGAGTTGAAGGCGTCGTCGATGAGCGTCGTGCCGTCGCCGGGTCTTTTGACTTCAAGGCGGTGCGTGATCTGCGGCACGGATTTGAGCGCGGTGACGGCGTTTTCGGCGGGAATACCCAAGGTGACGGCGGCAGTAAAGGCCAGCGCCATGTTCTGCGCGTGGTGCAGGCCGTAAAGCGGCGCCTCCAGTCTGTAACTATCGCCGTTCCAGCGGATAAAAACCCGCAGGCCCTCGGGCAATTGTTCGGCGCGCTCAATGATCGCATCGCTTACCGGCGTTTCGCCGACGATGATGAAGCTGCTGCGGTTCTCGCGGGTTTTAATTTTCGCGTATTCGATATCGAGCGGTTTTTCGTGCGTGATAATTTTGCCTTTTTTATCGAGCACGGCTTGAGCCAGTTCGAATTTTGCCTTGGCAACTGTTTCAATGGTTTTGAAGCGCTCGTAATGCGCATGGCCGACGGCGGTGATAATGCCCATGTCTGGCGGTGCAAGGCGACAAAGGCGTTCGATCGATCCGGGACCGTAAGCGCCCATCTCGACGACAAAGAATTTATGATTGTCCTCGAGCTGTTCGCGGATGATGCGTGTCACGCCCATGGGGCTATTGACGCTGCCCGGTGTAATGAGCGTCGGCGCGTGGGTTTTCAGGATATGGCCGAGGATATGTTTAACCGATGTTTTGCCGAACGAGCCGGTAATACCCACCGTGACGGGCTTGAGATCGACGAGTTTCCGGTGCGCCTGATCCCAGTATTTTTTCTGGACGTGATTCTCATAAGGCGTGAGTGCGAGATTGGCGACCAGCATGACGAACGGGATGAGTTGCACGTTCAAAATCCAGAAGAACGGGAAGTAAAAGACGAGGAACCATGTCGCCATCAGGGCGGAAAGCACAACCGTCAGGAACAGAATACGCTGTGCGCGCGGCGTGAGGACAAGTTTCTTTTTCGCGGCATGACGCGGATCGTCCTCAAGGACGGCGGCGGCGGCAAAGGCTATGAAAAACAGGAAAATGTACCAGGGCGAGGGAAACAGCAGCCAGAAAGCGTCGATGATGAGAAGGACGAGCGTAAAGCGCGTGTCGATGGCGCCACTACGCGCCATCCAGCGCAGGAACCGCCCGCTGTCATATTCCTCCTGCTGGTAGATATGGAGATAAGTCGATGTGCGCTTCGTCGCGAAGGCAAGCCATGCGGCATAAACCAAAAGAAGGCCGAGTGTGCTAGCGAATACGGGCATCTATTCTCTCCATGAATTGCTTGAGTAAAGGCGCGACCTGGTGGCGTCCTTCGCCGAGGACGCTGTAGTGGTCCTGCCCGGGAAGAATGGTCAGTTCAGCGCCGGGGATGAGTTTCTGCAGTCTCTGTCCGATTTCGGGAGGGGTTTCGGTGTCGTTCATGCCGTACACTAATGCTGTGGGGCAGGAAACGGTTCGCGCCACATCTGATAAATCCTCGCCAATGGTTTTGACAAGGATGGAGCGCAGCGCCCCGGCATTTTTATAATCCGTGCTGCCGAATTTGGAGCGGAGCCAGTCTTCGGACAGGCCGAGAGGAATAAATTTCTTCAAAACTTTAAAAACGAGAGTGCGCGTTTTGAAATAAATGTCCTGCCATAACGGGCGCTTACGCTTTAATCCTGCACCGGCAATTAAGAAGAGCCCCGAGATGAGATCAGGGTGGCGCGAGGCCAGTTGCAGGCCCACACGGCACCCAAATGAATGCCCGACCCAGATGACAGGACCGTTTGAATTTTGTCTCAGGAACTCGGCGACAGCATCGGCGTATTCGGCTGTGCCCCACGGTTCGAGCGGCATGGGGCTGTCACCGAAACCGGGAAAATCAACAAGGATATGGGTGCCGAAGGATTCAAGCCCTTCAGCGAGCGGACGGAAGGCCTTGCGGCTCTGGCCCCAGCCATGCCCCCAGACCACCACGGGAGAATCCTTTTTCCCAAGGCTTTCAGAGCTTATGAGTGACGTCACTGGCGTGGCCAAATTATCTTTAATCACTATGTTTTTCATGCTTTAATGTTGCCGTAACTGTCATAGCACGCCCGGACGAATAGTAAAATCATGCAATCCCAAAAAGGAATAAAATCTCAAAAACGCATCGCCGTGTTTTTTGGCGGCCGCTCGCCCGAGCATGATGTCTCGGTGGTGACCGGTCTGCAGATTCTGGGGGCGATAGATCCGAAGTTCGAAGCCTTCCCGGTCTATATCACCCCGGACGGCGTGTGGCTGACCGGCGATGTTTTGCGGAAGCGCGAGAATTATATGCTCCATGCCAACAGCCGGGCGCAGACGCAGGAAGTGACGCTGGATGTCACGGCGGGGAAAACCGGGCGGTTGCTGCCCAAGAAAACCGGGCTGTTCAGCGGCGGCAAGACGATTGAATTCGATGTGGCCATTCCATCCTTCCATGGCTTGTTTGGTGAGGACGGCAATCTGCAGGGCCTGTTTGAAATGGCGGGCGTCGCCTATGCAGGCATGAGAACGCTGGCTTCATCCGTCCTGATGGACAAGGCTGCGACGAAAAAAGCGATGCAGGGGATTGGCATCCCGGTTCTGCCTTGCGCGGTGCTGAAACGGCCCACAGAAGGGTACATGATCGCGCGCGGCAAAATTGAAGAGACGCTGCGCGAAAAAAATATAGGTTTTCCATGCATTGTTAAGCCCGCGCATCTGGGCAGCTCCATCGGCGTAGCAAAGGCAACGAACGCCGAAGAAATCGCGGCCTGCCTGCCGTCGATTTTTGAATTTGACGAGGTGGCGGTGGTTGAGCCGTTCGTTCCCAATATGGTCGAATATAATGTCGCGGTGACGAAGGCATTCGGCAGCGTGAAGACATCGGCCATCGAACGTCCGAAAAACAACGAAGAGCTGCTCGATTTCAAAAAGAAATATTTATCTGGCGGCACAAAAGGCCAAAAGGGCGGTAGCAAGCAGCCCGGACAGGCAAGCCAGGGCATGCTGTCGCTCACACGCGAAATCAACCCGATGCTCGATGCGAAAACCGAGGAAAATATCCGCCGCTGGGCGGTGCAGATGTATGAAGGTCTGGATGGCACCGGCGCGCCGCGTATTGATTTTATCGGTGATTCCAAGAGCGGCGAAATCTGGTTGAACGAAGTCAACCCGTGGCCCGGCTCGATCGGTTATTTCCTGTGGGAGGCCGCACCCGAGCCGAAACTGTTCTCGGAATTGCTGACGGCGCTGATTGAAGAGGCGATTGAAGAACGCAGAAAAAGAAATTTCCCGAAAGATTCTGTCCCTGTCGATGCGCGTCTGTTCCGGAGACAGCTGTAATGGCCACCTATAAAAGCAAATTCACTGGTAACAAGCGGCGCAAGGGGCCGCTTTCCGTGCTGATGCCATGGCTCAAACGTTTCGGCATCGCGCTGGCGATTGCGGGTCTGAGTTTTTGGGCAGGGTCGTGGTTTTTCCTGAGCGGCAGCGCGACCCGGACCGGCGACTGGCTGGCGGCGCAGGTGCATGAGGGAACTTCGGAAGCTGGTTTTTCCGTGCAGAATATTATGGTCGAGGGACGTGTTTATACGAACCCGGAGATACTGAAAGCGATCATCGCTACAGAAAAAGGCGACCCGTTATTCGCTTTCGACCCCGTTGCAGCGCAGGAGCAGATCAAAAGAATTAACTGGATACGCGATGCGCATGTCGAGCGCCGCCTGCCGGATACGATTTATGTCGGGCTGACGGAGAAAAAGCCGCTGGCGCTCTGGCAGGAAGGCGGCACGCTGGAGTTGCTGGACGAGAAGGGTAAGCCGATCACCCGCGAAAATCTCGGGCGGTTTAAAAATCTGGTCATTGTTATGGGCGAGGGGGCACCGGAGCGTGCGCCCGAACTGGTCAAAAACCTCGAGGCCGAGCCGCAGATCATGTCCCGCGTAAAGGCCGCGAAATGGATCGGCGGGCGGCGCTGGGATCTTGTGTTCCGGGATGATATTACCGCCAAACTGCCCGAAGGGGAAACGGGGCTGGCCCTCCGGAAACTGGCGGAAGCCGTGGAAAAAGAGGGGTTATTAGAAAAAGATATTCTTTCTGTTGATCTACGCGAAGAGAGCCGTATGATCGTTGAACCCGCGCCCGGGGCGGCGCAGGACTACCAGGCAAGTACCAAGGCCGGCAGCAATATCTGACACTATATCAACACATGAAGCACAAACACAAACCCAGAGGTTCTCTCCTCGCTGCCCTCGATATCGGCAGCAGCAAGATCACGTGCTTTATCGGGCGCGTTGCCGACAATGAGGGTGGGTTCGAGGTGCTGGGTGTGGGGCATCATGCCTCGAAAGGCGTCAAGAACGGTACGATCACGGATTTGAACGCCGCCGAGAATGTCCTCCGCCAGACGGTACACGCCGCCGAGAACATGGCGGCAAGCGTCATGAAGGGGTATCCTCTGCGCGAGGTTGTCGTGAATTTGCCGGGCGTGCACGCGGTTTCACACGCGCACCGGGCAGATTTACAAATTGCTGGACACGAAATTACCGACAACGATGTGCGCCGCGCGCTCGCCAAGGCGCAGGAAAACGTCATGAGCGATGATTTCGAACTCATTCACACGGTGCCGATCAATTATCACATTGACGGGCATGAAGGTATTCGTGAGCCGCGCGGTATGTTTGGCCAGAATATGAGCGTCGATATCCACATGGTAACGGGCGATATGTCGGCGCTGCGGAATATCGCGACCTGTATCGATCGCTCACATTTAGATATCTCGGCGTTTTGCACCTCCTCTTACGCGTCGGGACTGGCATGTCTCGTGGAAGATGAGATGGATTTAGGCTGCACGCTTATTGATATGGGTGGCGGCGTGACGTCTTATGCCGTGTTCCATGGCGGCTCCATCATTTACAGCGATGCCATCCCCGTCGGCGGTCAGCACGTTACGAGCGATATCGCGCGCGGGCTGACGACCTCGCTGGTCGATGCCGAGCGTTTGAAAGTTTTATATGGCAGCGCGCTGGGCGCAGGCCATGACGAAAGCGAACTGATTGATGTGCCAAGGTTAGGCGAAGATGAGCGCCATCAGCCGAACCACGTGCCGCGCTCGCTGCTTGTTGGCATTATACAACCACGCATTGAGGAAATTTTCGAACTGGTGCGGGCAAGGTTGCATGACAGCGGTCTCGGGCCTGCGCTGGGCCGCCGCGTGGTTCTGACCGGCGGCGCATCGCAGATCGCGGGTCTCCGCGATATCGCCCAGCACGTCATGGACAAGCAGGTCCGCATGGGCCGGCCCATTCGTCTCAGTGGGTTGCCCGATGCCGTCAGCGGCCCGGCCTTTTCAACCGCCGCCGGGTTGCTGACTTATGTCTCTGAGCGCGCCGATGAAATGCCCGCCACGATCATGGAGCAGGCCGAAGCGGGAAGCGTTTGGGAGCGCGCCCGTCTGTGGTTGCGCGAGAATTGGTAGAATCGCCGAATTATCCACAATATTGTGTGTATAAGCCTGTGAACTCTTCTATATGTAGATGAGTGATTCAAAAAACTGAATCAAATGAGTCATTTAGCGAATTTCCTTGAATCTTTTTGTCAGGCCCGGATAGCATGAAAGAAGCACAAAGCTGCGTAAAACTCCTGAATCAATTCGCTTTTCTGCTTTTCTGCCTTTCAGAACTCCCATAAACTTTTCGCAATTCCTACCACGAGGCTGTCCTTCAGCTTTGTAACCCGTTCAAAACCCGACAAGGGGGCCAAAATGATCAATATCAAAATGCAGCCGAAAACAGCTCAGAAGCTATCGCCAAAGATTATCGTCATCGGCGTGGGAGGCGCGGGCGGGAACGCCGTCAACAACATGATCTCCTCTAACCTTGAAGGATGCGAATTCCTGGTCTGCAACACAGACGCCCAGGCTCTTGAAAACACCCTCTGCCCGCCGGAGCGCCAGATACAGCTCGGCGCCCATGTCACGGGCGGCCTCGGTGCAGGATCTAAACCTGAGATCGGTAAGGCAGCTGCTGAAGAATCACTAGAAGACGTGCTGAAGCATGTTGAGGGCGCGAACATGGCGTTCGTAACTTGCGGCATGGGCGGCGGCACCGGCACCGGTGCGGCTCCTGTGATTGCTAGGGCCTGCCGCGAGCGCGGAATCCTGACAGTCGGCGTGGTAACGAAGCCATTCCATTTTGAAGGCACGCACCGTATGCGCATGGCCGACAGCGGCATCGACGAAATGCAGCAATATGTCGACACCCTGATTGTGATTCCGAACCAGAACCTGTTCCGCGTGGCGAATGAGAAGGTCGGTTTTGCCGAAGCCTTCCGCATGGTGGACGGTGTTCTGCAATCTGGCGTGCGCGGCGTCACCGACCTGATGGTGCGCCCGGGCCTGATTAATCTCGACTTCGCCGATATCCGCACCGGCATGATGGAAATGGGCAAGGCGATGATGGGCACCGGCGAAGGTACGGGCGACAAGCGCGCCGTGCAGGCCGCCGAAGCCGCGATCAACAACCCGCTGCTGGACGATATCTCGATGAAGGGCGCGCACGGCGTCATCATCAATGTCACCGGCGGCTATGACATGACCTTGTTCGAAGTGGATGAAGCCTGTAACCGCATCCGCGATGAAGTCGATCCCGACGCCAACATTATCTTCGGCGCTACATTTGATGAATCGCTCGAAGGCGTCATGCGTGTTTCCATCGTTGCCACCGGCATCGAGAAGGAAGCCATGCAGAAAACACGCGGCGGCAGCGGCACGAACAAAATCAATGCTGTCGGCAAGGCGGGCCTCGAGCGCGCCAGACCGCAGACCGAAAGCCAGCAACAACAGCAACCCGTTGCGACAAGCCGCACCTATCCCCCGGCTGCGCAGCTTAATGCGCCGCCGGCTTATTCCGCCGCCGGTAACATTCGCGGCATTACCGCGCCGCCGGTTGCGGCGCCAGGTATTGCGCCTGTTGTCGCGTATGCGCGCGAGCAGGAAGCGATTGCATCTGCTGCGGTCGACCCCGAACTGGAAATCTATGAGCAGCGTGAATTCGCCGTGGCAATGGAGCCGCAGCAGGCCCTGAGCGTACCTCAGAATACCGCGCTGCACGGTGAGCGGTACAAGGGAGCATTTATCCCGCCGAAACCGGTTGAGGGCGGCATTGATCCGGCTGCTTCCCTGATGTCGCCGCAAGCCTACACGCCGCCATCACCGCAATCTTACGCGCAGACGACGACATCGCGCGGCGGCATCCAGCTCAACCCGCCGAAGCTTCCGAACACGGACCGCAAACGCACGCCTTCGTTGTTCGAGCGCATTACCGGAACGGTTCAGCAGCATCTCGAAGGGATGCGCGAGGAGGTTGCGCCGCGTGAACGCGCCGCGCCGCCACGCTCGCAGCCCTCAATGGGCGGAGCACTGCCGCAAGGTCCGTCGCAGGGGCGTCTCAATATCGATACCCCGGCTGCAAGGCCCCGCGCGCAGGCTGATGATGAGCTGGACATCCCGGCCTTCCTGAGACGCCAGGCGAATTAAGGTTTCAAACTTTCTTTAAAGGCCCCTTCGGGGGCCTTTTTTCGTTCTGTAACAGAGGGCAACAATCTGTGATTTGTTGCAATGCAGGGATTTCCTATATTTTAGCGTAAGAATTAATACAACTGCATGCACTAAGGTATTGATGCAACACACTATTCAAAAAGAGACCACGACAGCTGGAACCGGCCTTCACTCAGGCGCGGCGATTAATCTCGCCCTGAAACCCGCCCCTGCAGGCCACGGTATTGTATTCGTGCGCACCGACCTTCAGGGCGACAACCGCATACCTGCCCTCTGGGACAAGGTAACGGACACACGCCTTTGCACTGTTATTTCCAATAGCTCCGGTGCCAGCATCGGCACGATCGAGCATTTGATGGCCGCCCTGCGCGGCTGCGCTATTGATAATATCCTTATTGAATTGAACGGACCTGAAGTGCCCGCCATGGACGGCAGTTCAAAACCTTTCGTCGACATGATCGACAAGGCAGGTATCGCAGCTCAAAACGCGCCCCGCCGCGCCATTCGTATTTTGAAAGAAGTTACGGTTGAAGAAGGTGACAAAACTGTCACCTTGAAACCCGCCGAAGAATTTATTTTCGCGGGCGAGATCAATTTCGATCACCCGGATATCGGTCGGCAGCGTTATGAGATCAAGCTGCTGAATGGTAATTTCCGTCATGATCTCGCGGACTCGCGCACGTTCGGTTTCTTCCATGAGGTCGAGATGATGAGAAAAGCCGGTCTGGCACGCGGCGGCTCACTGGATAACGCCATCGTTCTCGACAAGGATAAGGTCATGAACCCGGAAGGCCTGCGTCACAGCAATGAATTCATTCGGCACAAGCTGCTGGATGCTATCGGCGACCTGTATCTCGCGGGTGCTCCTGTCCTCGGTGCCTATGAAGGCGTCAAGGCTGGCCATGCCATGAACAATGCTGTCCTCCGCAAGCTGTTCGCGAGCCAGGACGCGTTCGAGGTGATTGAGCTGCAGGATGTCGTCATCCCGAAAGCCCGCGCCCTCGAGGCCGCCTAATTTTTCATAAATTCATGATTCCCGTGACTGAAAATCGGTGAAAACCCGCTTTTTCACTGGCTTGCCGCGAAATATAAACTAAACTGGAAACTCACAAAATTTGCGGAGTTCGAATGCGCCAGACCAGTCCTTTCAGCCGTTATTTCCTGATGCTGCTTATGATCACGGCGCTGGCCGCGTGTTCATCAGACAAGGACGATAAGTTCGAAACGGAAAAGCCCGTCGACGTCCTGTATAATCAGGCCGCAACCGCCATGGACGAAGGGCAGTACGACACCGCGACGAAATATTTCGAGGAAGTCGAGCGCCAGCACCCGTATTCGCAATGGGCGACACAGGCGCAATTGATGTCGGCTTATTCATCCTATCTCGACCAGCGTTACGACGAGGCCGTTCTCGCGCTTGACCGCTTCATCGAATTGCACCCCGGCAGCAAGGATATCGATTACGCCTATTACCTGAAGGCGCTTTGCTATTACGAACAGATTTCCGACGTTGCGCGCGATCAGGAAATGACGGAAGAGGCTTTGAAGGCGCTGGAGACGCTCGTGCGTCTCTACCCTGAGAGCCAGTATGCGCGCGATGCGACGCTGAAACGCGACCTGACGCTTGACCACCTTGCGGGTAAGGAAATGGAAATCGGGCGTTATTACCTGAACCGCGGACATGTGAACGCCGCAATGAACCGCTTCAGAACGGTCGTGAAAGATTACCAGACCACGACACACGTGGCGGAGGCGCTACATAGATTGGTAGAGGCTTACTTATCCCTCGGCCTTAAGGAAGAGGCCACGAATATCGCAGCGGTGCTTGGTTATAATTACCCCGGCAGCGTCTGGTACAAGCGTTCGTTTGAATTGCTAGACGACCAGCAGCGCAAGCGCATTCTTGAGAACCGCGACTTCGTTGACCGCACGATCGATTCCATTTTCAAACCTGATTAAATTTATGGGCCCATTATGCTGGCCAGCCTGAGTATCCAGAATGTCGTCCTGATCGACCGGCTGAACATTGATTTCCGGGGCGGGCTTTGCGCGCTCACAGGGGAAACGGGCGCGGGCAAATCCATTTTATTGGATGCGCTTGGCCTCGCGCTCGGAGCGCGCTCTGAAAGCGGTCTGGTGCGCAAAGGTGCGGAACAAGCTCAGGTGAGCGCGGAATTTCACGTGCCGAAAAATCATCCTTCCATCACGATTTTAAAAAACGCCGATCTTGAGGGCGGCCAGGAACTGATTCTGCGCCGCTCGGTAAGTGCGGATGGCCGCAGTCGTGCCTTTATCAATGACCAGCCTGTGAGTATCGGCTTACTAAAACAAATCGGCGAGACACTGGTGGAGATTCATGGTCAGTTTGAGACACAAGGGCTGTTAAACCCCGCGACGCATGGCGAGTTGCTGGATGAATATGCTGGGATTGATTCAAAACTCGCGGTGCTATGGGTGGCGTGGAAAGCCGAAAATGAAAAATTCGAAACACTTAAAATTGACGCCGAAAAATCGCGTAGTGAAGAGACGTATTTGCGCCAGGCGGTCGAGGATTTGGACGCGCTGGCACCGAAAGCGAGCGAGGAAAGTGAACTGAGCGCCTTGCGCGCACGTCTCATGAACCGTGAACAGGCGCTGGAGGCGCTGGGTACCGCTTATGACGTTCTGAATAGCGAAAATGACCCCGTGCGAAAGGCTTCATCGACGCTGGTGCGTGTGGCGGGCAAGATGGCGGGCGCGGCTGACCAGATCATCATCGCGCTGGACCGCGCGTCGGCGGAAATGCAGGAGGCAAGCGCGCTGATCCAGTCGCTGTCCGCCGATCTGCAGGAAGGGGGGCATGATCTTGAATCGATTGATGATCGTTTGCATGAGTTGAAATCACAGGCCCGTAAGCACAATTGCGCGGTAGACGATCTGGCGGTCATGCGCGAAAAGCTTGCTGCGAAATTGAACTTGATCGAACATGCCGATGAGGCGCTTGAAGAGCAAATGCGCAAGGTTGAAAAAGCCCGCAAGGCATATGCCGCGCAGGCTGAAAAAGATTCTGCTACGCGGGCGCTGGCGGCGGTAAAACTTGATAAATTAGTGGCGAAAGAATTGCCGCCTTTGAAACTCGACAAGGCAAAATTCGTAACGAAAATTGAAACGCTTCCAGAAAAGGGCTGGGGCCCCGGCGGCATCGATCGCGTGCGGTTTTTGGTGGCGACGAACCCCGGGGCGGAGCCGGGTGCGCTCAATAAAATTGCTTCGGGCGGCGAGATGGCCCGCTTCATGCTGGCGCTTAAAGTGGTAATGGCCGAAGTTGGCGCAGCGGGAACGTTGATTTTTGACGAGGCGGATGCAGGGATCGGCGGCGCGGTAGCCGATGCGGTTGGTGAGCGTCTGGCACGGCTGGCGGGTAAACGGCAGGTGCTTGTGGTGACGCATGCGCCGCAGGTAGCAGCGCGCGCGGGCGATCACTATATTGTTGCCAAGGCGGGAACCAGCGACGTGAAAACAAATGTCATCCATATCGACCAGAAACAGCGCCGCGAGGAAATCGCGCGGATGTTGTCGGGCGCGAACGTAACGGATGAGGCCCGCCGTGCTGCGGATAAATTGCTGGAGACCGGTACGTGAAAAAAGCATCGCTGGATTTGTTCGATGCCCGCTACCGTCACGGCGAACTGGTCAGGCAGATCAGGCAGCACGACAAATTATACTATCAGAAAGACAAGCCGGAAATTTCGGATGCAGATTATGACAGGCTGCGCCATGAGCTTGAAAAAATAGAGGCGGAATACCCGGATTTAATCACGCCTGACAGCCCAACGCAGACGGTGGGCACTGCGCCCAGCGCAGGGTTTCGCAAGGTTAAGCATTCAACACCGATGCTTTCGCTCTCGAATGCATTCAGTGAGGAAGATTTAAACGATTTCCTCGTGCGGGTGCGTCGTTTTCTTGGCATGAAGGATGATGCTGCGCTGGAAATTCTGGCTGAACCGAAAATTGACGGGCTTTCATGTTCGCTGCGGTATGAAAAGCGCCGCCTCGTTCTCGCCGCGACGCGAGGCGATGGCGCCGAAGGCGAGGATATCACGGCGAATGTGCGCACGATCAAGGATGTGCCGCAGGAATTACCGGGCGACGCGCCGGATGTCTTAGAGGTGCGGGGCGAAATTTACATGCGCCGCGATGATTTTATGGCGCTGAACAAAAAACAGACCGAAGGCGGCAAGCAGCTGTTCGCTAATCCGCGCAACGCTGCGGCGGGAAGTGTAAGACAATTAGATTCTAAAATTACCGAAACAAGGCCCATCCATTTCTTCGGATATTCATTGGGCGAGGTCAGCGCGCCGATTGCAAAAACCCAGAATGATATCCGCAAGAAATTAGCGGATTGGGGTTTTGCCGAAGCCAAACCGTTTCGTGTCTGCAAGGATATGACGACGTTGATGAAATATTACGAAGAAGTCGGGACGCTGCGTGCTGATCTGGGTTATGAAATCGACGGCGTGGTGTACAAGGTCAATGATCTTGCGCTGCAGGAACGCCTCGGTTTTGTCAGCCGTGCCCCGCGCTGGGCGACGGCACATAAATTCCCGGCGGAGCGGGCGGTGACGGTCCTGAACGCCATCGATATCCAGGTTGGGCGCACGGGGACACTGACGCCTGTGGCGCGGCTGGAGCCGATTACGGTCGGAGGCGTGGTGGTTTCGAATGCGACGTTGCACAATGAGGACGAAATCGAGCGCAAGGATGTGCGGATTGGCGATCATGTGGTGGTCCAGCGCGCGGGCGATGTGATTCCTCAGATTGTCGAGGTGTTGAAGGACAAGCGCACTGGCAAGGAAAAGAAGTTCAAATATCCCGATAAGTGCCCGGAATGCGGCTCACTGGCCATTCGCGAGGAAGGCGAGGTCGCAAAACGCTGCACGGGCGGCCTGATCTGCCCGGCGCAGGCCAAGGAGCGGTTGAAACACTTTGTTTCAAGACTCGCATTTGACATTGAAGGGCTTGGCGAAAAAATCATCGAGGAATTCTGGGAAAAGGAATTGATTAAATCTCCCGCCGACATATTCCGTTTGGAAAAAAAGAATAAAACGCTGGAGCCGCCGCTCGAGGAATGGGAAGGCTGGGGTGAAAAATCAGTTGAGAAACTATTCACCTCGATTGAGACCCGGAAAGCCATTTCACTCGACCGCTTTATTTACGCGCTGGGTATCCGGCAGATCGGCGAGGCGACAGCGAAGAAACTCGCGGTGAATTACACAAGTATCGAAAATTTACGCTCCGAAATGAAAAAAGCGCAGAAGCGCGAATCTGAAAATTTCCAGAACCTGGTCTCTATCGAGGATATCGGGCCAAGCGTAGCTGACGATTTACTCGGGTTTTTCGCGGAGGAGCACAACACCGACATTCTTGATGATTTGCAGAAAATCCTGACCATCCAGCCCTATGAGCGGCCCGACAGCAGCGGCAGCCCGGTCGCAGGTAAGACGGTGGTGTTCACCGGAACGCTTGTCCAGTTAACGCGGCAGGAAGCAAAAGCGGGCGCTGAACGTCTCGGCGCTAAAGTCGCGGGGTCGGTTTCAGCGAAAACTGATTACGTAGTCGCGGGCGAAGATGCGGGATCGAAGCTGAAAAAAGCGCGCGAACTGAATGTCACGGTCCTGACGGAAGAGGAATGGCTGAAGCTGATTAAAGGTTAAACTATGTCCTGCTGGTCGCGCAGTTCATAGAGCATCTCCATCGCCTTTTCGATTTCAGGCGGATAATCGCGGCGCTCGATGAATTCGGTGCCGCCGGTATTGCGCGTCATCGATAATTCAAGCGAACGCACAAGAAGCTCAGAAATCTTGAGATCTTTTTGTTTTAACGCTAATTCCAGCGCCGACAAGATGCGGTCGCTGAGGCGGATTTTATCTTTTTCGTCTTGATCCATGAATCCCGCTTTTCTCAATCCGTTCCTTATTTTGCCTTGTTCTCAGGCGGTTTTCAAGTTCTCCCTGACCAGCACTAAAAAGGCCCGGAGGAACTGGTTGCGGGTGTCGTCGCGCTCCATAAGGATTTCATGCCCCGATTCGGGCAGTTCCAGCAGGCGTACGCGTGGCAGACGGGATACCGCAATACGAATAGCGTTATTATCGACGATATTTTCCTTGCCTGCGACGCCTATCAGGCAGGGTGTGCGGATTGATTCCATGACGCCGGGACGCTGCAGGAACCGGCACGAGGCAAGCGCGTTATAAACCCACCCGAAGGTCGCACCGCCGTTCCGCAGCTCAGGATTGTCACGCAGCCACGCATGGTAAATCTTCGAGCGAGCGGGATCGAAGGACAAAACAGCGTCGCTCTCGCTTTCGTCCTCGCTCCAGTCTTTCTGGCCGAAGGCGTAATTTTTTCCTGCGAGGAGAGAAAGAACGAAAGATACAACCGCTGCGGCAGGAATTTTGCTGACCGCCGGGATGCCGAACATGGGCGAAGTCATCGCCGCAGCGGCAAAGACACCGGGATATTTATGCAGGAAACGTGTGCCGATATTCGCACCCATGGAATGTGCGAGCATCAGGATCGGCGTGCCTGACGGTTTGATATGTGCTTCTATGAATGCGTGTAGATCGTCGGCATGGCGGATGAATGCGCGGGAATGGCAGCGCTGCGGATAGTGTTCAATAAAACGTTGAGAAAGCCCCTGACCCTGCCACTCCAGAATCCAGACAGCGAGATTATTTTTAAGAAGGTCGCGCGCAACTTCAAAATATTTCTCGGCATATTCGTTGCGACCGGGCAGAAGCACTGTAATCGCGACAGGTTTTTTTGGGGAGATAAAACCAAAACGGAGGCTGCAGCCTTGCTTATTTTTAAAGGTGCCCCATTGCCAGCCGGGAGGTTCTAGGAAACGCTCTTCAAGCTCGGGGACAACAATCGGCATTATTCAAGCGCCTTGATGATCGACTCGGTCATCGCCTTGGCATCGCCCAGCAGCATCATCGTGTTGTCGGCAAAGAAAAGCGGGTTGTCGATACCGGCATAGCCCGAACCCATCGAGCGCTTGATGAACAAAACTGTTTTAGCCTTTTCAACGTCAAGGATCGGCATGCCGTAAATGGGGGAGCCGGGGTTGTTTTTAGCGGATGGATTTGTGATGTCGTTCGCGCCGATGACATAGGCGACGTCAGCCTGCGCGAAATCACGGTTGATGTCTTCCATTTCGAAGACCTCGTCATAAGGAACGTTGGCTTCAGCAAGCAGAACATTCATATGACCGGGCATGCGGCCCGCGACCGGGTGGATGGCGTATTTTACCTCGACGCCTTCCTTCTTGAGAATATCAGCCATTTCGCGCAATGCGTGCTGGGCCTGCGAGACCGCCATGCCATAGCCGGGTACGATCACAACTTTTGACGCGTTTTTCATGATATAGGCGGCATCTTCCGCCGCGCCGATTTTGGCGGATTTGCCGTCCATGCTGACGCCTGCGCCCGCCGACGGCTCGCCGCCGAAACCGCCGAGGATCACATTGAAGAATGAGCGGTTCATGCCTTTGCACATGATGTAGGAGAGGATGGCGCCCGATGCGCCCACCAGCGCGCCCGTGATGATGAGGAGATTATTGTGCAGCGTGAAGCCGATACCCGCCGCCGCCCAGCCGGAATAGGAATTCAGCATGGAGACAATCACGGGCATATCGGCGCCACCGATAGGGATGATCAGCAATACACCGAGCAGCAACGACACGGCGGCAATGCCCCAGAAGAAAACCGGGTTTTGCGTTACGCATAGTGCAACGACCAGTGCGACAAGTGCAACACCGAGCAGGGCGTTAAGCGCATGCTGACCCTTAAACACGACAGGCTTGCCGGAAATCGTGCCCTGCAATTTTCCCCACGCGATGATCGAGCCGGTGAACGTGACCGCGCCGATAGCAAGACCGAGCGACATTTCGATCAGGCTCTGCAGATAAATCGCGCCGGGATAACCAATGTGATAGGCCTCGGGATTGTAGAACGCGGCGGCTGCGACACAAACGGCAGCAAGACCGACAAGCGAATGAAATGCGGCCATGAGCTGGGGCAACGCTGTCATCGCAATCTTGTTTGCGATGTAGGCACCGATACCGCCGCCGATGGCGATACCGGCAATAATAATGCCGTAGGATTTGAGATCGGGCAGTCCAAGCAACGCGAGCGTCGTAAGAACGGCGAGGCCCATGCCAATCATGCCGTAAGTAAGGCCGCGCCGTGCGGATTCGGGGTGCGACAGGCCTTTCAGCGCAAAAATAAACAGCACGGCGGCGAGAAGATAGGCAAGCGGGGCGAAGGTGGCGATCATGACGCTTTATCCTTCTTCTTGAACATGGCAAGCATGCGGCGCGTAATGATGAAACCGCCGAAAATATTGACCGAGGCCAGCACGACGGCGAGGAAACCCATGAATGTCGAAAATCCGCCGCTGGAAGCGCCCACGGCGATGACCGCGCCGACGATGATTACGGATGAAATCGCGTTGGTAATACCCATCAGCGGCGAATGCAGCGCTGGCGTTACGCGCCAGACAACGTGATAGCCGACGAAACATGTAAGAACAAAAACGGTAAAACCTGTGATGAGGAATTCCATTATTTCTTCTCCGTAAATAACGGGTGAATAATTGCGCCGTCGCGGGTGAGGGCAATGCCCTTGATGATGTCGTCATCCCAGTTGATGTTTAGTACGCCATCCTTAACGATGAGCGTGAGAAGATTGAGCAGGTTCTTTGCGTAAAGCGCCGAAGCGTTACCTGCGATGCGGCCCGGTACATTTTTATGGCCGAGAATGGAAACATTATTCACGTTGACGACTTCACCTGCTTTCGAGAGCGCACAGTTACCGCCGCTTTCGACTGCGAGATCGACGATGACGGAGCCGGGCTTCATCGATTTCACCATCGATTCAGTAATGAGTTTCGGCGCAGCGCGCCCCGGGATAAGCGCTGTTGTAATCACGATATCCTGTTTCGCGATATGCTCTTCGACAAGTTTTTGCTGTTTCGCCTGATATTCAGGTGACATTGGCTTCGCGTAACCCGCCGTGGTTTCGGCTTGCTTGAATTCATCGTCTTCAACGGCAATAAACGAGCCGCCGAGCGATTTAACTTGCTCTTTGGCGGCGGGGCGTACGTCGGTTGCGGAAACAATCGCTCCTAAACGTTTCGCGGTGGCTATAGCCTGCAAGCCTGCAACGCCCGCGCCCATGACGAAGACTTTCGCAGGCGGAACGGTGCCAGCCGCCGTCATCATCATCGGGAAGGCGCGGTTGAAATATTCGGTAGCATCCAAAACGGATTTGTAACCGGCTAAATTTGATTGCGAGGAAAGAACGTCCATAGATTGCGCCCGTGTAATACGCGGGACAAGCTCCATGGAAAATCCATTGACGTTTGCGCTAGCAATTTTTTTGACGAAATTCTCATTATTGTGCGGCGACATGAGGCCGATCAGCAGCGCCCCTTTTTTTAGACCGCCCAAATCGCTTTCACGCGCCTGAACCTTCAGGATGATATCGGCGTTCCGGGTTGCTTCTGCGGCCTGTGCAACCATAGCGGCGCCTGCCTCGCGGAACATTTCATCGCTAATAGAAGAGGCTTCGCCCGCGCCTTTTTCTATAATCACGGAGCAGCCCAGCGCGATCAACTTTTTAACGGTCTCCGCCGAGGCCGCGACGCGGGTTTCAAATTCCGCAGTTTCTTTAATGATTGCAATGCTAAGCGCCAAGATTTTTAACTCCGGAATCGGCTTGAAACCCCTTGAAGATGCACCAACTTCCCCGGCTTGTGAAGGGCTGGGCGGGATAGTGCACAACTTGTACGGGATCGCGCTTGAATACGCGACCGATTTTCTTTAGATTCAATGATATAAGTTCTGATTCACTTTCCTTCCAATCCTTTTAAGTTTCTTGGCCCCTTCCGGTCGTTTATGCAGTTTCGCAAGTTTCTATTTCCTGCCTTGTTAATGGGCGTCGCCGCGTTTGTGCCGGTGACGGATCTGCATGCGGAAACGCTGGAGCAGGCCGTACAGGCCACGTTGCAAAATCATCCAAGCGTTACGACGGCCAAAGTCGGGTCGAGCCTTGCAGAAGAACAAAAGCGCGAAGAGCGTTCAGGATATTTTCCTACCATCGGCATTACGGGACAGGGCGGACGCATTTACGGCGACAACAGCACGAGCCGTGGTCTGACCACCACACGCGGCGCGGCTTATTCCAATTACTGGGAAGGCGCATTCACCGCGCGCCAGATGATTTACGATGCCTCCGAAACCGGCAACCGCGTTGAATCCGCCAAGGCAAAAATTGAATCCGCGAAGATGAACATTGCCGATGTGACCGAGCGCTTGTCGTTCAGCGTTGCGCAGGCTTATGTGGATTTACTGCGCGCCCGTACAGGCTTGTCGATGATGGTTTCGCATTCGAAAAAAGTCGCCGATTACCAGGCGCGTATCAAGGATATGGTGGATGAAGGCGCTGCGGACGAAGCCGAATACCAGCAGGCGCGCGATATCGGCGTCATTCTCGATAACATGACTGCGGAATATGAAGGCCAGGTCAGGATGGCAGAAGCCTATTATGCCGAACTGACAGGCAGCGTGCCGTCCGGTGAGCTCCAGCCGCCTGTGCCGCGTGTTGACCTGATCCCGACCGGCGCCGACGAAGCGATTGAGTTTGCCAGAGCCAATCACCCGGCTTTGAAATCTGCGGCGCTGATGCTGAACTCGGCGGATTACGATGCAAAAGCCGAGAAGGCGGGCCTGTATCCCGATGTCGACGGCGAATTGTCCTATCTCGAGAGCGAGAAAGATGACGAGATCGGCGGCGAAGTGACGGATGCGCGTGCAGTCGTGCGGGTGAACTGGGAATTTGAAACCGGCGGCGCGCAGATGGCGCGTATCGAGCAGAAAAAACTTAAGAAAAAAGAAGCTGCGTCGAAAACGCAGGAGATGGAGCGCCAGATTGAGCGTGCTATCAGGCTTGGCTATGCGGAATATGCGGCTTCTTTGCAGCAGGCCGATAGTCAGCAGCGGCGCGTCGGGTTGAATGAAACCTTGTTCGGTACTTATAACGTCCAGTTCGAGGGCGCACGCATTACGCTGCTGCAGTTGATGCAATCGGACAATCAGCTTTTCACCGCGCATCTCGAGAAAATGAACGGTGGTTTCAGGGTTATGGCTGCGCGTTATGCGCTTCTCGCCGGTATGGGGCGGCTGCAGGAGTCTTTAAACGTGGAAACCGCCCAGGCTTCACCGCAAAAACCGGCCGGGGGCGCGTTTTTGACGGCGCCGTTGTCGGATGAACAAAAATAAACCAGCCGGAAAAGAAAAATTGAGCACACCCCGCGCAGAAGGGGCAGAGATCGACGCGCTTTTGGAATGTCTTGTTTTTCTTACGGCGCATTTTGGCCACGCGCGCTCGGCACAGGCGGTAACGGCGGGCCTTCCTTACGATGAGAAAAATATGGGCCCGGCGCTGTTTTGCGAAGCGGCGGAGCGCATGGGCCTGAAGGCGCAGGTTGTTAAACGCGCAAAACCCGAATCTATCCCGAATGCCGTTCTGCCTGCGGTTCTCATTCTTGAGAATAATCACGCGCTGGTGGTTCTCGAAAGAAAAGGCAAGGACGTGCGCGTTTATATCCCTGAAACGGGATCGGTGCGGGACGTGCCGCTGAAAAATCTTGATAATGATTATTCAGGCTATGCGATTTTCATTCACCCGCGCGCAGAATTTAATGATCCTGCCGCAATTGCGCACAAGGATGAAATTTCGGGTCACTGGTTCTGGAGCCTGGTGCGTGAAAACCGCAGTATTTACAGCGCGGCGTTGCTGGGCGCGGTATTTATCAATCTCTTCGCGCTCGCCAGCCCGATTTTCATTATGAATGTCTATGACCGGGTGATCCCGAATAATGCGATTGAGACAGGTTGGGCACTGGGCATTGGCGCGCTGACGATTTTCGTTTTTGATTTCATCATGCGGACACTGCGCGCATACCTGATCGACCTTGCGGGCAGGCGCATCGACGTCATCGCCGCGCGACGGATCTATGATCATGTTTTGAATATGCGCCTCGCCGGGCGTCCGCGCTCAAGTGGCGTTTTCGCCAACATGCTGCGTGAATTTGACTCGGTGCGTGATTTTTTCACATCGGCGACGATCACCGTCCTTGTTGACCTGCCGTTTTCAATTTTCTTCCTGTTCGTCGTGTACCACTTCGGCGGCGGGCTGGCGTTTATTCTTGTCGCGTTGATGCTAATTGTTGTGCTTGTCGGGCTTGCGATTCAATTCAAGCTGAAAACCCATGTCAGGAATGCAATTCGTAGCGCGGAAATCAAGCATGGGCTGCTGGTTGAGACCATTCACGGGCTTGAAACGGTGAAGGCGACCGGAGCTGATGGCCGTTTCCGCGCGCGTTACACCGAATATGTCGGACAGAGCGCGGCTCACGGGCAGGATTCACGCTTCTGGTCTGGTCTTGGCGTCAATATCGCAGCCTTCGTGCAGATGATTGCGTCAGTCGTCGTTGTGCTCGCGGGGATGTACATGGTGCAGGCGGGCGATCTCAGCATCGGCGCATTGATCGCGACTGTTATTCTCGGTGGCCGTGCGCTGGCCCCAATCGGTGGCATCGCCAATCTGATGACGCGCTATCACCAGGCGGGTAGTTCGCTGAAGACTCTCGATAACATCATGAGCCAGCCGGTTGAGCGCCCGCCGGAAAAACGTTTCCTGCATCGCCCGGATCTTAAAGGCAAGATCACTTTCGAGAAAGTGTCATTCTCATACCCCCAGGTAAAAAGAAAAGTCCTCGACAACGTTTCTTTCTCGATCAATGCAGGCGAGAAGATCGGTATTATCGGACGTATAGGCTCGGGCAAGAGTACCATTGCAAGATTGATGATGAATTTGTATGAGCCGGATGAAGGCACGATCTCTGCCGATGACACAGATTACCGCCAGATCGACCCTGCCGATTTGCGCCGCCGCATGGCCTATATAGCGCAGGATGTTGTGCTCTTCAGCGGCACAGTGCGCGATAACATTACCGCCAGCGTGCCGCACGCGACGGAAGAAGCCATTCTTGAAGCCGCAAAGATTTCCGGAGTGCATGAATTTATCGCACGCCATCCGATGGGCTATGACGCGCCGGTCGGTGAGGCGGGACAGGGGTTGTCCGGCGGGCAGAGGCAGGCCGTGGCGCTGGCGCGCGCTATGTTGCTGGATCCTGCCATCATGGTTTGCGATGAGCCGACGAATGCGATGGATGTGCAGGCGGAAGACTCTTTCAGGAATTACATCCAGAACCAGATCGAAGGCCGAACGCTGATTTTAATCACACACAAGCAGGCGATGCTGCCGCTCGTCGACAGGTTGATCCTGATGGACCAGGGAAAAGTCATCATGGACGGGCCGCGTGACCGCGTGCTTGAAGCTCTGCAGGCGGGCAAAGTCGAGGTGCCGCGATGACAAATAATGTGCGCGACACGGATTTTATGGCCGAGTTGGAAGCCGCGACACACATGCGTCCCGCCGCACCGGTGATGGCGATGCTATTTTCGATCATGGCGCTGGTGCTGTTCCTGCTGGTCTGGGCGGGCGTGTCGCAGATCGAGGAAATCACGCACGGCCAGGGACAGGTGGTGCCTTCGCAGGAAGTGCAGACGGTGCAGAGTCTCGAGGGCGGCATCCTCGGCGAACTCCTGGTGAAAGAAGGCCAGCAGGTTAAAAAAGGCGAAGTGCTGCTGCGGATCAGCGACGTGCAGTTTTCCTCCGAAAAAGGCGGCACCGAGGCAAAATTTCTGAGCCTCAGCACGAAAAAAGCCCGCCTGTTGGCCGAAGCGAACGGATCGGAATTCGTGGTGCCGCAGGATATCGTGCAAAAAAATTCCGACATTGCCGCCAATGAAAAAGCACTTTATGAATCGCGGCAGCAGGAGCTGAAAAATTCCTACGGCATTCTTGAAGACCGCATTAATAAAGCCAGCGCGGATCTATCAGCTGTGAAAGCTACGGTCGGCGGGTTGTCGGAGAGCCGCAGGCATCTGCAGAAAGAGCTTGAGCTCACACGCAGTATGGTGGAAAAGCGCGCAGTCTCGAAAATGGAACAGATGAAGCTCGAGCGCGAGCTCAGCGATATCAGCGGCCAGATCAATGCCGAGAGCCAGCGCCAGAAATCACTGGAATCAGAGGTGCAATCGGCGAAAAAAGAGCGCGAAAACCAGACCGATAAGTTCCGTTCGCAGGCGCTGGGTGAACTCAACGGTGTTGAAACCGAGATTTCGCAGCTGCAGGAAAGCCTCAAGACTCTTGGCGACCGCGTCGACCGCGCAGAGCTGCGTTCCCCCGTCGACGGTATCGTCAACAGTATCGCAGTCAAAACTATCGGCGGCGTCATTCAGCCGGCGATGAAATTGTTGGAAATCGTGCCGGTTGATGACGAGCTGAAAATCATCGCACGCGTGCCGCCGGATGAAATCGCGTTCATCCGCCCGGGGCAGGATGTGAAGGTAAAGGTTACGGCCTATGACTCGCAGAAATACGGCGCGCTGGACGGCAAGCTGGTGCGTATCGGCGCGAACAGCGTCACCGATCATCAGGGCAACGTGTTTTTTGAAATTGAAGTGCATACCGACCGGAATTTCCTCGGAACGGCTGAGCATCCATTGCCGATCACGCCCGGCATGGTCGCGCAGACGGAAGTGATCACGGGCAAGCGGACCATTCTGGAATATCTGCTGAAGCCCGTGCTAAAAGCCCGCGACAAAGCGTTCACGGAGCGGTGAGGGGCGTATGGAAAGCCTCCTGACAAACCGCTGGTTCCAGACTTCTCTGCTTCTGACGCTGCTCTGCGTTTCCATAGCGTTCAGTTTTTCGAATACGCGCTGGCGCGAGCAGATCCGTAACTTCACCTTCGACAATTACAACATGATGGAGCCCCGTGTTCCATCTAATGACACCGTAATCATCGATATTGACGAAGCTTCTTTAAGAAAAATCGGTCAGATGCCGTGGCCGCGCGATGTTATGGCCGATCTCGTGACGAAACTTAAAGGCATGGGCGCAAAAGTCATCGTTTTTGATATCGTTTTTTCCGAACCCGACCGGAGTTCGCCGTCTTTTATCGCTGAGAAGCTGGGTAACCTGCCGGAATTTGCCGATGTCGTGCAGAATATTCACAGTATCCCGAATAATGATGTCCTGTTTGGTGAGGCAATAAAAAATGCGGGCAATGTGGTCACAGGTTTTTCATTCACGAATGAAAACACCGACAAGATACCGTTTCAGAAGGGTGTTTTTCGGGGAAAAAATCTTGAGAGCTTTGTGCCAAACCTCGCGGGCGCAACAACCAATCTCAAGGAAATCAGCAAGGACAGCGCGGGCAATGGCAGCTTCTTCGTTTCAACCGACACGGACGGTATCATACGCCGCGTGCCAATGCTGGTGGCGCACAAACGCCTGGGTTCGAATATCACGAGCATCTATCCCTCGCTCGCGCTTGAAGCAATCAGGATTTATGAGGGTGAGCGCGGGGGCACGGTGAAGCTGGCGGATGAGCGCTACGCTAAACTTGATGCGCGCCGCTTTGGTGTGGAAGAGATTGAGCTTGGTAAAGGTAAGAAAATAATTCCCACGAATGCGCGTGGTGAATTTCTAGTCCATTTTGCGAAATCTGACCGCGAATGGTACATACCAGCACATTCAATTCTGGAAGGAACGTACCCTGCGGAAAAAATAAACGGGAAGATTGTTTTAATTGGTACCAGCGCCGTTGGTCTCAAGGATATCCGTTCGACACCGCTTGACACATTTATTCCGGGCGTCGAAGTTCATCTTAATATTATTGATCAGATTCTGCAGGGCAAATATCTGAGCCGCCCGATCGAAGCAGAGGGCGCGGAAGCAGTTTCGATTTTTGCCATAGGCCTGTTCATTATTATTTTTTCGTCCTTCATCGGTGCGGTTGCGCAGGCGATGACCGTCATTCTCGTCATTACGGCAGCGATTTTTATCGGTTCATACGCCTTTAGTGCTTATGGATTGTTGATCGACGTTACCTATCCGTCATTCTGCGTGCTGGCGATTTTTATGCTTTCGACGATTCTCACTTATCTAAGGACGGAGAAAGAGCGCCGCGCCGTGCGGCAGGCGTTCGGCCTTTATATCTCGCCGGATTTTATGAAAGAGCTAACAGCAAACCCGGACAAATTGCGGCTCGGCGGTGAAAATCGTGAGTTAACGGTCATGTTTACCGATATCCGCAAATTTACGTCTATTTCCGAAGGAATGAGACCGGAGGAACTGATCCAGCTCATGAACGATTTCCTAACGCCGATGTCGGATCTCGTGATGCAGAATCGCGGCACGATCGATAAATATATCGGCGACGCGATGATGGCATTCTGGAACGCGCCGCTCGATGACTCTGACCATGCGCGGCACGCCTGCAAGGCAGCGCTTGGCATGCAGGCGGCGCTGGAGCCGATTAATGCCGTGCTGGAAGCCAGGGCAAAAGAACAGGGGAAAGTGCCGGCACTTCTCAAGACAGGTATAGGACTGAATACCGGGATGTGCGCGGTAGGAAACATGGGATCGAAACAACGCTTCGCTTATTCGGTCCTTGGCGACACGGTCAATCTTGCCTCGCGGCTTGAAAGCCAGACCAAGGCCTACCAGGTGAACATTCTTATCAGTGAAAAGACGTGGAGCAGCGTCAAAGATTTTGCAGGGCTGGAGCTGGATGTGTTGCAGGTGGTGGGGCGCTCCCAACCCGTGCGGATATACACGCTGCTTGGAGATGATAAATTCACGGCGAATGATAATTACGCCAGGCTTCGCGAAGTCCATGACAGGATGATCGAGGCCTATCAGAAAGGCAATTTTGAAGCGGCAATGAAAAATGCGGAGGAGGCAGCCAAGGTCCAGAACTTCGGCCTTGCGCATTTCTACGACATGTATAAAGCCCGCATCGTTGAATTGATAAGAAACAAGCCGTCCAAATGGGACGGCGTTTATATCGCGAAATCCAAATAGCTATACGTTTATTTTGCGGCCTTGTTCGTTCACGAATTTCGTGATGTCGGTCTCGCTCATGGGTTTTGCAAAATAATAGCCTTGTGCAAAATCGCAACCCAGATCGCGCAGAACTTTTGCTTCATCCTTGCTTTCGACGCCTTCGGCGATGACATGCATCTTCATATTCTTGCCGAGCGCAATGATCGATTTCACCAGCTCCATGCTGCTTTCATTCTTCTGCATATCACGGATGAAACTCTGGTCGATTTTGAGCGTATCAATGGGGAAGTAATGAAGATAGCTGAGTGACGAATAGCCGGTGCCGAAATCGTCGATGGAGATACCGATGCCGGCCTTGCGGCACATCAGGAGGGTGTCCTTGGCATTATCCGGCTGACCCATCAGAAGGCGCTCGGTGATTTCAAGATGAACGAAATTGGGATCCACATCGGTTTCGCTGATCGTTGTATAAATGGTGTCGATGAAATCCTCGGAGGCGAAATCAGTGCTCGAGAAATTCACGCTCATGGAAAGTTCATTCGAAAATCCCGCGCGGCTTTCGATGCGCTTCAGTGCCATGCAGGCCTCGCGCAGCGCCCAGCGGCTGGCATCGACGATTAAACCGGATTGCTCGGCGATTGGGATGAAAAGACCGGGAGAAATATAGCCGCGCTCGGGATGGTTCCAGCGCATAAGAGCCTCGAAGCCCGAGACCTTGCCTTTTTGAAGATCAATGATCGGCTGGTAATGCAGCGCGAGCTGCTTTTTTTCCAGCGCTGTGCGGAAGTCGTTGGCGATCTTGACACTCTCAATTGCGTCCGTCTGTCCGGCATAGGTGAGTTCCTGTGCTTCAACCGGTGGCCATCCGCTGCTTTCATTGCTGATTTCAGCACGGGTGAGGGTATCGCGGTAACGGGTAAGGATGACCTGCGACGTCATGCGCAAAATTGGGTCGGCCTTCTGCAGGCGGTTTGAAAAATCTTCCTTGGTGATTTCAAGCAGGACGCAATTCTCGACGGCCTGCACTGTGGCGGTGCGGGGGGCGTTATCAACCAGCGCCATCTCGCCGATCATTGTGCCGGGGCCGCGCGTGCCTACATTCTGGACCTTCCCGTTGCGGCCTGTAACCAGGATTTCAACGCGGCCGCTCTCAATAATATAGGCACTCTCGCCAGGGTCGCCCTGGCGCATGATCACTTCACCGCTTTTAAAAGCCTTCTTGGTTGGGATTGCCGACGCCATTGCTAGTGTATGTCCCCGTTTTTATTAATTGTTTCATAAGATTATGACAAACAATATATTAGTAATTGGTTAATAATGAGCAGGTTCTACACTGAAATCAATGATCAACTTAGAGATATGCTTGACAAACTTGAACCCGAAACGCTAGTGTCCGCAAGCTTTTTTACATCATTTGCAGGGCTATAACATGAAAGTCGTAAACTCGCTGAAAACGCTTAAGAAAAGAGACCGCAATTGCCGCGTTGTGCGCCGCAAGGGCAGGGTTTACGTCATCAATAAAATGAAGCCTCGCTGCAAGGCGCGCCAGGGCTAAGGCATATAATCGCCTTTACCAAATCTCTTACCCTTTCTTCATTCCCTTCGTGCTATGATCAGGTAACAGCCTGAAGAATTTCTAGCATGATTTTCCGGTAACGCCTGTTGCCCGTTAAAAACCACGAAATGTAAGCAGAATCCTGCTTGCGCGTGTAAGGCGGGTATGAGAATGTCTGCACATGTTTTCCAAACTTTTCGGATTTATGTCGGCCGATATGGCCATCGATCTCGGCACAGCGAACACGCTGGTCTACGTGAAGGACCGTGGAATCGTGCTGAACGAACCTTCGGTTGTTGCCATCTCCATAATAAACGGTCGTAAGCAGGTTTTGGCTGTCGGCAACGAGGCGAAGCAGATGCTGGGCCGCACGCCGGGCAGCATCGTTGCGACACGCCCGCTGCGCGATGGCGTTATCGCCGACTTCGAAGTCACCGAGGCGATGATCAAGCATTTCATCAGGAAAGTGCACAATCGCCGTAGTTTCGTTTCACCCAAGATGGTGATCTGTGTTCCATCCGGCTCGACGGCTGTTGAGCGCCGCGCGATTCAGGAATCGGCAGAGAGCGCCGGCGCAAGCGAAGTGTATTTGATTGAAGAACCGATGGCGGCTGCGATCGGCGCCGGTCTTCCGGTGACAGAACCTACCGGATCAATGGTCGTTGATATCGGCGGCGGCACGACAGAAGTTGCTGTTATCTCGCTGGGTGGAATTGTTTACGCCCGCTCGGTCCGCGTCGGCGGCGACAAGATGGACGAGGCGATCATTGCCTATATCCGCCGCGTGCATAACCTCTTGATCGGCGAAAGCTCGGCTGAGCGCATCAAGAAAGAAATCGGCTCAGCCTGCCCGCCCGCTGAAGGCGAGGGCAGAACTATGGAAATTCGTGGCCGCGACCTGATGAACGGCGTGCCTAAGGAAATAGTTGTCACCGAGCGCCAGATGGCAGAAGCGCTGGCGGAACCGGTTGGCCAGATCGTCGAAGGCGTGAAAGTCGCACTTGAACACACCGCGCCGGAACTGGCGGCGGATATTGTCGATAAAGGCATTGTTTTGACAGGGGGCGGTGCGCTGCTGACCAACCTTGATTTCGTACTCCGGCATGCAACCGGCCTCGCCGTGGCCTTGGCGGACGACCCGCTGACCTGCGTGGCGCTTGGCACCGGCCATGCCCTCGAGGAGCGCAAGGCGCTTCGCAACGTCCTGATAGGAACCTATTGATAAACCCGCTTGTGGTTTGTTTTAGGGGCTTTTTTGCGGTAAAATAAAGACTGGACCTTGCGTTCACCCCTGATCTTCTTTAGTCGTAAATTAAGAAGATTATTCGAATAATAACGGGATTCCATTGAAACGCCGTACCTGGTCAAAGAGCCTTTCACGTATCTCGCCTCTGCCTCTCGCGGGCGGGGGATTTGTCTCTTTCATTTTTGTTCTTGCCGCTATCGCGACCTTGTTTTTTTCCGCCGTCAATCCGCAAGGCATCAGCGCTGTGCGTTCAGGCGTGACAGATATTCTTGGCCCAGCGCTTGGCGCGATCAGCAGGCCGCTGCAATCAGCCGCTCTGTTCGTGCGCGATGTTTCCGGTCTTTCGGAATTGCAGGCGCATAATGCCAGGCTGGAACAGGAAAATGTCCGCCTGCGCGAATGGTATCAGACGGCATTGCAGCTCGAAGCTGAAAATAAATCGTTGCGCGATCTTCTGCATGTGAAGATCGAACCTGAAAACCGTTTCATCACCGCGCGCATTCTCGCTGATGCTGGCAGTACGTTCGTAAAAAGTTTGCTGGTTGAGGCAGGCACGAAAGACGGCGCGGCAAAAGGGCAGGCCGTGATTTCCGGCGAAGGGCTCATTGGCCGTGTGATTGAATCGGGGCGTGGCGTTTCGCGGGTCCTCCTAGTGACCGACATCAACAGCCGCGTGCCTGTTCTGGTCGAGGATAGCAGCCAGCACGCGATTTTGGCTGGCCAGAACACGGTAAACCCGGTGCTTTTACACCTGCCGCCGGGCAGCGAAATCAAGAACGGCTCGCGCATTATAACCTCCGGATATGGCGGTATTTTCCCGCATGGCCTGCCGGTCGGACGCGTGTCGGTCGGTCAGGACGGTGTCTATAAGGTCCAGCTTTTCGCGAATTTTGATCGCCTGGTTCATGTGCGGATCGTCGACCGCAACGAAGACCCCAATTTACGCAGCGGAAATCCCGGCGGAGAACTGGATTAATCCCCCGTTTCAGGTAAATTAGCCGCATGGGATATTTCTCCACATGGTCGGAACGCGCCGAGGCGAGCGCAAGACTCATCGCTCCATACAGCCTTATGGCGCTGTTGCTGATTTTCAGCATCATTTCATTTTCATTTCCGGTCACCGGTTCCATCAAAGCGCCGCTTTTACTTATGGCGATTTATTACTGGGCGATTTACCGGCCCACGCTCATCCCCGCGTGGCTGGTTTTTAGTGCCGGAATTCTGGTCGATCTCATAAGCGGCATCGGAGCCGTCGGCGTGAGTGCGCTTGTGTTCGTCATAGTGCAATGGGTGGTCACAGACCAGCGCCGTTTTTTAATGGGACAGTCTTATTTGATGATCTGGATTGGTTTCATGATCGTCAGCATCGTCAGCGGCCTCATGCAGTGGATGATTTTTGGAATGCTCAATGGTGTCTGGCCACCGCTGCAGCAACTCGCATTTTCAATACTTCTCGGCGGCGCACTGTTCCCTCTGATTTCCACGCTGCTACATCTGACGCATAAGATTCTGCCAGAGCCCCGCAGCGGGTTTACCCTTAAATCCAAGGGCAGGTAAGCCGTTATGAAACGCTCATCCGACAACGAAAAATTCACACGCCGCGCCTTTTTTGTCGGCGCGGCACAGGGCACGTTTCTTGTTGTACTCGGCGGTCGACTGGCATGGCTGCAGATCGCGCAGGGCTCACGCTATAAAACGCTTTCGGATGAAAACCGGATCAATACAAAAATATTGCCGCCCACGCGCGGACAGATTGTTGACAGGTTCGGCGTGCCGCTCGCCGTCAACAACCAGAATTTTCGTGTGCTGATTATTCCCGAGCAGGCGGAGAACCTCGAAAAATCACTACGTGCGTTGCAGAAATATATCGATGTCGAGGAATCGAGCATCCAGACAGTCCTGAAGCAGGCGAAGAAAAGCCCGAAATACGTGCCGCTGGAGATCAAGGATGATCTGAGCTGGGAAGAAGTGGCGAAGGTCGAGGTTAATCTGCCGGACCTGCCCGGATTGTCGACCAATGTAGGCGAGATACGCGGCTACCCGCTTGGCGAAGCGACGGCGCATCTCATTGGATATGTCGGCGCGGTGAACAAAAATGAACTGACGAGCGACCCGCTTCTTAGCGTTCCCGGTTTTAAAATCGGCAAAAGCGCCATCGAGAAAACCCACGACCTCGCGATGCGCGGCAAGGCGGGATCTTCCGATGTCGAGGTGAACGTGGTCGGTCGTGAGGTGCGCGAGCTCAAGCGTATCGATCCCGTTCCGGGCGAACGCGTAATGTTAACAATCGATGGTGAGTTGCAGCGTTTCGCACAGAAGCGTTTATCGGAGCAGCAAAGCGCCTCGGCGGTGGTGATGAATGTGCATTCGGGGGAGGTTTATGCGCTCGCATCTTACCCGGCTTTCGATCCGAATGTTTTTTCACGCGGAATTTCCGCCGCGCTGTGGGAGGAATTGCTGGCCAATCCCGGCTTCCCGCTGACGAACAAGGCTATTGCAGGGCAATATCCTCCAGGCTCAACGTTCAAAATGATCACGGCTCTGGCAGGTCTGAAAGCCGGTAAAATAACCACGAACCGCACTGTTTTCTGCCCGGGCCATTACATTCTCGGCAAGGGGCGTTTTCACTGCTGGAAAAAAGGCGGGCACGGCTATGTGAATTTGTCGGACGCGCTGGCGAAATCATGCGACGTTTTTTTCTATCAGATGGCGAATGAAATGGGCATCGACGCAATTTCAGAAATGGCAAGCCAGTTCGGTCTTGGAAAAAATTTCGGGTTTGACCTTTCGGAAGAACGCCCCGGTCTGGTGCCGACGCGCGACTGGAAAAAAGCCAGGTTTAATGAAACATGGCAGCCGGGCGAAACCATCGTCAACGCGATCGGGCAGGGATATTTCCTGACGACGCCGTTGCAACTCGCGGTGATGACGGCGCGGCTGGTGAATGGCGGTTATGAAGTGAAGCCGCAGATTACGGGGTATGTCGGCGATAAAAGCCCGGCACCGCAGAAATGGCCGAAAATGAAAGTTCCGGATGCGCATCTCAAGCTCATGATGCAGGGCATGAACAAGGTGGTTAACCATGAACGCGGCACGGCCTATGGCTCGCGCGTGAAAGATCCGCCGGAGTTCGCTTATGCCGGTAAAACCGGGACGGCGCAGGTCAGAAGAATTACAATGCAGCAGCGCGCATCAGGGGTTAAAAACGAAGACCTCGCATGGCGCGAGCGGCACCATGCCCTGTTCGTCGGCTATGCGCCGCTGGACAAGCCGGTTTATGCCTGTGCTGTTGTGGTCGAGCACGGAGTTGGGGGCGCATTGACGGCGGCGCCGATTGCAAGAGATTTGCTTGTGGAAGTGCAAAAGCGCAATCCTGCAGGCACGCCTGTAGCGGTCCAGAGCGCCCCGGCGCCCGCGGCCCAAATCAAGGCCAAGGAGCCGATATAGGAAACGTCCATGGTTAAATCGATTATATTACAGTCCGAGCAGGGAATCATTCACAAGCTGAAAAATCTCGACTGGGCGTTTATAGCGCTCATTGTAACCGTGGCCTGTATCGGATTCACCGCACTTTATTCCGCAGCGGGCGGGAACTTCGAGCCATGGGCCGAAAATCAGATGCAGCGCTTCTCGGTGATTTTCTTCGGGATGCTGATCATTGCGCTTATCGATGTGCGCTGGTGGTTTAAATTCGCGTGGTGGCTTTATGGCATAGGTTTTATCCTGCTGGTTTATGTCGAGATCATGGGGCATATCGGCATGGGCGCGCAGCGCTGGATTAATCTCGGCTTCATGAAACTTCAGCCCTCGGAATTGATGAAGGTCGCGCTGGTTCTGACGCTGGCGCGCTATTTTCATGCTGCAACGTCGGAGGATATAAAACGGCTGAGTTTTCTAATTGTACCTGCGCTTCTGATCGGGGCGCCTGTCGGACTTGTGATGCTGCAGCCTGATCTCGGCACTGCGCTGATGACGAGTTTCGCAGGCGCGGCGATGGTGTTCGTCGCCGGAGCGCCGCTCTGGATTTTTATCGGCGCCGCGGCGGCGGTAGCGGGAGCCATCCCGATCGGATGGCATTTCATGCATGATTACCAGCGCCAGAGGGTGTTGACATTCTTGAATCCGGAGAGTGATCCTCTGGGTTCGGGCTATCACATCACGCAATCGAAAATAGCGCTAGGGTCCGGCGGCTTAAAGGGGAAGGGATTTCTCGACGGCTCGCAGAGCCACCTGGATTTCCTGCCTGAAAAACAGACCGATTTCATTTTTACGCTCTGGGCTGAGGAGTGGGGGCTGGCGGGCGGCGTGGCGTTGCTGCTGCTGTTCGGCCTGATTATCTGGTACGGGTTGTGGATTGCATTGCGCGCCCGCCACAATTTCGGGCGTTACCTCGCGTTCGGGCTGACTTTCAATTTCTCGATTTATGTTTTCGTCAATATCGCGATGGTGATGGGATTGATTCCCGTGGTTGGCGCGCCGTTGCCGCTGGTATCTTACGGCGGTACGGCGATGCTTGCCGCGATGATCGGCTTTGGCCTGATTTTATCATGCAATTTGTACCGCGATAGCAAGGTCACGCGTATTTAAAGTACGCCGCGATCTTCGAACAGCGCCTGCAATTCACCACTCTGCGCCATTTCCCGTACGATGTCGGCGCCGCCGATGAATTCACCGCGGATATAAAGCTGCGGAAAATTCGGCCACTCGGCAAAATCCATCAAACCCTGGCGCAGTTCACCATCGCCGAGGATGTCGACATCGCGGAACTGCACGCCTGCCTGTGAAAGAACCTGCACGATGAAGGCGGAAAAGCTGCATTGCGGGAAAGCCGCCGTGCCTTTCATATAAAGAACCACGTTATGAGATGCGAGTTCGCGTTCGATGCGCTCAAACATGGCTCTTTGCATGAGAGCCATTTATTTCTCCGCAACGACCGTTTGAATTGCAACGGCGACGTTATTATTCACGTGGCCTTTTAGCGCGGCATGGACCATGCGGTGCTGTTGCACGCGGGTCTTGCCCGCAAAAGCTGTGGCGGCAACCGTGGCCGTGTAATGCGCGCCATCACCGCGCACATCCTCGACGCTAACCTGCGCGCCCGGAAGAGCGTTCAGAATAAGAGTCTGGAGGGTGCTGGCATTCATAATTAACACTCTGGGCATGTTTTTAGGTAAAAACAAGGAGCCGGAAACTGAATTCACATGAAACTATATTACGATCCATGGTTGCTTTTTGTTACAAAATTTTAAAAAAATGAGCTGCGAGACCATTTTAAGCTTGGAAAGCCGACGACATTGGTCTAGGAATCAGATATCAATTTTAAAAAACAACAGCCAGCGGACGCCCTCTGAAAACATGATTTTCAACAGGAAATAGATCCGGATGGCGGGTTGAACAGGAAATAAAAAGCCCCGGTTTTGCCGGGGCTTTTAAATTTGAGGCTATACGCCGCTTTCGTCGAGGATCTGGTCTTTCGCGTCTTCGCGAATCCTCTCCAATTCGGACTGAAGGCCATGGTCTGTAATTTCGACCCCTTTAGCCGCCAGGTCCGCTTTGATTTTGGGCATAATATGCTGAAAACCGGGTTTTTCGATGTTGGCGCTGATAATATCGCCTGCATAGCTGAGGGCCGCATCGGCGGAAAGTCCTTGTTTTTCAGCGGCCCAGAGCCCGAAAAGCTTGGCGCAACGTGCATCTATCTTAAAATTCAGCTTTTCATCGTGTGCAAATTTGTTTTCAAAAGCATTTTCGCGGTCGTTAAGTTTTGCCATGTTCTGCCTCGTCTCCCTGATTTTTCCATACAATAGTGAAAAGTGCACGATTTGTAGCATTGGAATCATGTAAAATGCAATGCTATATAAGGAGATATAGGGAAGGGTAAGATGTTTTCCATGACGCGACGCAGAGTTATTTACGAGGGCAAGGCCAAGAACTTGTACGAGGGCCCGGACCCCAACACCGTCATCCAGTATTTCAAGGATGACGCGACGGCGGGTAATGGCGTTAAACATGCCGTGATTGCGGGCAAGGGCGTGTTGAACAACCGCATTTCCGCGCACCTGATGACCAAGCTGGAATCGATTGGAATCCCGACGCACTTCATCCGCTCGATCAATATGCGCGAGCAACTTGTGCGGAAAGTTGAGATTATTCCGATTGAACTCGTCGTACGAAATATTGCAGCAGGATCGCTGGTCAAGCGCCTCGGTATCAAAGAGGGCACGTTCCTCGGTCGTCCGCTGGTTGAATTTTACTACAAGAAAGATGCGCTCGGCGATCCGATGGTTAGCGAAGACCATATCATTACATTTGGTTGGGCTGATCCATATGAGCTGGATGAAATGGTCGCGATGGCATGGCGCGTCAACGATTACCTGAACGGGCTGTTTGCAGGCATCGGGCTGAAGCTCGTGGATTTCAAACTGGAGTTCGGACGTATCTGGGGTGAGCACGGCGAACTGTATATCATTCTCGCGGATGAAATTTCACCTGACAATTGCCGCCTGTGGGACATGAAGACGGGTGAAAAGCTCGACAAAGACCGCTTCCGTTTTGATCTCGGCGATCTCGTTGAAGGTTATCAGTATATCGCGCAGAGACTGGGCCTCATCCCCGAGGGCGGCATTATGAAGGCTGGCGGTTTGGATGAGCAGGCGGCTGAAAAACTGAGCGTCATCGAGAATGACCTGGCGCGCGAAAGACAGCTCCGCGAAATCAAGCCTTCAAAGCCGAGAAAACATTAACCTCTTTGTCACCCCCGCCTTGAGCGGGGGTCCATCTTTTTATCGGCTGGCCGCTTCGCGGCGATTATAGGCTGGATCCCCGTTCACGCTCGACTACGTCTCGCTGCCGGGGATGACGATCAGGTGGTTTCGTTCGCGAACTGCTCGCGCGAGATTCTCTCTTCCAGGGAATAATCAGGATCGAACAGCAGCGTTTTGGAGATGCTGCGTGCCTCGCGCACGACAACCTCGCGCACATCGCGGACTTCTTTGGAATCTGCCGTCGCGGAAACCATGCGCTCCACCGGCTTTAAAATCTCGAAACGGATTTCATGTTTGTTGTGGATCAGCGCACCCGACCAGCGTCGCGGGCGGAACGGGCTGATCGGCGTTAATGGTAGAACGTTGGCATCAAGCGGCAGGATTGGTCCACCGGCAGATGAGTTATAGGCCGTGCTGCCGACCGGCGTGGAAACCATAACGCCGTCGCAGACAAGCTCCGGTACGCGCACCTTATCGTCGATATGAATGCGGATTTTAGCCGAGTTGTGGCTTTCACGTAGCAATGAGACTTCGTTGAAGGCGACTTCGGAATGTGGCTTGCCGTCCTTATCGATGGCGTCCATCTGCAAGGGGTGAATGACGAAGCGGGTCGCAACGCTTATGCGCCCATCGAGATTGTCGACCATGTGCTTGTTCAAAAGAAAACCCAGCGTGCCAAGATTCATGCCGAAAAGGGGAGCCGCGTGATCGACATAAGCGTGCAGGGCGCGGAGCATAGTGCCATCACCGCCGATGACGACAATGGCCTCGGCGTCTGCAGGATCGGCATTGCCGTACCGGCCCTTGAGTTCTTCAAGAGCTTTTTGCGCGCGCGGCTTTTTCGAGGAATGAAATGCAATTTTCATGATGAGGAAACGGTTGAGGATTTATTTTTGTCCCAGCCTTCGGGATCGTTCAGGAAGGATTCGACCGACGCCAAAGTCTCGCTATCAAAATAGCCGTCTTCGCGGGCCGCGTCCAGAACATCGCGCCAGGTACACAGGGCATGCAGCTTTACGTCCATTTCCTGCATGTTTCGGGCGCTGCTCTCATGGCCGTGGCTGAAGATGACGAGCAGGTGTTCGATAACGGCATTAGCCGCGCGCAGAGCGTCGATGAAGATTTTTACACTGGTGCCGAAATTCTGGACATCTTCGATGAGGACAATTTTTTTGCCTTCATCTTCCATATGACCTTCGATCTGCGCCATACGACCGAAACCTTTTGGTTTTTTCCGGATATAAAGCATTGGCTTTTGCATTTTCTGCGAAAGAAAGGCGGCGTAAGGAATGCCTGCTGTTTCACCGCCTGCGATGTAATCGATATTTTTTGCGCCGATTTCCTGCTCCAGTATCTGCGAAGCAAAATCCATGAGCGTTTCCCGTTCTTTCGGGAAAGAAATCAGGCGGCGGCAATCGGCATAGCAGGGGCCTTTGCGCCCCGATGTATAGGTAAAAGGCTCACGGGCGTTCAGAAGAACGGATTTCGTTTCGAGAAGAATTTTTGCCGTTTCGCGGGCGATTTTCTTTTTGTCTGCCATTACAAACTCTTAAGCCGGGAAAGCCCGCTATTAGTGCCCGTTTTGGCGGGGTTTTGCAAATTATTCCTGTTCTGGGGCGGGATTACTGGCTGACCCACAGAATCCGGGCCATCCAGCCGACTTCATCGAGGGTCAAAGAACGGTCCTCGAAAGCGGGGTTAAGGGATTTAAGGCTGATCTTGCCCGCGCTCTGTTTTATGAGTTCCTTGGCTATGACTTCGCCGTTTTTCGTCTTTACGATGACGCGGTCGCCCTTGCGGATTCTTTCCTGCGCGGAAATCACCAGAATGTCGCCATCGCGGTAGAGAGGCTGCATCGAATCGCCGCTGACCTGCAGGGCAAAAATGCTTTTGCTGTTCTGGTATTCTGCGTTTGGAAACGCAACTTCGTCCCATCCATTGCCGGAAGGATAGCCGTCTTCGTCGAAGAATCCTGCTTTGCCTGCCTGCGCAAAGCCCACCATGGGAATTGTACGAAGAGCGGAATTTTCATTGTCGTTATCAGCATCAATCAGGCTGATAAAATCAGTCATGGTCGCGCCGGTGACCGATAGAATTTTCGAAAGGCTTTCGGTTGAGGGCCAGCGTGGTTTCCCATCCGGACTCAGCCTTTTGCTCTTATTGAATGATGTCGGGTCGAGCCCGGCTTTTTTGGCCAGGCCGGAGGCGGAGTAGCCACAGCTTGCGGCGAGGCGGTCGATCCCCCGCCAGATATCTTTATGCGAAAACATAGGATTACAGTCCCATTATCCTTTCCGAAAATAAATAAGAATAAATTCCTATTTTTTCCTTGACGCCTCAAAAAATTTGTAGCATAAACGAGAACATAAAGTGAACAAAAAGATTAAAAGGCCATGACCTCGTACTCTGAATATATACCTAAACAACAGCCGGCAGCGGGAATCGTTCCCTTTGAAAGCACGGAAGAGGCGTGGTTTTGGTTTATCAATGCCCAGCAGGCCAGGCATGACGGTGCGCGGTTTACGGCAGGGAAGGGAACGCAATTAAGGCCTTGCGAACCTGTGGATATTCTCAGGATCCTCGACCGGCTCTACCGCCAGCGCCGCCTGCTGCGGGATCATTTAATGGTTCTTCGTCATTACGGCAGGCGCGGCATGCCACCAGATTCGCGCCGTGTACGTGAAATGCGTGCTTATAAAATCTGGAGTGAGGCGCTGGCAAGGCTGGAAAGCGCACTGGTCAGCAAGGGCATCGTTTCGTCGCCGCACAAAATTCCTTTGAACGATAGTTACGATCTTTTCATGGAGGCCGCCGAATGAGTGCTATCTCTGCAAAAGAAAATACCCCGGATGCCTGGGTGGTTTTCAGCGGCCAGTGCGACGATATCCCGTGGCTGCGCATTCTGCGCCCGGGTTTCCGGCATTGCTATGCATTGCTGAATGACGGAAAGCACTGGGTCTGTTTCGATCCGCTCTCGAATTACACGGATATAAACGTCCACGATCTGCCCGCCGCGTTCGATCTGCCGTTATGGCTCAAAGATCATGGCCATACGGTCATGAAAGCAAAAATAAAACGCGGCGTGAAAGAAGCACCGTGGATGCCGCATACATGCGTCGAGGCGGTCAAGAGAGTCATCGGCTTGCACGCGCGTTTTATCATAACGCCGTGGCAGCTTTACAGACATCTAATGGTTCAACACGAAAATACTGAAAGAAAGGAAATCTAACATGGGAGGAGTTATACCCCAGGCAGTAAAGCAGGCGCGTGAGGCGGAGCAAGCCCATATCAACGCGAGCACACCGCTATCGCCCGAACAGCAGGCAAGCGAGGCAAGACAACGTGATTTGTTAAACCGCGACCGCGGAATTTTCGGAACTATCCAGACAAGCTTTCGCGGCCTGCTTGGAATGGCGACCCAGAACAAAATCCGTAAAACATTGCTGGGAGAATAATTATGGAACAGGCACTTGAAAATATTTTCACACGGTTTGAATCGGCCCGCAAAATGCGCGGCAACTGGGAAAGCCTGTGGCAGGAATGCTATGACTATGCGCTGCCGCAGCGCGCTGGATTTTTATATGAACAGGCTCCCGGCTCGCGCCGCACGGATCGTATTTTTGACGCAACGGCAATGGACGCCGCCGATCAACTCGCGGCGAGTCTTCTCGGTAATCTGACGCCCGCCTGGTCGCAGTGGTTCGGTCTGCGGCCCGGTCCGGACCTGACGCCCGAAGAAGCTGAAAAGCTTGCGCCGGTTCTCGAAAAAGCAGGTCGCACGATGCAGGATCATTTCGACCGTTCAAATTTTTCTGTCGAAATTCACCAATGTTATCTCGACCTCGTCGTCGGTGGCACCGCGAGCCTTTCATTTGAGGAATCAGAGCCGGGCAGTTTCTCAGCGTTCCGCTTCGCTGCCGTGCCACTCAGCAGCATTATTCTGGAAGAGGGCGAAAGCGGTTTTCTGGACGGGGCTTTCCGTGCGCTGGAACTCAACGCCGCGCAAATCCGTAGCCGCTATCCGCAGGCGGAAATTCCGCTGGATATTCAGCGTAAAGGCGAAAAAGACCCGCAGGCGCAGTTCAAAATTCTTGAAGCTGTAATTCCTGACGGCCTGGTTTACGCCTACAAGGCGTGCCTGATGGAAAATTCGTCTCCCATTTTATTAGCCGAAGGAAAATTTATTGAATCGCCCTTCATTTCATTCCGTTGGCTGAAATCGCCCGGCGAGATTTATGGCCGCTCGCCAGTAATGAAGTCGCTGCCGGACATCAAGACGGCAAACAAGGTGGTGGAATTGATCCTGAAAAATGCGTCGATAGCCGTGACGGGAATCTGGCAGGCGGATGACGACGGCGTTCTTAACCCGGCCAACATTGAATTGGTCCCGGGAAGCATCATCCCCAAGGCCGTGGGCTCGCAAGGGCTGCAACCGCTGGAAATGCCGGGACGTTTTGACGTTTCACAACTAATGCTGGAAAATCTGCAGTCGCGCATTCGCCACGCTCTGCTGGCTGACAGGCTTACACCTGTCACGGGTCCGCGCATGACGGCGACGGAAGTCATGGAGCGCTCTGCTGAAATGACGTTACTGCTCGGCGCGACATATGGGCGGCTGCAGAGCGAGCTGCTAACGCCGCTCATCCGCCGCGCTCATTCGATTCTCCGCCGCCGTGGCGAGGTGCCTGACATCGCACTGGATGGTCGCTTGATCACAATCGATTACCGCTCGCCGCTGGCGCGGGCGCAGGGACAGCGCAACGTGCAAAACACGTTGTCCTGGATCACATCCGTCATGTCCATGGGACCGGAAGCTATTCAAGCCGTCGATCTGGCGCAGGCCGCAAGGTTTCTGGGCGATGCATTGGCGGTGCCGCGTCACCTGATCAGAGTACAAGGAGAGAGCAATGTTTAAAGTATTCGTTCGACAGCCATCGCAACTCACCGGCAAGGGATTCGTTTATTCCATGCCTGAGCCGGCGAAATTTGAAATGCGCGAGATTGAAAAATCTTATGCCCGCCTGTTCGCGACCGATGACGGGCGCAGGGTTCTTGCGCACTTACAGACCATAACGTTCCAGCGTGCGCTTGGCGCTGCAACACCGGACGAGCAGATCCGTTATGCCGAAGGGCAACGCTCGCTCGTCGCAACGATTTTGCGGTTGATCGACCGCGGCCGTAATTAATTCCAACCAAAAGGAGACTGATAGTATGACTGACAATTTACTAACAAACGAAATCCCTGAAAAATTCAAGGATCCGGAAACCGGCGGCCTGAAGGCCGATGCGCTTCTTCGTTCCTATAAGGAGCTTGAGAAAAAAATGTCGCAAAATCCTGCGGCGCCTAAATCGCCTGAGGAATACTGCATTGATTGCTCGCACGGTTTGTTCGAGCCCGATCCTGAGGTGAATGCGCGTATCCATTCTAAAGGCTTTAGCCATGAGCAGGCACAGGAACTTTACAATCTGGCAGCCGAGAAAATGATGCCGATGATCGCCGAGATCGCCGCAGAATTTCAGGCCGACCGCGAGGTTGAACGCCTGATCAACCATTTCGGCGGCGCCGAAAAATGGAAAGAAGTCTCACGCCAGCTGCTGGCCTTCGGTCGCCAGAATCTTTCGCCCGACATGCTGAAAAATCTTTCAGGAAGTTTTGACGGCGTTATGGCGCTGCACCGCATGATGAAGTCCGATGAACCGGGCCTCAAGCGCGGCGTGGGCATCACAGCCGTAGACGAAAAAGACCTGCATTCCATGATGCGCGATCCACGCTACTGGAGAGATAAAGATCCGTCCTTCATTGCGAAAGTAACGGATGGATTTCAGAAAATCTACGGGAAGAACTAAAATTAAGAAAGCCCTCCATCGGAGGGCTTTTTTTTATGCCAGGTGCGAATCCGCGAATTCAGCTGCGAGATAATCGTCGACAACAGCCTGGAATGATTTTTTAATCTGCTGAGTGAGAGGCGCGAATTTAAATGCAACCTTGTCATAGCTCTTGCGAATGACTTTAGCTTTATGAGGCACATCGATGACTTCATTGCGAAGACGGAATTTCAGGGTAACAGCGATCTCATCATTGATGCCGAACGGGCGGCTGTCTCCGTAAATGAGCACGCCGCCGGGCGACCAGTTCTCGACAGGATAGGTTTTGCCTTCGATAACGCTGACGCAATGATCGGCACTGCGGCGCTCGAAAATCCGGCGCTTGGCTTCCTGGAGGGCTGAATCGGTTTCACCCTTGAGTTTGGAGAGAAGTGATTCGAACATAATGCGCATGATCCCCTGACCTGATTTTAGGTTATGTTAACATATCCGTGTCTCTACAACCTAAGAAAAATATAGGTTTTGCATACAATATGCGTAGCCCTGAAAATAATAAAAAAATCCGCAGATTTCCCTTGACATCATAGGAATAATTTCCTATTACTTAACTATCAAAGCCCGAATTGTAACCTTTTCCAGCCCCATCGGGGTCGTAAGGCATGACGGCTTTCATTCTTCAAATCATCAGCAAACAGGAAAACCGTCCGGATATCGGATGGCCCGCATTCGCTTTTCCCGGACGTATCGGCCTTCGGACATTTTGTCCCCTGATAACCGCCCGCCGGCATCTCAAATCTTAACCCCAACAAGGAGTTTGATATGTCCACATCCTTTGACACTGCTTTTATCAAGCAGTGGTCAACCCCCATTCAGGAGT
>DLHX01000001.1:237-430220 GCA_002483465.1 Micavibrio sp. UBA7657 | reverse complement strand
CCGGCCGCTCCTCTCCCATCCCGCGGCCATCGTCACGGCGCACACGGCGGCGTTCACCGAGGCCTCCTTGCGGCGTATGGCGATCGACGCGGCGCGCTCCATCATCGCCGCCTTCGACGGCGGGCTCGACCGGCGCTGTGTCGTTAACGCGGAGGTGCTGGGACCCCGGTGATGATAGGCCCCGGCGGCATGCGGAATTGCGATTTGCCAGGGCTCCCCTTACATCTTCGCTGAGGAGCGAGGGTAGCCATGCGCGTATTCATCAACGGCAGTGCCACGGAGACGGATGCCTTGACGCTCGCCGAGCTCTGCCGGAAGCAGGGCTTCGGCGAGGGCCGGTTCGCCACCGCGGTCAACGGCGAGTTCGTCGCCGCCGCGGTCCGCCGCGAACGGCAGTTGAAGGGCGGTGACAAGATCGAGATCGTCGCTCCCCGCCAGGGCGGCTGAAGGTCGCTCGATCGAGCTCAGGAAGGCGCCCGTGCAGGAGAAGGTCAGGGACAAAGACGAGCTGAGGCTCTACGGCGCTGTCNNCGCTGTCGTGCCGGGGCGGCTGTTGCTCGGCACGGCCCTCTATCCCTCGCCCGATGTCATGGCCCGCGCGGTGGCGGCTTCGGGTGCCGGGGTCGTCACGGTCTCGCTGCGGCGCGAGAGTGCGCGCGAGAAGGGTGGGAAACGCTTCTTCGACCTCGTCAAGGGGCTTGGCGTCAGAGTGCTGCCGAACACGGCCGGGTGCAGGACCGCCAAGGAGGCCATCACCACCGCGATGATGGCGCGGGAGGTGTTCGAGACGAATTGGGTCAAGCTCGAGGTGATCGCCAACGACGACACGCTGCAGCCGGAGGTGTTCGGCCTCCTCGAAGCGGCACGCGCACTCGTCTCAGAGGGCTTCGAGGTGTTCCCCTATACGACGGAGGACCTCTCGGTCGCCGAGCGGCTGATGGCGGCCGGCGTCGAGGTCCTGATGCCGTGGGGGTCGCCCATCGGCTCGGGCCGCGGCCTCAACAACACCTACGCCCTGTGCCAGCTGCGGGCCTATTTTCCGGGCGTACCACTCATCATCGATGCGGGTCTCGGCGCGCCCTCGCACGCCGCCCAGGCGATGGAGATGGGTTACGACGCCTGCCTCCTCAACACGGCGGTGGCGAAGGCCGGCGATCCCGTGCGCATGGCGGGGGCTTTCGCGGATGCCATCCACGCCGGCAGGGCGGCCTACGTTTCCGGCCTGATGGAGCCGCGCGACATGGCCCAGCCCTCTACTCCCGTCGCCGGCACGCCATTTCGCGGCGGGAGCGACTGATGTCGCGGGNNNACGCACGCGCCATCGGGCTCGATGTCTTCTACCCGATCGTGCCCGACCATGCCTGGTTAAAGCGCATCGTGCCGCTCGGCGTCAGGAGCATACAACTTCGCATCAAGGAGGAGGCCGAGGCGCGGGTGCGGTCCGAGATCGCCGATAGCCTCGAANNTGATCGTCAACGACTACTGGCGCGCGGCAATCGAGACCGGTGCCACCTTCGTCCATCTCGGCCAGGAGGATCTGGCCAAAGCCGATCTTGCCGCCATCCGTGGCGCCGGCATGCGGCTCGGCCTCAGCACCCACAGCCGCGAGGAGTTGGCGACCGCGCTCGCCGCCAAGCCCGACTATGTCGCGCTGGGTCCCATCTACGAGACCAAGCTCAAGGTCATGAAATGGCAGCCGCAGGGACTAGCGCGCCTCGGCGAGTGGCGGGGACTGGTGACCTGTCCGCTCGTCGCCATTGCCGGCATCACGCTCGAACGCGCCCCCCAAGTCATTGATGCGGGAGCGGATTCCGTGGCTGTCGTGACCGACTTCATCACCCATCCGCAGCCGGAGGAACGGGTGCGCGAATGGTTAGTATGGGCGGCAACCGTGCGCTGAGAAAACACTCTAGCCGACGACCTAAGATCATTGATTATGACGAAATTATTGCTGCAAATGACGCCAGCGAAGGGTTCGATTGGCCGCGCAAGCGGCCGCCTATCCGATTAAGTGCGGCGACGAGCGGTTCATGGGCTTTAAATTCAAGCGCGGCGAGCGCTTCGCCGACGGCTTTGTCCGAGTCGCTCTGGAGCAGACCAAGCGCATTGAACGCCATCTCGACGAGAAAGAGCGCGGCGCCCAGAACGTGCACGAGGCGCGCAAGTGCGTGAAGCGCATGCGGGCGCTGCTGCGGCTGGCGCGGCCCGCCGTCGGACCGAAATGGTGGAACGAGGTCGACGACCTCTGCTCGAGTGTCGGCAGCACGCTCGCCGGCCTGAGGAACCTCGACTCCCTCCTCGAGGCCCTCGACAAGCTCGCGGTCGTAAGCGGCGTCAAGAAGACCCCGACATTCGACCGCTTCCGGGCGAGCATCCAGCGCGAGCGGCAAGGCATCAACGAGATGTCGGCAGCGGAAGCGTGGGGCGAGGTCCGCGACGACCTCGATGTCATCCGCAAGCGCTTCAAGCGCGTCCGCTTCTCCGAGCGCGGCTTCGACATCGTCGGCCTCGGGCTCGCACTCACCTGCAAGGAGGCGCGGCGGCTCGAGGAGACCGCCTACGCGACGGGCAACGAGCACGACTTCCACCGCTGGCGAAAGCGCGTGCAGCACCACTGGCGGCACATGCAGCTATTCAATGCCAGCTGGCCCGAGGAAATGGCGGTGCGCGCGGAGGCGGCGCGGGAGCTCTCCGAGGTGCTGGGCGACGAGCACGACCTCGGGCTGCTCGCCGAGGAGGTCAGGAAGCGGGCCGACGAGCTGAAGAACAAGCGGGGAGCCGATGGTCTCGTCGACGCGGCCGCCAACCGGCAGCAGGCGCTGCGCCGTCTCGCCAGGGAGCGTTCGCGGCGCCTCTTCGCCGAGAGGGGAAAAGCCTTCTCCCGGCGCATCCGCGCATACTGGAAGAACCCGGTCGATCCTCTGGATGAGGACGGCGAGGGTCGGCAGGGAACGATGCAGTCGTGATCTACCCGGCCGCTGACCGTGATCGCCACAAATAGTCCGCGATTCAGCATCGCAATCATGTCGCTCGATTGCCGACGGGACGGTTCCGGCCTCTAAGGATAGTTTCGAGAATTTCTCTCGTCGCCGCCGTCATGCGCGCCGTGCCGGCCTCGAGTTTCTCCCGCCAGCGCGGCCCCTTACCCCACGCAGTGCGCCAAGTACGGGCGAGCTCGACCGGTCGGCGTGCAGCAAGCGCGTCGATGAGCGTTTGGGCCTGGTGAATATCCTTGGCGGACTTCACCTGATCTTGCCGCTCGACAGCCACGATGAGCTTGTGGACAGCGAAGCGCTCGGCGCGCGGTATGGTGACGGGTATTCCTCCCCCATGAAGCAGCACCGAGCGCTCCGGCTCGTGTATCAGGAAGTCGAGATGACGCAGAGGCTGCGCGCCTGACCCAGCCAAAGCCTTCATGCGCGCTGGCTTGCTCTGATGCTGATCCGAGCCGCGGTTAGGCGTCAGAAAGTCGACGCGGTAGCCGGCCCTGTTGCGGTATTGGGTCGAAATGAAGGGATCATCGATATTGGGAACCTCCCTGAACGTCTCATCGACGCCGTATAGGATGGAGAGTGGCGCCTGCATGCTCTCGCCAATGTTCTCGGAGACGACCCAGAATTGCGCGAAGTCGACGTCCTGCGTCATCATTGGCCGGCTCGGCATGCGGATGCCAAGCGGTCCGGCATAGGCCTGAAAGGCTAACGTGCCGACCAGCACCCCGCGCAGGCGGAAGAATCCGGCCTTCCACATCGCCTCTATGACGGCCCCTGAAAGAGGGTCCGGTGTCGGAAGGCCTGCCGCGGCAAGTGCACGGACCATCTCCTGGCGGCGCTTGAAATTGGATTTGATCTCCGCAAAGCGGTTGACACGATCGGTGATGCTCTTGTCCGTGACGGGCCCCACATAGCGGCTGACCACCTTGTCCCCGAGCCGCTCCTGATGGTGCCAGTAGAAGCGGCCTTTGGATTTCTTGCGCCGGAAGGTCCCGCGTTCGCTGAAGGCATCATCGAATTCAGCGTCGAGACTGCGCTGCAGCAGCTCGGCAAACATTGTCTGAGTGGCGAGATCGATGTTCTGCATGCGGCCTGACGTGAGGGTTGTCCTACAAATCAGAAATGTAGGACAACCAGAGAGCGGATGGCAAGTTGTCCTACAAATCGGAAACGTAGGACAACCGGGCGGCCCGTCATTCCCACTCGATGGTGCCGGGGGGCTTGGAAGTCACGTCGTAGACGACCCGGTTGATGCCGCGCACCTCGTTGATGATGCGGGTGGCGACGCGGCCAAGAAGATCGTGCGGGAAGGGGAAGTAGTCGGCCGTCATGCCGTCGGTCGAGGTCACGGCGCGGAGCGCGCAGACGAAATCATACGTCCGGTCATCGCCCATGACGCCGACGGTTTTGACGGGAAGCAGCACGGCGAAGGCCTGCCAGATCGCGTCATATAATCCGGCATTGCGGATTTCCTCAAGATAGACCGTGTCAGCCTTACGCAAAATTTCCAGCTTCTCGCGCGTGATTTCGCCGGGAATGCGGATGGCAAGGCCCGGCCCGGGGAACGGGTGACGTTTGATGAATTCCTCGGGCATGCCGAGTTCGCGGCCCAGCGCGCGGACTTCGTCCTTGAATAATTCGCGTAAGGGCTCGACCAGTTTCAGCTTCATCGTCTCAGGCAGGCCGCCGACATTGTGGTGGCTCTTGATGGTCACACTCGGCCCGCCGGTGAAGGAAACGGATTCAATCACGTCCGGATACAGCGTGCCCTGCGCGAGGAATTCCGCCTGCCCTGCATCTTTCGTGAGTTTTTCGAACACGTCGATAAAGGTCGCGCCGATCAGTTTGCGTTTCATCTCGGGGTCTGAAATGCCTTCGAGTCCGTTCAGGAATCTTTCTCCCGCATCTTCATGGACAAGCGGGATGTTGTACGCGCCGCGGAACATATCGACGACCTGTTTGCTCTCGTTAGCGCGCATCAGGCCTGTATCAACATAAATACATGTGAGCTGGTCGCCGATTGCTTCGTGCAGCAGGACGGCAGTGACTGATGAATCGACGCCGCCGGACAAACCGCAAATCACGCGGCCCTTGCCGACCTGTTTCCGGATTTTTGCGACGGCTTCTTCCCTGAACGCCGCCATGGTCCAGTCGCCTTTACATCCGCAAACCAGATGCGTGAAATTTTTGAGGAGCTGCGTGCCGTGCGGCGTGTGCATCACCTCGGGGTGGAACTGCACGCCGTAGAAATGGCGTTTATCATCCGCAACGGCGGCAAAAGGCGCGCCTTCGGAAATTCCAACAACCTCGAACCCGTTCGGGAGTTTCGTCACGCGGTCGCCGTGGCTCATCCAGACCTGCTCGCTGGCACCGGGGCTCCAGACGCCTTCGAAAATCGCGCAGGGCTTTTGCACCTTGACGTAGGCGCGGCCGAATTCCTGGTGGTCGGAGCCTTCGACCTTGCCGCCAAGCTGCTGGACCATCGTCTGCTGGCCGTAGCAAATGCCGAGCAGCGGCAGTCCGAGATTGAATACGAATTCCGGCGCGCGCGGGGAATCGGCTTTGGTCACGCTGGCCGGGCCGCCGGAGAGAATAATACCCTTCGCCGCGAAGCCCTTTACGCGTTCCTCGGGCGCCTGGTTGAACGGCCAGATTTCGCAGTAAACGCCGTTTTCGCGAAGGCGCCGGGCGATGAGCTGCGTGACCTGCGAGCCGAAATCGAGGATCAGGATGCGGTCGTGGCGCTGGAGGGTGGCGGTGGTTTTGGGGGCTGTCTGTGTCATGGGATTTTCTACAATATGTATTGCAATAAGTAAAGAATATGCAATTCTTTGGCCTTGGCATTTCCCGGGGGTTTATTTGACACGGCCGACCTACAGTTTTGAATTTTTTCCGCCCAAAACGGAGGCCGCCGAGGCCGCGTTCTGGGAGGCGATTCCCGCGTTGGCGGCATTGGCCCCCTCCTTCATGACGGTGACCTACGGCGCGGGTGGCTCGACGCGCGATAAAACTCTGGAGATCGTTGCGAAGTTACGCGCGAAAACCAATCTCCCCGTAGCCGCGCATTTGACCTTCATTAACACGACAAGGGACGATGTGTTCAAAGTGACGGATGCACTGTGGGAGAACGGCACGCGCCACATCATCGCGCTGCGCGGCGATTTGCCCGCTGATTTGACGTGGCCGTTGGCGTTAGACGAAAATTATTTCCAGTATACGAGCGATTTCATCGAGGCCTTGTGCAAGCGTCACCAGTTCGAAATTTCCGTGGCGGCATATCCTGAAAAACACCCGGATTCAAAATCGCTGGACGATGATATTTTTGCACTCAAGAAAAAATGCGATGCCGGGGCGACGCGCGCGATCACACAGTTCTTTTTCGAGAACGATAAATTTTACAGCTTTGTCGAGAAGTGCGCGAAGGCAGGCATCATGACGCCTATATCGCCCGGCCTGCTGCCCGTTCATGATTTCAAATCGATGCTGCGCTTCGCCGGGCGCTGCCAGGCGAGCGTACCGGGCTGGCTGGCGGATGGGTTCGCGAAATTCGAGGGCAAACCTGACGATTCGCGCAAATATGCCGAGGAATTGCTAACCAAACAGGTCCTGGACCTCGCCAAAAACGGCGTCCCTCACATCCATTTCTACACGCTCAACAAGCCGGACATTACAACGCAGGCGTGCAAAGCCCTACAAGAATAATTTTCCAAAAAACCATTTGCGTTGAAATGCAGGTCTGCTAAAAATAACGCATACAAGAAAATTGGGTACACGGGAGAGAACTGCGTATGAAGGCTAATTATCCTGTCAGCATATTTGCTGGCCGCGCCGTTGAGGATCATCTCCGGCCACTTACGTCTCTTCCCGAAAGTTTTGACAGCAAAGCAGCTTATAAGTCCGAACATATTTTTGCAGGCGGCAGCGCGCCTAACGCAGCTATCACACATGGGATTCTAGGCCGCAAAGCCTTTCACCGTGATACAGCTTATCTCTATACCCCTATCGGCCATGACAATGGGGCAATCCGTGAAGAACTGGACGATAACGGTGTTACTCTGCGTGACTGCAGTCCCGGCAACGATTTTTTCCTGCAACGGAATTTTTGTTTCGTTAACGACACAGTGCGCTTTATCGCCAAGGATGAAACTCCGGAGCGCAATAAGTATGCTGAAGATATCATAGCTATGCCTCCGGTCAGGCAACGGCGCCTTAGTTACGACATGGAAATGGCCGATGTCGTCATGCTGGAATGCCGTTGCCCGCTCATCACCACGGCGGTGGGGCGCGCAGCCAAAGACAATAAAATTCCCGTGGTTCTCGATGCCGGAACCTGGAAGCCTTATGTGTCCACGCTCATTGCTCTTTCTGACATCATTATTGCCTCGCAAGAGTTCAAGCCTGAAAACCAATCCATGACTCCTGAGCAAATTATCGGTTACTTTATAAGCAAGGGAAAAGAAAATGTTGCAGTAACACGGGGCGTGGATTCTACTTTACTGAATACCCCGAATGGCATCATCAAAATTCCCACGCCTAATTTTAAATCGGTCGATACTTCGGCGGCTGGCGACATCATGCATGGCGCTTTCTGTTTTTATTTCGCACGTTCAGGTGATATTGCATGGTCTATAGAACAAGCGAACAAAGTGGCATCAGAAAGCATCCGCTTTCTTGGACCGCGCGAAGGTATTTTGAGAATGACAGCTGAAGACATTCCTACACCAAGTACTTCTAAAGTCGTCGTTCCTGCATCTGAATACGCCATTTAAACCAAACCTTCCCTCCCGTTGATTAATTCCCCGTCTGCGCCTAATATCGCGGAACGATCAATCACATATATATGGAAGAGAAAAATATGGTCCTCGCAACGAACCTTGGTTTCCCGCGCATCGGCGCACAACGCGAACTGAAAAAAGCCGTTGAAGGCTACTGGAAAGGCCAGTTTTCCGCGGATTTCCTGTTGCAGGCGGGCAAGGAGCTGCGCGAGCGTCACTGGCGGCTGCAAAAGGATGCCGGGTTAGACCACATCCCTTCCAATGATTTCTCGTTCTACGACCAGGTTCTCGATATGAGCGTCCTGCTTGGCGCGGTGCCCGCCCGTTATAACTGGAAAGGCGGCGATGTCGATCTCGATACGTACTTCGCCATGGCGCGCGGACGCCAGGACAATAAGGGCGTTGATGTCACCGCCATGACGATGACGAAATGGTTAGATACCAATTACCACTATCTCGTTCCCGAACTGACAAAAGACATGCAGTTTAAAATCGGCTCGTCCAAAGTGTTCGACGAATATTCCGAGGCAAGAAAACTCGGCATCCAGACGCGGCCTGTACTGATCGGCCCCATTACATGGCTGCTTTCCGGCAGCAAGGCGGAGGATTTCACGGAATGCCGCTGCACGCTCGTGCCCGGCATCGTCAAGGCCTACATCCATATCCTGAAAAGCCTGCAACTGCTCGGCGCGGAATGGGTACAGATCGATGAACCCGCGCTCGCGCTCGATCTCGAAGACCGTTACAAGGACGCGATGAAGACGGCTTACAAAATGATCGCTGCTGCAGTGCCGGACCTCAAAATCATCGTCGCCACATATTTTGAATCCTTACACGACAACATCGATACAGCTTTCGCCCTTCCTGTCGCAGGTATCCATGTCGATCTCGTACGCGGCGCCGACCAGCTCGACAAAGTCATATCGAAAGCAGGCGACAAGGTTCTTTCGCTCGGCGTTATCGACGGACGCAATATCTGGAAGAACGATCTCTCGGCCTCGATTCAGAAAATTGAAAAGGCCGCGCAGAAACTCGGCACTGACAAAGTTTTTGTCGCGCCGAGTTGCTCGCTTATTCACAGCCCTGTCGATCTCGATAATGAAAAAACTTTAGATCCGCAGGTCAAAAACTGGATGGCGTTCGCGACGCAAAAAGTCGCCGAGATCGTCACCGTTTCTAAAGCCGTTAATAACGGCCGCGAATCCGTTTCACTGGCGCTGCAGGTCAGCGATGGCATCGTGAAGGAACGTAAAACATCGCCGCGCATCCATGACAAAAACGTCCAGGAGCGCATGAAGGTGATTAGCCCCGCGATGATGAAGCGTAAATCGTCATTTAAAGACCGTCAGAAAATCCAGCACGCGGCGCTCAATCTGCCGCTGTTCCCGACCACGTCAATTGGCTCGTTCCCGCAGACGGAAAATATCCGCAAGGCGCGCGCCGAATTCAAGGCGGGCAAGATCAACGAGGCCGCCTATAAAAAGGCGATGCAGGACGAAATCAAATCCGTTGTCGATTTCCAGCATGAAATCGATATCGATGTGCTGGTGCACGGCGAGCCGGAGCGCAACGACATGGTCGAATATTTCGGCGAACAGCTCGCCGGTTTTGTGTTCAGCTCGAACGGGTGGGTGCAATCCTACGGCTCGCGCTGCGTGAAGCCGCCAATCATTTTCGGCGATGTCTCGCGCCCGAAACCGATGACCGTCGAATGGTCGAAATACGCGCAGAGCCTCACGAGCAAAGTCATGAAGGGCATGCTCACCGGGCCTATCACTATTCTCCAGTGGTCGTTCGTGCGCGACGACCAGCCGCGCTATATCACGGCGCGCCAGATTGCGCTCGCCATCCGCGATGAAGTCGCCGACCTTGAGAAGGCCGGTATCCGCATGATCCAGATCGACGAAGCCGCGATCCGCGAAGGGCTTCCCTTGCGCGAAGCCGACTACAAGGATTATCTCGACAAAGCCGTCGAGAATTTCCGCATCTCGGCATCGGGCGTCGAGGACAAGACGCAGATCCACACCCACATGTGCTATTCGGATTTCAATACGATCATTGAATCTGTCGCGGCGATGGATGCGGATGTGATCTCGATTGAAACGTCGCGTTCACAGATGAGATTGCTCGATGCGTTCGTGAAATTCAAATACCCGAACGAGATCGGCCCGGGCGTTTACGACATCCACTCACCCCGCGTGCCGGACACGAAGGAAATGACGGACCTGTTAGAGAAGGCGGCGAAGCTCATTGCACCCCGTCAACTCTGGGTCAATCCGGATTGTGGCCTGAAAACCCGCGGCTGGCCGGAAGTGAAATCGGCACTGAAGAACATGGTGGCGGCGGCGAAAGATATGCGCGCGAAGATAAAATCGAGCGCAGCAGCTTAGGAAGCCTTCTTCTCTAGCACCGCGGCGAAGAACCCATCCGTATTATGGCGGAGCGGGGTCAGGCGCATGAAGGGCGCACCCAGTTTTTCATCGACCGGCTGAACCGAAAATTCCGGGTGGCGTTTCAGGAATTCCTCGACCTGATTTTCATTTTCGGCGGGGAGCAACGAGCATGTCGCGTAAACGAGTTTGCCGCCCGGCTTCACGCAGGGCGCGACCTTGTCGAGAATTTCGCTTTGCGTTTTCGCCAGTTCCTCAAGGCCGGGACCATAAAGTTTCCAGCGCTTGTCCGGGTTACGGCGCCACGTTCCCGTTCCCGTGCACGGCACGTCGCATAAAACGATGTCGAATGTTTCCTTCTGGCGGCGCAGCCATTTGCGGTGGCGCTCGTCGCTCAAGGGGCGCACCTCGACGATATCGGCGATTTGCGCTTTTCTAAATCTTTCCTTGCCCTTCTGCAGGCGGCGCTCATCCATATCCATGGCGACGATGCGGCCCTTGCGCTCCATCGCTGCAGCCAGCGCGAGCGTTTTGCCGCCGCCGCCAGCACAAAAATCCAGCACCTGCATGCCGCGTTTCGCGCCGCAGACATGCGCGATCATCTGCGAGCCTTCATCCTGGATTTCGACCATGCCCTTGGCGAACGCCTTGGTTTTAGAGAGATAAGCCTTGTCGCGTGCGCGCAGGCCCCAGGGCGAAAACGGCGTTTCGTCTGTCGCAACGCCGTCCTTGGCGAGCGAAGCCTGTACCTTCTCGCGCGGCGCGATGAAAACATTGGCGCGCATATCGAGCGTCGCGGAGTGCTGCATGGCCGTCAGTTCGTCGGTAAAACCATCACCGAAATATCCGCGCAGCGCCTCTTCATAATCAGCCGGGCATTCCACGCGCACCGCTTCGGGCATGTCGGGATGTTCAAGCGTTTTGCCTTTGAGGCGTTCGAGCCATGCGAATTCATCGCCGGTTAAAGGCTCAGGCGCAAATTTCGAGCCGTCGAACAATTCCTTGAGCCGGTCTTCATTTACGCCGTCCGCCAGCGCGGTATAGGCAATGAGCAGGTTGCGCGGCGTCAATTCGGCCTTTGCCCGTTCCAGCCACCAGGTCAGCCGCCCCCAGGCGCGCATGACATTGTACGTGCGCTCGGCGATATCGGCGCGGTCTTTCGAGCCGATATAGCGGCGCTGGCGCATATAATCGCCGACGATGGCATCCATCGGGATTTTCGCGGCGGCGATCCGTTCATAGATTTCTATGACGGCCTGTATGCGGGATGCTGGTCTCATGCGCAGTGGTCTAGCACGTTATGAAAGCCTTATACAAAGAAAAATCCCTGCCGCTCGCGCAGGCAGGGACTTTTTTGTCTTCAAAAACTGCTCAGATTAGTGAGCGGCTTCTTCCGTCTTTACTTCGACGTTCTGACCGGCAGGTGCGCCGGGAACGACTTTACCGGCAGCTGTCGTCAGCTTAGAGCCGTCAGCAAGCGTGTGCTCGCCGTCCGGAGCAGGCGATTTCGTGCCGTCAGCGGCAATAACCGATACTGCATCGCCTTCAACAACGACTTTCGTGCCGTCAGCAAGCGTGTGCTCGACAGGAGCAGCGGCTTCAGCAGCCGGTGCATCCGCTGCCGGAGCGTGGGTGTCTTCCGCCATCGCGGCGAACGGTGCGGCTGCGATCAGAGCAGCTGCAGTAAGAGCGAGAATACGTATCATAGTTTTTCTGTCCTTGAAAATGAATGCGGCACCATTGCCGCATCGTGAATCTTTAGTCAATTCCCATACTTCCTGCAAGATGCAGGGCTAAAATATTTTCGCGTATTATGGGTAATTTTATGGGAACTAACTCTCACTCCGGTAATTGGGAGCTTCCCTTGTGATGGTCACGTCATGGACATGGCTTTCGCGGTAGCCCGCCGTGGTCATGCGCATGAACTCTGTTTTTTCCTGCATTTCCTCGATTGTGCGGCAGCCGGTATAGCCCATGGCCGCCCTTAAACCGCCAACCATCTGGTGCAAAACGTTGGAAATGGGGCCCTTATACGGCACCCGGCCCTCGATCCCTTCGGGAACTAATTTATTGGAAGATGTGACCCCGGCCTGGAAATAACGGTCAGCGGAGCCCTGCGCCATCGCCCCGACGGAGCCCATGCCCCGGTAGGATTTGTACGAACGGCCCTGGTACAGAATCACCTCGCCCGGTGCCTCGTCGGTACCGGCAAAGAGCGAGCCCATCATGGCAACATCCGCGCCGGCTGCAATCGCTTTCGCCAGGTCACCTGAATATTTGATGCCGCCATCGGCGATGACGGGGATGCCGCGTTTACGGCAGGCTTCCGAGACATCCATGATCGCGGTCAGCTGCGGCACACCGACGCCCGCAACGATACGCGTCGTGCAGATCGAGCCCGGACCGATGCCGACCTTGATCGCATCCGCGCCCGCATCGATGAGCGCTTTCGCCGCATCAGCCGTCGCAACATTGCCTGCCATGATCTGCAGCGCGTTGCGATTTTGTTTCCTGATTTTTGCGACCGTGTCGAGAACGCCGCGGCTGTGGCCATGCGCCGTATCGACGACAACGAGATCGAGTCCTGCTTCAGCAAGAGCCAGCGCGCGGTCGACGCCATTGATGTCACCGGTGCCGACAGCCGCACCTACTCTCAATCTGTCTTTTGCGTCTTTTGTCGCGGTCGGGTAGAGCTGGGATTTTTCGATATCCTTCACCGTTACGAGACCGATGCATTTTTCATTGTCATCGACGATGAGAAGTTTTTCGATGCGGAATTTGTGCAGCAATTTGCGCGCTTCGTCCTTGTCGACGCGGTTATAGGCTTTCACGAGTCCTTCCGACGTCATCAGTTCGCGGATCGGCTGGTTCGGATTTTCGGCGAAGCGCACATCGCGGTTGGTGAGAATACCCACTAAACGGCCTGAACCTTCCGTCACCGGAATTCCTGAAATGTGGAAACGGCGCATCAATTCGAGCGCCTCGGAGAGTGTTGCATCGGGGCTGATGGTGATGGGGTCAACGACCATGCCGGATTCAAAACGTTTCACGCGGCGGACATGGCTGGCCTGCGCCTCGATATCCATGTTGCGGTGAAGAATGCCGATGCCGCCATTCTGGGCCATGGCGATGGCCATATCGGCCTCGGTCACCGTATCCATGGCGGCCGACATGATGGGGATATTCAGGGTGATTTCTTTGGTGAGGTGGGTTTTGGTCCCGACCTCGTGGGGCTGGACCTCAGAGGCGCCGGGGACAAGCAAAACGTCGTCGAAGGTCAAACCTTCGCGGATTTCTGCGGAATTTCTGATTTTCTTGAATGGCATAACGCAAATCTCCTGCCCTGCGGGCACTGGGTGAAATTTGCAGGCCAGTTATATGCTTTTTTCAGGAAAAGGCAAGGAATTTATCCCCTGAACCCTTGTGCCACCAGATATTGCTCGGAGCTTTCTTTCCGGCTGGCGGGCGGCTTGATGTGCTTGATGGTTTTGAAATCCTTTTTCATCTCTGCCAGCAGCGTGTTTTGCGCGCCGCCCTGGAACACTTTCGCGACGAACGTGCCGCCGGGTTTTAAAACTTCTTTCGAGAAATAATAGGCCGCCTCGACCACCGCCATGATGCGGATGTGATCCGTCGATTTATGTCCCATCGTGTTCGGGGCCATATCCGAGAGCACGGCATCCGCAAGGCCGCCGAGCATCGCCTTCAATTTATCCGGCGCGTCATCATCCATGAAATCCATCTGCACGAAATCGACACCGGGAATTTCATCGACCTCCAGAAGATCGATTGCGACAACCGTGCAGCCTTTCTGCGCGGCCACCTGCGACCAGCCGCCCGGCGCGGAGCCGAGATCGACGATCCTCATGCCGCGCTTCAGCAGATTTATTTTTTCATCGATCTCGATGATCTTGTAGGCCGCGCGGCTGCGGTAGCCGTCCTTTTTGGCCTTGTCGACATAAGGATCGTTCAACTGGCGCTCAAGCCAGCGCGTCGAAGATGTCTTTCTTTTCTTGGCGGTTTTAACGCGCGCTTTTTTCTTGTTCTTTGACATCAGGGAATCATAACCACGGCTGTTGTAAAAAATGAAGCGAAGAAAAACGCGATGGACCCGGCCATCAGCAACATGCCTTTGGCGTTCGGCGAAAAATGGAAGAACGCGATATAGGCAAAATAAAATAAACTATAAACGATAAGCGCGCGGGAATGAACGGGCATATCGATCCAGCCTGTTATGCCGTTCGGATACCCTATATACGCCATCAATTCCACAAGCATGCGCATCATGACCATGCTGGAGATGAAAAAAGCGAGAACCCAGCCGCGCTGGTCTTTCCGCGCCACGGTAAAAGCCATGATCAACCAGGCAATATCAATCCATTGAAGAACGAATTTCATATCCTATTTTATTCTTTGACGTTATGCTGCTGGGCAGAAAACAACCACAGATACAGGGAAATATGGCATATAAAAGACCGCGCCTGAAATTGTTTTTGCGCAGCCTCGCTCTTTCGCTCGTTCTTTTGCCCAGCTTTGCTGGCGCGGCGGCTCCGCCCATCATCATCCGCGACGTCGAAATCGAAACCACGCTCAGGGAATGGATAACGCCCCTGCTCGAGGCCGCCGGGATGGATAAAAACAGCGTCAACCTGGTGATCGTCCAGAGCCCCGAGATCAACGCCTTTGTCGCGGGCGGCGCGAACATCTTCATCTATACCGGCCTGATTGAACGAACCGAAAATCCCGGCGAGGTGGTCGGCGTTCTGGGCCACGAGCTTGGCCACATTTCTGGCGGTCACCTGATCGCCGCACGCACGGCGATGGAGCGCGCGTCTTACGAAAGTATTCTCGGCATGGTGCTCGGCATCGGCGTTGCGATGGCGACAGGCGAAAGTGGCGCGGCCTCGACGATTTCCGCAGGCGGCAATAGCATGGCGCTGCGCGGTTATCTCGCGCATACGCGCGTGCAGGAATCCAGCGCTGACCAGGCCGCGCTGCGCTTTTTCGAAAGCGCACATCTCAATCCCAAAGGCATTGAAACGTTTTTCCAAAAACTGGAATCCGAAGAGCTTTTGCCGATGGACCAGCAGAGCGAATATATGCGCACGCACCCTCTGACGCGCGACCGTATCGACGCCGTGCGCCAGCGCGCCGAACAATCGCCTTATATCACCACGCCGCTGCCTGAGGCGTGGAATGAGCAACATAAAAGAATGCTCGCCAAACTTGCGGGCTTTATCTCGCCGACAAAAATTCCGTGGATCTACGGCGACCGCGACGTTTCAGTTCCGGCGCTGTACGCCAAGGCGATTGCCGCCTACCGCAACAAGGAAATCGAGACCGCGCTCAAGGGCGCGGACAAGCTGATTGCCGCCGAGCCTGAGAACCCCTACTTCCAGGAACTCAAAGGCCAGATGCTGATGGAATTCGGCCGCGTTCCTGAATCCCTTCCCTATTACCGCAAGGCCGCCGCCACGCTGCCCGATGCGGGACTGATAAGGCTGGCTTTGGGGCATGCCCTGCTTGAATCCGGCCACGAAGAAGAAGCTATCGAAAATCTCGAGCGGGCACGGCTGGATGAGCCGCGCTCCAGCCGGATATACAGGCTCCTGGCTACTGCCTACGGCAAGCTGGGCAATGAGAACATGGCACGGCTGAACCTGGCCGAAGAGGCCGTCCTGCAACGGCAGATTCCCTATGCCCGCAATCAAGCTGAATCTGTTCTGAAAAATGCCCCCGCCAACAGCCGCGAATGGCTCAAGGCCCGGGATATTCTCGCCCACATTGAAACGATAGATGATGAAGACGACTAGCCAAAAATGCTAACATGGTTATAGTAAGCTGATGAACATTCAACCAAGGAGCCGCCCCGTGCGTTCAACATTCAAGACATTCCTCTGCGCCCTGCCCGCCATTGCGCTTATCATGGCCGCATTGATCACGAACTTCACGTCGTTTGCGCGGGCCGAAACAGCAAGCTTGAACGATGCGCAGAAAGCCGAAGTGCGCGAGCTCATCCAGAGCTATATCCGCGAGAACCCGGAAATCGTTGTTGAATCCCTCAAGCTGTACCAGGAAAAGCAGCAGAAGGAATCTATGCAAGCTGCGGAGGCAAAAATCGTCGAGTACAAAGATTACCTCAACGGCAAAACGATGCCGAGCGCGGGCAATCCTGACGGCGATGTGACCGTTGTTGAATTCTTCGATTACAATTGCGGCTATTGCAAAAAAGCGATCGAAGACATCAAGAAAATTATCGAGACCGATAAAAAAGTCCGTTTCGTTTTCATCGAGATGCCGATCCTCGGGCCGACGTCTTTGACAGCAGCATTGTGGGCGCACGCCGCGCACAAGCAGGGCAAATATTTCGAATTCCACACGATCCTGATGGAGCATAACGGTGCCATCGAGGACAGCGTCCTCGAAGCCGCTGCGAAAAAAGCAGGCATGGACCTCGAAAAAGCGAAGAAGGATATCCAGTCCGAAGAAATCGGTCAGGAAGTTGATAAAGGCATGCTCGTAGGCCGCGAAATCGGCATCCAGGGCACGCCCGGCTTTGTCATCAACGGCCAGCTTTTCCCGGGTTATCTCGGCAAGGACGGCCTGAAGCAAGCCATCACAGACGCCCGCGCCGGCAAGAAGAGCTAAACAGCTTTTTTAAATAAAGCGCATTGATTTGAGGTCTCATGATTGTCTGGCGTCTGTTTTACGTCGTGCTTTTCATTTCCGTCGCGCTCCTGGCCTACGCGGTCTATACGCTTGCCTCCGTTCGCGGCAGCCTTGACAATATCCCGACCAGCTTTTCCTTCGGCCCGCCAGACGCCGGGCTGCATGTCGTCGGGTTTATCGATTATGATTGCGGAAACTGCCGCGCTGCGAATACGGCCATGATGACGGCGCTGGAAAAAGACGGCAATGTGCGTTACTCGCCGCTGGTTCTTTCCAACGGGGCGCAGTCAGAATACGCAATGAAGCTCACCTATTCGGCGAGCCTCCAGAAGAAATACAAAGATGCCTATCAGTATTTCATGGCCAACAGCTCTGACGTGGGTGAAAAAGATATAACCGATATCGGTCTAAAAATAGGCATCGAAGAAAAAGTCCTGACCGGGGGACTCAAAGAACCCATAATGGAAAGACTTGTCGAAAAAACTCAGCAAACATTTTCAGATCTGGGCGCAAGCGCGGTGCCGACATTCTTTATCGGGCCCGGCATAAAATACGCACCTGAAAACACGCCAAGTGCCGACGATTTTTTGAAATTATTCTCGGAGGCGCGGGCAGAATGAAAAAAATCCTGATCCTCAACGGCCCCAATCTCAATATGCTCGGCACGCGCGAGCCTGAAATCTACGGACGCGCGACACTCGATGACATCAAGACTCTGTGCGAACAAAAAGCCAAGTCACTCGGCATGGCGGTCGATTTCCGCCAGTCGAACCATGAGGGCGAGCTGGTCGACTGGATCCAGGAAGCTGCGAAGGGAAAAATTTTCGACGGTCTTATCATCAACGCGGCGGCCTATACGCATACATCCATCGCCATTCACGATGCGGTGCGGCTGTTATCCATCCCGGTCATCGAGGTTCATTTGTCGAACCCGAAGAAGCGCGAAAAATTCCGCCGTTTTTCCTATGTCGGCCTCGTCACCAAGCACGTCATCGCCGGCTATAAGGAAAAGGGCTATGAGATGGCGATCGAAAAGATATCTTCCCTCTTAAGCCATTGATTCTCCTTAAGCTTTGACTTTTTCTGTCAAACCCTGTAAGCAATGGGGTCTGTTTTAGAGGGTCCCCAAAAAGAGTTGGCAAAAAGAACTTCATGAAAATCGATCCCAAGACCATCAAGGAACTGGCCAAGCTGCTTGAGCAGACCGGCCTCACCGAAATCGAAGTAGCGGAAGGCGACAAGGTTATCCGCGTCAGCAAGGGAGCGACAGCTGTCGTTTCTTCGAGCGGCGTTTCCGCGCACAACATGCCTTCGGACCCGACCATGCCGCAGGCCGCGAATATGAGCGCGCCGGACAATGTCGCGCATGCGCATCCGGGCGCGGTCACGTCGCCGATGGTCGGCACGGCTTACCTGAAGCCTTCGCCCGATGCTGCGACGTTCGTGCAAAAAGGTTCGACTGTCAAAGCAGGCGATACACTCCTGATCATCGAGGCTATGAAAGTCATGAACCCGATCAAAGCCGAAAAAGGCGGGACCATCACGCACATCATGATCGAGAACGGCAAGCCGGTTGAATACGGCGATGTTCTCATGGTCATTGAGTAAAAACCCCAATGTTTAAAAAAGTTCTCATAGCGAACCGCGGTGAAATTGCGCTCCGCATCATCCGCGCCTGCCGCGAGATGAATATCCAGAGCGTCGTTGTGCACTCCACCGCCGACGCCAACGCTATGGCCGTGCGCCTTGCCGACGAAACCGTCTGCATCGGTCCGCCCGCCGCACGCGACAGCTATCTGAATATCCCGGCGATCCTGAGCGCTGCTGCGCTGACAGGTGCCGACGCCATCCATCCCGGCTACGGTTTCCTGTCGGAAAATGCGCAGTTCGCGCGCATTGTCGAGGAACACGGATTTACTTTCATCGGTCCCGCGCCCGAGCATATCGAAATCATGGGCGACAAGGTCCAGGCCAAGAAAACCGTGAAGGAACTCGGCCTTCCTGTTGTGCCCGGGTCCGATGGCGCGGTGAAAAACGCCGATGAAGGTCTCGCTACGGCGAAAAAAATGGGCTTCCCGGTTCTGATCAAGGCGGCATCCGGCGGCGGCGGCAAAGGCATGCAGGTCGTGCATGAAGAAAAAGATTTCAAGGAATCGTTAGCGCGCGCCAGCGCGGAAGCGAAAGCGAATTTCGGCGACGACACGGTCTATTTAGAGAAATACCTGACCAACCCGCGCCACATCGAGATCCAGGTTTTCGGCGACATGCATGGCAACGCCATTCACTTGGGCGAACGCGATTGCTCGATCCAGCGCCGCCACCAGAAACTAGTTGAGGAAGGCCCCTCGCCGGTCCTGACCGAAGAACTGCGGACTAAAATCGGCGGGTTGGCTGCTGAAACCATCCGTAAATTAGGATATCGCGGCGCGGGCACCATCGAATTCCTGTATGAAAACGGCGAATTCTATTTCATGGAAATGAACACGCGTATCCAGGTCGAGCACCCGGTCACGGAGATGATCACCGGCATCGATCTGATCGCCGAGCAGATCCGCGTCGCGGCAGGCATGCCGCTCAGCATCCAGAGCGACCGCATTCGTTTCCGCGGTCACGCAATTGAGATCCGCATCAACGCGGAAGACCCCGATACTTTTGTCCCCTCGCCCGGAAAAATTACCCAGTTCCACGCGGCGGGTGGCCTTGGCGTGCGTTTCGATTCCGCCGTCTATACCGGCTATACAATTCCGCCGCATTACGATTCCATGATCGGAAAGCTGATCGTGCATGGCCGCGACCGCGAGGAATGTATCCGCCGTCTTCGCCGCGCCATCCGTGAAACGGTTGTTGAAGGCGTGAAGACGACCTTGCCGCTTCATTACTGGATCACCGAGCAGCCCGAATTCATTTCCGGCGATTATACGATCCAGTGGCTTGAGAAAAAGCTCGCGGAAAAGAACGCGAAATAGCCGTCATTGCGAGCGAAGCGAAGCAATCCAGAAAATAGAATGGATTGCTTCGTTGGCAAAAGCCTCCTCGCAATGACGATTTTGTCTATCTGCATATCTGCCCTATAATAAATATATGCAGCTTATTTTAACGCCCGAATTGTTGATGGAGGCCTACCGCCAGGGATTGTTTCCCATGGCGTATAATTCCGGCAGTCCTTACATCCACTGGATCTGCCCCGAGATGCGCGGGCAATTATCGATCACCGACATTCACATTCCGCGGCGCCTACTTGAGACGGTCAAAAAAGCGCCATTTGAAATCCGCATCAACGCCGATTTCGAGGCCGTGCTGCGCGGCTGCGCGGAGCCGACGCCCAAGCGCCCCGAGACCTGGATCAATGCATCGATCTTCAAAGTTTTCTGCGACCTGCATGAACGTGGGCACGCGCACAGCGTTGAATGCTGGGAGGATGATAAACTGGTCGGCGGAATTTACGGGCTCGCCATCGGCGGCGCATTCTTCGGCGAGAGCATGTTCTCCCGCATGCGCGATGCCAGCAAGATCGCGCTGCTGCACATGGTGGCGCGATTGTGGAAGGGCGGCTTTACTTTGCTGGATACACAATTTGTGAACGAGCATCTAAAACAATTCGGTGCTTATGAATTGCCGCATGACGAGTATAAAAAGTATCTCGAAGATGCGGTGAAGGCGGAAGGTGATTTCCTCCTGTCCGGTCTTTCGCAGGAAAAAATCATGGACAATTATCTCGCCATGCGGGAGAGCAATTAATCGCCGAGCGGGCTTAAGACTTCGCTCTCAATCGGCGCGTCAGGCGCAGGCGCGGGCGCCGTTTCACCCTCTGGCACCACAGTAGCAGGTACTTCAGCGGCAGGCGCTTCAGGCGCAGGTGTATCCGCAGCGGGCGTTTCGCTTTCGGCAGCAGGCGCGGCGGCTTCCTCCCCGGCTTTCGGCTCTTCCTTCTTCTCTTCTTTTTTAGCGCCCGCTTTTTCGCCCTTGGCGTTCAGGCAATCGAGCACCCACACGTCATAAATTGGATGATCCATGTGCGAAAGCGCGGGAGATGAGGCGAACATCCAGCCGCTGAAAATCCATTGCGCGTCTTCCTTGGGCGGTTGTTCCTTGACCGAAACGCTGTCGTTGTCGCTTGTCGATTTCGTTTCCCAGATCTGCAGGAACGCCGCAGATTCCGGCTGCTCAACCGGCGGCGCCTTGGCGCAGGCCTGGATTTTGATGTAAAGCGAGCCGAATTTCACGGTGTTGCCGACATTCGCCTCAAACGTCATCGTGCGTGCCGTGACCTTGTCGAGCGATTGCAGTTTGACGACCGGGTAATTCTCCATCTCGCGCGCGGAAACGCTGCCTGAAACAGGCAACAACAAAACAGCAGCGAAGAAAAATTTCGCGAAACGCATTTCGCCTTACGGGTGAGCCGGTTCGGATTCCGGTACGGGCTCGGCTTCGGGTTCAGGTTGAGATTCTTGCGGCTGGTCTTCCGGCTGCAGCGCGGCCTCGGGAGCGGGATACTCTTCCATCACTTCGGGAACGGTCGTGTGCGGAATTTCGACTTCCTCTTCCTCTTCCTGTTCATCTTCGTGCTTGGGCGCATCTTCCACACGTGGCGAAATGGGCGCGGACACTTCAGATGCGGACGTGCCGCCCTTGTCCTTGTTGCCGGCGCTGAAAATAAACTGGCCGAGAAGCTGCTCTAAGTTCTGCGGTGCCTGTGTGAACTGGACGTGGCCGCCATCCTCCAGCATTTTTTCATCAGCGCCAGGCTCGAGCGCGAGATAACGTCCGCCGAGCAGACTTTCGCTACTGATCAATGCTACGGTGTCGGTGGGTAACTGAACGCCTGAATCAACATCCATGTAAACGCGCGCGAGGAAATTCTCTTTCATCAATTCGACGGATGTCACCGCACCGACCTTCACGCCGCTGATGAGAACGTCATCGCCAGCCTTGAGGCCGCCGATGCCGGAGAAATCCGCCGTCACGGTGTAGCCGTTGACGCTTCCAACGCTTGCAGTCTGATAGCTGAACACGAGGAAGAATCCCGCAACGGCGAGAACAAATGCCCCGAGAAGTGTTTCGATCGCGCTGCGCTTCATCGTTTATCCTTTTCCCCTGAGGGACTTAACTGTGGGATTTAGCCTGAAACAGGCCGTCCTGTAAATGGCTATTCCGGCTTCCAGGGTTCGTAATCGCCGGTTGCCTTGTCCCGCTGGCCGCCTTCCAGCACATGGCCGGGGGGGCGGTAGGCGCCGGTCGTGCCGGTCATATTGGGCTGGTGGGGTTTTTGCCATTCGCGGCGGAATCCTGTGTCGTTGGCAGGCACGGCGTCGGTCTGGTGGTGCATCCAGCCATGCCATTCCGGGGGTATATTGCTGGCCTCGGGCGCGCCCTTGTAGATCACCCAGCGGCGTTCACGCTTTTCGCCCCGGCGGGCGGCGGAACGGAAATATGTATTCCCAAGCGCGTCCTGGCCGACCTTCCGGCCCCTTGCCGTCAGTTTGAAAAAACTCATGTAGGTCGGGGAGAGCACCCCCAGCATTTTGAAAAGTCCCATCGGCGGTCCTTTGACTTGTCCGGTGCGGCATTATGGCAGAGGGACAGGCCTTTACAAAGTGCTTTCACGACCCTTTAATGGCCCGCATATAAGGAGAACTCCATGGATATCCGCGCGAAACTGAAAGAACTGGGTCATGAGCTGCCGAAGGTCGCGCCGCCCGCTGCCAATTATGTTCCCTGCCTGATTGCCGACGATGATTTTCTGTATATCGCCGGACAGATCCCGTTCCTGAACGGCCAGAAAATGCATATCGGCCGGGTGGGCGATAATTTCACGACCGAACAGGGCGTCGAGGCTGCGAAAGCCTGCGCGCTCAACATTCTCGCCTGGGCCGATAATGCCGTCGGCGGCGACTGGAATAAAATCAAGCGCTGTATCAAGCTCGGCGGCTTCGTGAACTGCACGCCGGAATTCACCGATCACCCCGCCGTCATCAACGGCGCATCGAACCTGATCGGCGAAGTGATGGGTGAAAGCGGCAAGCATGTGCGTTTTGCGGTCGGCGCGAACTCGCTTCCCTTCGGCGTCGCCGTCGAGATCGAAGCGTTGTTCGAGCTGAAATAATTCCTAGCGCGGAATTAAAATCTTGAAGAAGTGATAGGTACCGGAACCCGGATTGCTGGCCGCGGCACCTTCGAAGCAACCCGCCATCTTGCCGGTCTGGTCGAGTGTTTCCGCGTCAGCCTGCGCGCCCGTATATTTTGCATTTCCCGCCGTCCACGCATCCGTGGTTTCAACCGGCGGGTTGCCGCCGGGATTGGTAACGCCCAGCAGATTGTTAACCTGGATGCAGAGCTGTTTCTTGAGGTAAGGCAGAACCGCGATGATTGCCTCGTTATCAACACTGTCGCTGTCGCACCCTGCTTCCGCCGATCCTGTGTCAGGCACGCAGGTATTCGCCGGGAAATACCACTGGCCGCGCAACGCAGGCGCCGGAGAAATAGAATCATCCAGCCAGTCCGCGACGGGCGGCTGATAGACAAGCCCGCCGCCGTCATTGTGGAATAATTTGCAGTTATCAGTTGCCACAGGCGTATGCGTATAACCGGCGACAGTGCTGTTCTCGACGCTGATATCCATGTCGCTGCAGCCATTCGAGATTTTTATATTCTGCGCGCCCTGGCGCATCGATTGTGCATAGGCGAGGATTTCATTCCCCGCCAGGCGCGATTGCTCGATATTGATCGTATTAGGGTTGCCACCCCGCATCATCTGCGACACCGCATAGGCCAGCGCCGCAAACAGGACCACGGCAATCAGAATAATGAAGAGGGCGCTGCCTTTTTCTTTCATTCCCTCAGTATACTGACAAGTGCGCCCTTGCGAAAGGCTGGGGAATATAAATTCCGGCTTTCACCGGAGGGGCGGGTGTGGTGTAATAAGCGCATGAGTGACGAGCGCTTTATCAATATCCTGATTGCCGAAGACAATGATGTCAGCCGGGAAATGATGGCGGGCGTCCTGCGTACGCAGGGCTACCGGATTTACGGCGCGATCGACGGCGAATCCGCGATCAAGGTGGTGGAAGACCGCGAGATCGACCTCGCCTTCGTCGATGTCAGCATGAGCCCGCGCGGCGGTTTCGAATTCATCAAATATCTCGTCGTCAAAAGCATCGACATCCCGGTCGTGCTGGTTACCGCCAACGATTCCAGCGACACGCTGATGGAGGCCACATCGCTCGGCGTCAAGCGCGTGATCCAGAAACCGGTCGCGCCTGAACTTCTCATCCAGATCGCGCTGCGCCTTTTGAAAAAGCGCGGGCTTAATCCCCGGCCTCTCGCGGTGAGCGGTTCGGATACCACCCACACGCCGGAAAATTTAATGAAAAAGGCGATTGATCTCGCGGATAAAAACGCGAAGTCAAAACGCGGCGGGCCGTTCGGCGCGATCGTCGCCGATCAGAACGGAAAAATTCTCGGCGAAGGTATGAACGGCATCACATCCCGCGTCGACCCGACCGCGCACGCGGAGGTCATGGCGATCCGCAATGCCGCGGACAAGCTGGGCAAGGCGGATTTATCCGATTGCACGCTTTACTGCTCGAGCCAGCCGACGATGATGGGACAGGCCTTGATCGCCAGCGTCGGGATCAAGAAAGTTTATTACGGGCTGAGCCACCAGGAAATTTCATCAGTGCGCGACGCGAAAACCGCACCGCCGAAAGCGGAATATATCCAGATCGGCCATGATGACGCGATGACGATGTTTAAAAACTGGGAAAGCCTGAAAGACCGGGTTGCGGATTAATCTTCCGCGATTTCTTCTTCGAAATCTTCTTCGTCTTTTTCACGCGCCTTGCCGCCCTCTTCCTCTTCAAATTCGAAAGTGAGCTTGCCGTCTTTGACATCGACGGTGACGAGGCCGCCCTTGGTGAGCTTGCCGAACAGAATTTCCTCCGCCAGCGGGCGTTTGACTTTCTCCTGGATGACGCGCGCCAGCGGCCTTGCGCCCATCGCCGGGTCGTAACCGGCTTTCGCAAGATAGGCGCGGGCTTCAGTTGAGAGTTCAATCGTAACGTTTTTGTCGGCGAGCTGGCCTTCCAGCTGCGTGACGAACTTGTCGACGACCTTCTCAACCGTTTCGGGTTTGAGATTCTGGAACGGAACAATCGCATCAAGGCGGTTCCTGAATTCCGGCGTGAACATTTTCGTGATCGCTTCCATGTCTTCCTCGACGCGCATCTCGCGCTCGAAGCCGACCGGCGATTTCGCCATTTCGGCGGCACCGGCATTTGTGGTCATGATCAAAATCACGTTCCTGAAATCGACCGACTTACCGTTATTATCCGTCAGCTTGCCGTAATCCATCACCTGCAGCAGGATGTTGAACAGATCCGGGTGCGCCTTTTCGATTTCGTCTAACAGCAGCACGCAATGCGGATGCTGGTCGATCTTGTCGGTCATCAAACCGCCCTGCTCGAAACCAACATAGCCCGGCGGCGCGCCGATCAATCTCGAAACCGTGTGGCGCTCCATATATTCCGACATGTCGAAGCGGACTAACTCAATACCCATGGTTTTAGCAAGCTGTCTTGCGACTTCGGTTTTACCGACGCCGGTCGGGCCGGAGAATAAATAGGAGCCAATCGGTTTTTCTGAATCACGCAGGCCCGCGCGCGCCATCTTGATTGAATCCGTAAGAACGGAAATCGCCTTGTCCTGGTCGTAGACCATGGTTTTCAGATCGCGCTCGAGAGTCTGCAGCGCTTCCTTGTCGTCTTTGGTCATAGTCGCAGCAGGAATGCGCGCGATGATCGCAACAACGGCTTCGATATCTTTATCGGTAATTGTTTTCTTGCGCTTGTTCGCGGGCACCAGCATCTGCGCGGCGCCGACCTCGTCGATCAGATCAATCGCCTTGTCCGGCAATTTGCGATCGCCGATATATTTCGCCGACAATTCCACGGCAGCCTTGATCGCGGCAGCGGTGTATTTCACCTTGTGGTGTTCTTCGTAATAAGGCTTGAGGCCTGTCAGAATCGCGATGGAATCTTCCACGCTCGGCTCATAGACATCGATCTTCTGGAAGCGGCGCACCAGCGCGCGGTCCTTCTCGAAATAATTCCGGTATTCCTTATAGGTCGTCGAGCCGATGCAGCGGAGCGAGCCGTTCGAGAGCGCAGGCTTCAGCAGGTTTGACGCATCCATCGCGCCGCCGCTCGTTGCGCCCGCGCCGATGACGGTGTGAATTTCATCGATAAACAGAATTGAATCTTCAATGTTCTGTAATTCGCTGAGCACCGCCTTGATACGTTCCTCGAAATCGCCGCGGTAGCGCGTACCTGCGAGTAAGCTGCCCATATCGAGCGAGAAGATCACCGCGCCTTTCAGAACATCCGGCACTTCGCCGTCGATAATTTTTTTAGCTAAACCTTCCGCAATCGCGGTTTTACCGACTCCGGGATCGCCGACATAAAGCGGGTTATTCTTGCTGCGGCGGCAGAGAATTTGAATCGTGCGGTCGACCTCTTTGTGGCGACCGATCAGGACATCGATTTTTCCCTTCTTCGCCTTCTCATTGAGATTGACGCAATAAGCATCCAGCGCTTCCGCGCCGGATTTACTTTGCGCGCCTGGAGATTCTTCTGTGCCGCGCGGGGTCTTCGCCGCCGGGCTGCCTTGTGTCGGAATTTTCGCGATACCGTGCGAAATATAATTCACCGCGTCGAAGCGCGTCATGTCCTGCTCCTGCAGGAAAAATACCGCGTGGCTTTCGCGCTCGGAGAAGAGCGCGACCAGGACGTTCGCGCCGGTCACTTCCTCGCGGCCGGATGATTGCACGTGGATCGCGGCGCGTTGCAGAACACGCTGGAACGCCGTTGTCGGCTTGGCTTCTTCCGCGTCCTTGTTCACGAGATAGGCCAGTTCATTCTCGATATAGGTGCCGAGCTGGTCTTTCAGATCCGGCAATGAAATACCGCATGAACGCAGCACCGCCATCGCATCCTGATCTTCGGTCAGCGCGTACAGCAAATGCTCAAGCGTCGCGTATTCATGGCTGCGTTCATTCGCGACAGCCAGGGCACGGTGCAGAGTTTGTTCAAGATTGCGAGACAGCATGATTAAAAACTAGGTTGCCTTAATGCGGGTTTCAAGATCAGAAGAGAATACAGACAGATAAGGATTACTCCTTCTCCATCGTGCATTGAAGAGGTTGTTCGTTGGCACGGGCGAAGTCCATCACTTGCGCGACTTTCGTCTCGGCGACTTCAAACGTAAACACGCCGCAGACGCCGACGCCGCGGCGGTGAACATGCAACATGACATCGGTCGCTTCCTGGCGGTTCTTGTTGAAGAAACGCTCGACGACATGAACGACAAATTCCATCGGTGTGTAATCGTCGTTCAACAGGAGAACTTTATAAAGGGAAGGCTTCTTGGTTTTGGGGCGCGTCTTGAGAAGGATGCCGGTATCGGGGCGCTCCTCCTGGCCGGGATTGTCGGCATGATCGGGCCCATGGTCCGGCTCGTCACCATCCATGTCCTCATTCATTACGATCTCTTCCAAAACGAACACGTAACGTGCTCCCTTCAACCGGTTAAACCTGCTTAAAAGCCGATACAGGGTAATATAACGATTATAACAGAAATCTCCACTGTCCCGTGAAGAATCCCGAAAAATCATGGCAAAAAGTCAATAAAAAGGCCCTTAAACCGCATCGGTCCAAGGGCCTTTTTGAATTATGAAAATTTATTAAGCGGCGACCGCTTCGCTCGCCTTGCGCATGGTTTTACCCATCTGCTCGCTGATCGGCTCGGCGCTCTCGGTCAGGAGCTTCACGCTCATTTCCGACAGCTTCGTCGCCGCGCTCATGATGTCGTCCAGGCTGGCCTGGGCGATTTTGTTCTGGGTCTCGGCCCATTCATTGAGCGTCTTGCTGCTCATGGCCTTGTTCAGGAACTGCGCCTGCTTCTCGGCAGAGCTCTGGCCGAGGGCGATTGCCGTGCGGGCGAGTTCCTCGAAACCTTTCGCGAAAATCGAGCTCGACTGCATGAAGGCTTCGAAGCCTTCGCGGCCGAAATTCGACGCGTCCTGCGCGATTTTATCCATCTGTGATTTGCTTTGTGACATTATTTTCTCCATTGCTTCATTGTTTTGCTGAGGGAAAAAGCCCTCGAGAATATTGTTCGCAGACCCGGCCGGTTTGCTGGATTTGCTGGAACGGCGGCTCGATGATTTGCCGGAGCGTTTCTTTGATTCAGCCATGTGCCATCCTTTTCTGGTTAAAATTAACGGTACGCAGGCCGGGTTTAATGCCAGATTTTCTGGCTTTTGCGGGTCTTTTCCGTCGTCCCGGCCCGGTCTTAAATACCGCCGGAAACCACGGAATGGCTATATTTTTACCATTTTATCCCCATCCCGTCAACGGTTTTTTTGCACTGCACAAAAGTGGGTTAAATGCCCGTAAAGGTGGACAAACTTTGTTAATATATTTATGCTATCTTGAACTGAAGCGCCGTAAGAATGATAACATTCAGGCCTTCGCGGAAGTTCCGGTTCTACGCGGTTTTATAAATAAAAAGTTCGGTCCAGCTATCGGGAGTAACCTTTGACAATTTTCTCAAGTCTCAGGGCAAATCGATTATTTCTGTTTTTGACGGTTTTTGCCGTCTTTTCGCTCGCGGGCATTCTCCCGGCCCAGGCCAAGGAAAACAAGCGTTACGCCTCCATCGTCCTTGATGCCGAGACCGGCGTTATCCTTTCCCAGAGCAACGCCGACAAGCCCCTGCACCCGGCCTCCCTCACCAAGATCATGACCCTCCTGATGGCGTTTGAAGCCATGGAACAGGGCAAACTCTCGGCCCGCGACCGCATCCGCGTTTCCAAACATGCCGCCAGCATGGTCCCGAGCAAGCTCGGCCTCAATCCCGGCTCCACGATCAAAGTCCAGGACGCGATTTACGCCGTCGTCACCAAATCGGCGAACGACGTGGCCGTGGCGCTGGCCGAACGACTGGGCGGCACCGAGACCAATTTCGCCCGGATGATGACCAACCGCGCGCGCCAGCTCGGCATGGCCAACACGACCTTCACCAACGCTTCGGGCCTGCACGACCCGCGCCAGTATTCATCGGCCCGCGACATGGCAACGCTGGCCCGCTTCGTGATCAACACTTATCCCTCCTACTACCGCTATTTCTCGACCGCGAATTTCAGCTACCAGGGCCATTCCTATCACAACCACAACAGGCTGATGGAAACCTACAAGGGCATGGACGGGATGAAGACCGGCTATGTCGGGCCTTCAGGATTCAATCTCGTCGCCTCCGCAGTCCGTAATGACCGCCGCATCATCGGCGTCGTGTTCGGCGGACGTTCAGCCGCGAGCCGCAACACGCACATGGCGAATTTGCTGGATAACGGTTTTGCCCGTACCGGCGATTCTTCCGTCCTAATCGCTTCCGCCGATGCGCGGAGCCCCGCGCCCGTGCCGCCGCGCAAGCCCGCCATTCTCGTAGCGCTGAACACACTCAACAAAGTTTCCCCGTCCAGGGGCACGCAGGAGGTCAAACTGGCCTCGATGGGCCCGATGCTCGACCCGGTTAAATTCGGCGAGCTGGTCGGCGAAGGCGATATCGACCCGGCGGAATCCCGCCGCATTGAAACCGGTTTAGTGGCCGTATCCGCGATCAAGGGCAAAGGCGCCCAACCTGTACAGCGCACGCTGACCGCGCCATCCGCCAATGACACATGGGCCGTGCAGATCGGCGCCTATTCCAGCCGCGCCGCAACCGACCAGGCGCTGCATAGCGCTGCGCGTAAAATTCCCGCCAGTCTCGGCGGCGGCAGTCCCGTCATCGCGCCGCTGAAAGTAAAAGACGGCTGGATGTTCCGCGCCCGCCTCTCGGGTTATACGCGCGCGCAAGCCTTCAAGGCCTGCACCTACATCAAAGACTGCATGCCGGTCGCGCCGCAAAATAACTGATGATCTCTTCCCCTGATATTCATGAAAACACACGCTCAAGCGAGCGCGGCAACATGCTGTTCATGATCCTGATTGCGGTTGTCCTGATCGGGCTTCTCACCGCCGCGATCATGTCGACCAGCACGACAGACGGTGCCAACATCGACAAGGAAACGCTTGTCATCCGCGCTTCCGAAGTCCAGCGCACGGCATCTGAGTTCGAGCGCGCCGTTCTGTTCATCGTCAGCAACCGCAAGAGCGAGGTCGATATCCGCTTCGCGCACCCTGCTTTCAGCCATACTGATTACGGCGACCTTGCCGACGCGGATACGCTCGAGGAACAACAGGTCCAGGTTTTTCACACCAATGGTGGCGGCGCGTCCTTCCGCAAACCGCCGCCCGACATCCAGACAACAACCGGCGGAGATTGGGAATTCTACGGCGGCACCGCCATTCCCGGCGTCGGCACGGACAAAGCCGACCTGGTCGCCGTGCTGCCGAATGTCAGCCAGCAATTCTGCAACAAGATAAACGAGCTGAGCGGACAGCCTGTGACGCCGACGCCGGAAGATACCGGCTCAACGGCGGCGGGCGTAGGAACGGCGGGTGATTGCGTGAATTTCGGCGCGCTGGGGCGCTTCGATGCTACGCAACAATTCTACACCATACCGAACACGATGGATGCAACCACCTTCGCGCAGGATTCAAACACCAGCGCGGCGCGCGCGGCCCTGCAGGCGTGCGTTAAATGCGACATAGGGCCCAATGCGCTGCATTTCTACCACGTGCTGCTGGCACGCTAAAACTTTTCAGAAAAATTGAATGATTAGCGATTGGCCGGCTGCTGTTGCTGGCTGGTCGTGCGGATGATTTTCGGCTTGGGCCGCGACATGCGCTGGATTTCCCAGCTCATCGGCATGCTGTAATCGAATTGGCCAACCAGTTCGCCCGTGCGCGCATCCATCAGGCGCAGTTTCACATCCAGCTCATGATGATCGTTGTAATAGGTTCCCGACATGACGAAGTCCGGATTTTCGTTAGGCTGGATGTCGACGTAAGGGAAATCGTTTTCGATGTTCTGCGAGACATGCACGACATCGACCTGATAACCCAGCTGCTGCAAGCGCTCGCCGATATGTTTGGAAATCACGCGGCCGACGCGGGTGCTGAGGTCCGGCGCGGCGTAATTGCGCAGCGGCATGACTTTGATCTGGTTATTCTGCTTATGAACGAAATTGCCGCCCTGCTGCATCAGGTAATCCGTTGCGGCGTAACTTTTTTCTGCGAGATTCACTTCCGGGCGGTCGAAGATATAATTCACGCCCGCCACGCCGCCGCTCAGTATCGGGTTACTACAGCCTGCCACCAGCAGAACCGGAACCAAAAACAGCAGCGGTATGGCGCGAAGTTTTATCATTCCTGCGGCACGATCGGTACGGGTGCGGTTTCAGATTCTGGTGCCGCCTGTGCTGAAGATGCGGCCTGCACGCGCGGCGAGGGAAGAATTGTGCCTTCGCCATGCACATAACCGTAAGCTGGCAACGGACGCACGCTGCGTGCTTCGCTGAGCGCTACGCCGTCTTTCAGCAATGTCAGGACAAAAACAAACTCGCGGGTTTTCGCGGGCTTCCAGGCCTTGCTGTCGACATACTCGTCGCCGTTGTACGAAACGACCGGGCCCTTGCCCTCATCGCCGACTTCGAACGCCTGATATTTGACGTGCGTCGCGCCTTCAGGCGAATCCGTCAGCAGATAGCCGCGCGCGCGCAGTTCGTCGCGCAGGGCGTTATCAAGGCTGAGGTTAAACGCGTTGCTGTGAGTCAGTTTTTCAAGATACACAGGCTGCGGCGACAGGCCGGTCTGCGATTCCAGATCATCCGTGAGCGCTGCGGCAACCCCGGCCCACATATCGGTCATCTGCGCGTTGCGCTCGGGCGTATAGGCATAGCCGAGGCTGTCGGCTGCGGGTCCGGGCTGCGCCTTGTATTCGTCGTTGTGATAGGCATAACCCGCCGGCATCCAGGTCGGGCTTTCATAGCCGCAGGCAGTAAGCATCAAAACCGGCAGAAGATATATCGCACGCATGTGGGGGACCCTGGTTGGTTAAAATTCAGATTGAGATTCTATCAATTAAGCCGGGGCGCGTACAGCCCTTGCACATAACTCTTATAAATTATGGGAAAATCAGGCCGCCTCGGTGCGGATTTTCCTGATTGAAGACGTGGTGCTCTGCCCGTCGACGGCGGGCATGATTGCAACCGCGCCCCCGCCTGCCTGAACGGCGGCGGCTTCGGGGATCTGGTCGATGGTGTAATCGCCACCCTTGAAATAAAGATCGGGCTTGAGCAGCGTGATCAATTCAATCGCCGTATTGTCCTCGCTCTTTTTTGCCGCGCCGAACAGAACGACCATATCGACGCAGGCCAGCGCGGCAAGAACGGCGGCGCGCGCATTTTCATCATGCACGGGACGATCCTCGCCTTTCAGCAATCTCACCGATTCATCACGGTTGAGACCGACAACGAGACGGTCGCACTGGCCGCGTGCGGCGTTCAGGTAACTGACATGGCCTGCATGCAGGATATCGAAGCAACCGTTCGTGAATCCAACCTTTAATCCCTTCGCGCGCCAGCGGCGAATTTGCTCGGCGCTTTCATTCCATTCCGCGAGCGGCGCGCGCTTGTCGGCATAGGCGAATTTTTTCTCGTCCATATTACTCGCGGCTTCAATCAGTTCGCTGCTGCGGATCGGCGCGGTGCCGACTTTCGTGACAACGATGCTGCCCGCGATATTGGCAAGCTCCGCCGCCTGCTCGTAACTTCCGCCTGCCGCTAACGCTGCGGATACGGTCGCAATCACCGTGTCGCCCGCGCCGGAGACATCAAACACTTCGATATCTTTCGCGCCGGGCATGTGCACAGGCTCACCCATCTTGCGGACGATGCTCATGCCGTCTTTCGAGCGTGTCGCGAGGACAGCGCCGATATTGCAGCCGGAAATAATTTCGTGGCAGGCGCGGATGATTTCATCATCGGTACCCGTTGCCGCGCCGCGTGTCGCGTCGGAGAGTTCACGGCGGTTCGGCGTAATCAGATCCGCGCCCGCATATTTGCTGAAATCATGACCCTTGGGATCGACGATCACCGGCACGCCTTTTTTGCGCGCCATCGTGATCAGCGCCGTAATCACATCCGGGCGCAGCAAACCCTTGCCGTAGTCGGAAATTACAACCGCGCTCGCCTTTTTGATAAAGCCTTCCGCTTTTTTCAAAAGATCAGCCGCGACTTTATCACTAAGAGGTGTTTTGGTTTCATGATCGGTGCGGAGCAATTGTTGATGCCCGGCGAGGTAACGTGTCTTCACAATTGTCGGGCGCGCTTTGTCGGTCAGCAGCCCTGAATCATCAAACCCGAATTCTTTAATCATGCGGCGCAAGGTCTTGCCGTCTTCGTCATCGCCCGTGACAGACAGGAGCATGCCTTCCGCGCCGAGGCCCTTCAGATTGGCCAGCGTATTGCCCGCACCGCCAGCCATGGTCTCCTCGCGCCTGACCGAAAGCACGGGCACGGGGCTCTCGGGCGAGATCCGCTCGACCTCCCCATAGACAAAACGGTCCAGCATGACGTCGCCCACCACCAGGACGGGCACCCCGTCCATGGCCCTGATCAGGCCATCCAGACCGGCTCCCAGGCCGTCCTGACCGGGGCCAGAAAAGGCTTTATTTTCAGTCTTTTTCATAGAAAAACGCCAAATGTTTAACGAATTCACGATTTTATGCGCCTTTGTTAGGAATTCGTCAATCTTTCTAGTGTGTAATAAAGGGGTGGAAATCCGGATAAACGGCGGGGTTCCTGAACCGGCAAAAACAAGCCGGGCATTAAAAAAGGGCGTTAATACAGGTGTGTTATAGAGGGGTGTCACTTGAGTAACTCAGGTATCTTCAGAGAATTCAAAGCCATTCTCGGCCGCAACAGGCTCGGCGAACTTCTGGTCATGAAAGGTGTCATTTCTTCAGGCGATCTTCGTTTCGCCCTGAAGCAGCAGAAAGACACACGCCTTCCTCTCGGAAAAATCTTCCTGAAACACGCGATGATTTCGCGCCGCCAGCTGGCGATGATTCTTTTCCGCCAGTGGGCTCTTCGTGCCGTCACGGCGAGCATGTTCTTCTTCGCCTCGATCCCCGGCAGCGGCATCAAGAAAGCCCGCGCGGATTCGATCAAGGACGTTCCGGCGCAGATCGCGCTGCAGATTTCAGCGCCCGGCATCGGCAAGCTGAACATTCACCAGGGCCTTTTCGGCTCCGCTGAAAAACAATCAGCCAACCTCAAGCCTTTCACGAAATGGACGGGCATGTTCGCCCGCTTCGAGCGTGACTTGAAACGCGACAGCTCTGACAAGCTCATCGCGGAATGGCGCGAGAACCTGAAAGATTTCGAAGGCCTGCCTTTGAAAGAAATGGCGCGCAAGGTGAACGATCTTGCGAACAGCAGGCCTTACATCAGCGACAACCGCAACTGGGGCCAGTCCGATTACTGGGCGACGCCGGTTGAGTTCCTGCAAAAGGGCGGCGACTGTGAAGACTTCGCGATTGCCAAGTATACGGCCCTTCGGGCCTTGGGTGTTCCTGAAGAGCGCCTGCGTGTCGTCATCCTGCATGACAATGTAAAGAACATCCCGCACGCGATTCTCGCCGTGTACACCGATGACGGAATTTACGCGCTAGACAACCAGATTAAAACGCTGGTCGATGCGAACAGCGAAGGGCGCTACCGCCCCATCTTCTCGATTAACCGTGAAGGCTGGTGGCTGCACAGCGATCCCGGTGCGACGGTCGTTGCGAGCGCGCAATAACTATTCGACTTCAGCTATTCTAAGAAGATTCGTAGAGCCGGGCGTGCCGAAAGGTACGCCCGCTGTCATGACGAAGCGCTCGCCTTTTTTCGCGATGCCTTCGGCTTTCAATATCCGGTTGGCGTGCGGCACGGGGCCGCTGAACTCGCCCTGGATTTCGGGCGCGTGCACGGCATGCACCGCGTAGGACACCGCCATGCGCCGCGCAACCTCTAATTTGGGCGTCAGGCAGAGCACCGGGATTTCCGGCCTTTGCCTCGACATTCTCAAAGCGGTGGAGCCTGACATCGTATAAGTGACGATGCACACCGCCTCGACATCCTGTGCCGTGTAATAGGCCGCCGTGGTAATCGCATCCGACGGGTCGCCCAGCGTGCCGGGATGCGCGCCCGCCATCATCTGCAGATAAGTTTCATCCGTTTCCGTGCGGCGGCAGATCTTGTCCATGAACTCGACGGCTTTTTGCGGATACGCACCGCTCGCGGTTTCGGCGGATAACATCACCGCGTCCGCGCCATCATAAACGGCGGTGGCAACGTCGGACGCTTCCGCGCGCGTCGGTCTTGCATTCGTTATCATCGACTCGAGCATCTGCGTGGCGACAACCACGGGTTTGCCTGCGGCGCGCACCTGGCGCACAACGCGCTTTTGCACGCCCGGCACATCCTCGGGCGGAATTTCAACACCGAGATCGCCGCGCGCCAGCATAACACCGTCGCAAAGCTCCAGGATTTTATCGAGCGTTTCAATCGCGGAAGGCTTCTCCAGCTTCACCATCAGCGCAGCTTTGCCGCCGATCAGTTTTTTCGCTTCCTTAACGTCCTCGGGTTTTTGCACGAAGCTTTGCGCGATCCAGTCGACGCCCATCTCGAGCGCGGCCTTCAGATCTTTTTTATCTTTATCAGTCAACGCGGGAATGGGAATCACCGCGCCGGGAACATTCAAACCTTTTTTATCCGAAAGCGCGCTGCCGGATTTAATCACCGCCTCGACGTAATCCTTGCCCTTCTTCGTGACTTCGGCGCGCACCTTGCCGTCATCCAAAAATATCTGGCTGCCTTTATCCAGTACCTTCAGGATTTCCGGGTGCGGTAAATTCACGCGCGTTTCATCGCCGGGCTTTGCATCGAGATCGAAACGGATCGTCTGGTTTTTCTTCAGCGCGATCTTGCCGTCTTTAAATGTGCCGATGCGCAGCTTCGGTCCCTGCAGATCGGCGAGGATGGCGATGGGCCGCCCGGTTTTTTTCTCAAGCGCGCGAATGTGATTCAGCGCGGCCCTGTGGTCTTCATGTTTGCCGTGGCTGAAATTCAGCCGGAACATATTCACGCCCGCCTCGAACAATTCTTTGATCATTTCCGCGCTGTTACTGGCGGGACCTATGGTGGCGACGATTTTGGTGTTTCTTTTCTGGGACATGAATTTTGGCTGAGAGATTGAGGGGAGACGGTGCAAAGTTCGATTAGCATAACATATAGCTTTTCGATTTTTAATGGTTTAGCTTGTTTTTCATACAACTCAGCAAAGGCGGGTGTACAATGAATAAACATAATGTTTTCGGATTCCTGGCCGTATTTTTGTCACTGGCAACCTTTTCGGCGCCCGCACACAGCGAAACCCTGGCGGAGAGAAGCTATAAAAATATCGAGACCCACGTATCCCAGAAATGCACGAGCAACAATCTCGATCCCGCGCTTTGCGCCTGTGAAATGAGCAAGGTCAAAAGCGCGCAATTCTCCGTTTTCACAAAAACGCTGAAAACAGACGCGGATTTTCCCAAGCTGGACGCTTATTACGTGCAGAAGATCGTCGTGCCGTGCGTGCTGAACCGGGCCGTTTCGCAAAAGCTCTGCATCCACCACATGAAATCGAAAACGTCGGACTATACCGACCAGGTCGTCAATGATTACTGCGAGTGCGTGGCCGAAGAAGTTGGCGAAAATGTCAGCCGCGCCTCGCTGAAGGCCAAGGACAGATTCGAGATCATGGCCGTCATGAATGCCGAAAGCGAGAAGGCCCACAAGGTCTGCGACATGGTCCGCGTGAAATAAGGCGGTCCGGCGCCCCGAGTCGGGCAGAAGATTCGCGGATTTTTGTCTTCTTATGTCATAGGACCGCGGACCTATGACAACCTAAAATAGAATTTTGCCTCGTTATGAATAGGTCGAGGGAAATATTATTGCGATTTTAAAATCCGGTCTCTGGGGATAAGGGTTTGGATAGACCAAAATCTTCCAGCAGATTCAAAATCTTTTGCTAAAATGGATAACATGTTCAGGAATAATTTCCTGTACCCCTTCCCGAAAATTCATTGTTCAATACCACGAGATGTAGTATTTTGAATGAAGCTAACCGCTAGGGATAGTAGTTCTACTGTCTTTCAAACACTACCAGCCTATATAATAGATTCGAAAAAAATTGGGGAGTTTACTCATGTTTGACGTCGCGCAGATGGAACGGGGAAATCGCGTGCAGATCGACAGATCGCGCGATGCATTTCTGACGAATTTTGGCAAAGCCACCCTGACCGACCGTTACCTGCTGCCCGAAGAATCTTACCAGGATTTGTTCGCCCGCGTCGCAATGTTCTACGGCGATGACAGCGCCCACGCCCAGCGCCTTTATGATTACATTTCCAAGCTCTGGTTCATGCCCGCGACCCCCATTCTCTCGAACGGCGGCACCAATCGCGGCCTGCCGATTTCCTGCTTCCTCAACGAAACCAAGGACGACCTTAAAGACATCGTCGAGCTCTGGAATGAAAATGTCTGGCTCGCCTCGCTCGGCGGCGGTATCGGCTCTTACTGGGGCAATGTCCGCTCGATCGGCGAAAAAGTTGGCCGCAACGGCAAAACCTCGGGCATCGTTCCCTTCATCCGCGTCATGGACAGCCTCACCCTCGCGATTTCGCAGGGCTCGCTCCGCCGCGGCTCCGCAGCAATTTACCTCCCCATCTGGCACCCGGAGATCGAGGAATTCATCGAAATCCGCCGCCCGACCGGGGGCGACCCGAACCGCAAGGCGCTGAACCTCCATCACGGCGTTCTCGTCAACAACGCGTTCATGATCGCCGTCGAGAATGACGAGCAATGGGCGCTGAAATCTCCAAAAGACAATCACGTCGTCGATAAAGTTTCGGCGCGCGACCTCTGGATCCGCCTGCTCACCGCCCGTATCGAAACCGGCGAGCCCTACATTGTTTATATCGACCACGTGAACGACCAGATCCCCGACCACCACAAGATGGCGGGCCTCACCGTGAAAATGTCGAACCTCTGCTCCGAGATCACGCTTCCCACGGGCATCGACCATCTCGGCAACGACCGAACGGCGGTGTGTTGCCTCTCCTCGTTAAACCTCGAAAAATTCGAGGAATACCAGGATCACCCGACCTTCATCGAAGACATCATGCGTTTCCTCGATAACGTCCTCACCGACTTCATCGAGAAAGCGCCGGACTCCATGAAGCGTGCGAAATATTCAGCGATGCGCGAGCGTTCGGTTGGTCTCGGCGTCATGGGTTTCCACTCCTTCCTGCAATCGAAAATGATCCCGATGGAAGGCGTCATGGCGAAAGTCTGGAACCGCCGCATATTCCAACATATCAAAAGACAAGCGGACGATGCCTCCGTTAAACTCGCCGCCGAGCGCGGCGCGTGCCCCGATGCCGCCGATTACGGCATCCAGGAGCGCTTCTCGAACAAGATGGCGATTGCGCCGACCGCGTCGATCTCCATCATCACCGGCGGCGCGTCGCCCGGCATCGAGCCGAACGCGGCCAATGCCTACACGCATAAAACATTGTCCGGTTCTTTCCCGGTCAAGAACGCGTTCCTCGCCAAGCTTCTCGAAGAAAAAGGCAAGAACACCGACGATGTGTGGTCGTCGATCTTCACCAATGAAGGCTCCGTCCTGCATCTCGACTTCCTCAGCCAGGAAGAAAAAGACGTTTTCAAAACCGCGTTTGAAATCGACCAGCGCTGGCTGATCGAGCATGCGGGCGACAGAACTCCTTTCGTCTGCCAGGCGCAATCGCTCAACGTGTTCCTGCCCGCCAACGTGCACAAGGCCGAGCTTCACCGCGTTCACTTCGAAGCGTGGAAAAAAGGCGTCAAATCGCTTTACTACTGCCGCAGCAAATCCATCCAGCGCGCCGAGTCCGACGCGTCATGGAAGCGCACAATGTCCGACGCGCCGAAAGACAACCGCCAGCCGGAGCTTTCAGAAGCGCAGGGCGAGAAAAAATATGAAGAATGTTTGGCGTGTCAGTAAGTGGCAGCCATAGACAAAAAAGGCCCCGTCTTGGGGCCTTTTTTATTGATCGAAAACCGAATGCTCAGCCGTGCGCAGGCGATGCTATAGCATCGAGTTGTTTTTGCAGGGCTTCTTTGGCTATGGTTACGGCTGCAGCTCTGAACTTATCAGTTATTTCTTCGCGCAAGCCTGGATAGATTTCCACTGCCGTAGAGAAAATTGGCGGTATACGCGCGGAAAAATTCAATTTCTCCCCTGCTTCGCTGTTCTGCCGGTCAGAAACTGCCCCGTCTGGCTGCCTCTCTTCAGGAGAAGGATTGCCATGCACATGCCGCTGGAGTTCCTGTTTCGTCAGGTCGATTGCGATCTTATTCAGCGCCTCCTGAGCTTTGCGCATGAGAGTCTTGTCGCTTTTTAATACTTCACTGAAAATTGAAGATAAAAATATAGGAAATTCTACCGCAACAGGAGCGTTACGCATTGTTTCTTCATAGGTTGGAACAACAGCGTCTTTGGAAATTTTAAAAGCTTTCCTTATAATCGTATCGGCTGCTTGTTGTTTCCCCTTATTTATCGTGTACTTGTCAAAATTTGTACCAGGCAGAGGACCAAGTTGCTGGAACATAGCTTGTGCTGTTTCCGCATCTATCATTCCGGGTCTAAGACCCAAAGATGCTAATGCATCTTTAGCTTCTTTAATCCGGACATATCCCATGCCAGGGATAACGTAAAACTGCCTGTCCGTGGCGGCAACCATCAAGCCCACGTTTAACAGGTGCCCGCCATTGGATAGTCGGATGGCGACACCGTCACTCAACAACTGCCTGGCCGGGATCAGCATTCTCGGATCTCCCAGCAGTTCTTTCGGAATGTTAAGATCCGTGACGGTTTCTGTATTATTCGTGGCTGTTTTCTTTTCAGTTTTTTTCTTTTTTACGTCGAACTGGAATTGCGGGACAACGCCGGGAGGAATTTTAAATACTTTGCGCACCAGTTCGTCGGCCTCTCTTTGACCTTCGACATTTTTCTTTAGCATCCAGCAATGGCTGGGAAGAGACTGTGCGAATAAGAGCTTTGACGTTTTCTCGTCAACCATTTCATGCCGCAGACCTAAAGCTTCCAGCACCTCTTTTATTTTTTGCCGTCTGATCCGACCGATATTTTTTGCACATACAAGGTCAAATTCCGTTGCGGCAACCAGAAAACCGACATTGTAGATCTGGTTCCGCTCCAACGTACGGCCAAGAGCATCACCAAAACACTCGGTGCTCGGGATCAGCATTCTTAGATCGCCCAAGAGTTCTTCTGGAATGTTGAATTCGGTTGTTTCTTGCTGGCTTGATTGTCTTGTCATAACGTTACCTCTTGCGGGGTAACTTATATAAGTGATTATAGAAAGTCAAGAACTTGAAAAGGCTGTGTTTGAAGCCTTTTAAGAGCGTGCTACGCTCCCGCCATGAGCGACAATAAATCAGACAGGCTCCGCAAATTCATCGCCATCATCCTCGCGGCGATGCTGGTCGTTCTCGGCTATATGATGCTGCCGGTTTATAAATAATCAAACACGACCGTCATTGCGAGCGACCATCGGGAGCGAAGCAATCCATTTTAAGTCTGGATTGCTTCGTCGGCTAAGAAGCCTCCTCGCAATGACGATTGAAATCAGGCCGCTTTGCTGAACATTTCCTTGCCGCGGCGGCGCATTTCCTCGTCGGACACATCCTCGACATGCAGCGCAACGGTCCAGCTCTGGCCGAACGGATCGACGAAGCATGCCGTGCGGTCGCCGTAGAACATATCGGCGGGCTCCATCACGACTTCCGCGCCGCGTTCCTTGGCGCGCTTGAACGCGGCGTCGGGGTCGTCGACATAAACATAAGTCGAGGATTTCGTGACGCCCTGGCCTTTCGCGGCCCATTCGGGTCTTTCTTCCGTCATCATGATTTTGGAATCGCCGATTACAAGCGAGGCATGCGCAAGGCTGCCATCCGGCATGTCCATGCGGAATTCTTCCCTGGCACCGAGCACGTATTTATAGAAGTCGATGGCTTTGTTCGCGCCCTTAAGCGTCAAATAAGGCGTGACATTGTTGGAGCCTTCGGGTTTTTTCTGGGCGGGCATGGCAAAATCTCCTTTTTTCGGTAATAAATAACAACGCATGACCAATAAAATTGTTCCGCTGACGATAAATGAAATAGGTGCCAAAGGCGACGGCGTCGCGCTGCATGATGGCGCGCCTGTTTACGTGCCTAAAACCGCGCCGGGCGATGTGATCGAGGCCGCGATCAAAGGCGAGCGCGGGACCTTACAGAAAATCGTGAGTCCCTCGTTTACCCGCGTGCCAGCGCCCTGCCCTTACTTCGCGAAATGCGGCGGGTGTTCGCTACAGCATGTCACACCGGAATTTTACCGCGCGTGGAAAATCGCCAAGGTCAAAACTGCGCTCACCCGCGCGGGAGTCGAGCCTGCAACATGGGGCGAGCCGGTTTTCCTGCCTGCCGCGACACGCCGCCGCACGACGATGACGGCGATTAAAACAAACCGGGGCATCACGCTCGGTTATAACGAGGGGCGCAGTCATAATGTTTTGAACATCGAGCGCTGCCTTGTGCTCGACCCGGCGCTCGAGAAAAAGACACAGGAGCTCCGGCCCTATCTCCCGCGCCTGATGGGGGACGCGAAAAATTGCGACGTTACATTGCAATATGTTGGCGGCGCATTCGACATGGTACTGACGGGCCGCCTGCAAAAACGCGGGCGATTCAGTTTCGAGCAGGATGAGGCGCTCGGCGAGATCGCCGAAAAACTCGACATCGCCCGCATTTCGTACCGCGAGAAAGATTTCCGCCCGCCGGAAATCATCCTCGCCCGCAAGCCGGTCGTTAAAAAATTCGGCGAACTTAACGTCACCCTGCCCCCGGCGACCTTCCTGCAGGCCAGCGAAGAGGGCGAGCAGGCCCTCACCGCCCTCGTCATGAATTACGCGCAAGGCGGGAGCAAATTCCTCGATCTTTTCTCCGGCTGCGGCACGTTCAGCGGTCCTTTGCTTGCCCTCGGCCCTGTTACTTCAATCGACGGCGATGGGCCCGCGATTCAAACCCTCGCGCAGAGCAAACATCCCGGCCTCACCGCCACGCGCCGCGATTTGTTCAAAAATCCGCTGAAGGAAACCGAGATGGATGGTTTCGACACCGTCATTTTCGACCCGCCGCGCGCCGGGGCGGCAGCGCAAGTCCCGTTCCTCGCCTCCTCGGAGACCCGCAGAATCATTGGGGTTTCCTGCAACCCGGCCAGTTTCGCGCGCGATGCGAGAACGCTGCTGGATGGCGGCTACAAACTTCAATCCCTCACGCTCGTCGACCAGTTCGTGTGGTCCGCGCATGTCGAAATCACCGGGCTTTTCGTGAAAATCTGAAATCACCGTTTGAATGCAGGCCCTGCAGGCCCTATACTTATATGAGTAAATTCAAAAGGATCCCCGCCCGCCATGGAAGCATTTCTAGCCCTCGATCTCCTCGACAAACCCATGTGGCTCTGGCTCGTGTTTTTCACGATCATCGTCGTTTTGCTGATCATCGACCTTGGCGTCCTGCACCGCGACCAGCATGAAATCGGCGTACGCGAAAGCCTGAAGCTCTCGGCCAGCTATATCACCGTCAGCCTGCTCTTCGGTTTGTTCGTATGGTGGGAACTGGGCCAGGAAAGCGCTCTCGAATATTACACCGGCTATATCATCGAGAAGAGCCTCTCCATCGACAATATCTTCGTCATGGCGATTATTTTCAGCGCGCTTTATATCCCGCGAAAATTCCAGCACCGCGTACTGTTCTGGGGCATTTTAGGGGTCATCGTCATGCGCGGCCTCATGATCGGCCTTGGCGCGGCTCTGGTGCATAATTTCCACTGGGTGCTTTATATCTTCGCAGGTTTCCTGCTCCTCACCGGCATCAAGCTCCTGTTCATGAAAGACGAGGGCGACCACGGCAAGGCGGTCGAGAACAACCCGATCATAAAGTTCCTGAAGAAGAACTTCCACATCGCGGAAAGCCTGCACGGCCAGAAATTCTTCATCCGCCAGCCCGACCCGAAGACAGGGAAAATGGTGCTGTTCATGACCCCGCTGTTCCTCGCGCTGGTGACAATCGAATTCGCCGACCTGATTTTCGCGGTGGATTCCGTGCCTGCTATTTTCGCGATCACGACTGACACCTTTATCGTCTATACGAGCAACGTGTTCGCTATTTTAGGCCTGCGGGCGTTGTTCTTCGCGCTGTCGGCGATGATCGAGCGTTTCGCTTATCTCAAATACGCGCTCGCCCTTATCCTGATTTTCATCGGCTCGAAAGTCTTCCTGATCGAGATCTTCCACTGGGAGAAATTCCCGGCCAGCGTTTCGCTCGGCGTCACGATCGGGCTGCTGGCGGGTGGCGTGCTGTTCTCGCTCTATAAAACCCGCGACATACCGAAATCGGCCCAGGAACCGCCGGTTTAAATAAAGAATGCAGAGGCTGTTACACCTCTGCATTTCTTGGTTAGCATCTTACCAAAAATACAAAATATTTTGCTTTCTTGGGATACACATATTTTCCTGTGCGCCAGTGCTTGAACCGTGGGCAAAATACCCAACGGTAACCAGGTGGTGGCTTTTTCATAGGTGGTTCCATTTTAGGATCCTCTATAATACCTATGGAGTTCTTGACACCGGCGATCACCGAAACGATATTACTCGTACCTAGCTGGGATCAGTCCCGGCCTCCTTTGGATACTCCAAGTGTCCTAAGGAGATTGGCCCGATACAGTTAGCGCTGTATCGGGCTTTTTTTATTTTCCACTTCCAGAACGATTTTTCGTTGGATCAACCAACGTATAAGTTGATCCCGGTTTTGTGGTGGGAGGAAGAGGCTCACCTTGCACGGAAGTAACTTCCGGGCCTTTGCCACCTCTTGGTCCGATTTGCTGATATTGCCCCGAATTCGGAGCCGTTTGTCCTGGCTTAAGGCCAGATGGTTTTTTAGACATGAAAATGTCTCCTTTCATTACGAGGGGATATTATTCCCCAAGCAGTTGCGTAAAAAAGGAGGCCCGGCTACCATGTCTTTGCAGTAACGGTTTTGGGGGCCTCCCCCCTTGACCATCGGCCGCCTCGCATTGACGTGCTTGGCGGTCGACTTATTTTCAGAACCTTTCCGATTCTTAAGATTAATTTATCACATTTCTGCCTGATCAAACAAGATCAATTGCTTCCTCCTCGTTTTCCTGTCCTGTTTTTTGTCCGTCCGGTCCTGAATTGACCATTGCCCGCCCTTTAGTCGTTATCGTGTACTCGCCCTTACTATCCGTAGGTTCTAAAAATCCTTTTTGAACAAGGCGATAACAGGTAGACATCATGTATGCCCTGGTTTTTGCCTCTTTGTATTTTCTATAATACCCAACCAATAATTTCGTTAAATTTAAAATTCCACCTGCTTCAGAAAAAAGAGCTAATATTATATTATCAACTTCACTAGATAGCTTTAATTCCTTTATTAGCTCCGGCGGTAAATCTTCTAGATTTGAAACATCAAATATATTAGTCATCACAATTTCTCCTATAACAGAATAATTATAAGACTAATTGGTATGAGTATCAACCTAAGTAAATTTCACTATAAAAAGCAATATTAATTATTATCAATAGCTTAACTAAAAAATATAGTATTATTAGGAATAAATTCCTTTACTTTTCAACCGTTTTATTTTAAGGTTTCGAAGGCTTGGCGGTGCGCCGGGTCTTTGTGCTGCGCGGTTATCCGGGCGCGTAACGGAGCCGCTATGGACGGAAGGATGGTGAAAGAATTGCCGGGAAAGGTAAGGGGCACCCCCACCCCCCTCAAAACGGCCGAACGAACTGATATAGGGTGTGGAAAACCACAAGATGTAGTGGCGCTAAAACAAAAACACCGCTATATATGGACAGGTCTGAGTTACCAAATTCCTGCCTTTATCCCCGTTCTCCGCGCATTTTCAGTCAGAAATGACTCTGCGCGGGGACCGGGAAAGTCTAAAATTCCCCCCATCCAACCGATTCTTACAAGAACAAAAAACGAGGAGAGCGTACCCATGGCCAAAAAGATTATCGACGATGTCACAGATTCCCCTTCCCGGCTGCTGCAGGAGCGCCATGTCTACAAGCCTTTCCTCTACCCCTGGTGCTACGAAGCGTGGCTGACGCAGCAGCGCATTCACTGGCTGCCCGAAGAGGTTCCACTCGCCGAAGACGTGCGCGACTGGAAGAAAAAACTGACGCCCTCCGAGAAAAACCTGGTGATGCAGATTTTCCGTTTCTTCACGCAGTCGGATGTTGAGGTCAACAACTGCTATATGAAGCATTACAGCCAGGTCTTCGGCCCGGTCGAAGTGCAGATGATGTTATCGGCTTTCTCGAACATTGAGACCGTTCACATCGCCGCCTACGCGCACCTGCTGGACACCATCGGCATGCCCGAGGTGGAATATTCGGCGTTCCTGAAATACAAGGAAATGAAAGACAAGTTCGATTACATGCAGAACGTGTCGATGAAATCGCGCCGCGATATTGCCAAGACGATGGCGATGTTCGGCGCGTTCACGGAAGGGCTGCAACTCTTCGCATCCTTCGCGATTCTCATGAACTTCCCACGCTTCAATAAAATGAAGGGCATGGGCCAGATCATCACCTGGTCGGTGCGCGACGAAACGCTGCACTGCCTGTCGATGATCAAGTTGTTTAACGCGTTCATCGATGAAAACCGCGACATCTGGGATGACGAGCTGCGCAGTGAAATCACCGAGAGCTGCCGTACAATCGTCGGCTTCGAGGATGCGTTCATCGATCTCGCCTTTGAAGGCGGGCCGATTGAAGGTCTCGAGCCCAAGGATGTCAAAAACTACATCCGCTATATCGGCGACCGCCGCCTGCAGCAATTGAATCTTGAGCCGATCTTCGGCATCAAGGCCAATCCGCTGCCGTGGATGGATGAAATGCTGAACGGCGCCGAGCACGTCAATTTCTTCGAAAACCGCGCGACGGAATATTCGAAGGCTTCGACGCAAGGATCATGGGAAGAGGTTTTCGCTTCCGACATTTTCACCGGCAACTACCAGAAGCCCGATCCGGATGACGGCGGCGACAGCAAGAAAGAAGCGGCGTAAGTTTTCTTAAACTTCACTCTTGGCGTCGACGGTGAAGCCGTGCTTGCGCAGGGCTTTGAGGATGCGCTTCACGTGGTCCTTGTCCTGCGCCTCGATCACGACATCGAGCTCGGCGCGTTTCAGCGGCACAGCCTGCATCATGCGCTGGTGAATAACTTCGATAACGTTGGCCTGGGATTCACCGATGATGCGCGCAATATCGGCAAGTTGACCGGGCGTGTCGTCGATTTCAAATCTCAATCTCGTAATTCTTCCATCGCGTACCAGCCCGCGCATGATCAGCGTCGAGAGCATGCGTGAATCGATGTTGCCGCCGCAAACCACGAGGCCGACCTTCTTGCCCTTGAAGTGATCCAGATTGTTTTTGACGACTGCAAGGCCTGCACCGGCCGCACCTTCGGCCACGAGTTTTTCCGCCGAGAGGAAATCGAAAATCGCTTCCTCGATTTCGGTCTCCGTCGCGATTTCGATCCGCGAAACAAGTTTTTTGATTATTTTTACATTGTCCTCGCCGGGATGCTTGACCGCGATGCCTTCTGCGACCGTCGAGCCGCCGATCTTGTGATTTTCGCCGTCTATCATGTTTTTAACGGCTGCGTAGCTCTTCGCCTGCGCGCCGATGATCTCGACCTTTGGATTGATTGCATGCACTGCCGTTGCAACGCCTGCCATCAAACCGCCGCCGCCGATAGGAACGACAACAACGTCTAAATCAGGGCGTTGCTCCATCATCTCGAGACCGATCGTTCCCTGCCCGGCCGCAACAACGGCGTCGTCATACGGGTGAATGAAAGCGAGATTATCCTGGCTGGCGCGGCGATGCGTTTCATCCATCGCCTCGGGCAATGTTTTTCCGAACAGCACGACTTTGGCGCCGAAATCCTGCGTCTTGGCGATTTTATTGAACGGCGTTCCTTCCGGCATGATGATGATCGCCGGAATGCCGAGGCGTTGCGCATGAAACGCGACGCCCTGCGCATGATTACCGGCGCTGCAGGCGATAACACCGTTGCGACGCTGTGCCGGGTCGAGCGTCAAAAGTTTGTTGAGCGCGCCGCGCGCCTTGAACGCGTTCGTGTACTGCATATTCTCAAGCTTGAGATAAAGCTCGATGCCCAGATGCACAGACAAACGCGCCGCACGGATCGTCGGCGTGCGGATGATGTAATCCTTGATGGCCTTGTTGGCCTTCTGAATGTCTTTGAATTCCAGGGTCATGGCGGGGCAGGCTATAGAGAATCAGGAAAAAAGGCAATCAATGAGGAAAAAGCACAGGATTGCCGCGTGTTTTAAGGTGTTTTGTAGGCCGGCAATCTGACGGGTTCAACGGGCTTTAGAGGTTTTATTCCTCTCGCCTCGCGTCCGCCCATAACGGTGGAAGAGCAACGTGCGTAGATATTGATGAAATTCCGCATACTTTCAGGATTGTTGAGACTATCGCTCCATTGTTGCGCTTCTCCATTGACCTGCCCTGCTGTGGCATTCGGATCGCGTTTGGAAGTAACCTTTTTATCAAGCGCAAGAACCAATTTTTTATCTTCCTCGGTGCAAGGCTGTTGGCCGAGCGGCACAACGCCCGGCTGGTATAATTGCACGCCAGGGGGAAGAACCTGCTCCTGTCCCGGGTTCGGGACAGCGCCCTGCGGCACGGACGGAGAGGCCTGTTTCTGCGGCGCGGATGTTGTCGTTTTGTTTTTCTTGATAAAAACTTCGGCAGCGTTAACCGTTCCGGCGCCAAATACCGTTACTAAAACAAGGCCAGCAAGAAGAGCTTTTTGCATGAAGCGTTTTCCCCGAAAAATCACCACATTCACCATTATACCTGTTTTTTCGAATAGCGTAAAATTCTTTAAAACCGTGGAAAATGCTTGAAATCCATGGTTAGGCCGGGGTTTTTCTGGTAGGCTTGTTTTCAGGTAACAGGTCCACAGTTCACCCCTACAGTTCACAAAGCAGGCCCCGTTGGATTCATTCCTTCACACCTCGAACTGCTCTTCCCTTCGCTCTCTGTCGAAATACCTGTCCTGCCCCCTCGCTGAAATCCTCCAAACCCCCTCCGACTGCACACACTTCTCTCTTAACCCCAAGCCCCGAGAAGGAGCCTCTGCATGGCTAAAAAGTCCCGTCGTAACCGTAACCTCCATGCCGTAAGAACCAGCGCCAACATCGTTCACCCAGACTTCGACGACCGACCCTTTGAAAACAGCCGACACTCCGAAAAGCGCCAGGACTGGCACCCCCTAGACGACGAGATAGACCGCAACCGGGACAAAAAATACGTCAAGAATGTCCGCCCCCGCACCGAGGGCCAGACCCGCCTGATGGAAGCCATCGACAAACACAACCTCACCCTCGCTATAGGACCCGCCGGAACCGGCAAGACCTACCTCGCTATCGCCAAGGCCGCCGAGGCCCTCGCCGCCGGAAAGGTCGAGCGCATTCTGCTCTCGCGTCCCGCCATGGAAGCCGGGGAGTCACTCGGTTACCTGCCCGGCGATCTGCATGAAAAAATGGCACCATACTTACGTCCTCTCTATGACGCGCTTGGCGATCGGATGGGCGGCAAGCGCGTGCGTCAATATATCGAGGAAGGCACGATTGAAATTGCTCCTGTCGGCTTCATGCGCGGACGGACGCTCAACAACTCCTTCGTTGTAATCGACGAGGCGCAGAACTGCACCTATGCGCAGCTCAAGATGCTGCTCTCGCGCCTTGGCTGGCATTCAACCATGGTCGTCACGGGCGACCCGGACCAGTCCGACCTGCTGGAGGGCATCTCGGGGCTGAAAGAAACTGCCAACAGGCTGGACCCGCTGCCCAACATCGCGGTCGTCCGGCTGGAGCAGGCCGATATCGTCCGGCACCCGCTGGTGGCTGAAATGCTGACGGTTCTTTAGAGCCCTGTCATCCTGAGCGTCAGCGAAGGATCCCATTGAGATTCTTCGCTTCGCTCAGAATGACAACTTTGTTATATCTTCGCTATGAGCGGCCTTTCCTTTAATGTCCTGTGCCTTCGCGATTTCCGCCTTTTGCTGGCGGCACGGTTCTGCACGGTTGTCGCGTTGCAGGCGCAATCGGTTGTTGTCGGCTGGCAGATTTATTCACTCACGAAGGACCCGTTGCTGCTCGGCCTCACCGGCCTGACCGAAGCCGTCCCGGCGATTTTCTGCGCGTTGTTCGCCGGGTATTTTGTCGATATCGGCCAGCCGAAGCGGATTTATCTCTGGTGCCTCGGCACGCTGTCATTAAACACATTGATCCTTCTTGTTATCGCGGGCGGTTATCTGCCGATGAACGAGAGTCATGTCGTCGCGGCGTTATTCACCGGCGTATTTATTTCCGGCCTCGCGCGCAGTTTCGCGATGCCTGCGGCCTTCTCGATTTTGCCGCGCATTATCCCGCGCGGTGAAATGGCGGGCGCGCTGTCGTGGCAGACCAGCGTCTTCCAGATCGGCGCGATCACCGGCCCGGCGGTGGCGGGGCTTATCTATGGCGGCTACGGCGCACACGGCGCATGGTGGATGCCCGTCACGATGCTTTGTATCTCTTTCATGATGATCGGGTTTATCCGCCTCCCCAACTGGGAGCGCGCCGCGACAAAGCCCAAAGCGTTTGAAAGTATCCGTGAAGGATGGATGTTCATTCTCGGTAACAAGACTCTGCTCACGGTCATGGCGCTCGACATGTTTGCCGTTCTGTTCGGCGGCGCGGTGGCGATGCTGCCGATGTTCGCCGACCAGGTGTTGCATATCGGCGCAGAAGGGTTGGGTGCATTGCGTGCCGCGCCAGCCATCGGCGCTGTCTTAACCGCGCTCGTGTTCGCCCTTCGCCCGATGAAAGTGATTTCGGCGCGGCGATTATTGTTCGTCGTCGCGGGCTTCGGCGTGTGCATGATCGGTTTCGGCCTGTCGCAATATTTCTGGCTGTCGATGATCTTCCTCGCGATTTCCGGCGCGTTCGATTCCGTCTCGATGATTATCCGGGGAACCTTGATGCAGTTACTGACGCCCGAGGCTATGAAAGGCCGCGTCAGCGCCGTGAATTCCATGTTCATTATTTCCAGCAACGAGATCGGGGCGTTTGAATCGGGCGTGGCGGCGAAGCTGCTCGGCCTCGTGCCCTCCATCGTGTTCGGCGGCATCGCAACCTTGAGCGTTGTCGCGGCAGCAGCCCGCTCGAAATCGTTCCGCCGGATGACCGTCAAGGCCGACGAAATATAGCTTTAAACACCCGCGGAACCTTCCCCGCGCTTCAAGCATTCGTGAACCGGGAAGGAATCGATTCCTTTCCATGAACCAACAACACGAGGAATTAAGATGTCTAAGAAAAGAACAATGCTGGTTTTGGGCGCCCTGCTCTGCACGTTTGCCGTAAGTGCCTGTGAAAACACATGGCACGGCATGGGTCGCGACACGGAAGAAGCCGGCGAAACCATGCAGCGCCAGTACAACTAAGCGCACTTAAGGCTTCAGGGCGCCTGTCGGAACTTGCATCCGGTGGACGGATTATGATAAATAAGCGCCATGACAACGAAAACGGCTAAAAACCTGCTTGTTCTTATGATGCTGCTGGCTTCGGTCGGCGCCCTGAACGCCTGCGCGCTCTGCCATGGCTTTGACAGCCATAATGCCAAGGAAATCCGCGATAAATACTGGGATCACTCGAATATGCAGTGGTGAGTTTATTAACGCCTACTCCCCGCCCTTAATCTTTCATTATTGATTAGTCTTTAAACTTGGCCATGCGCATTACAGGGAGTGCGGCATGACCGATATCTATAAGAAATTTGCCATCGATACCTACAATATCATAGAAGCGGCGGCGACGATGCGCCGGATTGAAAATGGCGGAAAGCCTGTTCTTATAATCAGCGCGCAATCTCCTGTCGATCAGCCTATCGAAGATACAAAAAATTCAATCAAAAGATTTTTTAAAAAGTCGTCGGCTGAAGACGAAGAACCGGCCATGGCCGGGGCTTATGCGCATATTGGCGCCATCAAGGCAGCGGAACAGCTCTTCGGCAAGAGCAATGTCCTCGTAAGTTTCCAGCACAGCCCGGATGAGATAAAGAAAATCCTGGCAGATTCCAAAGACGGAAAGCTCGGCAAGACATTCGATAAGTTTTTCTCTCCCGATGATCCTGCCGGGCATGCTTTCCGTTATGCCTATGAAAATGGTTATAGAATCACCGGCTCCGACACCGGTAAAGAAACCGCGGTCGAACGCGCAAAAGATAAACCTGATGCTTCTGCGAAATTGGATGAAACCAGATATGAAACTCAAAGAAATGCGATCAACATGATGGGCACGGTGAAAACCGGCGCAGTCGTCCATATAACGAGCATCAATCACTTACCCGTGCTGACAGGAATGCAATATGGCGAAAGCCCGGATTATCAAGATATGCCGCCTAATCCATACATGGACGTCTATGGATTTCCGCTTATAATAAATTCAGACGACCATCATAACCCGGTGTTCAAAAGTCTGGCTGGTCCTGACAATAAAATTCTCCAGGTTCAGGCGCCCGGCCGCATGGACGACAGCGATCTGGATTTAAAAGAAATCAGTGATCGTATAAATAAGGCTGCAGCGGCAGACACCCCCACGCCAGCAACGCCTCAACCACCGAAACTCCGTCTTTAATTTCGCTTGATTTCCTCGCACCAGCGTTTGCTGCTCGCGCATTTGAGGGCGTTCGGCTGATAGCCTTCGGGGCATTGATCGCCCCGCGTTAATTTCGCGCCTGCTTTTGCCATTGTCCGCACGCTTTCGGCGCAGCATTCATCGATGCGCTTGTGCGGGACATAGAGCAGATAATCGCGCCAGTTTTCGCGCACAGCATATTCGCAGCTTTTCATTATCCGCCCGTAATAGCTTTCGGGCGTTTCCCTGAACGCGGCGGATGCGGGCATGGCAATGCATAGAGCGAGAATGATCAGGAAAAATCGTGACATATCACGATAATATATCCGCATCGGCGAGAATGGAAGAAAACATTTTGACGAAATTCTGGTCGAGATGCGTTGTCATCTCGTTTTTCATGATTTGAATCGCCTTGCCAGACTCCATCGGCGGTTTGTAGACGCGCCTGTCGGTGAGCGCGCTGAACACATCGACGACTGCGGCCATGCGCGCGAGCTCGTTAAGTTCGGATCCTTTCAGCCCGTTCGGATAACCCGTGCCGTCGATTTTTTCGTGGTGCTGCTCGGCGATGATGAAAATCGCGTTCGGCATATTCCCGGCGGCCTTGAGATATTTGATCGTCTCGGGCACGTGCGATTTCATGATCTCGAATTCCGCCGTGTCGAGCTTGCCCGGTTTATTCAGGATATGGTGCGGGATCATCATCTTGCCGACATCGTGCAGCAACCCGCCGGAGGCCAGCATTAATTGCTCGTCATTCTTGAACCCTGCCGCGTGACCGAGGAGTGAAAGCATCGTCGCCACGCGCATCGAATGCGCATAGGTATAGTCGTCGTGATTGCGCACGCCGTCCAAAATGCTTTTGAAATCGTTGTTCTCGATGGCAGTGACGAGCGGCTGCACTGAATCCTTGACGGTGCTCAGGGGCAGGGCTTCGCCGGTCGAGAGCACGTCGGCGAGGTTGCCGAACAGACTGGCCGTGCCTTTCAGCGCGGATTGCTGCAGCTCGGGCAGCGCCTCCCATTCATGCTCGATGCTGGCATTCAGCAGGCGCGAGATGGATTTGATGATCTCGCTACGGCGGTAGGGTTTGGTGATGAAATCGCTGGTGCCCGCCGCCTTGCCATCGGCGATGAGGCTGAAATTTTTCTTGTCGATGATATAGAGGATTGGAACTTCGGTCAGCGTGCGCTCGCCGCGCACGGCGCGGATGAAATTCAGGCTGCCGCCGGGACTGACGTCCTCGCCGACGATGATGATGGCGGGCGGAGAGGCGGCCAATTTTTTCAGCGCGTCCTTGCCGTCGTCGAAGGACGTGACATCGTAGAACGACATCAGCGCTTTTTCGACCTCGCCGCGGTGGCTTGTGGAATCGACCAGCGCGACGGAATGCTTGTTAGTGACAGGGTTTTGCATGAATCAAAATTATATGAGTGGCTAAGCCGGTGGCCGGGTTACTTAAGGCTTAGTCTAGCAAGAATTCGTTAAACTTTCACCAACCGACTGCACGGCTCTGGTCCTGGCCTGCATGCGGCTGCTGCCGCAGGATTTCGCCGCATTCCAGCCCGCGCGCCTCGATCTCATCGCGCAGCCTCGGGTCGGATTTGGCGTAGGCGTGGCGGTAGCAGAGCGTATCGGCGGACATTTTCGACGGGTCGCTGCTCATCGACGGCGTTTTGTAGCCGGAGCAGGCGGTGAGAATTAAAAGCGTCATGAGGAAAAAGTTTCTCACGTTTTCTCGCACCATTCTTTTGATGTCGGGCATTCGAGTTTATTTTTCTGGTGGCCGTCAGGGCAAACACCGTCCTCGGCCGCGAGCGCGTTTTCCTTTTCCATTGCCGCGACGGAATCCATGCAGCACGTGTCCTGGCTCAGGTTTTTCTGCTTGTCGCCGAACCAGCGGTTCCAGACGCGTTCGACATTGTTCTTTTTGCACATATCACGGAGGTGGCCGTAATATTGCGTGCCGAGCGGATCGTTGCCTTGCGCGTGGGCGGTGGGAGCGATTACCAAAACCATAACCAAAATCATAAATAACTGTTTCATGCTGCGTCCTTTTTTAATCAGTAATTTTCTTTACGAACTCGGATTTGAGGCCCATGGGACCGACGCCGGGGATTTTACAATCTATATCATGATCCCCGGAGACAAGGCGGATGTTTTTGACCTTGGTTCCCACCTTCACGACCAGCGATGAGCCCTTTACCTTCAGATCCTTGATCACTGTAACGGTGTCGCCGTCATTTAGTTCCGCGCCGTTGGCATCGCGGGTTATTTTTGCTGTAACGGCATCGTCGTCGTTCTGGTTCGCCCCAGCCGCCCATTCATAGCCGCATTCCGGGCAATTCCACAGCCCGCGATCTTCATACGAGTGCGGCGATTGGCAGGCGGGGCATGGTGGGGGTGAAGGGGTCATAGTGTTATCCGAGCATAATAGTTGTTAAAAATATGATATCTTAAAATAATGACGGAAGAGAAACTTAAGGAGCAAATTGAAGAAAAGAAAGCTCAATATGAAGAGCGTTTAGTCGCTTATATTGACATTCTTGGCTGGAAAGGTGCAACAGAAACTGAAGATTTAAATCTTCTTTTAGAAGCTGTTGGAATTCTTCATGTGGAGGCTGAGAGTCACAATGAACAATATCGCCAAGAACTGCTAAAAAAAGAGGCGCTTGGCCGATTCAAAGTAAATAAAATGTTCCTTGAGATCCAAGTCTCTGTTTTTTCAGATCACATTATAATAAGCAAGCCCGTTTCATTTGGCGGACGAATTTTAAGCATACATTCGTTGTGCGCAAAATTACTTGCGGCCGGATTTCTAACTCGAGGAGCGATAACTATAGGAAAATTATATCACAAAGATAATATCGTTTTTGGTCCAGCCTTAAATCATGCTGTTGATATCGAGCAAGCTCAGCCCCACCTTCCTAGAATTGAATGCGATGAGACTGTGCTTAAATATTTAGAAAATTCAAAAAAAGATTTATCTGGACAGCTCGTTCAAGATAAATACGGTAAAAATATAGTCAATTTATATCCTGTTATGGCTTACGTCACAGATACAAAGGAGGTAATAATTAGCGGAGACGAATATCTAGACGTTACTATATCTAAAATTAAAGAAAATATTTCTACTTTTGAAAAACAAAAAGATGAAAAGAAACTCGAAAAATGGCTCTATATATACGATTGTATGAGTTTATTTTTCAAGGCATATCCTGACAAGATCAAGCCCTATCTATAAAATTAAGCCGCATCTTTTTTCTTTTCCTCGTTGGCTACAAATTCCCGTACATCCTGCGTGATTTTCATCGAGCAGAATTTGGGCCCACACATCGAACAGAAATGGGCGTGTTTTGCTCCCTCGGCGGGTAAAGTTTCGTCGTGGAATTCGCGGGCGGTGTCGGGATCGAGCGAGAGGTTAAACTGGTCCTGCCAGCGGAAATCGAACCTTGCCTGAGACAATGCATCATCGCGGAACTGCGCGCCCGGGTGGCCTTTGGCGAGGTCGGCCGCGTGCGCGGCGATTTTGTAGGTGATCACGCCGGTTTTGACGTCGTCGCGGTTCGGGAGCCCTAAATGTTCCTTGGGCGTCACGTAGCACAGCATCGCCGTGCCGAACCAGCCGATCATCGCCGCGCCGATTCCCGACGTGATGTGGTCGTAACCCGGCGCGATGTCGGTGGTGAGGGGGCCGAGCGTATAGAACGGCGCTTCGTGGCACTCTTTTAATTGCTTCTCCATATTTATTTTAATGAGGTGCATGGGAACGTGACCCGGGCCCTCGATCATCACCTGGCAATCCTGCGCCCAGGCGCGTTTGGTGAGCTCGCCGAGAGTCTCTAATTCTGCGAACTGCGCGCGGTCGTTAGCGTCGGCAATCGCGCCGGGACGGAGGCCGTCGCCGAGCGAGAACGAAACGTCATACGCCTTCATGATTTCGCAAATCTCGTCGAACTTGCTGTAGAGGAAGCTTTCGCGGTGATGCGCCATGCACCATTTGGCCATGATTGAGCCGCCGCGGGAGACAATTCCCGTGACGCGATCCGCTGTGAAGCGGATGTAAGGCAGGCGCACGCCAGCATGGATGGTGAAGTAATCGACGCCCTGCTCAGCCTGTTCGATCAGCGTGTCGCGGAAGATGTCCCATGTCAGGTCTTCGGCGATGCCGCCGGTTTTCTCCAGCGCCTGGTAGATTGGTACGGTGCCGATGGGCACGGGTGCGTTGCGGATAATCCATTCGCGCGTGTCGTGAATGTTTTTCCCGGTGGAGAGGTCCATCACCGTGTCGGCACCCCAGCGGATGGCCCAGACCATTTTATCGACTTCCTCGCCGATGGACGACGTCACCGCGCTGTTGCCGATATTGGCGTTGATTTTAACCAGGAAATTGCGGCCAATGATCATCGGCTCGAGTTCCGTGTGGTTGATGTTGGCGGGGATGATGGCGCGGCCTTCGGCGACTTCCTTGCGCACGAATTCCGGTGTGATCAGGGCGGGCAAATTCGCGCCGAAATGTTCGCCGTGCTTTGATTCCGCGTGCGCCTGTTCGCGTCTTTGGTTTTCACGGATGGCGATATATTCCATCTCGGGCGTGATGATATTTTTGCGCGCGTAATGCATCTGCGTGACATTGGCGCCGGGTTTTGCACGGAGAACTTTTTCCGGGCTGGCGGGAAATGGCTGGTGTTGTGCGTTACCTTTCAAACCATTATCGACAGCCTGAACCTTGCGGCCTTCGATATATTCGACGTCGCCGCGACCGACGATCCATTGCGTGCGGGTTTTAGGAATGCCGCGCATGATGTCGAGCTCGACATTGTCCGTGAACGGGCCGGAGGGATCGTAAACCGTAAAAGTTTTGCCGCCTTCCAGCGCGATCTCGCGCATCGGGACTTTTAAATCGCCGACGTAAACTTTCTTTGACGCAGGCAAGGGCCCGCGCGTGACGTCTTTCGTACTCGGGCACGCGCCCGTTTTTTCATTGGAGTTGGAGGAGCAATTGCTCATGGCGATGGCCTTTCCCTACGTTGCAGGTTCAAAGGGTTTGATCTCAGCCGCAGAAATCCGCAGCACCCCTAAGGTTCAAATATGGGAGTAAACTTGCATATGGATGGGCTCAAGGCAATATCATAAAAAGCGCGGATTCAGAGCCGGATTTTACGGGTCCCAGCTTAAGTATGGCTTTTTTACGTTTGCAGTTGCGCTTTCGAGGGCTTTCCATTTTTTGTCGTCCGGCAAAGCGCGATATTCTTCGTCGTTCAAAATTTCGAAAACCTTGCGGCACTTAGCGGGCGATTTTCTATCGAAAGGAAAACCTGCGTCGAACTGTTCTCTCATATTCAGCAATGCAGAGCAGGCTCTATGCAGCGTGACGCCAGGATCAATCTTTAGACCGTCTTGTGTAGCGAAGCCCATTTTCTCGGCCTGATTTATTTCCTCGAGGCCATCGTCATACGCTTTTATAGCCTCGGCGTAATTTGCTATGAACACGGCTTGTTGCTCGGGATTCATATCACTGAATTTTTCATCATCATAGCTGTATACCGCCTCCTCATTGAAGTTGTGTTTGATCAGATCCCTATAGTACCTAGATTTTTTGAGGGTGCCGTTTTGGTGCCCGCGCACATGTTCCATTTCATGAAACACAGTATTTCTTTCACGATCGCTTAATTCATCAAACGATCTTTTAACGAACTCTTCATGCACAAAAATGCTGTTGTAAAAAGTAAAACCCGCCGTGTTCGTTAGGGAGGTATATAATTTTGGAAGCGTATGAACTTTTACAGCCTTGTAATCGACGCTGTCCTTGAACACGCGTTTTAATTCGTGAACCTCAGCCTCCTTTAACTCACGTCCGGTCAGATGGTGCACGCTTTCATATGCGAGCGCGAAGATCAGGACCGCTTTGATAATTTCTTTACAAGTTCCCCAGCCCTTTTTTATGAGTTTGTCGCCCAAAGACCCCTCATTCGCCTGCGAAATAAACTGATTAGCCGGATTTGTGCTCATGGCCGGGAATGTAATATTATTTTATGAAAAATGCAACAAAAAGATTGCATTATGACAATCATTTGCCTATAGTCCGGGCATGAGCAACAGCGGCACCAAATATTACGGTTCAATCGAAGACGGCAGCATTTTTTGCATGCTGGTCAAGGTTCCTCCGGGTAATGAACGACCTTTTGCGACTTTCCATTTGATGCGAGAGATCAAGGGTGCGCCCGATCAAAAAATAGGCCAGGTTTGCGTGCGGCTTTTGGGGGATAAAACTAAAAACCCTTATCTGACCAATTTTCAGTTGGAACCCGGACTGGATGAAAAAGTAGGGCATCTACTTTATACCGCCGCGTTGAAATTTCTTCGCGAGGAAACACAGCATCGTTATGCCAGAATTGAAACATTGCATAATCGAGATATTTTGAGAAATTGCGCGATCCTCAGTAACTTTGAAAAATCAGATGAATATATAGTCGATGGAAAAAAAATTATAATTTACCGATATGATCTTGAGTTCATGCGCCAAGCGCCTGATATTTTGAGACTCATAGATTATCAATTACAAAAACGGGTTGAAACTCCTTCCCCCTGGCGCTAATCTCCGGCCCCATGAACGACCAATTTAAAAAGCGCCTGAAGCGCACGGCAATGCTCGCGGCCATCGCGCTGGCCGTCGGCGCCATGATCGGTTTTATCCAGCTCGGCGGAAATAAAAACGCGACCGTTATCGATAAAGGTAGCGCGCCTGCCGCCATGCCGGGCGTGCAGGTCGGCGGACCGTTCGCCCTGATCGACCAGGACGGCAACGAAGTCAGCAACGGAACCTATTCCGGCTACAAGCTTGTTTATTTCGGATTCACAATGTGCCCGATGATCTGCCCGACGGGCCTGCAGAAAATCGCGAAAACGCTGGATATGATGGGCAAGGACGGCGAAGGCATTACGCCGATTTTGATTACGGTCGACCCGGAGCGCGACACGCCGCCGGTGATGAAGGAATACGTGAAGCAATTTCACCCGCGCCTGGTCGGCCTGACGGGCAGCAAGGAACAGATCGAAAGCGTGGAAAAATCCTACCGCGTCTTCGCGAACAAAGTTGAGGACGAGAACGCGACCGAATACAGCATGGATCATTCAAGCTTCACTTACCTGATGAGCCCGACCGGGCAATTGCTTGGGCTCTACCGCGATTCCGACACGGCTGAATTCATGGCCGACGATATCAAAAAGAAAATCAGGGGCTAGTCCTCGAGAATCCCGTTCAGCTTCATGGCGAGGCCCATGGAGCCTTTCACTTTCAGCTTGCCCATCATGAAGGCGATGTTGGGATCCTGAGTCCCGGCGAGGAAGCCTTTGAAAGTGTCGATGCTGCAGGCCAAAGTTACATCAGATTCAGCATCCTGGTTCGAAACGGCGGCGGGATCCTGGGTTGAATCGACGAAGACAATTCCGTCATCGCCGAAATCGAATTTGACCCGCGCCTTGATATGGCCGGCTTTTCCGAGTTTATCCCTGATTTTCGCTGTGATGTCGTCGAGGCTCATGTGATTCATAATAGCCTGATTTGACAGGAAAATACATGGGTGAATGCGGAAGAATTTCTGTGCGCGTATTTTCCAAAAGAGGTTGTACGGCCCAAAAACGGGTGGTAATGTACGCATGGATCGTTTAAGCCGCAGTTAATGCTGAGTTTTTTCTCAGGCTTTCAAATTTTCAAAACCGGTTTTTTACAGGCCATTACGGGATCAGGAATCATGAAAAACACCACGCTGACGCTACTCGCAACAACAATCTTGTCCGCAGTCACGATGCAGGCACAGGCCGCGCCGCTGAAAGAACCGGAAGCGCAATTTTACCCGGCTAAATCCTGGATCGTCGGCAACGGCGCAACGCCCGCCGACTGCGTCGTGCAGAGCGAGTTCAATAACGGTTTCGTACTGCGCTTCGAAGGCGCAAAGGATTGGGTTGAATCCTTCAGCATCAATTTCCGCCAGAACATCTTCATGGCCGGCAATACCTATAACCTCACGCTGAGCGTTCCGGGCAAGACCAGCAAGCAATTCTCCGCAGCAGCCACCGACATGACGACGCTGTCGCTGCGTGCCGACAAGGACATCTACCAGTTAGCCCGCGATAACTCCGTGCTTGATGTGGTTATCGATGACAACAGCTTCCGTTTTTTCCTCGTGAATTTCGCAGCTGCTGCAGACAAGTTTGAAACCTGTATGGCGGGCGGCGATATAGGCGGCGGAACGGCTGCTCCTGCCATTGTCGCGGAGCCGCAACCGGTTTCCGCCCCGGAAGTTCTTGAACCCGCGCCCGCGCCTGCATCTGCAGAACCGCAACATGTCTCTGCGCCCGAGCGCCTGAAAGCACCCGAAGTGCCCCAGCGTGATGTCAGCAATTCCATCCCGCAAGGTGCCATGGCACCGCCGCCGCCCAATGCAAGGGATGTCGATGCTATTGCAAGCCTGAATGAATCGATTGCACTGGAAGAGCGCGAGACGTCCGGCAAAAATGTACCGGTCACGGAAATTCTGCCGGAAGATCCGAAGCCGACGATGCAGAAAATTCCCTACACCGAGACCGTCAAGATCGCTGATCCGATCATCGTAAAAGACACCAAAGAAGCTTCACCGCCGCCAGCCGCTTCGCCCGCGCCTTACCGCAAGCGCATGTCCGAACAGCTCGCGCAGGAAATGGCGACCAATCCGTCGACCGCTTCCATTCTCGAAGGCGGAAATTCACGGGCCGTAGAGTCCGCACCGGTTGAAACAGCGAAAGCGGAACCGCTCGCGCCGATCGACCGTCCAATCGACCGTCAGGAGCCTATGGCCGTGCCGCCGACGATCGAGGAAGCCGTTACACCGCCGCCTGCAGCACAACAAGCCGTAGCACAAGAGGAGCCTGAAGAAGCTCCACCGCAAATTATCGCGTGGTCATCGCCGCCGCCATCACCGCCTTCGGCAAGCCTGAAGCCTGCTTCTGTTCCGGCTCCGGCACCGGCTGCTCCGGCTCCGATTGCCGCAGCACCAGCGCCTCAACCGGCACCGATAAAAACTTCTGCCGGTATCACGCCTGAACAGGCGCGCGCCATGGCCGCCGCCCAGATGGCGGGACAACCTCTCGGCCTCGTTCAGACGACAGCGCAGCCCGCTGCTTCTCTCAAGCCCATCGCATCTGCTCCGGCCAAACTGCAGCCTATCAAGCAGGCCGAACTTGCGCCGCTGCCGTCGCTGCAACCCGCCGCATCGCCTGATGAGCCGTTTCCTGAATCGTCCGACGAGCCTTTCTCAGAACCAGGCATAGTCATTAAAACCGACAAGCTTAAGAGCGCGGACAAAAATGCCGTGCCCGATCCCATCATTCCGCCGCCACCGGGCCTTGATGAACCCGCTTTTGACAAGCCAGCACCCGCTTCGAATGTGCAGCGCCTGCAAACTCCCGAAATGAAAGTGCACAAGCAAACCTATCAAGCCGAAGCCGATTTCAGAGACGCTGAGGAATTCCCGCCTGTTCTGCAAAACGGCGAGCCTAAAGTCCGCCGCAAGGCCGACCCGGAAATGCTGATGAAAATTTCCCAGCTTGAAAAGAAAATCAACGAGCTGGAAAAAGAAAACCGCACGATACAAACCAATGTGAGCAGCAACAAGCAGGAAGCCGTATCCATCGAGACCGAAAACTGGAATCTCGAGCGCGCGACCGCGCGTTACAACGAAGCCGAGCGCCAGATTAAACGTTTAGGTGAGCAGCTTCAGCGTGAACGCGCCCTGCGCGCCACTGAGAAGAAGGACCTGGAAGCCCAGCTTTTCGATCCGAAGATCACGGACCAGCAACAGCAGGCACGTCTTGCCGAGCTTGAACAGAAACTGGACGAGGCCGAGAGCAGACTTGAGCAGCAACGCATCCGCTATGAAGAGCGTCTCCGCAGCACGCAGCAGCCCGGTGCACGCCCCCCGGCGACCCCGCAGTAAAATCCGGAATAACAACAAAAAACCCCGCTTCGAAGCGGGGTTTTTTATGAGATATTTTTCTGTCAGAATTCCGATGCCGCTGGGCTCATCAGCGTTTCCGCACCCGCGAGAACCATTTTAAACCGTGCGTCGGTTTCAGGCAGCATGCGTTGCATGAAGAATTTCGCCGTGCGGATTTTGGATTCATAAAATTCCTTGTTGCCGGCGCCTTCGGCTAGTTTTTCCTTGGCGGTCTTGACCATCAGGCACCACATATAGCCAAGCGCAACCAGCGCGAACTGGCGCAGATAATCCGAGCTTGCTGCACCCGCTTCGTTCGGGTCTTTCATACCTTTTTGCGCGATCATCGCGGTCGATTGCTGGAGTTTTGCAAAAGCCTTGGCCATCGGGAAAACAAATTCGCCCATCTCGGCATTCATCGATTCCTTCTCGATGAAATCTTGCACCGGATGGAAGAAACGGCGCAGCAAGCGGCCATAACCCTGGCCCATCTTGCGTCCGACCAGGTCAAGCGCCTGAATACCGTTGGTGCCTTCGTAAATTTGCGCAATGCGCGCGTCGCGGACATATTGCTCGACGCCGTGCTCCCAGATATATCCGTGACCGCCGTAAGTCTGGACCGCCATGTTCGCGACTTCGGAGCCCATGTCGGTCTGGTAAGCCTTTAATATCGGTGTCAACAGCGCGACGAGATCGTCAGCCGCCTGACGTTTATCAGCGTCTTCGTGCCTGTGTGCGATATCGAGATTCATGCCGCACCAGTAAGACAACGCACGCGAACCTTCAGTAAAGGCTTTCGAGATCAGCAGCATGCGGCGCACATCAGGGTGGACGATAATCGGGTCCGCCGGTTTATCAGGAAATTTTACACCGTCGATCGCACGCATCTGCAGGCGTTCTTTCGCGTAATTTACCGCGTTCTGATAGGCGACTTCGGCGATGCCGAGGCCCTGCATGGCGACGCCCAAGCGCGCATTGTTCATCATGATGAACATGGCCTTCAGGCCTTTGTGTTTTTCACCGACTAGCCAGCCTTGCGCATCGTCTAAGTTAATCACGCAGGTGGCAGAGCCTTTGATTCCCATTTTATGTTCGATCGAGCCGCAACTTACACCATTTCTTTCGCCGGGTGATCCGTCATCTTTCGGCAGGAGTTTTGGAACCACGAACAGTGAAATTCCCTTCACGCCTTCTGGCGCGTCCAGCAATTTCGCGAGAACAAGGTGAATGATGTTCTGCGTTAAATCATGCTCGCCTGCGGAAATGAAAATTTTCGTGCCTGAAATTTTGAACGAACCATCGCCATTCGGAATTGCCTTCGCCTTGATCAGCCCGAGATCGGTGCCGCAATGCGGTTCGGTCAGACACATCGTGCCCGACCATTCGCCGGTGATCAGTTTCGGCAGGTAAATTTGTTTCTGTTCATCGGTGCCGAGCGCGTGCAGCGCCTCATACGCTCCTTGCGACAATCCCGGATACATGCCGAACGACATGTTGGCCGAGCAAATCATTTCCTGCATTACAGTATTTACGACGGTGGGCATGCCCATGCCGCCGAAATCCGGATCAGATGAAAGCCCGCACCAACCGCCCGCGGCGAACGTGTCATAGGCTTCCTTAAATCCCGACGGCGTGCGCACGGTTCCGTTTTCCAGCACGCAACCTTCCTTATCGCCGCTCTGGTTGAGCGGGAATAAAACTTCGGCGCAGAGCTTGGCGCCCTCTTCCAGGATCTGGTCGATCAGGTCCTTTGAGACCTCGCCGTAACCCGGCAGGCTGGAGAGGCTCTCGGCCTTCAGCACGTCATGCAGGACAAAGCGGATATTCTCTAACGGCGGGGTGTAAACGGGCATGGCGGAATCCTTTTGATAGACGTACTTGTCTTCAATATAGCCCAAAATCGTTAATTTTTCAGGGATAAAAGACCGTTAATGGCGGGTTTCGTTCTCGCCCATAAGCAGGCGGATTTCATCGGCGACGCGCTCGGAATTGGCCTGTGCGATCTGTTTCTTGGCCTGCTCGGTCAGCGACATTTGCTTGCGGACCAGCGCTTCGGCGATTTTCTGGATGGTTTCCTCGCCGACGCGTTCACGGGCGGCACGGGCATTAGCCAGCGCCTGGGCACGAATTTCTTCGCTGCTTAATTTGCCCTGACGCTGGCCTTTATTCGTAGTCCCCACACTCCCGCCACTCGCCTTAAGGCCGCCTTTCGACGCCTTTGACTGTTTGTCCGGTTTATTTTTCTTAGTCCAAAACATGCGGACATCATGGCCGCAAAAGATTAAGGAGGGGTGAATAAAAGGATTAAATTCCGGTAAAAATCAGCCGACGCAGTCATAAACGTCATTGATTATCATGCTAAAGGCGTCATTACGCTCCATGCATTTCGCGATCGGCGTCATGACTTCTTCGGCGAGATCCCTATAATCAGGAGGCGCCTCATAATCGGAAAGTTTCGAGGGCAGGTAATTATTGTGACCAGTATCAGATTTTTGAAAAAGCTCATTCAATATCTTAACAGTATTGCGCTCAAATTTTGCAAATCCTTCGACTATTCTTTCTTTAGATGTATTATGCCGCCCTGCTATTTCGGGAATAGCCGGCGAGGCGGCATGGATGAATAGTTCAACGATGGACGCAATGCGTCCGCCATGCGCAATCGTAAGATTTGATTTTTGCTCGTCCGAAACCTTGATCGTGGGAGCCTGGAAATCTTCATGGTTTTCCAAACCGGTTGTTTCCAGGAAATTTTTGATGACGTCATGATCCAACCTGATCTTGGTAACAAGATCCATTGCCTGCTTATAAATTCCGAGTTTCATCATATCTTCGGCCATGGCAATACAACTGTCTTTTTCCGAGCCTTCCATAAACTTGGCGCGGTTGGCCCAGAACGCCGGATTGTATAGCTCGACATACTCTTTAAGAATATCCGGGTCCGAAAGATGCATGGCACGAACAATCATGCCCACCCGCCTGCGAACGGACTCGGATTCTTCCGTAAGCATCTGAAATTCTTTTGGATTACTTTTTATTGCTGCGGGTACGCCGCCGAGGACGGTCATTAAATAGCAAATCTGGATGAGACCTGCATTATAACGGATAGCGCGGAGCTTTTTAAAAGCATCCTGCACTTCATCATTGCTGGGGCGGCTGCCCGAAGGCTGCGAAAGATTTTGAAAAAACCGCAAAATGGTTTTAAGAGGTGTTTCATCATCAGGGTTTTTTCCCGAATATTCTTCATGGGCGTTACGCGCAACGGAGAACATCGGCAAGAAATCCCGATCAGAATTATAATAAATATCATTCGACTTGGTGTGGTCGGCAAGAAGATAGGAAGCGGTCTGGACCATTTCCGCGACGCAGCCTTCTACAGTTGAGAACATGTTTTGACCGCGCCCGCCCTGGTAGCTGCACTCCGTGACAATATCCACGCCTTTTTCTCTGGCATATTTCAAATTCTCAGGTGAAATATAATAAGCCATTCTGTCGGTCACACCGCTGGGATGGTTACCGCGGCCCATGTTATTTCCGCCGGTATGGAAGAAGCGCAGTTTCACCCCTTTCCCGGCAAGTCCGCTTGAAGCATGTAGATCGATAAGCTCGCGTATGGTGCGATCATGAAATGCACCGGCTGCGAACTGACCCGCGCCCACAGCATAATCGGAATAACCTAGCTGTATAGAAACCACGCCCCGCTTCTCGACATACTCCCTGTATTCGGGGCTGTCATAGAGAGTCTTCATAATCTCTTTTGCCCGGAAGCTGCCCTCTTTATCTTCGAAAAGCGGGCTGACATCCACATAGTCGAGCAGGTCCAGTTGCTTGAGGAACATCAGCGCAATTTTAATTGTTGATGCATTATGCGTTTCTGCGACCAGCAGGCGTACAGTGCCATTCTTTTCTATTTCGTCTTTGATCTGCCGCACGAGCGCGGTCATGGTGAACAGCAACACGTTGGAATTAGCCACGTCTAGAAGATTAGGTTGTTTTTTTATTATTCTTTTCAGAAGATCCTCAAGGGGTGCCGAGTGGCTGCTATCCGTTGAGCCCCTGTCCTCGATCGTCGTCCCGGTTACGGCCTGATACGCAGGTATTGCAGATTTTGCACCAATCCGGAAATGCGGCTGGGCTAAGCTGAGGCCGAATTTTTTAAGACGACCGTGCTGCTCAACAGCAAGCATCGTGGCCTGGCTATTAGGATTTTTATCAATAATTTTTTGCATTGTATTGATAAGCGGCTCCGTATCGATAGTCCGTATTTTTTTATCCCGGACCAGTCTTTCAGCCCATTTATTGAGTTTTTTACGATTTTTGACTTCGTCCTGGCCATATTTTTTGTAAAATTGCTGATGTTTTTGTATTCTTCTGCGGGTGCGCTCGAAATCGACAATCATTTTTTCCACAGCGGCGCGGTCTTCACCGTCAATCAAACCTGCTAGTTCCCGCAGTTTCGGTATGTAATTTTCCAGCATCATGTCCTGAAGCCGGAACCTGTTTTCAAGGGCATGAAACCATTTGATATCCTTGCGGCCATCCCAGTCGAAAGATCCCCATGTGCCGAAAAGCGCAAGACAGTAATCTATTTTCATCCATTCATCGGGGTGTGTCTTTTGCACGACTCTCATTGCGACTTTATCTAAAAGTCCCGCAGCGGTATGAAGGTTATTTAGCTTCTGATAAGTCCCATCAAGCTCCATTGGCAGCGTAGGCGCTTTAAACGGCTGCTTTCTTGTGGCTTCGACACGCTCCATTGTTTCAGGTCCATAACCCTTCGCACCTGTTTTAAAAGCCACCGCTGCTGCAATGGCCGCTTCCTGCTCCGGTGTCTTGTCGTATGTGGGGTGGCCCGTCAAAATGATATTGATGAAGGTATTAATAAGCTGGCCGACCTGCTCGATTGAAAGTTTGTTCTCACCTTCACCTATGCGCTGGAGCAGAATTTTTTCAAACAGCTTTTCGTTATCTTCGAGATTCAAGTTGCGTGAATAATCAGCCTTGAATTGAATATTTGCCAATAGCGCGCTTTTGCTTAATTCGTCGCGGAGAATATCAATTTGTGCGGGGATGGAAGGATCGTCATCACTTTGCCTGAGAAGTTGCTCTGCAATTTCAAGCACAGGATGATGGCCCTTGCCCGCGTTATATTTCTCGCGTGCTTCGGCCTCTATTTCCTGAAAGGCTTTCAGGACCGAAATTCCGGCCTGATCAAACTCAGTAACTAACATTCCCATTGGTACTCTTCTTTTTTATTATCCCTGGGAATCCCTGTAACACGCAGCTATTAATCTTTTTCTTTTATGGGGGTGATAATATAAGAAAAACAACCCCTAAGTCAATAAATTATGACAATTACAGCTTGCGGGCGTTCAAAATATAGGCCCGGGCGGTGAGGTACAATACCAATCCGTTCAGCATATGCCAGAGGAAATGCAGCCCCATCGGCATTCCCGGGCAGAACTGCATGTCCAGCGACCTGAAGGTTAACGACAAAACGAAGGTCCCTGCTGCGGCTGGAAGAAGCCATTTTTCCTGTGCTGCGTTGCGGTAGTGCCACACTGCGAATCGCGACAGGTAGAACAGCGCCGGGAAATATGCGACCGAGCCGTTCAGCACATCGTCCGGCACCTGGTGCACGGCGGCGATCATCAGCAAGAAAATGAAGAACAGCGATTGCACCGATTTTTGCGAGGATTTCATGACATGGCGTGAGTAAAGCCCGAGAAATGCAAGCTGGTAAAGCAGGATCGGAATGACATCGGCGAGCTGTGCACTCTCCGTCGCCAGCGTGTGAAACGCAAAGCTTCCTGCACCGATAGCAGCCAGCAGAACGACGAGCAGAAGATTTGCCCAGTTCAAGCCGCTCGATTTTTTTGCGAGATGGAACGCGAAAAAAGCGGCGATGAAAAACGCGATGTTGGTGACAGCGTTAAACGGCTCGCCCCAGAAACCGGGCTCAAGACGTTCGCAGTAGATATCGAGAAAATCGTTCATGCCGGAAAATCCTACAGGCAAATGGTCAGGCTGAGAAGGTAGAAGCCTACGGGCTGTGGATAAAATTTTTGGTGTTTAATTAAGTTATTTCAATATGTTATCGCTAAATTTTATGTCAAAATGTTGCCGAAAGCCCCGCCGCGTGCTAGTTTAACTCCTCTCGCGCTAACTGAACGAGGCAAAGGAAAAACGATGGCGAAGATTTTTAATTCAAAAGCGACACCGGGACGCGAGCAACCGCCGGAGATACCGCAGCCTCAACTTCAGGAAGTAATTACGCCAGGGCGAGAACAGCCCCCGGAGATCCCTGCCCCTGTATCCATTATGGGCGGAATGGGAATCGTGATCATAGGTGAAGAGTCGCCATCTAAAGGGCCGACATTTCATTAATCATCAATTCGTAAAATTTAATTCCTGAGCGGCTTGCCGTTATCGAGCATGTATTCGATGCGTGCCAGCGTGCCGTCATTGTGTAGCAGCTTCATGAATTCGCTCAATTCCAATTTGAGCAGATCGTCTTCCGTCAGCTTCACTGTCCAGTCGCCCTTCTTGCCACCGGTGAGTACATTCGCCAGCGCATCCGACACCACGATATCATACGGCGTCGCTTTGCCTGATTTTTTCAGGTCACCCACGGCGAGATCTAACGCCATCTTGCCGCCTGCGCCCGGCAGGCGGATATCGTCGGCCTTCACGGGCGGTTTGTAATCTTTTGCAAGGCCGAGCGCGCGTTGTTTCGCGTCATAGAGCAAACGGTCGCGGTTCATGGTGACGTTATCGCTCTCGCGGAAATAACCGAGATCGACGGCTTCAAACGCGGATTTCGCGACCTGCGCCGTGCCGATTGTCTCGAACGCTTTTCTCGCAGCGCCCATCGGCGTGACGTCGGGCGAGAACCAGAGATTTTTTTTGCCGACCTTGCCGAGGCTCTTGGCGAATTGCGCACGCTCACGCTCGCGGAACCGTAGAACCATTTCCTTGCAGCCGCCCCAGCCGGGAATAATACCGACGCCGACTTCGACGAGGCCCGTATAGGTTTCCGCGTGCGGCTGGACCGCGTCGGACGCCAGCAGGATTTCGCAGCCACCGCCGAGCGCAAGACCTGACGGCGCTGAAACAACGGGGAACGGCGCGAATTTCAGGCCCATGAACACGCGTTGTCCGCGTGCGACGAATTCCTCGACCTGCGGCCACATGGCGATGTTGATCATGAACGCGGCGACGCCGAGATTGGCCCCGGCGGAGAAGTTCGACGCCTCGTTATAAACGACCAGCGCCTTGTATTGTTTTTTGCCATCGCCAATAAGTTTGATGGTTTCCTCGAGCAGATCGAAGATCTGTTCGTCGAACGTGTTCATCTTCGAGGTTTTTTCGAAGCAGAGAACGCCGTCGCCGACATCCCAGACTTTCGCCGAACCGTTCTTGAGAACGGGCTTCGCCGAGAGCTTGATATCCGATAGCAGCAATACGCCGTCCGGGCGTTTCACGTCGTGATATTTGCCGTCAGTGCCGAAATACTGGCGCTTGCCGTTTTCGATTCTGTAGAACGTGCCATCGCCGACTTTTTTCAGCAGCGCGGGCACTTCGATGCCCTCTTCCTTCAGCTTCCCGGCGAGCCATGCGGGACCGAGCGCGTCCATCATCTCGAACGGGCCGGATTTCCAGTTATAGCCGAGCTTCATGCCGTCATCGACTTCGACAATCGTATCGGCAACTTCGGGAACAAGGAACGCAGCATAGGCGAGCGTCTGGTTCAACACTTTCCATGCATATTTGCCGCCGATATCTTCGTGCGTCAGAACGGCCTTGAGGCCCTGCTTGCCCGCATCCATTGAAGCGAGTTTTGGTTTATCCGATTTCACGTACTGCGATTCACTGAAAGACGCGGCGTTAATCTTGAGAGCCTGTTTTTCCTTCTTCACTGCAGGATCGGGATTCAGACGGTAGAAACCGCCCTTGCCTTTACGGCCTGTGTAGCCTTCCTTGATCATGCCGTGCACGAACGGGTGGTCGACGAAAATCTTGCGGTACGGATCGTCTTTTTCCAGCGTGGATAATAATGACGCCGAAAGTTTCGGCATCAAATCGATACCGACGAGATCGATCAGGCCGAATATTCCTGTCTTCGGAATGCCGACGGGTTTCGACATGATAGCGTCGGCAGCCTCGATGGAAATTTTCTGGTTCACGGCTTCGTTCACTGCGACCGTCAGCCAGAACACGCCGAGGCGGTTGGCGATGAAGCCCGGCGTGTCGTTACATTGCACGACGCCCTTGCCGAGTTTCACATCGCAAATCTCGCGGATGGTTTCGACGGCGTCAGGCCGCGTATTCTTGCCAACCACCAGTTCCAGCAGGCGCATATAGCGCGGCGGGTTGAAAAAGTGGGTAATCATAAAGTCTTTTTCGAAATCCTTGCCGATGCCCTCGACAAGTTTATGCAACGGAATGGTCGAAGTGTTGGACGTGATGATCGAGCCTTTTTTGCGGACCTTGTTCAGCTTCTCGTACGTCGCGTGTTTTATTTTCAAATCTTCCAGAACAACCTCGATAATCCAGTCGACGTCTTTTAATTCTTCGAGATCGTCTTCAAGATTGCCGGGCGTAATCAGTTTTGCATTTGATTTGCGCATGAACGGCGCGGGGTCGGCCTTGAGCATTTTCTCGATCGCGCCTTTTGCCAGCATCGAGCGGTCTTTCGCGTCTTTCGGCACGATATCGAGGAGAAGCACGGGCAATCCAGCATTGGATACTTGCGCGGCAATGCCGCTGCCCATCACGCCGGAACCGATAACAGCGACTTTTTTGATCGTCATTCAACAGACTCCAGGATTGTCGCGACGCCCTGACCGCCGCCGATACACATGGTGGCGAGTGCGTATTTTTTCTTTTCGCGTTTAAGCAGGCTTGCAGCCTTGCCGGTGATGCGCGCGCCGGATGTGCCGAGCGGGTGGCCCATAGCGATAGCACCGCCATCGATATTGACTTTCTTCTCGTCAAGACCGAGCTCTTTCAGCACCGCGAGGCTCTGCGCCGCGAACGCTTCGTTCAGCTCGGCGATGTCGATGTCGGAGAGTTTCAGCCCTGCGCGCTCCAGCGCTTTCTTCACCGCAGGCACCGGGCCGATGCCCATAACTTCGGCAGCGCATCCTGCCGTGGCAATCGATTTGATCCGCGCCAGAATCGGCAATTTATGCTTCTTCGCGTATTCCTCGGATGCGACCAGAACCGCCGCTGCGCCATCCGTTAACGGCGAAGCCGTGCCTGCCGTCACTGTGCCCTTCTCATCGAAGGCGAGTTTCAGAGCGGCCAGAGCTTCCAGCGTCGTTTCCGGACGGATGGTGCCGTCCGTCTTCACATCGCCGATGGGTACGATTTCATCCTTGAACTTGCCGTCGGCGGCGGCTTTAGCGGCTTTCTGCTGCGAATTCAGGGCGAATTTCTCCTGATCGGCGCGGCTGATTTTATATTGTTTGGCGAGGTTTTCCGCTGTTTCGCCCATCGAGATATAGGCCTGCGGGTAAATCTTGCCCAATTCCGGGTTCGGCATCGGGTTAAAGCCGCCCATGGGGATGCGGGTCATGGATTCGACCCCGGCGCAGATAAAGACTTCGCCCGCGCCCATCTGGATCTGCCCTGCCGCCGCGTGGATGGAGGTCATGGATGAGCCGCAGAAGCGGTTGATGGTCTGGCCGCCGATGGATACGGGCAGGCCCGCCAGATTCACGACAATCCGGGCGATATTGAAGCCCTGCTCGGCCTCCGGGAAGGCGCACCCCATGATGAGGTCCTCGATATCGTCGGGCTTCACGCCTGTTTCCTTGACCAGCGCCTTAATGACGGCAGCGGCCATGTCGTCGGGCCGGACTTTCGCCAGGTCCCCCTTATTCGCAAGATGCATGGGAGAGCGTTTAAAACCGCAGATGACGACAGATTTTTGCATAGGGTGGGGCCTCCAGGGGGGATAATCAGTAATTTTCAGTAGTTTATAATGATATAGGCCAATGGTCTATGGCTTTCGAGCGGGTTTACCCCCGTTTCGGCCTTTCGCCTGTCCGCATATTCTATTTGACACTGACGCGCCTAACCCTTAGGAAATAACGAGATTTTACCGCTTCATCGAAGGAGAATACCAATGAGCGCAGCATTAGACGCCAGAGGCCTGAAACGCGTATGCGTAGGTTGCGGAATCCGTTTCTACGACCTGAATAAACGCCCGATCAACTGCCCGAACTGCCAGGCGGAATTCAGCGGTGAAATCAAATTGAAATCGCGCCGCGGCCGCGCTGCTATCGACGCCGCCGAAGCTGAAAAAGCTGCGCTGAAGGCAAAAGCCGTTCCCGTCGCCAACGACGATCAGAACTCCGATGTCGAGGCCCGCGATGAAGATGTCGTAAGCCTCGAGGATGTCGAAGCGCTGGAGAATGCCGGGGCGGACGACGACGCGGACGAGATCGAAGTCGAAGACGATGATATCGGCAGCCTCGAGGAAATCGAGGAAGATGCCAGCATCGATGTTCCCGTCGACAAGAAAAAAGAATAAGGCGAATTCGGCGTGCCCGGTATTTTTGCGGCACGCCTCATTTTGCCGGGTTCCTTCAGCGAAGCTGAAATCCAGAATATTTCAAATCTTTTTGAACCGCTCAGCGTGTCGTTAAGCGTTCACCGCGACCATGACGGCGGCGAGTGGCTTTTACAATGCATAGCGGGGCGGGATATTTCAGCGGCGGAGCTGGCGGCTGTTTTTCCCGGCGACTGGGCTTTCGAAAGAATTCCGCATACCGACTGGCTTGCCGCCAGCTACAAACAATTCCCCGCTTTCGATGTCGGGCCGTTTTTTATTTACGGCTCGCATCATGAGGGCGGCATTGCGGGTGACAAAACAGGATTGCAGATCGACGCAGCCACCGCGTTCGGTTCCGGCGAACATGGAACGACCAAGGGCTGTTTGCTCGCGATGCTGGATTTAAAAGAGTCCGGCGTGTGTCCATGGAACGTGCTTGATATCGGCACGGGCTCGGGCATTCTCGGCATTGCTGCGTGGAAGCTCTGGAAGACACCGGTGCTGGCGACGGATAATGACGAAGAAGCTGTACGCGTCGCCGCGCGGCACCGTGATTTGAATCAAGTTCCCGGCGATGAAACGGGCATGATCTGCGTAACGGCTGACGGGTTTGCCACAGATTCCGTGCAGGCGAAAAAGCCCTTCGACCTTATTATTGCCAACATCCTGGCGGTAGTCTTGCGTGAAATGGCACATGAGCTTCTGGCCTGCACGGACAAAAACGGATTCATTATTCTCTCGGGAATTTTGAATACGCAAGCGCAGGAAGTACTGAATGTTTACGAGCCGCTGGGCTTCGCCTTAAGAAACCGTTTCGATATCGGCGAATGGTCAACGCTGGTTCTGCAGAATTCTGCGGCGTAGAATAATCAGATAGAGAAGCACGAAATAGTAAAGGTAAAGCTCCTCCAATTCACTGGCACGTTGAAACAAAAAAAGATCCTGAAAATGATTGCCTATGCGGTCGGCGCAATTGATAAACAACGCGACCAAAGCGGTAACACTTAATATATCCGCAGGGTAAATCATGTTGAATTTCTGCGGCAGCATTGCAGGCCTGAAACGGCGAACCAACGGCATTATGATGCCGCCGAACAGAACGCCCAACTCTAAAATAAGGCGCGGCTTCTGATCAAGCCAAGATGATGTATTGTGCAGATTGGTTTCATTCTGGTCGTTAATACCGCTCCAGAACTCTGGCGTCGTCCAGTGCATTAAATGCTGACCCCAGCTGATTTCCTCACCCGAGACGTAAAAACAGCAGCCCACCGCAAGCAGCACCCACAGGCCCAACCATCTCTGGGTTTTCCAGTCGACAGATTGCAAAGTAAAAAGCGCCACACAAAATGCGGCGGCTGTGAAAATAAATTCAAATGCTTCGTGGGGGCCACCCTCCGATAAGAGAGCGGAAAGAGTTCTCTCAGGAACCGCTATTTCCATGGCGATCTGTCCAGCCAGGAGCACCAGCGGAAACCACAGCCAGACGAATGCCGGGAGTTGGTCAGATTTTGACATTGTTTGTTTTTTTAATGTATTTCACAATCATCAGCATCGCGGCAGCCCAAATCAGGAGACCAACCGAAAACTTCAATGTTGATTCATATGTCTCGGGCCTGAAATGGTAATGTTCAAGAACTTCCACCAGGGCCATGGCGAATATCGCGTTAAATATCGTGCTGTAGTCCTTGAGGATCGAACGGAGGAAACTGAAATTCATACCGCGGATCGACTCCCGGTATTTGCTGAAGCGCGGCAACCAGCGCGGCACTTCAGCGCAATAGCGGTCATATTCCGCGCCGAATTTATTTTTCAGGTAATGTTCTTCGGCAGCAATGATAGCGATGTAGATAAAGGTATAGATTGCAATGCCGGTCACGACAACAACCGGATGGCCATGCTGTACGAATACGCCAGCATAAACCAGCATATTGCCGACATAAAGCGGGTTACGGCAAACGCCGAACAGACCTGAACGTACTAACGTATCGGCATAAACTTCCTTATTCATGCCGCCGCGCTTGATATAGGCCCAGCCGATTGTCAGCGAGCGAAAGGCAAGACCGCCAAGAATAAGCGCAATGGCGAGCGTATCCTTCCATTCTTCCAGTTTCGGGTACCCGAAATATTCACCAGGCACAGGAAATGAAATGAAAAGAACGGCGATAATCAGGGGAAACACGTAATTCCGCCATTTAAAGAAAAAATCCCCGGTCTTTACGAGCCAGTTTTTATTATTTTGAGTCATTATTTCACCGCTACGATTCCGCAGAAATTATACCAACGGAAGAAGACTTCCATATATTTGAAACCGGACGCTTTAAGCAGATCGAAATTCTCTTCCATACGGTAAGGAATGAGAACATTTTCCAATGCTTCGCGCTTCTGGCTGATTTCCATTTCGGAATAGCCGTTGCGGCGTTTGTAATCATAGTAATGATCGATAAATAGGCGATTAAACATGGAATCGCGGCTGGTGACTTTTTCAAAAATAATCAGCGCGCCATTGTCGACCATGCCGTTACAGATATCTTTTACCAGGCGTTCGCGGTGCAGCGGACGAATGAATTGCAGAGTCAAAATCATTGTGACTAGTGATGCATTGTGAATCGGAAAGCCTTTGTGCGCATCACCTAACGAAAGCGTGTAAGGATGCGTGAGCTTTGAGGCTTTTAATTTCTGCGCAGCCTTATCGAGCATTTCCTGCGAATTGTCGATGCCGATGAGGTTGACCTTTTTCGGCTCAATGGCGCGGTCAAGCAGTTCGATCGTCGTACCGGTTGAGCAGCCGATGTCGTAAACATTTGTGTGATCCTGGACAAAATCCCGGGCCAACTCGGCCGTCATCCGCTGCATCTCGCCATAAAAAGGGACGGAGCGGTTGACCATGTCGTCGAAAACTTTTGCCACTTCATTATTGAATTTGAAATCGTCGGCGGGACGGTCAGAATCAAAAACCTTATCGGCGCCAACGGGCGCATCAAGCCTGATGGTTTGCAAATCTTCGAGCTTGGTCACGTTATCTGTCGAGAGAGGTGGATGATTTTTCATATTGCAGCTCCTTTAGGCTTCGCCAAACTACTCCACCGTGACGGATTTAGCAAGATTACGCGGCTGGTCGACGTCGGTGCCCTTGGCGACGGCGACGTGATAGGCGAGCAGCTGGATGGGAATCGCATAGAGAATCGGCGCGATGAAGGGGTGAATATCGCCCAGCGTGATGGTCCAGCTGGCCTGCGTTTTTAAGGCTTTCGTGCCTTTTTCATCGGAGATCAGCAGCACCTTGCCGCCGCGCGCGATGGTTTCCTGGATGTTCGACGCAGTTTTTTCAAACAGCGCGTCGGAAGGCGCCAGCGCCACGACCGGAACGTTGGCATCGATCAGGGCAATCGGCCCGTGCTTCATTTCACCGGCGGCGTAGCCTTCGGCATGGATGTAGGAAATTTCCTTCATCTTCAGCGCGCCTTCGAGGGCCAGCGGGTACATGCCGCCGCGACCCAAATAAAGCATGTCGCGCGCATCGACGATTTTCTTGGCGATGTTTTCGATGTCCTTGTCGTGCTGCAGGATTTCCGCAGCGATTGTCGGCACGCGGCGCAGCTCCTCGCCGATTTCCTTGAGCGTCGCGACATCAATGGCTTTCTTTTCGCGCGCGGCAGCGAAGGCCATGCAGGCCAACGTTGTGATCTGCGTCGAGAAGGCCTTGGTCGAGGCCACACCAATTTCGGGCCCCGCAAGCGTATGCAGGACCATGTCGGATTCACGTTCAATGGTGGATTCAATCGTGTTGACGATGGAAAGAATTTTCTGCTTCTGGCGCTTGCAATAACGAAGCGCCTCGAGCGTATCGAGCGTCTCGCCGGATTGCGAAACGAAAATCGCCAGTCCGTTTTCCGGCAGCGGCGCTTCGCGGTAGCGGAATTCTGATGCGACATCGATCTCGCAGGGAATTCGCGCGACACGCTCGAACCAGTATTTCGCGACCATACACGCATAAAACGCCGTGCCGCAGGCGACCAATGTTACGCGCGGCGCGGCGACAATCGCTGCCAGAATATCATCGGGAATGTTCACGCGGCCCGTCGCCGGGTTGATGAAAGAATTCAGCGTGTCGCCGATGACGGCGGGCTGCTCATAAATTTCCTTCAGCATGAAATGCGGGTATTCGCCCTTGCCGGTGGATGCGCCGCTCTGCGCGGTGATGCGGATTTCGCGTTTGACGATTTCATTATCGTTCACATAGACGGTTGCCCCGGCGCGGGTGACTTTCACGCGATCACCATCCTCGAGGAAGCAGATTTTTTTGGTCAAGGGAGCCAGCGCATAGGAATCGCTCGCCACGAACATCTCGCCGTCGCCGTATCCTACCGCGAGCGGCGTGCCCTGCCGTGTGCCAATCATCAGGTCGTGTTCACCCGCAAAAATCATTACAACAGCGAACGCGCCCTTCAATCGTCCGAACGCGGTGTTGGCGGCCTCCTGCGGCTGCATCCCCTGCTTCATATAATGCGTGACGAGATGAACGATGACTTCGGTGTCGGTGTCAGTTTCGAACCGCGCCTGCGATTGCTCGAGCTCTTCTTTCAGCTCGGCGTAATTCTCGATGATACCGTTATGCACGACCGCGACATGTTCACTCGCATGCGGGTGGGCGTTTTTCTCGTTCGGCAACCCATGCGTCGCCCAGCGCGTGTGGCCGATGCCGACCGTGCCGTTCAGCGGCATCGACTTCAGTTTTTTATCAAGATTGACCAGCTTCCCTTCGGCGCGCAGGCGCGTAATCCCGTTTTTATCCAGCGTCGCGATGCCCGATGAATCATAGCCGCGATATTCAAGGCGGCGCAGCCCCTCGACCAGCAAAGGCGCCGCCTGTTTTTCACCGAGAATTCCGATTATTCCGCACATTCTAAATCACCGCTTTCCTAAAACTCTCTGCACACATGCCTGACCATCCGGCCTTCAAAAATATACTGGCAGCCGGTCAGGTTTATCCATGCGCTGCATTTGCCGATTTTATACTCGAGCTGGTCGATGTCGGTTCCGTTGGGATCGAGCAGAAACTTTTCGAATTTTTTCTCGACGCCTTCCTTGCTGAATTGCGCGAGACACAGCCCCTCGCATTCTTCGCTGACCGTGCATTCTTCGCCTGCATCTTTCGTAGGGACTTTGCATTCAGGCTGGCCGTTGAGGGGGAAATTCCAGACGTTGCCGTCGCCTTCGCATTTTTGCTTAAGCTTCATAACCACTTCCGGGAACGGCGTGCCAGCGCGGAATTTATCGATATCTTCTGCCTTGAACTGCATGGGCAGCGAGGCGAAAATAAATTTTTCATCCTGCTGCATGATGATCGCCTCATAGATCGCGCCTTTTTTGCGCGGGTAGAGATCGCAGGATGCCAGAGTCTGCGAAATTTTGATATCGCGCGGCGCGGCGCTTTCCTGCTTCCTGTAATCGCTGAAAATCCGGATCGTCATTTCGACGCCGACGGAAGATTTATCCGTGCTTTGCGGGTTGATGAGGACCGTGTCCAGAACCTCGACGACGCCGACGTAATAGGCCGTCTCGAGCGAAGCGCGGTAGGCATTCTCCGCGAACCCGGCTTGTGCGGAAGACGGCAGCAGCAGGACCAGCAATGTCAAAAGGGCCTTTTTCATGCATGAAACCTAGCAATTCCGGGCTGGAAAACAAATCACGAAGTTTTACGGAATGTTACGGGAAAACCCGGCGAAAACGGCCTAAAACGCCGTCAGGTCGGCCTGGCTCAAAACCATGAGCGACTTGCCGCCGGCTTCGGGGTGGAAGAGGTAAGAGTCCTGCTGTTTCTCGGCGACGATCCAGTCGCCCATCAGGACCGGGTAGGCCTTGACCAGCTTCCAGCCCTTGCCGTCGCGCACATAGATGGCCGCGTCGGAGCTTTTGACGCCGGAGGTGTAGGAGCGGTATGCAAAGGCAAAATCGCGGCCCCCGAATTCGGCCTCGTCCAGGCGGCCGCCGCCCAGGGTCGATGTCTCGGTCCAGCGGCGCAGTTCATCAATCGAGGCGAATTCCCTGCCGAAGCTGGCGGTCACCGGGCCGGAAGACGCATTTTTTACGCCTACCGTGCGCTCCAGCGCGTCCATATCCTGCTCGAATCCCTCGCACGCCAAAAGCGGCGTTACAGGGAGCAGGCACAGGAGAATCGTCAGCCAGAACTTCATGGTTTTTGAATAGCAAAAGGGCCGGAAGAATAATAGAGGTGCGGGTTCTTTTTTATCTTTTGTGCGCAGAATTCGGCCCTATTGGCAGCTGGCGTTTTCGTCCGGGTCGAAGCGCCAGAATTCATGCGTATCGGCGCTGCCGCCGAACAGGACCGGGTAATTGTCGGGATTCGATTCCATCTGGAAACGGTATTCGTATGCCTCGCCGCCCTGGGTCGTAGTTTCCAGTTTCCACATCTGTATGGCATCGGCCATCGCGACGACTTTCTTGAGCTCGCCTGTCTCGGTCACACCGCCGACGCAGCGTTTGATCATCAAGGTGCATTCATAAAGCCTTGCCGTCGCCGCGCCCGCATACATTTCTTCCGCTGTCGGCACTGCATTATCGCTCTTCTTGTAACCGGTGATAACGAAGCTTCCCTCCATGAATTGCTTGAGATCGTTCGCGTTGCAGGGATCGGCTTCGAGCTGTTTCAGGTTGCGCAGGATGGGCGTCGGGCGGTCTTCCGCCGCAGCGGAAAATGACATGAAAACAATCAATGCTGCGAGCAGAAAGCGTTTCATTATTTTTTCTTTCCCGATTTATTGTCTGATTTTTTGGCGCGGTTTTCCGAGGCCCAGTCTTTACGTGTTTCCACTTCACCGCGCTCGATGGCCAGAGCGTCGGGCGCGACGTCACCGGTAATGGTCGAGCCCGCCGCGATGAATGCGCCTTTTCCAATATTGAGAGGCGCGACGAGATTGACGTTCGATCCAACCATCGCACCATCGCCGATGATTGTCTTGTGCTTGTCGAAACCATCGTAATTCACAGTGATCGCGCCTGCGCTGAAATTCACGTCCTCGCCCATTACCGTGTCGCCCACATAAGCGAGATGATTGATCTTGCTGCCCGCGCCGATTTTCGATTTTTTGATCTCGACAAAATTGCCGACACGGCTTCCCTCGCCAATATCCGTGCCGGGGCGAAGGCGTGCGAACGGACCAATGCTTGCGCCCTCGCCGATAACCGCGCCCTCGATGTGCGAGAACGCGCGAATGATTGCGCTGCTCCCGACCTCGACGCCGGGACCGAAAAACACGTTCGGCTCGATCACGACATCGGCACCAAATACCGTGTCATGATGCAATGTCACACTATCGGGATCGATCATCGTCACGCCATTATTCATTACGGCTTTACGAAGACTCTCCTGTGCCGTTTTTTCAAGTGCGGCGAGATCACTGCGTGAATTGCAGCCGCGTACTTCGTCGGTATTTTTTGTCACGTAAACTTTCGTGACGGCTTTGTCCTTCGCGGCGATGGCGGGCAGGTCGGTGATGTAATATTCCCTGGCGGCATTCTTGTTCTGCACCTTCGCCAGCCATTTCTCCAGCTTCGCGCCGTCGATACAAAACGCGCCGGTATTGATGAGTTTTATTTCGCGTTCTTTTGCGCTGGCATCCTTGTGCTCGATGATTTTTTTCAGCTTGCCACTTTTATCCGCGACGATGCGGCCCAGTCCGTCGGCGCAGCAGACCTCCGCACCGAGCACGGTAATACCCGCTTTTTTACCCCGGCGCAGCGCGACGAGATTTTCCAGCGTTTCCTTAGTTATCAGCGGCGCATCGCCGACCAGCACCAGCACGTCGCCCTTGAAATTCTTTAGTTCCGGCAGCGCCATGCGCAGCGCGCCCGCCGTTCCGTCGCGTACTTTCTGAATCACACTCGCATGCGGTTTCGCGGCCTGCTGCAGCTCCGGCATGCCGGGCCCGGCAACAATGACAATTTTCTGTGGTGATAATTCTTCCGCTGTTTTGATCAGCCATTTGATCATCGGCAGGCCTGCGAGTTCATGCATGACCTTCGGCTTCACGGATTTCATGCGTGTGCCCTGACCGGCGGCGAGAATAACGATAGCGAGTTGGTTTTTGCTCATGAGGGGGTTCTACTCTTTCTCACGTCCGTCGGCAATAACGGTCCGCTGCCCGTCCGAGAATTCGGCGAGGTGCATGAACAAAACGCCATAAGACGTGCTCACGCGGATTTTCACCGGAACAGCCGGGTCGCCGCCCTTAAGCTGCGACGCCCACATGGTCGGCATGGTGCCGCGCAAACGTCCCTGCTCCTGGATCGACATCCAGCCGCGCGGTTTTTTATGCCATTCGCCGGCGACAGGCTCGACCTCGATCATGCATTCAGAGGCAGCGCCCTTGAAGATGTTGTACTTGGTCGGTGCGAGCTCGGTGATTCCCTTATGCGTGAAAATCTGTTTGAAGCGGCGCTTGCCGTCGAACACTTCCTCGGTTCCGGAACATTCAGCGCCCTTGCCGACCGCTTGCAGAACATTCAGCGCGGCGGAGAGGGCGTCCGTCGTGTTCTCGGTGATTTCAGGACTCAAATTCGGTTTGTCCTCCGGTGCCTTGCCGTCCAGCGTTTCGGTTAGCCCAAGAAAATGGCCGTTGCGCGCATATCTGTAATCCTTGATTTCCTTTTCGCCGCGCCAGATCGCCGTCGAGCGGTGTGACTCAGGCTTGAACGTGCCGTCCTTCTCAACCCAGCCATGGCTTTCGAAAATGCCTTCCCACGGCGCCATCTTGCCGAGGAAGCCGCGCGTCTTGGCCTCCAGCACGACATCATAGCGCCCCTTATTGGTTTTAATTTCTAACCTGGCCTGCAGCGCATGGATGCCGCCCGCATAGACTTCGTAAACAGCGCTTTGCGTGCCTGCCCAGGCGGGCGCAGGGATGGTCAAGGCCAGCATGGCCAGAAAGGGTGTCAGGGATTTCAGGGACATAAGGCCTCCAGACCCTTAAAATACCAGTAAACGGGCGGTTGTCCACACAAGCCGTCTTATTTATAGTGCTTTTGAAGTTTTACGGGCTGATCCCGGAAAACCCTTTGAACACAGCATTTAGACATAGGATTTACCATGGCCGCCGCCGCCCAGCCTTCCCCCGCCGACCTGCAAAAGATCATCGATGCCGGATGGGAGAAACGCGCCGACATCAACGCCGAAACAAGGGGCGAGGTCGCCCACGCGGTGGAAGACGCGCTGCTTTTGCTCGATTCCGGCAAGCTGCGCATCGCCGATAAAAGCTCCGGCAAATGGGTGGTCAATCAGTGGCTGAAAAAAGCCGTGCTGCTGTCCTTCCGCCTGCACCCGAACCGGATCATTCCCGGTGCGCCGCGCTCCTCGTTCTGGTACGACAAGGTCGAGGGTAAATTTTCCGGCTGGGGCGAAAATGAATTCAAGGCGGCGGGTTTCCGCGCCGTGCCAGGCGCGATCGTGCGCCGCAGCGCCTATATCGCGAAGAACGTCATTCTCATGCCGAGCTTCGTCAATGTCGGCGCCTATGTCGATGAAGGCACGATGGTGGACACATGGGTGACAATCGGTTCCTGCGCGCAGGTCGGAAAAAACTGTCACATCTCCGGCGGCGTCGGACTTGGCGGCGTGCTCGAACCGCTGCAGGCCGATCCGGTGATCATCGAAGATAATTGTTTTGTCGGCGCACGCTCGGAAATCGTCGAAGGCGTGATCGTCGGTGAAGGCTCCGTTATCTCGATGGGCGTGTTTATCGGCCAGTCGACCAAAATCGTCAACCGCGAAACAGGCGAAATTATTTTCGGACGCGTACCGCCTTATTCCGTCGTCGTGCCGGGCACATTGCCGGGCAAGCCCTTGAAAGACGGCAGCCCCGGCCCCAGTTTAGCCTGCGCCGTGATCATCAAGCAGGTCGATGAAAAAACCCGCAGCAAAACGGGAATCAACGAATTGCTGAGGGATTAAGCACATCTTGACCCAACGCGAGCGCCTTACAGTCCAGAGAATATTGAAAGTAAATCATGCCGGCGAGTATGGCGCGATCAGGATCTACCAGGCACAGATATTCATTTCCAAAATTCTTTATCCTGACCTTGTTAATACGCTTCAGGAATTTCTGCGGCATGAAATCGAACATTGCAGATTATTTAAAAATTTCATGCCCGGTCGTGAAACAAGGCCTTGCCGGACTATGTTCTTATGGTCATGGGGCGGCTTTTTACTGGGGCTGGTGACAGGTTTAATAGGACGTAATATGATCATGGCTTGCACGGCAGCGGTCGAAGAAACCGTTCATATGCATCTCGAAGAGCAGGTAAGGTTTCTAAATGACAGGGATAATAAACTTAAAGATTTAATTCTTGAAATTCAGAAGCAGGAAGAAGAACATCTTGATTATGCCCAACGGAATATGAATGCCAACGCTGGAGTAAAGTTTATTAAATATATTGTTTCCGTTGCCACCGAGATTGTTATTTTTCTATCCACGTGGGGTGACAATATCCGAATGAAACACGACCTCGAATTTATGAGAGAATAAATGTCCGTTATAGAACTCGCGAAGAGATTAATTGAATGCCCGTCAGTGACTCCTGCGGATGCGGGCGCCCAGGATTGTCTCGCAAAACATTTAAAGTCGCTCGGCTTCGAGGTTTTTCATCTTCCATTCGGCGACGTGCCTAATTTATTCGCGCGCCTCGGTAATGGTGCGCCGCATATCTGTTATGCCGGACACACAGATGTCGTGCCGCCGGGCCTTGCAGGACAATGGACGTACGGTCCGTTCACACCGACGGTTGCGGATGGAAAATTATACGGGCGCGGCTCCAGCGACATGAAGGGTTCGGTCGCCGCCTTCGCCGCCGCCGCTGCCGCCTACATCCAGCAGCATGGAAATCCGAAAGGCTCCATCTCAATGCTCATCACGGGCGATGAGGAAGGCCCGGCTACACAAGGCACTGTAAAAGTCCTTGAATGGATGGCGCAGCACGGCCACACACCCGATGTCTGCCTCGTGGGCGAGCCGACGAATCCTTCGGTGCTTGGCGAAGAAATCAAAATAGGCCGGCGCGGATCGCTTTCCGGGACGATTACCGTACACGGCAAACAGGGCCATGTGGCTTATCCGAAGCTTGCCGACAATCCGGTGCCACGCCTTGCAAAACTGGTTGATGCGCTGGCATCACACAAGTTCGATGAAGGGACTGAATATTTTCAGCCGACGAATCTCGAGGTTGTTTCCATCGATGTCGGGAATACGGCGTCGAACGTTATCCCCGGTCAAGGGACGGCAAAGTTCAATGTCCGTTTTAACGACCAGTGGAGCGTCAAAAATAAAGGCAAGGACAACACAAGAAGCATCGACCAGGAAATCCGGAAAATTCTTGATAAAGTCGGCGCGTCTTATGAACTTGAATTTAATGAAAGCGATTCAAGAAGTTTTCTAACCAATCCCGGCGCATGGTCGGCCCTGGTACGCGACGCGGTAAAAGATGTTACAGGCAGAACACCTGAATACACCACCAATGGCGGCACGTCGGATGCGCGCTTTGTCGTGGAATATTGCCCTGTCGTTGAATTCGGGCCGATCAACGCCACGATCCATCAGATCAACGAGAATGCCGAAGTGCAGGTGTTAGAAGATCTCACGCGCATTTATGTGCGCGTGTTAGAGCTTTATTTCAAAAGCTGATTAATTTTCTTTCGAGAATTGTATTACGGCCTCGGCGATGTCGTCAGGCAGCGTGACGCGGCGTTTTGTAGACACTTCGCTGTAATCGGCCTGGCCGAAAGGAATTCCAACGCCCGCGCCACGCAGATTACCGGTCGTCAACGAGACATAAAGCAGTGCCGCGCGGCGGCCTTCCGAGCCGAACAGCACGTCGCTCACGGCGCCGATCCGGCGACCGCTTGCCGTCCAGACTTCAAGGCCCTTCATCTTGCTCAGGCTGTAAGTGTCTTCCTCACCCGCGGCGGTTTCGATTTCAGCCAGCATGCTCGGGTAAAGATTTTCAATTTCCCTGGCATCGAACGCCATGGCGTAACCGTTCGCCACGGTTTTCACGTTGAAAGACCCGTAATTCACGAAAACCGGGCGGCCCAGTTTCATGCGGTCGAAATCGACATCGATATAGGCAATGTTGCCGTTCTCGTTGATCACGATATCGCGGATGCTGCCGACGACCTTGTTCTTGCGGTCGAGCATGCGGCGCTTAAGAATGTCCGAGGCGCTTTCATATTGCGGGTTTTGGAGCGGATCGATGCGGTTCAGCGATGTAATCTGCTGGGTCTTTGGGTTATAGACAGCGGCGCCGGCATAGGCTGACGTTGCCGTGAAGCAAACCAGCAGCGTTACGATGAAAAGACGGGTGATCGAAAAAGCGGCTAAACGCATTGAAATCTCCTGTAAAACAGGTCTTTGTTGTATCTGAAAAGGGTGCGAGGCGCAAGCTTTTTTCATAATAATTATACCACGCCAACGCCTGCCTAACTATAACGTTCCCTTTTGATTTAATTCAATTTTTCGCTAATTTCTGTCACACGAACGTATGCAAAGGTTAACGTCCAGACACCCTAATAATCGACCCGGACCAGCGTCAGACCATCAGGGGGCGCCGTCGGGCCACCTTTCGTTCGATCCCTGGCTTCGAGGGCGGTTTTGACGTCTTCCGGCTGCCATTTCCCTTCCCCGACCATAACCAGCGTGCCCGCAATATTCCTCATCATGTGATGCAGGAAGGAACGCGCCTCGGCCTCGATCAGAATTTCGCGGCCGCCACTTTCGTCGTAATCCTTATCGGTAATTTCGAGTCGGTCGAGTGTGCGGTCCGGCGACTTCGCCTGGCATTCCGAATCCCTGAAGGTCGTGAAATCGTGATGACCGAGAAGATGCTTCGCTGCCTCTTTCATCGCCGCGACATCGAGTGGCCGCTTGAAATGCCAGACAAGTCCCTGCTCGAAGGTCGGGAAGGCCGAGCGGTTTAAAATCCGGTACTGGTACAATTTGTTCTTCGCATTGAACCGCGCGTGAAAATCATCCGGCACGGTTTCAGCCTTGATGATCCCAACGGGCTGTGGCTTTAGATGCGCGTTCAGCGCCTTCATCAGATCGAAGCCTTCTAATTTGCGCGTGCCGTAATCGAGATCGAAATGCGCCACCTGCCCTTTCGCATGTACGCCTGCATCGGTGCGGCCTGCGACATGAATGGTGATGTCCTGCTGGCAGAATTTTTTGATTGCTGCTTCGATGGCTGCTTGCACGCTCGGCACGCCCTCCTCCTGACGCTGCCAGCCGGAATAATTCGTGCCGACATATTCGATAGTGAGCTTCCAGCGGGTCATGACGCCCGCCTCTGCAAAAGGATTTTTATATTCTCGTAATTGACGATTAAGCAGCCTCCGGCGATCAAGGCCGCACCGATACCGATCATGGGCGTGGCCGGGCCAAAGCCGAAAGCCGCTAAAAGTAACGACGTCGCCAGCGGCAGGAAATAACAGATCGAAGCAAGGAACACGACATCGCCATGCTTCATGCCGTAATCCCACATGAGGTATGACACGCGCGTGAAGCCAAGCATAAAGATAACGCCCCACTGGAAATTACTCGGCCATACGGTCGGCTCGAATACCGCGTGCAACGAAAAAGATATGAGCGAAAACGCCAGAAAAACCGGCGCGAGGAAGCCAATCGGATAATTCACTTTCTTCGCAAATGCAGAATACGCAGCCCAAAGCGATGCCGAACCGATTGCCAATGCATGGCCGAAATGAAAATCGCCGAACAGCGGCACATCTGCCGTGGGCATGAACACCGCCACCACGCCCGCGAAACCCAGAACGCCGCCAAAAATCTGGATCGCGGTCACACGCTCGTTGTGCAGCATCGCCGTAAAGATAATCAGCAGCACCGGCCATGTATGGTTGAGGATATTCGCCTCGAACAGCGGCACAAGACTGTAAGACGTAAAAATCAAAATCGTGTAGAGGCCCGCGGTGCCGAGCCAGAAAACATAATATTTCAGGGGCTGGAACCAGTAGCTGGCGATATCCTCGCCGTTGCAAAGCTGCAGGATCGTCATCGTGATAAATCCGAGCAGCGAGGTCAGTGCGATAAGCTCAAGCGGCGGCAGGGTCGTAACATAGGCAACGAGCACTGTCGTTATGCACCATATGCCCACGGCGCCCAAGCCAACCAGCGTGCCCTTCATGTGAAAATCCCGCCGACTTTCAGGTAACCGCCATTCACGGCGGCAGAGAAATCCATCGCGTTCTTGCCTTCCGGCTGGATCTTCAGGATTTTCAGACCGTGGCCGATATTGCCGTGGCGGTCGAGAATTTCGCCGGGATTACCTTTCGCTGGCGAAATTTCCGCCGCGAGAATTCTGATGCGCTTGCCTTCGAATTCCGCCCAGGTGCCGGGCCAGGGATTGAGCGCGCGGATCTGGCGGTCGATCATGGCAGCGCTCAGGCTCCAGTTAATTTTGCCGTTTTCTTTTTTCAGCATCGGTGCGTAGGTGCTCTCGTCATTCTGCGGCACAGATTTCAGCGCGCCGTTTTTGGCAAGCTCACCTATTGCTTTCACAATCATTTTGCCGCCGAGCGCGGATAGTTCGTCGTGCAGCGAGGAGCTTGTCGTTTTATCCGTGATCGCGATGCGTTCCATGGAAATGACAGCGCCCGTATCCAGCCCTTCATCCATCTGCATGAGCGTAATGCCGGTCTCTGGATCGCCCGACCAGATCGCGTGCTGGATAGGCGAAGCACCGCGCCAGCGCGGCAGCAAAGAGGCATGAATATTAATGCAGCCATATTTCGGCGTGTCTAAAACCGCCTTCGGCAATATCAAACCATAGGCTGCGACGACTGCGACATCGGCGTTTAGTTTTTTGAATTCTTCCTGCGCATCGGCGTTCTTCAGCGATTTGGGATTGAAGATAGGGATGCCTTGCTCTTCCGCATAGAGATGCACAGGCGATTTCTGTACCTGCTGGCCGCGCCCCTTGGGCCTTGGCGGCTGCGAATAAACAGCGAGGATTTTATGACCCGCTTCATGCAGGGCTTTCAAAGCGGGAACCGCGAAATCAGGCGTTCCCATGAAAACGATGCGGAGCGCGCTCACTAGATGATTTCCTGTTTCTTGAGCTTTTCGACCCTGCGCAAAATCATATTGCGCTTGAGCGAGGAGAGATGATCGACGAACAGCACGCCGTCGAGATGATCGATCTCGTGCTGTACACAATGCGAAAGCAGGCCTTCGGCTTCAAGCTCCGCGCTTTGGCCGTCATAGCCGAGATATTTGACGCGCACGATGGCCGGGCGCTCGACTTCGGCGTACTGGCCGGGGATTGAAAGGCACCCTTCTTCCATCACGCTGATATCTTCGGACTCCCAGACGATTTCCGGATTGACCATGAAAATCGGCTTGGGGGGTTCTTCCTCGCCCTCCTTGCGTTTCGCCAGATCCATAACGAGAACACGGTTCAGCAGCCCGACCTGGTTCGCGGCGAGGCCTATACCCGGCGCGTCGTACATGGTCTGGAGCATGCCGTCCATCTGCTTGCGCAGCGTGTCATCCACTTTTGCAACAGGCTGCGCTACCGCTTTCAGAACGGGATCGGGAACGATGATGATCTTGTAGGGACTGGTCATTAGTTTGATTTTTAAGTTCCAGTTTGACGATCGTTTTCAGAAGCTTCCGCATCTTTCTGTTCGAAGCTGGAATCATTGTCAGATTCAATTAATCCCATAGGCAGAGATTTAGATGTTTTTGCACCTAATGTTTTCAAGTTCTCGGCTTTACTTAAAATATTTCCTCTGCCGGTGCTAAGTTTATTCATTGCCTTATCATATGTTGTTTCAACAGTTTTTAATTGTCTTCCCATAGCTTGCATATCTTGTACAAATCCTTCGATTTTGTCGTATAAAGCGCCGCCCTCTTGTGCAATTTTCAATGTATTTTGATTTTGCTTTGTCAGCTTCCAAAGTGATGCAACTGTTCTAAGAGTTGAAAATAAAGTTGAGTGACAAACGATAGCAACATTTTTATCCCATGCAAATTTGTGCAAGTTTTTATCTTCTTCCATTGCCAAAACATAAGCACTCTCAATTGGCATGAACATAAGAACAATTTGCGGCGTTCCAAGACCAGCGGTATCTTGATAGCGGCTATCTTCTAGTTCCTCAACTTGGGTCCGCACAGCATTCAAAAATTGTTTTAGGTGAGCTGCCTTAATTTCCATGTCCTTTTCATTGCAATATTGCTCGTAATGAATCAATGATACTTTTGAATCGATTACTATGTGCTTGCCCTCAGGCAATTTGACCACTATGTCTGGCTTTTGCTTAGTTCCTTTCTCAGGATGAACTAGGTTTAAATTTGCACCCTGAACAATGTAATTTTCATCTTTACGAAGACCCGCATCTTCTAACATTTGCTCGAGAACAACTTCCCCCCAATTTCCCCTTGTTTTGCCCTCGCGCCTTAGCGCATTAGTTAGTCCTTCGGCTTGCATATGAACTTTTTGAGTTGCCAAAACAATATTCTCAATTTGATCTTTTAACGAACGTTGCTCTTTGGCTTGTTCGCCGAAAGAATCGTCGATCTTTTTTTGAAAATCGACAAGCTTTTCTTTTAGTGGATTAAGAAGAAGGCTTAGAGTTTCAGCAGATTGGGTTTTGAATTTATCGCTCTGGGTGCCATAAATTTTGGAAGATAGATTTTCAAATTTATGAAGAAGGTCTTCCTCAATTTTCTTAAAACTTTCTTTTTGCGCTTTTACCTGCTCTTCGAAAGAATTTTTTTCGGTTTGCAATTTGATTTCATTGTCACGGATGTTCCTAAAATTTTCATTTAAGGTAATATTTTCCTGCTGCAACTTTTCCAAACGTTCAGAATTTTCTTCAAGACGCGTTTTCGTTGATGCCAATTTATATAATAAAATAGCAGTAGGAATTGCACCTAGAATTAAGCCTATAATTGCGCTGGTTACATCCATGATCATCTCTGTTAGCTTATAAAGGTTCGATTATATATGGTCTTTTCAAAAATGGAAACAAATAGAGAACGTGGAAACGCCCTTATTTACGTGCTGATCGCGATTGCGCTGTTCGCGGCGTTGTCGATGACGCTCGGGCGCCAGACTGATACGGGCGAGGCTGCGAGTTTAAGCGATGAACGGGCCGAGCTTTACGCCACACAACTGATCGCCTACGCCGCGCAGGCTAAATCCTCGGTCGACCAGATGATGTTCTCGGGCGCGAATATCACCACGCTCGATTTCGCACTGCCGGGCAGCGCCGGGTACGATACGGGCACGACGACAGATAAAATCAAGCGCGTCTATCACCCGGATGGCGGCGGACTGATCGCTGAAAATTTACCTGAGGAAGCCGCAGCGTATACAGGGAACGATCCCGAGGCCGGATGGTACATGGGCCGCTTTAACAATGTTGAATGGACAAAACTGGGACCCGGGAATACTTCAGGTCCGGGCGGCACGGAAGCGCCCTTTGAAGATGTCATTCTCGTCGCGTACGGGATTAACGAAAGAATCTGCGAGAAGATCAATGAGAAGGTCAAAGGATCGCCCGCCATTCCGCAGATGACCGCGAGTATCCGTAACGTGATGATTGATGATGTTTATCACACCGGCATCAATGTCGATCTCACGACCGTAACGCCGGGAACACCGGTCTGCGCCGATTGTCACAATGTCTCTACACTTTGCGTCGAAGATCTGGCCGGGAATATTTTCGGATTTTACTCTGTATTGCTGGACCGCTAGATAATCCCGGCAATTATTTCCTGAAGCTCGGCAATTCCCTTTTTTTCTTCGGCGCTTGTCAGCAACGGCTCGGGGTGCGCGGCGGTTCTGGTTTTTAATTCCACCTTGATCGTTTCAACCATTTCTTCAAGATTTTCGGCCTTGTCGGTTTTCGTCAGAATGACGCGGTATGCCACTGCGGCTTCATCCATCATTTTCATCAGTTCGCGGTCGACGTCTTTAAATCCATGGCGGGAGTCAATCAGCAGCAGCACGCAGCGCAGCGTTGCGCGCCCGCGCAGATAATCGAAAATAAGCGCGTCCCACTCCGCTTTCCTGGTCTTGGAAACTTTCGCGTAGCCGTAGCCCGGCATATCGACGAGCAGGAATTTGTCGCGGATTTTGAAAAAATTGAGCTGCTGCGTGCGGCCCGGCGTGTTCGATGTCCGCGCCAGATCCTTGCGCCTCGTCAGCGCATTGATCAGCGAAGATTTCCCGACATTCGAGCGGCCCGCAAAGGCAATCTCGGACAAGGTCGCGTCGGGCAGATTATTCGCGCTGGCCGCACCCCAGATGAAATCGCAGGGACCGGCAAAAAGATGTTCCGACGGGCTGAGCATGGGATTTACTTTTTCTTTTTACGGCGGCCTTTAGGCATTGAGACCGTCGGCTTGTTCGGATCGTCGTCGCCGAAGAGCGTTTCAGCAGCGTCCTTCTCCGCCATTTCAAGCAGCGGGTGAACCGCCGGGCCGTCCTTGACGGCTTGATCGAGCTTCTTCTCTTCCTCGCTCTCGCCGAACAAATGGATCGGCACGTTGAGGGATTTCATGATGATGATCTGCTGGATAACGCCGATCAATGCGCTGAACGTCCAGTAGACAACAAGGCCTGCCGCGAATTTCGCCATGATATAGGTCAGCACCAGCGGCATATATAATGTCATGTCACGCTGGATCGGGTCCTGCGGCGGCGGGTTGAGTTGTTTTTGCACATACATCAACGACATCATCAGAAGTGGCCAGATACCGATATGCATGAACACGGGCGGGTCCCAAGGGATCATGCCGAAGAGATTGAAAATATTCGTCGGGTCGGCGGCGGAGAGATCGTGAATCCAGCCGAAGAACGGCGCGTGGCGCATCTCGATGGTGATGACCAGCACTTTATAAAGAGAGAAGAAAATCGGGATCTGGACGAGAATCGGGAAACATCCTGCAAGCGGATTGACGCCCTCGCGCTCGTAGAGTTTCACGAGCTCTTCCTGAAGTTTTTTCTTGTCCTCGCCATATGATTTACGCAGCTCCAGAACCTGCGGCGAAACTTTTTTCATTTTCGCGAAGGAGCGGTATGACACGTTGGTCAGCGGGAACACGGCGCTGCGGATCACGACGGTGAGCAGAATAATCGCGATGCCCATATTGCCGATATAAGTGTCGAAGAAATGCAGGATGTAGAAAAACGGCTTGGTCATAAACCAGAACCAGCCGAAATCCACCGCCATGTTGAAATTCGGCACGCCTGTTTTCTTGCCGTATTCGTTGAGCCTGATGACTTCCTTGGCGCCGGTGAACATATGGCTGACGCTGCTGCCGCTTGCGCCCGCCTCAATCGTTACAGCGTCGCCGGTGAAATCAACCTGGTACTTGCCCCAGTCCTTGGGCAGCGGCTCGCCCTTCTTGCGCTTGCCCGGTACGTCGCCCGTGCGGCTTACACGGTATTTCGTGTCGACATCCTGCGCCGGCATCAATGCCGTCAGCCAGTATTTATCCGTGATGCCCGCCCAGCCCTGCGCGCCGGTGAATTCGTGCGTCGGTTCTTTCCAGAGCTTCTGGTATTTCACTTCCATCAGCTTGTCGCCGATGAAGCCAATCGGACCTTCATGTGAAATCCAGAGACCTTCATAGAAAGGCGGGTGGCCGGTCTGCGTCACCAGACCATAAGGATGCAGCGTTACCGCCGCGCCGGAATTATTGACCACCTTCTGGTCGATGGTGATGAGATACGCGTCATCGATTGTGTAGAGTCTTTCGAAACGTAAACCCTGCCCGTTATCCCATGTCAACAAAACCGGATTTTCTTTCGTGAGCTTGTCGTTTCCTTGCGCGCGCCAGAGCGTGTCGCCGTCCGGCACTTTTGTTTTCGCATCAACCGGCACCCAGCCATATTCGATATAGCGCGGGAACTCGCTGTTCTTCGGCGAGAGCAAATCGACATGCTCTTTTTTATCAAGTTTCTTGTAATATTCATGGAAAGAAATGTCGTCTAACCTTGCGCCGCGCAGCGCGATCGATCCGTAGATGACTCCGTTCTCGATGGAAACGCGCGGGCTTTCATCAAGCGCTTCGTCACGCGGCAGCATCTTGGTCGGCGCTTCGGGTTTTTGCGCCTCGACCTGCAGATATTCTTTCTGCGATTCGCGCAGCGCCTGCTGCTGCGGCTTGATGATCATGTGCGTATAGAGGAAATAGACGATGACCGCCGCCAGGAAAAAGATAAACAGGTTACGCATGTCCTGCGGGTGGATATTGTTCGGATCGGTGGTTTTCATCTTGTTTTTCCGGCCTCGTTTGCCCCGCGTTTATAGCGCAGCAGGTTCCCCCACGCAAACGCTTCCGGCACGGGGTCAGTGAAGCCTGCGCGATACCATGGGTGGCATTTTACCAGCCTGAAACACGCGAGAATCCCGCCCTTGAGGGCGCCATGGCGCTCAATAGCCTCCAGCGCATAGGACGAACAGGTCGGGTGAAAACGGCAGCTTGGGGCCAGCAGCGGCGATATAGCCGCGCGGTAGAAGCGGATCGGCAGAGCTATGATATACCGCATCATTTCCGGCACCCCAGCTTTTCGAGGCACCAGCGCAGATCGCCGCACAGCGTCTCGTAGGGCCTTGTCGCCGACATCGGGCGGCCGATCAGGACGTAATCATGCCCCGGGGCCACACCTTCCGACAGTACGGCGGCGGCAGCGGCGCGCAGCCGCCTTTTGATGCGGTTGCGCTTGACGGACGAGCTTTCGGTTTTCTTGGTGACGGTATAGCCGATGCGGATGGTGCCGAGCTCATTCGGCAGGGCCTGTACGACCACACCGGGCGCGGTCCATTTGCGCGCTTTTCTATTGAGCGTTACAAAATCTGCGCGGTTTTTGAGGGTTTCAAATGGCTGCCCTTCATGCATGGGGCGGCCCCTTTAGTTAAGCGCTCAGCTTCTTACGGCCCTTGGAGCGGCGGCGTGCGAGGACGGCGCGGCCCTGTTTCGTGGCCATACGCGAGCGGAATCCGTGACGGCGCTTGCGGATCAGGCGGCTGGGCTGGTATGTGCGTTTCATGGTCTTATTCCTTTAAAGTCCGGGTTTTATAGCGGGGTTTGCCGGGTCTGTCAAAATAATTATTAACAGGCCTTCAGCCCCCGTTTTTGCCTATATCCCCCATCGCCCGGCCGATCAAAAACCGCTTGGCGGCGGGGAGTTTGGACACGATTTTAAGGCCTGCACGCCTTAAATAACGAGCCCCGGGACGATCATTGGAAAAGAGCCGCACCAGCCCGTCCGTGACCGCCACCATGCTCATATTATCGAACCGCCGCGCCCGCTGGTATTTTTCCAGAATATCGGTCTCGCCGGGGTCCGCTTTAGCCTCTTTTACGAGGTCCGCCAGGGCCTTTACGTCCCGAAAGCCGAGATTAAGCCCCTGCCCGGCCACGGGGTGAATGGCGTGCGCCGCGTCGGCAATAAGGGCCATGCGGGGGGCTATGTAGCTGGCCGCATGGACGAGGCTTAAAGGGTGCGACGCCCGGCGGCCGATTAATTCCACCCGCCCGTAATTTTCAGGAAAGCGGCGGTTCAGCTCGGCGTTGAAATCGGCATCGCTCAGACGCATGAAAGAATTTTTCTCTGGCCCGTGCTCGGTGAAAACGACGGAGGAGCGGTGCGTTCCCTCTTCGCTATCTGCCATCGGCAAAATCGCAAACGGGCCTTCGGGACGGAAATGCTCGACGGCAATATTGTCATGCGGATTTTCATGCGCGGCGGTGAAGACGATGGCGCGCTGTCTGTAATTGCGCGTGCGCACAGGAACGTCCATCCATTCGCGCGTGAAAGAATTCCTGCCGTCCGCGCCGACGACGAGTTTTGCGTTAATTGTTTCGCCGTCGTCTAAAATAACGTGCGCCGCATTTTCATCGACCGAAAAATCCTTCACCTTGACCGGCGCGCGGTGCTCGACATTATTCAGCGAGATGAGCGTTTTCATCATCGCGTTTTTGAGGTCCTGATTTTCAACGATCCAGCCGAAAATTTTTCCATCCGCTTCCTCTTTCAGAAAATCCAAAAGAAGCGGCGAGTCGCCATCCAAGATTTTGATTTCTTCAATCGCGCACGGTGTGGTGCTTAAATTCTGCCAGATGCCGGCTTCCTCGAGTATTTTGCGCGAGCCGTAGGAAATGGCGGTGGTGCGGAGGTCGTTGTTCTGCGCGGGCGGTGCCTGATCCAGACAAATAACGCTCAAGCGCTTTTCCTGCCCGGCCAGGCAAGCAAAAGTCAGGCCCGCAAGGCCGCCGCCGATAATCGCAATATCATGGGTTTTTGCCATACGCTGTTGTAGCGCATGTTACTCGAAGGGTAAATCCCAGCTCAGGCCAATCCGCACTTCGTGGGCGCTGTTATCGATTTCCTCGGAGGATGGGAATTTAAGGTCCTCGCCGTCCATATAACGATAGGCCGAGATCAGGGAAAGGCTTTCAGTGACCGGGTAGCGAAAGCCCGCGCCGACCTGCCAGACATAGCCGTCGGCTTCTGACGAAGCGCCGGACGTAATGCCCAGGACGTTGTTAACTTCACTTTCATACCAGCCATAGCCGACCCCGGCGCCAACAAAGGGCTGTATTTTTCTCCAGGTGAAATCAAAATCGTAGTAAAGATTGACCATCGCGATGGTTGAATCCAGGCTGCCGTCGACATCGAACGACCCGAAATTGGTGATCTCGATATTGGTGATATCGGCGCTGGAATGGGACAACTCGGCTTCGACACGAAATTGCGGCGTCAGCTTGAAGCCGATTGCGCCTGCGAAATTGATGTTGTCTTCGACCGTGATCTCGCCATCAATGCCGAGGAGCGCGGTTTCCTTGTAATCCAGCGGCGGGTGGCTTTTCAGCCCCATATAGCCTGCGAAATAAATGCGCTTGGCGGCCTGCGCACACAGGGGTGTGACCGCTAGAACGGCAAAAATCATAAAGACCGATAAAAATCTTTTGCGAGAGAACATCCCAACCACAATGCCTGAAATGGGAAACGCAGAAAGGTACTCAACTCAGCGTTGAGACAAGCCTAGCAAATCCATGGCTGGCTGAAAAGGCGGTTTATGAAACCGGGCAGTCGATCTTCACAGGAAGATCGGCGGCGATGGGTTCGTCGTCCATCATTTCGATCATGCCCGTGGGCTGGACCGCGAAATTGGCAATAAACAGCGCGTTGGAATAAAAGACCACCGCGTCGCAGAGGAAATGGCCCTGCTCGTTGCCACCGGCGAAGGTCGCACCACGTACGGTCCCTTCAATAACCGACCTGGTTGTATCGTCCATGTCGGTGGGCATGTTGGAATCGTCCATGCTTTCGGCGATATAGAACGGGCCTTCCTCGCCGCGCACGAAAAAGCAGAAGAAGCGCAGGTAATCGAGGACGTTTTTCTCATTCACCTTGATCGGGGCCTTGGCGTTCACCTCGTGGATCGGCGGCGATGTGCCGTTGAGTCGGAACAGATTGCCCTGGTCGGTCAGGTAATAAATATTCAGGCGGCGGTTCACCCAGTTCGGGTCGCGCACGCGGATAAGGGCAACGCTGTCGTAGAAAGGCAGCATGCGCCAGTGGACCTCGGTGGTTTCCGCGGAAACCTTGTACTTGCCGTCAATGGGATTGATCTGCTCGAGAAAGCCCGCCAGTTCATCGCCCTGCACCGGGTTCCAGTTATTATCGTGGTACATCAGAAATCCTGGGTTCTTCTTGTTTCTTCTGTTCTTTTATCTGTCATTTCAGGCCGCAAGGCCGCCGAGGCGCTATTTTGACAGAATTATTAAAGTTCGCAACCTCTTGTTTCGTAGTCTTTATAGCGCTCAGAGGCCGGAATTGCCACTATTTTACGCATGCAAAAAGCCCCGGACCAAGGCCCGGGGCTTTTCAACCTAGGAAATCTTTAAATCTTAGAAGCTCTGGGCTCCGCAAGTTGCTGCTGCCGCGATGCTTTCCTCGAACGTGCCGCCGTAGCTGTAGTTTACGGGGCCGCCGGTACCGGCTGCGTTAACAGCGTCGCTCCAGCAGCTTACGTTCTGGCCGCCTTCGCCGCCTGCTGCAGGCTCGATATTCGCGAGATCCGCAGAGGTGGTTTCATCGCCAGCAGCCGGAGCAATCGCGTTCAGGCCAGCTGCGCCGCCAGAGGCCGGGGCGAAGCCCGATACTCTCGGCAGACCGGTGATCGTGACGTTCAGGCCCGAGACGCCGCCATTGAAGGGGTCGAAAATCGGGTCTTTCAGGAATTCCACGCCCTCAGGAGCCGGAAGCGCGCCGAAGAAGAAGATGCCGCGGTTATTCACATCCGGCCAGTGCTTGAACTTTTCTTCAAGGAAGGCCAGCTGCTCAGGCGTTACAACGCCGCCCTGTGCCGCCGGTGAGAACGGCACGCCGTCCATCACATAGGTGCTGTCCTGCGCATCCAGCCAGATCGCCAGCCATGTCGGCTCGCTGTAGTAGTCGTCTTTCTGGATGAGACTGACGCGGCTCAGTGCATAGACTTCATCAACCGGCCCCTCGTCAACGATCTCGATCGGACCCGGGACAACGAAAGTCTTGCTGCCCAGTTTCACGAAGTAGTCTTCCTGACCATCAAACAGCTGTGCGCCGATCGTGCCGCCGAAATTGGACGGCGGATAGACGGTCGAACCGTTGAAGGTATCGAAGGTGTAGGAGTCATTGCTGTAGAAGTTCCAGCCGGAGAGGAAAGGCCAGAGGTAGTCATAGGTGAAACCACCTTCCTCTTTCACCAACGAGAGCAGCCAGGGCTTGTTGTTCCATGCATCGAACTCCAGTGCGACATTGCCGCCGTGGAACTCGTTGCTCCATGCCTTGCCTTCATCAAGGCCCGTCAGGTCGATGATACCGCTCTGGAAGAAGGCGTGGGTCGGGTTGTCGAGGAACACGTTGTTGTGAACCTTGATGTAGCCGTTATCGCCGCCATATGCCCAGAGGCCGTACCAGAAGTTTTCGGAAATGGCGTTTCCTTCAACGTTGATACCGTGCGAGTCGATCAGCTTGATACCGATCAGGTTGTGATCGATGTCGTTGTCCTCGATCGTTGAGAAGTAAACGTCCTCGAAGCGAACACCGTAGGTATTCCAAGACAGGTCGTTATGCGCGACATTGATGAACCAGGACGGATCGACGAAGATACCGGCGCCACCATTGTGGTGAGAATCGTTCCACTTGATGTTGATCCAGCTGCTGTCGGTAACTTCGATGCCGTTGTCGCCCGAGAAGAAGACATCGTTGCCCTTGATCTCGCTACCGTGCGAGCGGCTCAGGTCAATGCCGTCACGGCCCGACTTCCAGACATCGTTGAAGTTAATTTCAACGTAATCGCTCTTATCAACCTTGATGCCATCGCCCTTGGCGCGATAGACATCGTTCTTGCTCACTTCAGCCTTATCGCTGTTGTAAACATTGATGCCGTCGCCATCGGTATAGGAAACATCGTTGTACTTAATCTTGGCGCGGTAGCTGTCTGAGACCTCGATACCGTTACCGTTGGTGTCGCGGATATCGTTGCTCCAGATCTCGACATGGTCGTTGTCGTTGACGTCAATGCCGTCATCGCCAGTTTTCTTAATGTCGTTCTTCCAGATCTGGGCATAGTTACCGTTATCTACATGGATGCCGTCCCAGCCTGCATCATAGATATCGTTATAAGCGATATCGATATTGTCGGTCGGGTTGACGAGGATACCGTTTTCATCGGTGTCCCAGATGTCGTTGCCGAGGATCTCGGAGTAATCGATGTTGGATCCGTAGATGCCGTTGCCGTCGGTGTTATGGACGGTGTTCCAGCCGATCAAGGCGTCTTCGATATTCTTCACGAAGATACCGTCATCGCCGGTGTTGTGAACGTGGTTGTTCACGATGTCGAGATCGACACCCCAGTCATTGCCGGTGTCTTCAACATGGATGCCGTCATCATCGCCGGAATCAACGGTGTTGCCTGCGATCTTGATTTTGGCGTCGTTGTAGAACTGGCCAACAACATGGATGCCGTCGTCATCGCCGAAGACATCATCGTTGTCCAGGATCCAGACCTCGGCATCATCGATACTGCCGACATGGGCGATACCGTGACCGTCATGGCCGTGGACCTTGTAGTTGTCGCGGATGACGATGTCATGCAACTCGCCCTCGGCCTTGCCGAAGAAGATAATGCCGTTTTCCTGCGCTTCGATCGAGTTCTTCTTGATGAGGATTTCCTCATCATGGCCGCCATGGATATGGTTGCTGGTCTTGCCGTTGAACTCGATACCGTTCTCCTGCGCATCGATATTGTTGTGGCTGATCTCGAGGAGCGAGTGCTTCTCGATATCGGCGCCAAACTGGATACCATCGCCATCGGCATCAATGATGTTGCCTTTGCCGTAGTCGCCGCCAATGGTGACACGGGCGTCATCGGTGATCTTGCCGTTGAACTTGATACCGTCATCGTCCGACAGGATCTTGTTCTCGGTGATCAGGATCGTGGAAACATCTTCGATCGCGCCATCGAACTCGATGCCGTCATCCTTCAGCTCGGCGAACTGGTGCGAGCCGCCCGAGGTCTTGTAGTAGCCGAGGCGGTTGCCGTCAATCTTGATGTTCGAGCCGCCTTCGACGTCGCCGACAAAGTGGATGCCGTCAACGCCCTTGATGAAGTTGGACGGGTTATCGTAGTAGTCCGGGCCTGCGCCATCGCCGATATTGACCTCAGAGTCGATGATCTTGCCACCAAAGTGGATACCATCACCCGTCGATCCGCCGTCTTCATTGGCGGCGATGATGTTGTCGTGGATGTTGATCGTCGAGTCATCTTCAACGTCTCCGAAGAAGACGATACCGTGGTTGTCGGCGTGGATACCGTGGTTGTTGCCGGAGATAGTGACATCGGATTCGTCGATCTCGCCATCGAACTCGATGCCGTGGTCGCCGCCGGTCAGATTGTCATTGCCGACGATCGTGACCGTCGCTTCCTCGATTTCCTCAAAGAAGTGGACAGCCTCTTCGTCAACGCCGACGATGGTAGTGTTATCGTCGATATTGACGACCGCGCCGTCCTCAACTTCGCCGAGGAAGCGAACGCCATCAACCTGGCCTTCGATGTTGTTGCCGTTGATGATGCGGACGCGGGCCTGGTCGATGTCGCCATCGAACACGATACCCTGGCCGTTTTCACCCTTGATCTTGTTGGCTTCGATCAGCGTGTCATGGTACGGCCCGAAAACTTCGCCAGCGAAGTGGATACCATTGTTACCGCCGTAGATGTCGTTGTTGGCGATATAGATTTCCTGTTCGCTTGTGCCGACCGGGAGATCCGCATTGTTGACGTCATCGCCAAACAGGATACCGTCATTGTCAGCATCAACTTCGTTGTAGCTGATGGTGACGAGCGATTCACCGGTGATGATGTCTTCGAACTCGATGCCGTTGTCGTTGGCGTCGATGACGTTACGGTCGCCCGAGCCGCCGATCAGGATTTTTGCGAAATCCTTGATGATGCCGGCGAAGCGTATGCCGTCCTGGTCAGCGCGGATATGGTTGTCCGTGATGCTGATATCGGCATTGCCGGTAACGGGGCCGCGGAACTCAATGCCGTCGCCAGGCAGACGCTCGTTATCGAGCGCGCCGCCAACGAAGTCAGCATTATAGCCAAGGCGGTTGCCGTCGATATTGATGTCGGCGTCAGAGCCCACTTCTTTATTGAAGTGGATGCCGTCGAGGTTGGAAACGTCGTACCCGGCATGACCATCGGGATCGCCAACGCGGATAATGTTAGACGCGCCGCCATTGGTCGGGCTGTCGGTGCCATCGCCGATATTGATCGTCGCGGCATTGATCGTGCCGTCGAAGAAGATACCGGAGCCGATGACGCCGCCATCTTCGTTGGCGCCGATGATGTTGTCATCGATATCGACCGTTGCACCGCCGTTGATGGCGCCGCCGAAATAGATACCGTGGTCATCGGCATGGATGCCGTGGTTGTTGTTGTGGATGTAAACCGTCGAGCCACCGGTGACCGGGCCGCCGAAGTGGATGCCATCGAGATTGACCGGGTTGCTGAAGCTGCCGATATCGTTGCGGGCGATCTCAAGGTAAGAGCCGCCGGTGACAGATTCCTCGACATTGATGCCGTGGCCACCGATGGAATCAGAGTCTTCGCTGCCGATCTTGTTGTCGAGGATCTTGACATTCGCGCCGGTGTCAATGGCGGTGGTATGACCATCATCGTCATCGCGGACATTGACGCCGTCTGCGCCGGCCGAGATACGGTTTTTCTGGATCAGGACGGTGGCGTCGATGCCGGCATCAAACTCGATGCCGTTGCCGTCCGCTGTGATGCGGTTGCCGTCCGAGCTGCCTGCGCCGCCGATGCTGACGACCGCGCCGTTGCGGACGTTGTCGATATCAACGCCGTCATCACCTGCGGTGATGGTGTTGTTTTTGGCGGTGAAGGTGGTGCCTGCGCCGGTGATATCGTCATCGACATAGATACCGTCGAGGGTCGCGTTGATGGTGTTGCTCAGGACGAACACATCAGCGCCGCCTTCGATGCTGGGCGAGCCCGCACCGAATTCAACGCCATTTTCGTCAGCGACGATGGTGTTGTCGGAAACGCTGACCGTGCCGCCGGTGATGCCGTTGAATTCAACGCCGTTGCCGGTTGCATCGATGAAGTTCGCATCGCCCGAGCCGCCGACCAGAACATTGGCCGTGCCGCCGACATGGGCGGAGAATTTCACGCCGTCGCCGGTGCCGGAGTTGTTGCCGCCGGCGAGGATGTGGTTGTCGGTGATGTCGATATCGGCATTGCCGCTGACAGCACCGGCAAATTCGATGCCGTCGCCGTTGATGGCGTTGGCCACGGCGGAGCCGTGGTTGCCCGGCGTGCCGGTGTAGCCGATGCGGTTGCCGTCGATGTTAATGTCGGAACCCGCGCCGACCGTACCTGCGAAATGGATACCGTCGGTATTCTCATCGCCCTCAGGGCCGACCGTGATGAAGTTGGACGGATCCGCGAGGCCGCTGCCGTTGCCGATATTGATGGTGGCGCTGGAGACGTTGCCGCCGAAGTAGATACCGGATCCGACAACGCCGCCATCCTGGTTGGCCTGGATGATGTTGTCGTGGATGTTGATCGTCGCGCCGCTGCCGACATTGCCGTAGAAGGCGATGCCGTCATTCCAGGCGAAGATGCCGTCATTGTTTTCGGAGACTTGTACGAAGCCGCCGTTGACGTCGCCGCCGAACACAACGCCTTCTGATGCCGTGATCTGGCTGTTGCCGTTGACGATGGCGAGTGCATTGTTCAGGGCGCCCTGGAACCAAACGCCGATATTACCAGCTGAGATCGAGGAGTTGTTGTTAACCTGAACGGTGGCGTTGTTGACGTTACCGAAGACATGAACGCCGTTGTTGTAGCCCTGAATGTCATTGGAGCTGACCTGCAGGAACGTCGTCGCGCCTGTGATGTTGCCGGAGACGAGAACTCCGTCGCCATTCGCGCCGTCACCGTTGTCCGTGTCGGTCTCGTAGTTGCCGTCGATGTTGTTGCGCAGAACGCTGACTTGCGCGCCGTTCGAGATCGCATCGCCGTTGCCGCCGCCATTGGCGAGGCTGAGCAGGTCGATACCATCGCCGTTGAGGCCGGTGATCTGTTGGTTGTCGTTGATGTTGAACGTGCCACCACGGATGCCGCCGATAACCTGAATGCCGTCGTCGGCGCCCTGGATCAACGTGTTGTTGTTGATGTTGACGTTCGAGTTGATTACAAGGCCACGGAAGTCGATCGCGTCGCTGAAGCTGTCGCTGCCCGTACCGATGAGCGTGTTGCCGCCCGAGATATTGACTGTCGAGCTGTCAACATTACCCGAGAATTCGACCGCATCAATACCGGTGATGTTGTTCGAAGCGGTGATCTGGACGTTGGAGCCGTTGGTTACAGGCTGGCTGATCAGTACGCCCGCGCCGGATGCAACGATCGTGTTGCCGCCAATGCCGATGTTGCCGTTGTTGATCGCGCCGGAGGACCAGACGCCGTTGACGACGGAGCTGCCGACAGTGCCCATGTTGTTGCTGTTGATCAGCAGGAGCGCATCGCCCGAGAGGCCCGCAACTTCGACGCCGCGCGTTGCGCTGCCTTCGAAGGTGTTGCCCTGGATCGTGGCGGTGCCAACTGCGTTACCGGTGATCTTGATGCCGGCGATGTCGGAATTGACGTAGGTGTTACCAATCGAGCTGAAGCCGTTGAAGGCACCAGCATTGACGACGACGCCATAATCGGCGCCGAACGCATCAACCGTAATCGGATCGAGGTCGACATTGGCCGCGTTGACCGTGAAGACCGGGCTGGAGCCGTTGCCTTGAATGACGACGTTGCCGCCGCCCGGACCCTGACCGGGTACACCAGTGATTTTCAGATTTTTCTGGCCTACGACGATCTGCTCGCCCGTGTAGATGCCATCGCCCGAGCCGGTGCCGGCGACCGTGTCGGTCGCGCCGTGGATTTCAAGCGTGTTCTGGCCGCTGCCGGTGTTGGCGAATGCCGAAACCGCGTTGCCGACTGAGCCGAAAATTTCCTCGCCGGTGAGCGTGCCCAGCAGCGTGACGGTATCGTCCCACTGGTGGAGCGAGATGCCGCCGGTGCCGCCGGTACGGAGTGAGCCTGCATCGACGGTTACGAATACGCCGTCATTGTTAATGTCGATATTGCCGCCTTCCGCGTCGATGTACGCGTTATCGCCGATGATAACCTGCAGCGTATCAACCGTAACATTGCCGCCGTTTGATTTCAGCCACGAATTGTCGCTCATGGCGAGGTAGCCGACGGTTGCCGTGTTGGTATCGCTGGTGAAGGTAACGGGTCCGTTCGAATCAACGGTCGCGCCAGCCGCGAAAACCACGCTGTCGTCAGTGTTGATGGTCAGGCCGTTGAATACGTTATTGCCGTTGAAGAGGACGTCATCATTGTTGCCGGTAAAGTTCGCGCCTGTAATCAGGGTGACAAGGCCGGTGATGGTACCCGTAGTCGTGTTGACGCCGTTAACGGAAATGCTGGACGTATTGAGGCCGCCGACGGTCAAAGAGCCAGCATCGATATTACCGATTTCCTTTTGCGTCAGGTGCATGCCGCCAAGACCGGTGATGGTGCCGAGCATGATATTGCCGATCGTTTTACGCTCGATAGAGACGTTGGCCGTTCCGGCATCTACGACCTGGCCCGCAGAATCATCGTCCGCAAGGTCAATCTGGTTGGCCGTGATGCTGACATTGCCATCCGTTGTGTGATTGGTGTCGATAACATCATTGCTTTCATCAACCTGGAACAGATCGCCCGCAACAAATGTCGCCGAGCCGCCCTCGGTGGTGATGTCGCTGTCGAGGATAATGTCATCGCCCGCTGTGAAAAACAGAGCATCGCCGGTAGTGTTGATGGAGCTGGATGGATCTGTGGTGATGTCATCATCGGCATTGACGATCAACGTGTTAAAGCTGTTCGTGCCGAAGAAGGCGACGTTGTTGCTGCCGCCCGAATTGCGCAGGACGTTGAATGTCGTGCTAGCAAACGCGTCCATATCCGCGCCGTTAACATTGATCGCCGTTTCATGAGCAGATGCTACCGTGTCATGACCGATGATGACGTTGCCGAAGCTGGAGATCGTGTTCAGTTCATCCTGGCTGATATGCATGTTGGTTTTGGAGCCAGCTGCTGCGACGGAACCTACACCAATCGTGCCGTCTGAAATACGGCGGATCGTTACTGTGCCGTCCGGGAGGGTTTCGCCCGAACCGGGACCACCCACGTCAATGCGCGTCGCGCCTGTATTGAGCAAAATATCTTCGGCTTCGATCAGGACATTGCCATCCAGATTGCCGCCATCCAAACCGTCATCCGCGTCAACGCGGCCCGAAATTTGAACAAGGCCGGTGTCTGTGTGAAGACCCAGCGAACGAAGCGTGATGTTGCCATCGGCTCCACCTGCGTCACCACTGTCAACAACTGCGTTGATAATAACATCGTCGTCGGCCTCGGCGAGGAAGTTTCCGCCGTTGGTCAGGATATTGGCACCGACCGTAACATCGTTGTCATTATTAGTGTTAGCGCCATCAAAGAAACCTGCAATAAGCTCGACTGTCAGGCGGCCTGCGGTCGAAACAATGCTTTCATTAACGTAAATATCATCATGCGCTTCGAGGCGGAGCGTAGCATTGCCACCGGCAACTTTATCAATTTGGGCATTTACAGTGATATCGCCAGAATCCACACTGCTGCTGCCGCCGGCTCCGGTTTTAAGTGTTACGCTCGTTCCATTGTCAAGCGCTGCTTCAATCGTGCCGTCGCTCACTTGCGAGGGCGCGCCTGTAGCCGTGACGGTTCTCAGGCCAACGATGTCTGTAACTGTGCGGTTATTATTGGTTGAGTCAGTAACTTCCAAGCTGATGGGGTCCAGCAGCCATTCACCGGCATTACCGTTGTCTGCTGAGGCATCAACGTTACCGAAAGCTTCGAGATATTCTTTACCCGAAGTCTCAACACGTCCGCCATTACCGGAGTTCGCGCCGCCTTTAGCGGTGATCAGGCCGAAGAAGCCCGTTACTTTATCAGACCAGACGACTACTTCGCCGCCATCGCCGTCTTCTTCAGAGTTGGCGTTGAGGATCGCGTCCTGGCCTACGAATGCGTATTCAGAAGTCGGCGTATCGCCCTGGCCCTGCCAGTCGCCGCCGAAATGGATCGTGCCGCCGCCGTTGGTGCCGGAAGCGTCGAGAACTGCGTTGTCCTCGGCCGAAACGAACTGGCCGGTAACGTCGATGTCGCCGCCGGTTGCGCCGGATGCATCAAGAATGCCCGTAACCTTAACTTTACCCGCATCGCCGCCGGAGAGGACGATTTTGCCGCCCTGCGTGGAAACGGAAGACACATCAACGATACCGCTGACGTTAATAATATTGTCGACGACATCTTTAGCCTGCGCCGCCGTGATCTGGACCACGCCGCCGTTTGCATTGATAGAACCGCTGTTTTCAACCAGCGCGTTGGCCACGTTGCCGGGAACGGCAACTTCAACGAGGTCATCGCCGTAGAGGTCGAGCGTGACGGTCTCGCCGGAAGCGAGTGCAACTTTACCCATCGTGGCATTGATAACGCCCGCGTTGGAAACGCTCGGCGCGACGAAAGCCGCGAGGCCTGCGTCAGAAACAGAGATGGTGCCGTTCAGATTGATTGCGCCTTCGGTGATGTTCGTGATTTCATACTGGCCAAATTCATTTGCGCGCAGATCGGCAATATCGATATCGCCGGTGGTTTCAATGATACCTGCAACATCGATAACGGAACTCGGGCCGTGGAAGACGCCGTTGCGGTCAATGATGATGACGCGGCCATCTGCGGTCAGTTTACCGAGGATGAATGTCGGGTCTGCGTCAGGCGCGGCTTTCGCGACGAAGAGATAGTTGGAAGACGCCTGGTTGATGTTGACATGGTGACCTTCAGGGATATCAAGGTTCGCCGATGTACCAACATAGAGCTGCGTGTTCTGCGTAATATCTGTGAATGTCGTGGTCGGTGTTTCAACGGTGATGGAGCCTTCTTCATCTGTGAAGCCGGTCCATGATTGACCTTCGTTTACCGCGGGAGCCTCTGGCGCCGCGGGGGTTTCGATTGAGGGAGCCTCTGGGATGGTCACATCGGGTACGGTTACATCCTGTGCGCGGGCCGGGTTCATCGCGAGAGCGAGGAGCGCCGTCGTCAGTGCGGATGTCGACAAGAGCTTGGCAGTGATCTGCGCAGCATTTGTTTTCGTTTTGAACGTACTCATAGTGTGGTTCCTTCCCTTAAAAAAAATTAAATCCCGTCAATTTGAATTCTGAAAAATTTTTTGAAACCGGAGGTGGCATTTTGATTTTTTTATTTTTCATCCACGCACTTCAAAGTTTCTTATTAAGTCTATGGGCGAAAACTTGTTTCGCCGCCTAAGGTTTTACAACACCCCATAAAAAATTCAAGTAATAATGAACGGGACATTAAGGCGCTATGAAAATTCTGTCAAACTAATTCGGGATATTCTGTTAAACCCTAAGCAACTCAAGTTACTTGCATTTCTCCTAATGTATTAATACTGGCCGTCCCAGATGCGAATCGGAGCTTTTTTCATATTTTATAGGTACCCCCGATTGCTTTCGGTCCTGAAATAGCTTAAAAATTGTGGATATGAGGCCCCTTGTTTTTGGCCCGTTTTCTGCTATTGAGTAACTCGAAATAATTCCAGACATATAAAGATTTACAAGGCAAGGTTGATGATGATCCAGTTCAAGACGCTTTCAGCAAGGCAGTGCGCAGTTCTCTGCGCCGCTTTTATCGCCACTATATATATAGTGACGCCGACATCTCCCGCCTTCGCGCAGGCCGAGGCCACCACGACCGCCGACCCGGGCCGTGCAGGAGCACAGATGCTCGAAGAGCAGGAAATTCCTGATGTCATGCCGACGATGGAAGTGGAAAACCTGTTGCGCCAGAAAGTTCCGGCGAACGCGGAAAATGTCCGCTTCACTTTGAAATCGGTCAATGTCCAGGGCGCGACCGCTTATAATGAGCAGCAACTCTCGTCGATCTACGCTGACAAGGTCGGCACGGAAATCTCGCTTGCGGATGTCTACACAATCGCCGCGCAGATGACGAACAAGTTCCGCAACACCGGTTACATCCTCACGCAGGTTATCGTTCCCCCGCAGACAATCGACGGTGGCACGGTGCAGCTGAAAGTCGTTGAAGGTTATGTTGACCAGGTCGTCGTTGAAGGCGTCGGCAGCGAACGCGAAACAAGCACTGTTCGCCAGTATGCAAAAAACATCCGCAGCGGCGGCGCGCTGAACGTGCGCGAGCTCGAGCGTTACCTGTTACTCATCAACGACCTGCCCGGCGTCGAAGCGCGCAGCATTCTCTCGCCGTCTCGCACAAAAGCAGGCGCAGCAGATCTTCGCATCATCGTATCGCGCGATCCGTTCGATGCGTTGCTCTCTCTCGACAATTACGGCAGCCGCTTCTTAGGTCCGCTGCAAGCTTCCGCAGCAGGCTCGCTTAACTCCTTCTTCGGCCTGAACGAGAAAATCACCGGCCAGGTCGTGCTCGCGCCGCAACTCGGCAACGGCTTTGAACTCGCTTACTTCATGGGCGCTTACGAGCAGCCCGTCGGCGATGAAGGCACGACGCTCGAAGTTCTGACCAGCTTCACGGATACCGATCCAGGCTGGACGCTCCGCGAATTCGATGTCAGCGGTCAATCGCAATATCTGCGCTTCAAGGCTGAACATCCTTTCATCCGCGCACGCAGCCAAAACCTTAGCGGCCGCGTTATATTTGACCTCCGCAACCAGCAGAGCCGCAACGATGTTGAAAGCCCCTCGCGCCGCGACCATATCCGTGCGCTGCGCGTCGGTGGCCGTTACGAAGTGCTCGACACCCTCGTCGGCGTCGGCATCAACTCGGTCGATATCCAGCTTTCAAAAGGTCTCGGCATCCTGGGTGCCAGCAACCATCAGGACACGCGCCTGACACGTCTGCTCGGCTCTCCGACCTTCTTCAAGATGAACGCCGACCTGCAGCGTCTGCAGCGCATAACCTCCAAGGTTAACGTGCTTATGAACGTCAGCGGTCAGTGGGCAGCCAATCCGCTGCTCTCTTCCGAAGAATTCGGTATCGGCGGCCTGCATATCGGTCGCGGCTATGACCCTTCCGAAATCGTCGGCGATGACGGTCTTGCCGGTAAAGTCGAGCTGCAATGGAACGAGCCGACGGAAATCCAGCACATCGACGATTACCAGCTCTACAGCTTCTATGATGCGGGCGTTGTCTGGAACAAGGACGCAACCACATCGGCCGGCAAGCGCGACAGCATCACCTCGGTGGGCCTCGGCGTGCGCGCGCAGGTGTTCGATGAAGCGACCGATGTCGGTGCCGCTGTAACGTTCCCGCTGACACGCGATGTCGGCACGGAAAACAACAAGCGCACCGAATACTACTTCAATGTCAGCCGCAAATTCTAAGGCTTGATCATAAAAGATTTAAAAACCCGCCCTTAACCGGCGGGTTTTTTATTGGCTGATATTTTTCTTGGAAGCCATTGCGCAGAAGGCGAAGAACATCCCGAAGGCACCGATCCACATGCCCTGCCACAATCCATAGCCTGTGGCGGCAACTGAGATCGCCGTAAATAAAACCGCCAGCGACGCACGCGCGTAGGCAGGCTCCAGCCTTTGCGCGGCGCGCAGAACCCATGCGAAGAACGCGGCGGCGAACAGCGCGCCCCAGATACCGAGCTCGATCCAGAGCTGCAGCGCGAAATTATGCGGGTGCATCGCGTTCGGCCTGTTGTGGTAAAGCATCTTTAAATCGAATTCCATGGCGCGCGTTGCCTCGACGCCGTAGCCCATGAACGGGCGCTCCAGTGCCTTGCGGCCGATAGAATCCCAGATCTCGAGGCGCGCGAGGCCGCTGCCCTGCGTTGCGAATTCGCTGTTCTCCGCATAGACAGGCATAATTTTAAACATATATTGCGCGATCCAGGGCGTGGCGATGATGCCGAGCGCGAGGCACGCGGCAAGCCCGATCCAAGCAGCGCGCAATTTGACCGGAAAGAAAAAATAAAGCGCCGCGCCGACGATAATACCGAGCTGCGCGCTCTGGCTGTCGGTCCGGTACAGCACCGCCGCGATCATCATGATATACAGCGCGTAGAGCACGTATTTTATCTGCGGCTTCCATGTCGCCTGCTGCGTGCATGTCGCGGCGAGCGGTACCAGGATCATCAACAGCGAGGCGGAACGGTTGAGATAAAAGAGATTCACATCTCCCGGAATACGTTCATGAACGAGGTGATAAAAGGGCGCACCAGCATAAAGCTCGATCAACAGCACAGCACCCGCCAACAGAAACGCGAAAGGAAACCACGCGCTGAACACATCGCCGCGTTCCCTCAGCGCCAGGCTGAGCAGCAATGCGCCGCCGAACAGGACAGGCGCGGTTTTCAGCGTCCGCTCCAGCGACTCCGCCGGATCAAACGCCCAGAATGTGGTCAGCGCCATCAAGCCAAATAGCACCGCCATCCATAAAAACGAAGCGATATGAAGCTGCGGCCAGCGGCCCCGGTAAACCCGGTAAAGCACCAGCGCGATCACCGCCACCAGCACCGGCAGGACATTCAGCGCGCGCGGCATGATAATCGCGATGACGGGCAATGCGCAGAGCGCGCCCGAAAAAAACTTTTCGTATGTGAAATGATTTCCCGCCGATGTGTCTTTGGCTTGTTGCGCCGCGCTCATGGACTAAAAAGATACACGCTTTGGGCGCGCGGCGAAAGATGCAGGCTTATTCGAACTCGATAACCTTGACCTCGACGCCTGCGGCATCTTCGGTGTCCATCACGCGGCCGTCCTGCTCGCTTTTATAAAAAGCGCGGATCTTGCCCTCGCCGACACTGTCATGCTGCTCGGTCTGGCCGTCGCCCTGATCGGTCGTGCTCGTGGTGACTTCAGTATCGAATTTCTGCTCAAGTTCGCCCTCGACCGTGGCGGCCTCATTACCGGCTGCGGGTTCCGCAGCATTCGCAGGAGCGGCGGCCTCTTCATCGCCTGCTGCCGGTTCAATATTCTCGGGCTTCACAGGCTCGGCAGGCGCATTCTTGTCCTTAAGCGCCGCGGGGTTCTCATTATGAAAGCGCTCGCCGAATTCATCCTCGGCGTAAACGAACGATCCCGCCATCAGGACCGCCATACCCATTACAAATGATGCGAACAGTTTCATTCTCTAATCTCCTAGTTAAATACGCCTTGTATGGCGTCACCGGCGCTGGACAGGTCTTTACCTACCCCTTCCGCCGTATTACAGGCCGACAGGCCCATTCCTACCAAAACCAACAAACCCAGTGTTAATACGTTCCGGTTCATAGAAATTCCTCTTCTCTTATAGCAGGGCGATTACTTTATGGCAAATATGCCGGAAGAACCGCGATTTCAAAACCTTAAGGGATAGGAACCTGCTTCTCAAGAGCCGATTGAGGGCTATAAACGGGTGTGATAGAGGTGGGGTTTCAACGATAAGGGGGCCAGCCTTGGCCAAGCACGTTTACCAGGAAGATAACGCGGACGAGCGGCTGAGCCAGTTCTCGCTGTTCGAGGGCGACCTGATGAACCGCACGTTCGCGCGCATCGGCCTCGGGCCGCGCAAGCCCAGCCATATCCTGGCGCGGTTCCTTATTTTGGTCAGCATCAGTTACGGCGGCATGGCGGCGCTCTCGATCCTCCCTGCCATGAACCTGCCGGAAAAATACGAACCCGCGCTGAATTTTTTCTACGACTTTGCCGCCTACACGCAATATTTCATCGGCCTGCCCCTCTTCCTGATCGCCGAGCGGATTATTTCCGACAATATTCTCTCCGCCGCGCGTGATTTTGAATCGAGCGGTGTGGTGTCGGAGGCCGACAAGCCCGAGCTCGCCAAAATGGAAAAACGCGTCGAGGAATTGCGCAAGGCGATGTGGCCGGAATATTTCTTGATGATCATGGCGGTCTATATGGGCGTGATGGCGCTCGGCGTTGAGATGTTCACCACCAACACCGAGATGGTGACGTGGCACAGCTATAAAATCGATCACCCCGTCTTCACGCGCTGGATGACATGGGCCGGGTGGTACGCGATGTTCATCGGCCTGCCGATCATGAGCTATATATGGCTGCGCACGTTCTGGAAGGTGACGCTGTGGTACTGGTATCTCAAGCAGATTTCGAAATTCAAACTCACACTGGTCGCCTCGCACCCGGATAAAACCGGCGGCATCGGGTTTTTAAGCGAAGTGCAGGCGAAATTTGCCATCGTCATTCTCGCCTTCGGGATCAGCAACATCTTATCTACAGTCGGTTACAAAATCGCGATCGAGCACGCGCCGGTCGATCTGCCGCCGGTGTGGGGCATGGTGGTTGGTTTCGTGGTGTTCGCGCCGATGATGTTCCTCGCCCCGCTGCTGCTGTTCACGAAACAATTATCCCGCACTAAGAAACGCGCCATGGCGCAGTTCCGCGAGAAAGCGATGATGAGCGCGGTGGCGGTGGAAGAGCGCTGGCTGATGAGCGACGACAAAACGCCGGGCCGGGATGAAAAACTGCGCGACGAGCTGGCGCAGCTCAATTTGCTCACCGGCTTTTACGAACGCATCCAGTCGATGCGCGTCATCCCGTTCGATATCCGCAGCGGCGGGCAGCTTGTCGGCTCCGCCGTCGGCCCGATGATCCCGTTACTGCCCTATTTCTTCAACATCCCGGAAGCATGGATGAAAATCATCCAGGTGCTGTTTGGGTGGATGACGGGGAAGGGGTAATCCGCTAGACTCTTGCTTCTGTAACCTTTAACTCCACTTAACTCCCTCATGACCGAATTCATTATATTGATGGCCTCGTTAATGTCCGTCGTCGCGATCAGCATCGACGCGATGTTGCCGGCGCTCGGCATTATCGGCACCGACCTTGGCGTGGCGAACGTCAACACCACGCAGCTTGTCATCAGCTTCATTTTCCTCGGCATGATGATGGGGCATTTGATCTGCGGGCCGATGTCGGACGCGCTGGGGCGCAGGCCCGTGCTGTTTGCCGGGCTCACACTCTATGCCGTGGGGAGCGTCATCTGCTATTTCGCGGGCTCGATTGAAATGCTGCTGGCGGGGCGCGTGATCCAGGGGTTAGGTGTCTCCGGCCCTTATGTCTCGACCGTTGCCATCGTGCGCGACCGTTATGCGGGCCGCGACATGGCGCGGATCATGAGTTTGGTCATGATGATTTTCATTCTCGTGCCTGCCATCGCGCCGATGCTCGGCCAGGGCATTCTTTACGTCGCGACGTGGCGCGAGATTTTCCTGTTCTACATTCTCTACGGCAGCATGCTGGGGCTGTGGGTATTCCTGCGTTTGCCCGAAACATTACACGCGGAAGATAAAATCCCGTTCAGCGCGGCGGCCATCGCGCGTGGTTTCAAAACCGTTTTCAAAAACCGCGTGACGGTGTGCTTCATGTTCTGCATGGGCATCTGTTTCGGCAGCCTGATCGGCTACCTCAATTCCTGCCGCCAGATTTTCCAGGACCAGTTCCACACCGGGGACGCGTTCGCATTTTATTTCGGCGGCCTCGCCCTCGTGATCGGTGCGGCCTCGCTGCTGAACTCACGCATCGTCGGCAAATACGGCATGCGGGCGATCTGCATCCGCGCGACCATGATCATCATCACGGCGTCGGCAATATTCCTCGGCATCAATCTCACAATTCCCGTTGAGCTCTGGATGTTCGTCACATACGCCGCGATCATGTTCTTCTGCTTCGGGTTGATGTTCGGCAATCTCAACGCCATCGCGATGGAGCCGATGGGCCATATCGCGGGCATCGCGGCGGCGGTGATCGGCTCGGTCTCGTCGCTCGTCTCGCTCTCGGTCGGCACCTTTATCGGCCAGTCGTATGACGGCACGCTCATCCCCGTGGTTTCTGGCTTTTTCGCGCTGAATGTCGTCTCGCTCGGGCTGATGCTGCTCGCGGGAAAGCAACCCGCGCAAGCGTAAAAGACATGAAAAATAACCAGATCACCGAAGAAACCATCAAGCAACTTGTCGACAACTTTTACGGCAAGGTGGCGCAGGATGAAAATCTTGGGCCGATCTTTAAAGCGGCTATCGGGGATGGTGCCGAGGCATGGAAGCCGCATCTGAATACGATGTATGATTTCTGGTCATCCATGTTCCTTGGGAGCGGCCGTTATAATGGAAGACCCATGCCCAAACACATGGCTTTACCGCCGTTCGACCTGGATTTATTCGAGCGATGGCTGGCGCTGTTTTCTGAAACCGCGCATGAAATTCATACGGATGATATTGCGGCCATGTATGTAGAGAGAAGCACGCGCATTGCAGAAAATTTAAAGAGGGGCGTCTCGAGTGTATGGGGCTGATGCTGCCGGCGGGGAAGAAGTTAATTTTATAAACCTCGCTATTGCCCCGTATTAGGTTTATAAGGGTGAGACACAGAAAGAGTTCTTATCCGTATTTTATTGACTCTCCTTTTAGTCGCGGCTTTCAGCCCGGTTTCCAGCGCTGCCCCCAACAGGAAATTTGATTTTTTGCTGCGCTTCTTTGATATGAACGAAATGGCCTTTGCCTATCACCGGCATTGCCTGAGCGACGACGGGGGACTTAATGCAAAATTCCTGAGCACCATGGAATTCGTTGCGGATGCGCTGTATGACGAGAGTTTGAAAACCAATCCTTCGATCAGGCCCGACTATATAAAAAAGAAAATCCTCGAGAGACGATATAATATTCAGTACAAGCTTGATAAAGACAATTTGCAGAATGGTTGCCAGTCTGGCGACTCTCAAACGGCGCTGGCGCACTATAATGAGTTCAGCCATTTCAGCCGCGCGCAGATCGGCGATTTGATCACCGAGCGAACACAAGAACATTGAGCGGTAAAATTGGTGGACCCAACCCGGCCCGCCGCGAAGCGCGTCAGCGCGTGCGGGCTTAAATTTATCATTTTGGAAATGGTGGACCCAATCGGGATCGAACCGACGACCTCTTGCATGCCATGCAAGCGCTCTCCCAGCTGAGCTATGGGCCCTTTTAAGGGGATGGCGAGAAATTAGGGGCGAATGAAGCCGCTGTCCAGCTATTTTTTAGCCAGCAAATCCCGGATTTCCGTCAATAAAACAACATCCTGTGGCGGGGGCGGCGCGTCCTTGGCGCCGGGTTTTTCGCTCTGGCGCTTGAGCTTGTTCACGCCTTTGACCAGCATGAAGATCGCGAAAGAGACGATGACAAAATTGATGATGGCATTGATGAACAGGCCGTAGGTGATGACCGGCGCGCCGGCATCCTTGGCGGCCTTGAGGCTCGCATAAGTCTCGCCGTTCAGGGCGACGAACTTGTCCGCGAAATCGACGCCGCTGGTGGCCACGCCGATGAGCGGCATGATCAAATCGCCGACCATGGAATTGACGATGGCGGTGAACGCCGCGCCCATGATGATACCGACAGCCATATCCATGACATTGCCGCGCGAAATGAATTCCTTGAATTCCTTGAGCATTGGTTCCTCCTGTTCTGGATGTCATTGCGAGCGTAGCGAAGCAATCCAGTTTTTAAAAGCCTTTTCTATGGATTGCTTCGTCACTGCGTTCCTCGCAATGACAAAAGCATAAAAAAAGCCGCCCGATAGGGGCGGCTTTCTTAGGATTTTTATCTCTTAGTTACGTTGACCAAAGATCTGGATCAGGTACTGGAACAGCGCGATGAAGCTGATATAGAGGTTCAGCGTCGCGCTCCAGGCCATGCGGCTGTTGGCTTCGTCGCCGGCACCGGGGTTATACATTTCCTTCGTGATCTGAGTCTGCCACGCGGTCAGACCTGCGAACACGGCCACGCCGACATAGCTCAGGATCTGCGACATGCCGGGGTTCATGAAGAACATGTTCACCAGCGAGGCGATCAACAGGCCCCACATACCCATGACGAGAAACGAGCCCATGCCGTCCAGGTTTTTCCTGGTCGTGTAGCCGAAGATGCTGAGGCCTGCGAACATCGCCGTGGCGATGAAGAAGACCTGTGCGATGCTTTCCTTCGTGAAGATGTAGCCGATGGTCGAGAAGCTGATGCCGTAGAGCGCCGAGAGGGCGAAGAACGAGATGGCGAGCTGTTTCGAGTTCATCCGCGAAGGATTAAAGCCGAACCAGACAATCGCGAGGGGCGCGAAGATCACGATATACATCTGCGGGCCGCCCAGGAAAAACTTCATGAGGGCGGGCGAGGATGCAACCAGAGCCGCAGTCAACGCCGTCACCAGGACGCCGAGCGTCATGCGGTTATAAACCCGGCCCATATGGGCGCGCAGGCCGACATCCATCGTCGTGCTCTGGGGTCTTGTAACTGTTGAACGGTTTTCCATTTTTCTTTTCTCCATAAAAGGGCCAGCGGCCCTGACAGGCAGTAATATAGAACCTATTATAGCATAATTCAAATGCCTGCAGCGAGTTTTCAGACCCCGCGGCGCTGCGCGGAAAGCCATGGATTTCGCCGCTTCCGGTCGCCAAAGCTCTGCTCGGGGGTTGCGGGGCCTGTATGCGGCAGAACGGGCACGGGTGTATTGGTCATTTCCGAGAGAATCCTGATACGGCTTTCAATCGGCGGGTGTGTCGTGAACAGGCCCAGAAAAGGCTGCGCGTTTTCGATGCACATCATGTCGATATCGGCAGGAGTCTGCGGAATATTGGCCGCGCCTGCAATACGCATCAATGCGCGCATCATCGCCTCGGGGTTTTTCGTCATGCGCACAGCCCCCGCGTCGGCCATAAATTCCCGGCGGCGCGAGATGGCAAAGCGCGTGAACAATGTCGCGAGATATCCGATCCATAACACCAGCGCGATGCCCAGCATGATCAGCATTCCCCCGCCGCTCTTCCTGTTGCGGCGCGAATAGACAAAACCATGGCGTATACTGCTCCACGCCATCTGCGCAGCGAAGCCCACCATGCCTGTAAAGATAATAGTGATAACCAGCAACCGCACGTCACGGTTCATGATATGCGTAAGCTCGTGCGCCAGAACGCCTTCGACTTCATCCCTGCTCAAGCTGTTCAGCAAGCCGCGTGTCACAGTGACCGAATAGCTGCGCTCATCAATGCCGCTGGCGAACGCGTTGCGCGCATGCGTTTCGATGATATTCAGCGTCGGCATGGTCATACCTTGCGAAATACAAAGATTTTCGAGCAGGTTATAAAGTTCCGGCTCTTCTTTCCGTGTCACCGGGTGCGCGTGACTGAGCGCGCGTATCATTTTCGCGTTCCAGAAATAAGCGATCACGAACCAGACAGCAATCACGGTCAAAATTGTTGGCCAGTACTGCATAATCATGACGTTGGCGAAGCGAACGGGAATTTCATTGCCGATAAATTGCTGCGGCTCCATGCCGTAGGGCGAATTCATGACGTGATAATTTGCCTGAGAAATGCCCACGATATAAGCGCAAGCCCAGACCAGCCCCGCGATAATGAACGGATAAATCGCCAGCAAAAGCACGCTGCGGATGTTGTTGTTCCAGATCGAGGTCTGAAGCCCGGCAGCCATCTTATTTCGGCGGCGGTCTGAACACGGAGAGAACACTCTCCGCGAGTTCATTTTTCGGATTGTCTTTTGTCGTCGCCACCGTGGTCAGGATTATGCCGCCGTCCGGCGCCTTGACGATGAATTCCGATTTCTTCACCAGCTTCGCGTGCTCGGGAATGCCCTTGTAATCGACGACGTTGAAACTGCCGGAATCGCGTATGTCGAGAGCCAGGTTTTTAACATGCTTGTGCAGCAATGTGCTGTCGGTCTGCTCGGCCATGACATGGCAATTGCCGCTCGTTTCAGAAACAATCGTGTAGCTTGTTTTCGGCGACATCACGGCCAGCCATACATCGCCGCCCTTTGCAGCATGCACGAATTCCAGCTCTTTCTGTGCCCTGTCCACGGGCGCGCGCTTGTATTTCTCGTCGAGAACAGCCGTCAGCCCGGCGCGGTCGGTGAAATACATCAGGCATGTCTTGCGCAGCAACTCAACCGTATAACGCGTGCGGTTCTCCACCTCGGGGGGTGTTTCATCCTCCTCTGCCGCGAAGGCGGGCATAGTACAAAAAAGACAGAGCGTGAGAAGCGTCAGGAGTTTCATTCGGGACCTCAGGAGCCGAATTTTACATCCGGCGCACGGTCATGCGCAGCGCGGTCGGCATCAGGGATTTCAAAAAATGCTTCTTTCTGGAATCCCAGGAGCGCAACAAACATAATCGCCGGGAACTGTTCGACGGCGGTGTTGAGTTCGGCCGTCGCGTTGTTGAAGAAGCGGCGCGCGGCGGCGAGCTTGTTCTCGATGTCGGAGAGCTCGGCCATCAATTGCTGGAAACTCGCGTTGGCCTTGAGGTCGGGATAATTTTCGGCGACAGCATACAGCCCCATCATCGCGCGGGTCAGCACGTTCTCCGCCTCGACGCGCTGGTCGATATTTTTGGACGCCTTGACGCCTGCGCGCGCGGCGGTCACATTTTCGAAAACCTTTTTCTCATGCGCGGCATATCCTTTTACCGTCTCCACGAGTTGCGGCACGAGGTCGAATCTTTGCTTGAGCTGAACATCGATATCGGCGAAAGACTGATGGCGGTTCTGGCGCAGCGCCACCAACCGGTTGTAAATCGAGATCATGAAAAACGTGACAGAACCGGCAACCGCCAGGAAAATCATAAGCTCCATAAAAGCCTCCGCGTATAGATAAGATCCACTCTATATATAGTATTACACTTTGCCCGGCCTGCGAAAGCTTTGTTCGCCGCACTTTTCAGGGGATTTTATCTTTTTCCCCAGCACAGGTGCGCAAAGGATCTTGCGGGGGCGTGCGTAATAGTTGAATATGACCGAATTCCGGCCCTTCTGAGGAGATCCCGATGAAAAAACTTTTCCTGGTCATGGCGCTCGCCGCCTTCTCTTTTTCCGCGTACGCCGCCGACAACGACCCCGTGACCAATACCACGCTTCCCGACATGCCCAAGCCGATTCAGGAACTCGTGAACCAGGGCGCGCAGGTACGTTATATCGGCAAAGATCACGGTCTGGACGCATGGATCACCGTCAAAAACGGTCAGGAACAATATTTCTACGTGCTGCCGGATAAAAGTGCGTTCGTCATGGGCCTCCTGTTCGATGCGAACGGCAAACTGGTAACCGTGCAGCAGGTCAAGCGTCTGCAGGAGCAGGGCGACACGCTTCTCGACACGCTGGCAGAGGATGCCAATGCGGCCAAGATCGACCCGGGAAGCGATCCGAAATTCAAATCACCATCCGAGCAGATGTACTACGACATTGAGAACAGCAACTGGGTACCGCTCGGCCAACAGGGCGCGCCGGTCGCCTATGCTTTCATCGATCCGCAATGCCCGCACTGTCATGAATTCATCCAGTCCTTACGCGCTGAATATATAGACAAGGGCAAAATCCAGCTTCGCATCATCCCCGTCGGCTTCAAGGACGAGACGCGCGCGCAGGCGGCGTTCCTGCTCGCTACGCCCAACCCGGCGGAGCGCTGGTTCAAGCATATGGACGGCGATACATCCGCCCTGCCCGCCAAGACCGAGCTCAACGACCAGGGCGTCCAGAGAAACCTCGCCACCATGCAGTCCTGGCAGTTCAGCGTCACGCCGATGATCGTCTATCGCGGCAAGGATAATTCCGTGAAGCTGGTCCGTGGCAATCCCAAGGATCTCGCGGCCTTCGTTAACGACCTCGGCGCGCGCAGTTAATACATTAACCCCTGCCGCTTTCAATTGACCGCGTTACGGCTTATAATTGCGGCAGGTTTTTTTATGTGTTTTTCACTCTGATCCGCCAGTCCATTAATGAATCAACGCGCCGAATATCTTCTCAGGGTTCTTGAAAAAATTGGCACGCCGCTGATGGCCTCGATCCTTCAGGCGCCGGGGCGCGGCGCGGCCGATGAAGCCCATAAAGACGCCCAGCGCATGGCTGAGCTGCTGGCAAAAACCACACAGGCCAGCATCGAAATGGGCCAGGCCATAGACCTTGGCGCGCTTCCCGATGGCGGCGATTCCGTCCGCGTAGGCCTTGCCGCGCTGGCGGGCGGCTTGATCGGCACACATTACCGCCAGACCGGCAAAGCACCTGCAGATAACGATCTTCGCAAAATGACGGCGGCGCTGCAGACGGTCCTGACTTATTCCGGAAATTTCATGCCCGGCGCCGATGCTGCAGCACGCCTAAGCAATCTCGAACCGATGGGTCAAGCGTCCGACCCGCAGCAGACAAGCCTGCAATATATCCACGCGCTCATTCCTGTCGTAAGCGCGGTCACGTCATTCCCGTTCGGCCAGCCCGAGCAGAAACTGGCGATGGATGTCGCGGCGCGGCTGGTTCAAAGATCGATGGAATTGCGCGAGGCGTTATTGCCCGGCCTGCAGGATGACGAGCAAAAACGCGCTGAATTATCACTGCTCGGCGTGCTGGCGAAAATCTACGCGGCCTGCCATGACGCCGAGACGGCGCGCATGATGTCGCTCACGGAAGAACAGCGGACGATGGGCGGGATCGGGATGGATTCGGTCTGGAAAGGCTTTGATATACGCACCGGCATTTTAGAGGCCCTGGCAAAGAACATGGTGCCCGGCAGCGCGGGAAGCGCCTCGTCCTCAGGATCGCGGGCCCCGGCTCCGCCGCCCGCCCCACCCCCTCAAACGCCTCCTGTTTTTACCCCGCCACCTGCCCCTCCGGCAGCCGAAGCGCCCCCTTCAAACCCGCCGCCAGCGCAGGGTTCCGGGGAATCCAGTCCTATGTCCTTCTTCAAGGGCCCCCCTAAAAAAGAGTGACGGGATCAAAAATTCCCCGTAAAATAAGCCCCAGTTTAATGGAGTAAAACCGCTATGATCGCCGCGTCCAGCAAAGTTCTCGCAGCCTGCCTGATGCTCGCCTCCCAGACCTATTCCGTCCCGCCAGCCGTGCTGGTCGGGATTTACAAGGTTGAGGGCGGCAAGGTCGGCCAGGAAGTCCAGAACGACAACGGCACCTATGACCTCGGCCCCATGCAGATCAATACGATCTGGATGCCGGAACTGGCCGGGAACTGGGGCGTTAGCGAAAGCACCGCCCGGAAATGGGTGCGTGATGACGCCTGCACGAATGTCAGCGTCGCGGCGTGGATCTTGCGCGGGCATCTCGACGAAACCAACAGCCTCTCGCAGGCTATCGCGCATTATCACTCCCGCACGCCGAATTTTGGCACCAAGTACAAGAAAAAAGTCATCGGCGTGCTGCATGAAAACGGCTTGGTCCGGACCAGCCGCTGACCTTCGGGAATCGCCCTAAAACAGCCTTTTTTCACGCGGGACAGATTGGAAAGGCATCTTGCGGATGCAATTCTGAATCGTTAAGCTTAATTATATAAGCAGGAATTTCATTTTAAGCCCTGAACAGGACTTAGATGAATGCGTTGTTTTTTTGTAAGGTAATGAAGTAAATGGCCCGGTTTTCCGCTCTCGTCACGTTAGTTTCAAGTCTGGTGTTGCTGGCGGCCTGTGATACGCCGGCCAGGGAATTCAGCAACGCGCATCCGCAACTCGTCGCCGAACCTGACAGCGTCACCGCTATGCTGGCCGAAGCCGCAGACCGCGCCGCAAACTCACTCGAAACACTGGCCGCCGTTGAAACTGCCCGCTCGCCCGGCATCGCCGTCGGCCCTGTCGGCAACGCGCCTACTGAACTTCGCCGTGCCGTCACCGTGAACTGGGTCGGCCCTGTCGAGCCGATCGCCAAATCGCTGGCCGAGCGCGCCGGTTACAATTTCCTCACTGTCGGTGGGTCCCCGGTCGTGCCGGTCGTCGTCTCTCTCGATGTCGAAAATACGCCGGTCATCGATGTCCTGCGCAATCTCGGGCTTCAGCTCGGCATGCGCGGAGATATCAAGGTTGACGGCTCGTCCCGGATTGTCGAGCTCCATTATCCGCCTCCCTCAGGTGTCGGCCAATAAGATTAATTCTTCCTGATTTTGGATTGTTAAATGCCGCGTAAAAAGATGAACACAAGCAGGATAGGAATTCCGGCGATTTTCGCCGCGCTGCTTGCGTTTGTCGTGATGCCCGCCGCCGCGCAGGACGTCAAGGCGCAAGCCACCGAACAGGCGCAGCAACAGCAAACCCAGACCGCCGCGCAGGCACAGATCAACCCGTTCCAGCAGCTTCCCAACGTTCCGACTTCCGGACAGCCGCAGCAGCCTTACGGGTATCAGCAACCTTACGCGCCGTATTATCCCGGTATGCCGGGCATGCCGACGCAGCCTGAAGAGCCGCAGGTGAAAACCAAGCGCGTGATGTACGAAGATCTTGAGAAAGAAGTCACCAGCACCAACACGGCGCCGCCGCGTCTTGATGATCTTAAAAATCTCGAGCGCGAAAACACGATTGTCGAAGGCGAAACCGGCATGACATTCGACATTCGCCGCGATGCGTTGCGCGAAGCCGCGATTTCCTACGGCGCGCGCGGCGGCCTTGCATGGCGCACCTATTACATCCGGAATGACCTTGAAAAAAGCGCACGCGCGATGGACCAGGTTTATAATTTCCGCCAGTTACTCATCCCCGCTCCTTCGGGATTTTTAATCGAGCCGCCGATCATCAATGAATCGCTGAACGCGATGCTGATCGAGGATGGCGGGCAGCAGGCCGCCGTTTCTGACGCGCTTTATAACATCGTCAACAAAGCGAAAATCGTTTCCAGCGCGCGCACATGGCGTAATTACCTTGAGCGCGAATGGGGCGAAGTCGATCCGCCGCCGGATATTCTGCGCCCTGAAAACGAGGAAGAACGCCAGATCTGGCAGGAACTCGTCGCCAAGGGCTGGGACGAAGGCGTGAAGCAGGCCGATGAAATTTTCCAGGACGACCTCAATCTCCTGCAGGCCGATTTCCAGGGCATGATCCGTTACCGCGTTCTTTTGACTCAAGGCATGGTTTCGCCGCCTTACGCGCTGCAGGTTGACCGCGGCGTCACCGGCGATGGCAATCAAATGCGGGTCGGCGACCGCGCCGTACAGATCACCGGCGCATCGGAACTCATAACCGGATCGGAGCAATGGCAGCCCGCAAACCGATAAGCCTTATTAAAAAGGAAGATACTTCGGCGCAAACCTGGCCTGACGAGCCGAACCGGTTTACCGAGGATGCCGTCGATCCGTTTCTTCTGTGGTGCGTCAAGCAGGGCGCGTCCGACGTTTCCATCCAGTCCGACCGCCAGCCTTACAACGAAATTCACGGCCATCTTTATCCCGGCACGGTGCGCAAGGTCGACGCCGCCGACATGGCCGTCTTCCTGACGAGAATTTACGGGCCGGAAGCGTTAGCGCGTCTCGCTGCCGGTAAAGACCTCGACGTTTCCTACGAAATCCGCCCCGACCGCTATACGCGGATCCGTTTCAGGGTGAACATCACCGCCATTCTGTCCAAGGGCCGCGACGCCGCGCAGATCACGATGCGGGTTCTGCCGTCCGAACCGCCGACGATGAAAGATTTGAAAGTCGAGCGCGAGATCATCGAAGCCTGGGCGCCGCGTCAGGGCATCGTCATAATCACCGGCCCGACAGGTTCGGGTAAAACCACGCTGCTTGCAGCGGGAAACAGATTATTACTTGAGCGCCCGCAAGGCTGCGGCAAGATGCTGACCTATGAATCGCCGATTGAATATGTTTACGACGCGATCAACAGCCCGCGCTCGCTCGTCGCGCAATCCGAAATTCCGCGCCACCTGCCGAGCTTCGCTGCCGGGATCAGGAACTCGCTCCGCCGCAAACCCGAAATTATTCTCGTGGGCGAGGCGCGCGACCGCGAAACGATCAACGCCTCGATCGAGGCTGCGCAGACGGGCCACGCCGTCTACACCACGACGCACACGATCGGCGTCGCCAACACCGTCCAGCGTTTGCTCTCGACTTACGAAATGAACGAACGCGAAGAACGCGCGGTAGCATTGATGGAAACATTACGCCTCATCGTCACGCAGGCGCTCGTGCCGCGCGTGCAGGGCGGACGGATCGGCGTGCGCGAATGGATGAAGTTCCCCGAAGAGGTGCGCGAGAAGCTGATGGACATGCACTTCACGAAATGGCCGTCCGAAATCCAGCGCATGATCAACCAGTATGGCCGCACGATGCAGCGCTCGGCGGAAATCGTATTCGAAGCCGGCTCCATCGACCGCCGCCATTACCTGCTGCTCGCCGCCAGCACCGGTACCGGTTAAATAATCAGGAAAATTTAAAGGATTCAGCCGTGCTTTTGGGCAATTGCTGCCCGGGCGGTGTGCCTGCGACTGGTGCCGTAGAGATAAGCTCCGCTGCGAATTCTTCCGTTCGCTCGCCCAAAGTTTTCTCGAATTTCTTCGCATCATCAGGAAACATGCTGTCCTTAAAAATTCCGGCATGGCTTTCCTGAAACGCCTTTTGCACGGCAGCCTGCATCGGCACGTTTCCGTCTGATTCCTTAAAAGCCTTTTGCCATGCCGCTTCGGCGCGATCCATATTCTCGCGCAGCGCGACAACATCGGGTGCGAGGCCGGGATCATTCATGATGCTGGCAACATGGCCGCGCATGTTGGCCAACGCATTTCCCGACATGCCGGGGGCTTTCATGGATTCCAGAGTTTCAATGGCATGCATGACCCCGGGATTTTGCTCCAGCGTCTTCATTTGCACGGCGGCCTGCGATGAAAGATATTTTCCCGTCTCGATCAGGCCGGGTACATTCGCAAAATTTTTCTCCGCCGTCATGACGGCAGACGCCGCGCCGGAATGATGATTGTAAGAATCCGTCAATTGCCCTTTATTAAAACTCACCGAAGCAGGCGTAATTCCGGGGCCGTCCATGCCTTTCACGCGCTCCAGCCTGTCGCGAATATTATGGATGGCTTCCTTTATCCCCTCGAGAGACATAAATTGCTTGGCCGCGGCATCGCCTTTGATCTGCCCGCCGCCTGCCTGCAAAATTTCCTGCTGCACGCGGCGTGCGGCTTCATCCAGCACATCCATATCTATTTTCTGCAGCGCGGGGGGCAGCGAAGCGTCCGGGCCTATTCCTCCGCGTTCGAAAATATATTGCGCATATTTTTCGATTACGCCCCCGTCATTCGGAATCATTCCGCGCTCATCCATGATTGCCACATATTGATTCATCAGCCGCGAGCCGCCTGCTTTGTGAATGTCGAATTCTTCCTTGCCTATTGTGACGGAATCATAGGCTTTGGCTTGTTTCAGGATATCTTCCTCGCTCATCGCCGCGATTTGCTGGGGAGACATGGCAAGCGCTTTTTGAATCGCAAGTATGCTGCTCATGCCGTACGGGAATTGATCCTGTCCCCAGTTGAGAAGATTGACCGCCCTCGTGTCGGCTACAAACTTCAAAACCTCTCTTGCTTCCGGATGCTGCTTAAGCAGGCGCATGGCGGCATAAAAATCGCCACCGGCTTCAAGAACGTCCGGCGAAATTTTGCCCGTGTTGTGACCATATTCATGCAGCTTTATGAATTCATTCAGAAGACGGTCGCCGCCGGGCGGAAACGTGGCCGCAAATTTTTTATCGAAGGATGCGTGATCGCCTTTGTACGCCTCCACTCCAAGAAATGCGCCGCCCGCCGGGTTTCGCTGGATTTTAGCATCCATCCCGGCATTGCCTGTGAGCCACTTGCCGAGCGTGTGATGTTCCGGGTTAAGGAACACTTCCTTGTAACGCGTTCCCTCGCCATCAGAGAACGCACTGGTGCTGGATTCCATTCCGAGCGCGCGGCCGATCCGGTTTTTCTTGTCCTGGAAATAAATCATTTCCTGGAATTGATTTTTTATATCGCTTTTATTTTCGTTCGCGCCGAAACGGCTTTTTATTTCCCTGAGCATTTCCAGTTGATGCGCTTCACGGGCGGAGAGGGGCTCTTTTTTTACGAGAAGATTGCCCATGACTTTGTCATTGGCTTCGAGATGGGCCTTATAGGCCTCGCGCACCTGCTCATCTGTTTTGTTTTGAAAGTCCTTCAGGTTTTTTTCAGCGGCAACGGCTGGCGGATAGTATTTCTCCATCAGCCTTTCATATTCAGCGGCAAAGGCCTGCTTGTCCTTCACAGCCTTGCCCATGTCGACCTCGATCATGGGGCCGCCATGAAAGGTGAGAACCTTTATGCCGAGGCGTTCATTGGTTTCTATTACAGGCAGATCCATGGATCGCCGCTACCCTTATACAATGCGTCTTCCGGCCATTCTGAACGAGGCGAGTTAAAGAAATATTAACTTATGTAAAATATCGACCCCCTATTAAGTTATTGTTTTTAATGAGTTTTTTCTATTACTTACGGGCACTTTGGTCTTTCCGGCGCTTTTCCGGCCCCCAATGAATTTTTAGCGGCCCCGCCTGTCCCGTGGTACAATCGAAGTTTGAAGTCGCCTGCCTACAACAAAAAAACGGGGTCGTGTCATGGCTGCACAGCAGATTGAGAATATTCAGGAAAAAATTAACTGGCACTGGCGCAATTCCATGCGCACGGTGCGATTCCTCGCCTTCGACGCCCGCGCCGCGCTGCCTTTGCCGCTTTTGCTTGTATACGCCCGTCTTTCCACTCTTTTACTGCTGATCACCTCGCTGCTGTTTTTCCGCTTCCTTGAGCGCAAGGGCCTGACCTTCCCGGCGGCCATCCGCAATTTCCGTTCCTGGGTCGTGGGCAGCAACCGCCCCGGCTGGATCGGCGTGCAGCACAAGAAATTCACTGATTACGGCTAACACCCCCTTTTGCCTTATTTTTTAAGGTTTTTCAGGCTCTCCCGCTTGTTTTTTGGCAAGCGGACGATTATGGTCAACTCTTGATTTCACACCGATTCATGAGAGGCCGTATGCGTATGAACACAAACCTGGGTGGAAAGTTCTTTATTTTGCTGGCTGCTTTTGGCGCCGCAGTAACCCTGGGCGCAACTGTCACGCAAGCCGGATTTGAATGGGTTCCTCCGAGCCAGCCTGCTGCCGCACCCGAAGTAACGCCTGCCGCGCCGAACGTAATTGTTGCGCCCGGCATTCCGCCTGCTCCATCGTCTGATGTCGTGCTGCCGATCCCGGGCGAAGAAACCACACCCGCACCTGTCGCCGCCGCGCCTCTTGCACCGCCGCCGCCAGCAGCAGCACCTGCTCCCGTAGCCGCCGCGCCCGTCATGCCCATTCCTGTGACGCCGCAACTGAGATCTTCCGATGCGACCGCCGCCAACGACGTGCCGGTGAACACGCTTCTTGATGCGCCGTCCGGTTACCAGGCCCAGCCGCTGCTCCCGCCTGAAGAAAATACTGCCATGAAAGTTCGTGAAGTAAGCCCGCCGCCTGCCGCGCCGGACGATGCGCCTCTCTCGATTACGGACTCGCGCCCGGTTTTGCCGGAGCCCGTGACGACGCAGCAGATGGCTGCGCCGCCACCCTCTTTTGAACGTCCCGCTTACGAACCCATGGATATGTCGCCGCCGCCGGTCGCTGCTGCTGCACAACAGCCACGTGTGTTCATGCCTGAAGACGCGCCGCAGACGGCTCTCGACAATACGCCCAACAGCCAGAAGCTGGTTATCAATCCGCGCCCGTACGGCGATGCCGTACCTGCTCCTGCGCCGAGCTTCGATTCCGTCGTAGCCTCCGCAACACAAACGCCTTCCGACAAGGCGGTGCTTGAAGGTTTCGGCAGCGATATGCCGCTCGCGCTGGCGCTGCAGCAAATCGTTCCTGCTGATTACGCGACCTCGTTTGAATCCGGCGTCAATGTCGGCCAGATCGTTTCATGGGATGGCGGCAAACCGTGGGACCAGGTCGTCAACGAGATGCTGGCACCGCTGCAGCTTCAGGCTGTCATCGTTAACAAAACAGTTCACGTCCGTTCACCGGGCGGCTGGCGCCAGGGCGATGCGTCGCCTGCAGCAGACAAGAACAATCTTCGCCGCGCGAACATCAAGGATCCGGGCGAGCAGTCGGAACAACAGGACGCGAATGCACTGTCCGATATAGCCACCGCATCGGGCGGCCCTGAAAAAATTTCACCCGCTGAAGATCGCGCTGCTTCTAAAGCAGAACCCGCTGCGCCCGCTGAAACTGAAGCCCTGCCGACGCCTGAGCAGTTGAATGCCGAAACACCGGATGCCGCTCCCGCAACAACGCCCGAAGCGCAACAGGATGTTCAGCAAAATGCCCAGAAACCCGCGCTGCCGCTTCTCGCCGCCGCGCCTGCACCTGAAAGTGAAAAAACGCCCGCTAATCCGTGGGAAGCAAAAGCCGGTGAAAGCCTTCGGGATATTCTCACGCGCTGGAGCGAAAAGGCTGGCGTCGAGCTGGTCTGGATGGCGTCCTATGATTACAAAATCAGACAGGATGTCGCGCTGAAAGATGATTTCACCGGCGCGGTTGAATCCGTGATCGCCACCGGCCTTGATGCCGAAGCCAGCGGAACGCCCGAACTGCAGATCATGCAAAAACCCGGCGCGCAGGCACCCGGCGGCATTCTCATCCGCGACAAGCGGGCTTAAGCGTTTAGATTATCAACCTACCAGAAGATAGTTCGCCAGCGTCAGCTCCTGGAGCTTAGCGGTGATGCGGTATGACGCGTCGAGCTGGATCTGCAGCTGTTGGATGCGCACAGCCACTTCGTTGACATCGACATCCTCGACATCGCCGATCGTATTGAGCAGCAGGTTCTTCTGCTCGATGTGGCTTTTCTTGACGTCGTCGATGGGGGCGCGCACGCCTTCAAGCTTGAAGCGCAGCTTGTCGATGTCGTCAATCGCGTTGTTGACCATGGCGGTCAGGCTGTTGAACATCTCGAAGAAATTATCTTTCATTTCCTGAACCGTATTGCCGGGCGCGCCCTGCGCATCCGGCACACCGGGATAGGTGTTCGGCGGCTCATAGGAATCGATCATCGGCGGCAAATCGGCATTCATGATGGTGCTGACCGCGACGATGATGTCGCGGAAAGATTTGTCGTTGCCAAGCACGGTGAAATCGATCTCTGAAACGTCATCGACGCGTACGAAAACCTTGCCCACGGTGCCCGCGCTGAGCGCGGCGGAATAACCCACGACCGTATCGGTCAATGCGTTCGGGTTGCCATCGGCTGTGGTGCGGTCGCGTAAATCGGCCAGAAGATCATCCGTTGAGATCGTCCCGGTTTTCCACGATGTGATCAAAACGCTGAGCGCCGAGTCCAGCGTGCCGGTATTGCCCAGCGGCTGGGTCAGCGTGTCGGCGCCACCGAGCAGGTAACGGTCGTTTTCTTTCGCATTCACGAGATCCTTCAGGAAGCCGAGAACGTTGGAGGCGAATTCGCGCACGGTCGAGAAATCAACGCCGGGTTCGGATGACGTCATGCCGACAGGAATGTTTTCAATTTCAGTCGTCAGCGGGTCGTCGTAATAAATGATTTCACCTTCCTGGTGCTCGCTTTCTTGCGAAAAATTCACCAGAACGTCGGCGAAATTCTCGGCCTGCGCCTTGAATTCCTCGATTGCCGTCAGCATCAGTTTAATGCGGCGGTCGCTGTTGGTGATGTTCTTGACATACTGATCGAAGGAATTGAATTCGGCGCGCGCACGCTTCGAAAGCATGATATCGGTGCCGAGACCTGTGAACGTCTGGGTTTTTTTGCCGGTGGTAAATTGCGTTGAAAGCGTCGAAAACAGCGATTGCTGCTCCTTAATGCGCTCGATCTGGTCCAAAGCCTGTCCCAAAGTTGAAATGCCGGTCATAGTCTGGTCCTTCCGTTGTACTTGTCGTTATTCTTTAGCGAATTGCGTTCAGCAATTCGTCAAATAATTGATTTACAGCCGTGATCACGCGCGCCGAGGCCGCATAGGCCGTCTGCACCTGGATCAGCGCACCGAGCTCCTCGTCGATGTTCACGCCCGACTGATCGAGCAATTGGCGCTGTAATGTTTCCTTCAGTGTTTCCTCGTCGACCTTGCGGGCCTGAATGAGAACGGTTTCCTGAGATTGTTCGTTGACGATTTTCTGTGCGTAATCGATCAACGCGCTCGTGCCGACAATATTCGCCGAAATATTCGCGCCGGGGCCGAGATACTGGTTCCGGAATGCAATCGTCGGAATCGGCGGCGCAATCGAGGCATCCGTCTGGGAGCCATAGGAAACATTACTGACCGGGGATAAATCCTGCAGCGGGCCCGTCGAGAAGCTTCCGAACAGGGCCGAGACGATATTCACGCCGTCTTGAATCGTGCCCGCGCCAAATACTGCGTTCGCACCCGCGCTATCTGCCGTGAACGGGCCGGATATGATTCTGATATCGCCGCCGAAATCCGGGTTATTGTAATCACTGCCGGGACGCAGGCGCAGGAAACCGTCGGTGGACGTGACAAGATCTTCCATCGCGAGGCCGGGCACGGCGAGAAGTTTCGCCTGCAAATCCGCTTCGTCATCGTCGGGCGCAATCGTGATGCGCACCGGCGGATTGTTGCCGACCTGGATGTCGAAATAAGGATCCGTTGCTTCGAATGTGTCTTCAGCGAAGCCAAGCAATGCAAGGCCGTCCGCGCCCATGCCGTTAGCTATGCCGCCGTCGAACGTGATGTCGCCAGTCGATTCAACCGTGAACTGGCCGTTCGCACCTTGCGCGAATGTTACGCCCATCGCCGTCAAATCGGCCTGGTCGCCAGCGCCAAGCGCCGGGATGACCGTGGCGTTGATATAGGCGATCAGATCCTGCACGAAATTGCCGCCGCCGTCCGGAACAGCGCCCAGCGATATGTCGATATCCACCGGGCCGAGGCCAAGCGAGGCCTCCTCGAACGTCATTCTGAACGTATCGCTGCCGGGATCGAGATCGCCATTCGCCGCGGTGATAAAGTCGGCGGGCGAAAGGAAGCTGCTGAGATTTCTTGTGCCCCGGACCTCGTTCTCCGAACGAATACCGAGGAATTCCTGCAACGTGTCGTTGGGCGCGGCGTTGGCGGAAACGCGCATGTCGATGGCGCCGACGGCCTGCTGGAAATCGACATCGCCGAACGAGAATTGCAGCACGCGGCGGATGATTTCGTTCGATCCGGTCGCGATGGAAGCGCCGTATGTGCCGCTCTGCAGGATCGTGTTATCCGCAAGGATGTTTTCATTGACCTGGATAACGCCGGAAAAACCGACATAGCCGACCGGCGTCGGAACCGTCGAATCCGGCGCGGTATCGGGCGGAATGTTGCCGGAGCCGTCGGTGAAAAGCCGCAGGCCCTGTGCCTCGAAGCGCAGCGCCATCTTGTGCGCCAGTTCGTCGATCTGCGCCATTTGTTTCGGGAAGATTTCATCACGAAGTTCCAGCAAGCCGCCAAGCTTGCCGCCCGGTGCATCTTCGGTGATATCGACCGCGCCCGGATCAGTAAGCGGATCGCCGACATAAACACCGGCGGCGGATGCGGGATAATAAGTCGTCGGTGCCTGCGGCGTGGGCCGGAATGTCAACAGCGTCGCGCGGGTCGAGGCCAGCTCAACGCCCTGACTTGTTTGCACGACAACAGCACCATCGCCTCGCGTGAAGAAGGTCAGGTCCATCATTTCGGACAATTCCTTGATCGCGTCGTCGCGCTTGTCCTCGAGCGCGGCGGTGCTGCGACCGACGCCGTTGCTGTTGGCGATATCGACGTTCAGTTCGGCGATCTGGCCGAGCAGGTCGTTAACGCGCGCGACCGTGCCCTCGATTTGTCCCTGCGCGTCATTGCGCAGCGTCGTGATCAGGCGCGAAAGCCCGTTGATCTTGTTGGCGGTGTCCACCGCCTGGTTGACCGTGGCGGATTGCAGAAACCGGTCCTCGGGGCTGTCGGCCAGCGCCGAGAAACTGTCATGCAGTTGCGCGAGTTCGGCGGCAATCGAAAGTTCCTTGTCCGGCGGACCGTGAAACTGCTGGATGCGGTTCAGATAGGATTCTTTAACATCAAGAAGAGCGGTGTTGCTGATCTGGGTCCAGAGGTCGCGGGAAAGGTTAAGATCAACGTTCCGGACGATCTTGTTGGCCAGGACGCCTACGCCCATGCCCTCGATGACCTGGGCCTGTTGCGGCAAAATTTTCCGGGTGTAGCCGGGGGTGCCGACGTTGGCCACGTTGTTCGAGATCACTCCGATCTGCTGCTGCGCAATACGCAGGCCCGTCAGGGCGGCATTCAAAGCCGTGAGCGACATATTCAATCCCTATCAGGGGCGCCAGGGGCAATATTTGCCAGAATTGGCGCCGAATTCAGTCCTGTGGATTATCTTGCAAGGAAAGTGCCAGTTTCAGGCCTTTGTAGGCCCCCCGGAAAAGGCCTAACGGCGCTGGAGGTTGCGGGCGTCCTGGACCACGGCCGCGTTGAGGCGACGCACGTCGGGCTGGAGCGCCTCCTCGAGCAGGAGCGAAGTCATCATTTCGCGCCGGAGCATTGAATCATAGAAATCCCGCTGCTGCATGAGCTTGATGGCTTCCAGCGTCGCGCTGATACGTTTCACGTTGGCGGGCTTGTCGTAGAGGTTCGTGTAGAAATCCGGGTGCTGGTAGATTTTTTTCGTCAGGATTTCCATCTGCACATAGTAGCTTGGATACTGTTCCCTCATCCATGTATAAACTGTTTCATCGTCCATGCCGAAATTGCGCATCATCGCCTGCATGTAGGACCAGCCGGATCGATCAAGCAGGGTCGGGTGCCCCTTGCTTTTCATGCCGGCAATGGTGACATAGGAATCATGGGCGACATTCATCGCGGCGTAGACATGGCGCGCGTTCACGTATTTGAAAAAGTCATCGTTGATGGTTTCCGGCACGCCGGGCGGCAATGGCCGCGGCCAGTAGAGATTTTTAGCGAGCGCGAGAGTTTCAGGCTCGTCGGGTTCCGGCGGGCGCACCGGGACACCGCCCGTGTGCGTACTGGTGAAATCGATGTTCACTGTCAGCCTGCTGTCGATGGTGCGGCGGAAATCAATATCCTTGTTTATCTCCTCGCGGCTGACGGCACCGGCGGGACCGCCGTTGAAGACCTGGTCGTGGTCGCACATGAAGTTAAGGCCGTCATTATTGTCGTTGGTATCGCAATAGGTCGTGCGGAACTGCTGTCCCCGGGAATTGAAGTCGCTCATAAAGCTTTCCGAGCTGCTGTTATGCGCTGTCCCGACATAGAACTGCGTGAGCAGCGAGCTCATCGTCATTTTCTCGGTCATGGATTTTTCTTCCGCAGAGAAAAGGCTTCTCATGAAAGAGCCGTATTCGCACATCATTTCGCTCGGGTGATAATCCTTGTGCGCCTGCGCGACCAGTCGCTGCATTTCGCGCTGGGTCTCCAGCTGGAACTTCGCATCCATCATCGCCCCGACATGCAGCATCATCGAGCCCATCACCGCCGTGAGCTGCTCGGTCATCAACATGAGCGCCTTCACATAGTTGTGAACGATCAAAGGCGTCATCATGCTGCCGGGGACGCAGAAACTGTAGAACCCGCCGGGCAGGCCGTCCGTACATCCATAGGGGAAAAAGTAAACATTCAGCAGCGGGTCTTCGTACAGACCGCCGCCGGGCGCGGCGAGAACCTTGATGACCTTGTCGCGCGCGCGGTTGTCGGCGTCAGTGGCGACGTTACCGAGGAGCGCGACCTTGAAACCTTCTTCCTGGCCGAGTTGGTTAAGGTCGCCCGCGATTTTCTCACGAATGACGCCCGCCCAGTCGGAATGCGTTTTTTCACCGCCGAGACTAATCGGGGCGGAAGGATCCAGCCCCTTGCCCTGCACTGCGATCCTGCCTTCCTTGGCATCGAACGTGATCGCCAGGTTCAGCGGCTTTTCCTTTTCATTCACCTCGATCGCGTAGGAAAGATTGCGTCCGGCGGCATTGAAAAGATTATAGGCCGGGAGGTTCAGGTTGCCCGCCGCGTCAATTTCGGCTTCGCCGTGCGCGGCGCGGCCTTCATCAGGCATGATGCTGTAGCTGACCTTTGCGCCAGGCTCAAAACCCTCGAGCGTACCCATCAGAGCCAGCGTCTTGTTTTTACCGCTCAGTGAGGCCAGCGGCTGCCAGGGGTTTCCCGTTACAGCGCCATACGCAAACAGCCCGGCGGTCAGCCCCGCCAGGGCCAGCCCTGCAATAATGAAATTCCTTTTTGTAAAAAATTTTCTCATATAATTTCCAAATTCAAAATTTCCGGCCTGCCGCCTAATCTTTTTCGCCCGTCATCTGGTTGATCTCGTTTTCCACTTCGTTCTGAAGGGTGACAACCTCCATCTCGAGAAGCACTGAAAGCGATGCTTCGTTCCGCAGATAGGATTTGAAGATGTCGAATTTCTGCATCAGGCCGACGGCCTGCATCGCAACCTCTTTGCGGTCGACGTTGGCTGGCGTGTCATAAAGGTTCGTGTAAAAATCCGGCTTCTGATAAACCTTTTTCGTCAAGACTTCCATCTGGGAGTAATAGCTGGGCAAGGCGCCGCCGCTCATTTGCGTCGCGACATCGTAAGGAAGGCCAAGTTCCTGCAACATGGCTATGAGATAATCAGGCACGCTCTCGGCACCATTGGATTTCAATCCCACGATTGCATTGAAGGAATTTTCAGCCACCGCACGCTTGGCGACAACCGAGCGTATATCCATGTAGGTTTTCTGCATGTTCGTGATGCGCTGGTTGGGAAGCGCCTGCAGCGAGCGGGCGGGCGGGCGGATAAAGAGCTCATGACCATACAGGTTGCTAGCCAGCGCGAAGACCTCCTCCTCGTCATCGGTCAGCACTTCGCGTAGCGACGGGTAAAGCATATCCACATGAACTGTCCACGGCTTGTCGAGCGTGCGGACGAAATCGATATCCTTGTTACGGCGATCGGGGTTCTGGCCGCCGATGATGGGGCCGGGAACACCGTCCTGGTCCCAATCGCAAAGTATATTAAGCCCGTCATTGTTATCGAAACGCTGGCAGAATTGTTCTCGGAACTGCTTGATGCGGCTTTCCTTGTCACTGTCTTCGCCCAGCGCGGACGCCGTGTTGACCGCGCCCAGCTGGCGGTCTTGAGAGTGCTGGGCCATAAGAACGGCAGTCACGTCCACCTTGCGATCGGTCATGGCCATGCTTTTCATGAGAGTGCCGAACTCGCAAAGCCCGATGCTCGGCTGGTAATCCTTGTGCGTGCGCGCAGCAATTTTCTGCAATACCTGCTGCGTCTCCAGCTGATGCTTGGCGTCCATAAACGTGCCGATGATCTGCATCTGCTGCATCGCCACGGCTGTTAACTGGTCGGCCATCAGCATCATTGCGGGCAGGATATTGTCCTCCCACAAAATCGAAATCAGCCAGATTTTCTCCCCGGTCATTTCGCTGCGCACGAAGCGCGTCAGCCGCCAGTAGGTGCCGCCCTGGATGTCGGTGACCCATGCCTGAAGCTCGGCCTCCACGACTCCCTTTACGCACCATTCGCAAAGAGCGTTCGCCGGGCGCGGCATAATGACCGTAAAGGCCAGGGCCATTACGAACACCGAAAGGATCAGGTTTCTTTTTATAAAAAATTTTCTCATATAACTTTCAAAATTAAAAACTCCGGCGTTCCGCCTAATCGCCTTCGCCGACCGCCTGGTTGATCTCGTTTTCTATTTCATTCTGAAGATCGACAACCGCCAGCTCGAGAATTACCGAAAGCGACGACTCGGCGCGCAGATGGCTTTTGAACAGGTCGAATTTCTGCATCAGGCCGATCGCCTGCATTGCAACTTTTTTGCGCTCGACGTTGGTCGGCGTGTCATAAAGATTGGTATAGAAATCAGGGTTCTGATAAATCTTTTTTGTCAGGACTTCCATCTGGGCCCAGTAACTGGGCGCGTTGTAGCCCAGCCAATCCATCGCCTCGCCCGGGTCCGCACCAAGCTCCACCATCAAATCCCGAAGATAGCCGTACGAACCGGTAGAGCCTTCCGTTTTCATCCCGACAATTGCGTTGAAGGAATTTTCCGCGACCGCGAGCTTGGCGACGACCGCGCGCATATCCAGATAAACTTTCTGTATGTTCGTGATGCGCTCGGTGGTTAGAGGCCGCAGCTCGACGTTGGGCGGACGAATGAAAATTTCGCTACCGTACAGATTGCTTGCCATGGCAAATACTTCTTCTTCCTGGTCTGCCAGATCACCGCGCCATGGCAGCGTAACCATATCGAATATATCCAGTGCCAGAGGCGAATCGATTGTGCGTTTGTAATCGATATCCTTGTTGAGGCGCACGGGATCTCCACCGCCGATCTGGGGGCCGGGAACATTGTCCTGGTCCCAGTCGCACATAAAATTCAAACCATTATTGTTGTCGCGGGGATCGCAGAATTTTTCACGGTACTGCTTGATGCGGTTTGCCAGGTCGCCGTGCGCGCCCAGCGAGGCGGCGGTATTAACGGCGCCTAACTGGCGATCCTGCGCGCGCTGGGCGAGCATGAGAGCGTTCGCCTCCGACTTACGGTCTGAGTGGGCAAGGCTTTTTGCGGCAGAAGCGAATTCGCAAAGGCCGACAGTCGTCTGATATTCCTTGTGCGTGCGCGCGGCAATTCTCTGGAGCGCCTGCTGCGTTTCAAGCTGTTGTTTTGCATCCATGAACGCGCCGACGATCTGCATCTGCTGCGTGGCGACCGCCGTCAGCTGGTTGGCCATCAACATCAGCGCCGGCAGAACATTGTCTTCCCAGAAAATCGAAACCATCCAGACTTTCTGTGCGACCATTTCACTGCGCATATGACGCGACAACCGCCAATACGTGCCGCCCACATAGTCGGTGACCCATTCCTCGAGCTCGGCCTCCACGACTCCCGTTAAACACATTTCGCAAGGAATAACGGAAAAGGCGTGCGCCGGGCGCGGCGACGACACAACAACTACGGAGAGAGCCAGTACGAACAGCGAGCCGGCGACGAGAAGGAAGCGGGGCTTGCGGATTTTTTTCATTATTCGCCGCCTGAACCCGCAAGGTCTCTGTTCACTTCACGTATGGCGGGACGGAGTTTGGCCGAGAGCAGAACGGATGTCAGCATTTCCTGCCTGATCTGGCTTTCATAAATTGCGCGGTCGAGCATAAGCTCGATCGCTTTCATGGCAACGCCTTTACGCGCGACGTTCGCGGGTGAGTCGTAAAGCCCGGCGAAGAAATCAGGGTTCTGGTATATTTTCTTGGCGAGAACTTCGAGCTGCGCATAGTAGCTCGGCTGCTCGCCCAGATACTCTCTCGCTTCGCCCGCGCCCATACCAAGCTCGGTCATGACGGCTATCAGGAATTCGCGTGTGTTCGGCGCGCCTACGGTCCCGGGGCTGCCTCCCGCCTTTAATCCGACGAGCGCATTGAAAGAGTTTTGCGCAACGTTACGTTTTGCGGCGACGGAGCGGAGCGCCAGATAAAGATGCTGGTATTTCGGCTCCTTGAGATATTCGTTGTCCGCCTCGCGCGTCAGAACGTCATGGCCGTACAGATTGTTACCCATCGCAATAATGTCTTCTTCATCAGGCGTCCTGTCAGTGTCATCGAACCAGAGATTGAATGTGCGCGGCTCGTCTACCACGCGGGTGTAATCGATATCGTTGTTGACCCGCTTGTCGCCACCAGCGCAGACCAGCTGCAAGCCCGTGCCCGCCCTGTTCATCAGCCTGTTGTTGTCATCGGTGTCGCAATAGGTGGTGATGAATTGCTGCCAGCGGTTGCCCTTGTCCTGGTCACGCGATTCCGAAGCGCCCATGTTGATGTTGCCGAGATGGCGTTTCATCTGCAACGCGTTCAAAGAGTCGGCGCTGCCAAGACCTTGCGCTTCCGACGCGGCCATGCTGCGCACGTTTGTGCCGAACCAGCAGAAATCCTCGCTGGGCTGATAATCTCTTTGTGCCTCGAATTGCAATTCCTGGAACAGGCGCTGGGTTTCAAGCTGGTGCTTCGCGTCGAGGAACGTGCCGAAAATAAAAACCTGGTGCATGCCGACCGCCGACATCTGCTCGGTCATCATCATCAGCGCGGGCAGGACCTCGGCGGTGAAGAATGTTTGAGTGAGCCAAAATCTGTGCAGCACGAATTCCGCAGAAATATATTGCATTATAAATGTTTCAAAGGTTTCGTGGAAAAGCATGATCGCCGCTTTCGCCGCTTCCACGTCGAGAACGTTACATATGACGCACGCCGCCTGCGCCTGGCGGGGCGGGGTGGCGTAAGCCGTGACGAAGGAAATGCCAAAAAGAACAATAAGGAAAAAATGGCGTACTTTTCTGAAGGAAAAGCGCTTCCTCTTCACCTGAGTCGTGGAGCTGCCCTGCGTTAACATCTCAAACCGGTTAAAGATCAAATCTCAAAGACCCCCGAGGCGATTCCAGTGAAATCGCCCCAACATGCCCAAATTATTTCTATTTTATCACAGCCTTGGCCCGAAGTGCACGCTCCAAAATTAAGGATATTTTCGCTCTGTGCATTTCACGGCTTGAGAAGCCGCGGATTTTAAGCCAAGATAAATACCTGCAAAACGTCAGATTTTTGCATTATCGTCAACGCGTGGTACCTTAAAGTTTATGGTCCTTAAGAATGTAAAATCAGGAGCGGCTGGCGCCGGCGAGCCGAACGAGGACGCGAGCGGCCTTGGCACGGTCGTTATCCGCAATGAATTCTACCGTGACGGATACCGCAATCTCCTCAGGCTGTGCCTGCTCGAGGGCGTGATCATTATGATCCTGCTGGGCGCGATGTATTTCGTGATCCATGTCCACCAGCCGCAGGATCGCTATTTCGCCACGACCGAGGATGGCCGTTTGATCCCCATGGTCGCCCTGCATGAGCCCAATTTGAGCACCCCGGCCCTGATGTCGTGGGTGGCGCAGGCCTCGACCGAGGTCATGACCTTCGGATTCAACGATTACCGCCGCAGATTGCAGGAATCCTCGCGGAATTTCACCCGCAGGGGCTGGGAAAGTTTCACCCAGGCCCTTCAGAAATCCCGTATTATAGAAATGGTTGAGGCCAACCAGCAGGTGGTTACCGCCGCCCCGGCAGGCGCGCCGATCCTGGAATCCGAGGGCGTCGTCGCGGGCCGTTATCAATGGATTATCCAGCTGCCGCTGGTCCTGACCTATCAGTCCGGATCGCGCACAAAATCGGACACGCTGCTGGTGACCGTCGTCGTCGTCCGCGTTCCGCGCTTAGAGAGCTCGAACGGCGTCGGAATCGAACAATGGATCGCCGTGCCGCGCTAAGCCGCACGCCTTCCTTTCAGTCATCATCATCTGATTTTTGCAAAAACGATTTATGTGTTTTTTTGTAAATTAGAAGCAATTCGCAGGTGACACTCGTTTTTTAAGCATATATCCTTGTCAGGCCTTTATATTTGGAACCCTGACCGTTTTGCCGCAGCCCTCGATGTGTAACCGTTCTTTTGAAAAATCCATTCTTGCCGGCGCTTTATTTCTGGGCCTGCTCTGCACTGTGAGCATGCCTGGATACGCGCAGGATAACAGCGCGTTCACGGGACTGCCGCCGCAGGAAATTGATAACAGCGCGGCGCCATCGCCAAGTCCGGCGCCTCTTCTGCCCGGCGGCGTTCCGCGCCCGTCGGTACCCGATACACCTGATACAGCTACACCTGATTTTTTCGGTGCCAACGGCATACTCGCGCCTGAGCCCAATCTCGATGGCGGCGAAGATTTTCAGTTCGAAAAATCGGAAGACGAGCTTGAGGAAGAAGCGAGAAAAGAAGCATTCAGCGCGGCGCTGCAGGGTGTTTTGCCGCTGCGTCCCGATGAAATCCGTACGCTGCTCGAGCATTTCGACCGCACGCAGGAATCCGTCGAACTGCCGGTTTACGCCGCGCCAAAACCCGAAGTTACCGTCGAAACCGTGTCTCTTGATCCCGGCGCTACGCCGCTCGTGGTGAAAACCGCTTACGGCCACGTCTCTACGTTCAACGTTCTTGATATGACCGGCGCGCCGTGGCCGATCCAGGACATCAGCTGGGCCGGAAATTTTGAAGTGGTCGAGGCGTCCTCGACGCAAGGTTCGCACATCATCCGCATTTCGCCGCAATCCGAATTCGCCACCGGAAACATGTCGATCCGGCTTCTTACACTGAAAACGCCGGTCATCATCTCGCTGCAAACCAGCCGCGAATCCGTCCATTACCGCTTCGACGCGATCATCCCCGAATACGGCCCGATGGCGCAGGCGCCGCTGATCGACAAGGGAATAACCACCGCTGCAGGCGATGCCGATATCGCCTCGGTGTTGCAGGGCGTGCCGCCGAGCGGAGCAAAAAAGCTCGATGTTTCCGGCGTCGATGGCCGCACAACGGCTTATGCCTTCAAGGGCGGCACCTATGTCCGCACGCCTTTGACGCTGCTTTCGCCGGCATGGTCGGCTTCGGTTGCGTCCGCCGACGGCATGCGCGTTTATGCAATTTCAGAGGCCCCTGTTCTGCTTCTGTCCGATAAGGGTAAGATGGTGCGCGCACGCGTTTCACAGCGCGAAGATGTCATAGGAGACATGATCCATGGCCGATGATGTAAATGACGACGGCCTCGAACTCGACGAAGCCAGTTTCGACGATTTTGAGAAGAAAAAAGGCACGCTTGGCGAACTGTGGCGCGAAAACGCCATGGTCAAGGTCGGCGTCGTCGTGGCCGCCGCGGTCGCCATTTTCGCCACCATCATTCTTTTCGGCGGCAAGGATATGCCGATCGATCCTTCTTATGTTTCAGGGGGCTCCGATATTTCCGCGCCGCCGGGCACCGAGGAAACCAGCCCCTCTTACGTCGCCGCCATCGAGGAAGAAAACGAAGCGCGCACCGAGCAAGCTATTAAAGAAAGCGGCAGCGTGCTGCCCACACCGATCGATCCGCCCGTCGGACGCTTGACCGTCACGGAAAACGAAGCACCGGAAGAAGATCCGCTACAACGCTGGCGTAAACTCCAGGAAGAACGCCTGCAGCGCGAAATGCTGCGCTCGCAAACGGTTGCGCCCGATGCCGACGCGGATGCCGCGCGCGGCGAAGCGATCCAGGCGTTGGCCGAAGCCATGGCCACGCAGATGCAATCCATTTTAGAGAAGCGCGCCACTGTGAGACCGCTGCAATATCGCGGCATGACCAGCGATGACTGGCTGAATGAACTGAACGCGCAGCGTGAAAAAGAAGCCGAAGAGGCCGCCGGTGGTAGCGGCAACGATGAGGCCGAGGAAAATATAGAGATCGTTCTCTACCCCGCAGGCCGCATTGCCTACGCACAGATCTTGACCGAGGCAAATTCCGACGTTCCGGGTCCGGTTCTGGCGCAGATCGCATCCGGTCCACTGTCGGGCAGCCGCGTGCTCGGCTCGTTCTCGAAGCAAAAAGAACTGCTTACTATCAAATTCCAGACCGTCATCGTCGACGGCGTCAGCATCGATATCGACGCCGTGGCGGTCGACCCCAAAACCACGCTCCCGGCCCTTGCTACGGACGTCGACCATCACTATTTGATGCGTGTCGCGCTGCCGATGGCTGCGGCATTCGTCGAAGGCCTTGCCTCGGCGATCAGCGAGTCGGGCCTGACCACTGTCACCGTCGAGGGTGACGTGGTGGCCGAGGAAAGCGAAGACACCAGCACCGAACAGGATGTAGCCTCCGGAATCGAGGAAGCAGGCCAGAAACTGCGTGAAATCCTTGATGAAACCGCCGACGAAATCGAAGTTACGGTTCGTGTTGAAGCGGGTACCCCTGTTGGGATATTGTTTCTCGAGCCGGTTATTAAGCCCGCCGAGATTTAGTTTATAATTTAACAGCAAAAAAAATCGCTAGGATCAGATCATGGTTGATAAGCCCAAGGACGATAACGCTTTTGAAGATGCCGATTTCGAGGATCTGGACGCCCTCGAGGATGACGATCTGGGCGATGAAAACTGGGACGACGATCTGAGCGGAACCGGCGCAGCCGATGATTCCAGCGGCGGCGATGACGACGATAGCGAACCGCGCGCTCCACGCGAAAAAACTTTTGTTCAGAAAAATTTCATGCTCATCGTGGGCGCCGTGGTCATCGTATTCGGCGGCCTGGTCGGTATTGCCTTTATGGGCGGCGGATCACCTTCGCCCCTGCCGGATGAACAAGCCGCCGCGCCGGGCGATGCATTGCCTGACGCCCCGGCCACGACAGCTTACGAAGACGGCGCCGATATGCCGCCGATGCCTGCACCGATTAACCCCGAGCAGGCCGACGGCGCATTGACGCCGATGCCGATGCCCGGCGACCTGCAGGACACCGAGCTCGCCGAGCTGGATGTTGATGAGGTTCCCGCGCAGCCGCCGAGCGGCACGACACCGCAGGGCGAAGAGCCTTTTGATTACAGATCCAATGAACAGCGTGAAAATTCAGATGAGCCCGCACCGAAAAATGCAGCGGAACAACTGAACGCAGCCTTCAAGCAGCGCACGGAAACCGATTCTGTCGCGCCTGCTCCCGCTGACTCCGGATCGCTCATGGACAGCGAAGGCAATATTATTGCGATGCCGGCACCCGTGATCCCGGAAGAACAGCCTAAAGAAAAACCGGCAGCAGTCGAACCTGCGCCGACACTTCAAGCTCCGTCCGAGCCTTCCCCGCAACTCGAAGCGCAGAAAACCGAAATTGAATCGCTGCAATCAAAGCTTACGACGCAGGAAAGCCAGATCGCCGAATCTGAAAAAGCAGCGCAGGCTCTGGAAGATTCGCTGAAATCGAAAGACGAGGAAATCGCCGCGCTTTCGAAAAAGATCGAAGAGCTTGAACAAAAACTCGCCAGCGCCGAGCGCGCCCCTGCGGCAGCGCCTGAAAAAGCGGCTTCCACACCGAAAGCAGCCAAACCAGCTCCCGCCGCCGAAAAACCGGCAGCGAAAAAAGCCCCTGCTGCCACGACAACAGCGAAGGCACCTGCCGCCGCTGCCGCACCCGCAAAAGTGGTTTCCTGGGAGCTTAAGGCTGCCCAACCGGGCAAGGCAGTTCTCGCTTCCCGCTCCACGGGCGACACCCGCAATGTTTCTGTGGGCGATACTGTGGACGGATTGGGGAAAATTACCGCCATTTCGAACGAAACCGGTCGCTGGACCGTTCGCGGAACCAAGGGCCAGGTGATTCGCTAACCCCCTGTTTTTCCATCTAAATCACTGATCTGAAACAATAAAATTTTATTTTAAATTTTATTTAATTTTTATCCTTCAAAATTAATTAATTGGGGAACTGCATCGGTTTGCCGGCTCAATTGAATTTGCCGGAACCCTTAGAAATGTGGTTAAATACTATATATGGCGGTGTTTCTTAATAAATATAAAAACAATAAGATCGGGGCATATTCTTGGAGATATGCGCTCGCTTCCCTGTTTTTTGCCGCCGGCCTGATTTCCACTTCGCCCGCTTTCGCAGGCGCCGAGATCGACGGCATCGCCCGCAATATGGTCCAGTCCAGCGACCAACTGCCCGCGCTTCTTTCAGGCCTGGCCTATCTGCTCGCCCTGCTTTTCGCCGTAACCGGCGTCCTCAAGCTTAAAGAGCATGTCAGCAACCCGCAGCAGACACCGCTGCGCAGCGCACTGATTCGTTTCCTTGTCGGCGGCGCGCTGCTCGCGCTCCCGATCATGTACGAAGCGATGATGCTCACGTTCAACGGGGGCGTGAACCCCGACTTCGACGGCAACACCACCGCCATACAGTTCCTCGCCACCCTGCTTGGCAGCCTCGCGGCCCTCGTACCGTTGAGCAATGCCAATGCCATCATGGACAGCATCATCGATTCGATCGAGGAGACGCCCGCGCTTGTCTCCGCTGTTGCATATCTGCTGGCGCTGGTCTTCGGCATCAGCGGTTTGCTGAAACTGAAAGAGCATGTTGAAAATCCAGAACAGGTTCATTTACGTGAATCGGTCGTCCGCCTGCTGGCGGGCGGTGCGCTGTTCGCAATCCCGATTATTTACCAGGGCATGATGGAGCTGGTTGGAGCCGCCAACATCTGGGGCCAGATCGTCTCGGCCTTCGGCGCGGCAGGCCTTATCTATTCATCGTACGGATTCAGTATCTGCAACCCGGTAGGCGGCCTGCTTGGCGGCATCGGCGGACTTCTGGGTCTGGGCAACGGCGCAACACTCGGCAGTTCGTTCTGCGGCCTGTTCTTCAACGCAGGCGCATTCCCCGCGTTCCTGACGGCCATTTCGTATCTTATAGGCTTGATCCTTGGCGTCTGGGGTATCCTGAAAATCAAGGCGCACGTTTTGAACCCGCAACAGACATCGCTCTGGGAAGGCGTTTCGCGCCTTGTCGCAGGCGGCGCATTCTTCTCGCTGCCTGTTGTTATTGAAGTTGCGCGCAACACCATCTCTCCGGCCACCACGGGCATTCTCGGCGCGGTCGCCCAGCGCACCACGTTCAACGAAGCAGCCCTGGCCTGCGACGGCACCAGCGGTCTCGACGGCGCACTGTACTGCATGATGAACGACCTGCTGACGCCCGTTCACGTCGCCACAAACTTCTTCACAACCTGCGCGGCTTTCGTCTTCGCGATGATCGGTATTTCGCGCCTGATGAAAACGGCGCAGGACGGCGCGCGCGGACCCGGCGGTCTCGGTACGATCATGACATTCGCCGCAGCGGGCGCACTGCTTTCGTATAACAGCCTCGTGCGGGCGGCCACGGTTACACTGTCGCTGAGTGCGCCCGGCCTCAGCCTCACGGCGACGCGCGCCAACATGCTGTACACGAAAGGCTTGAGCGCTGCGGAAGCCCAGCACATTCACACCGTCATCAGCGCCATTATCAAGTTTATGATCATTGTCGGACTTATAAGTTTCGTCCGCGGCATCTTCATTGTCCGAAGTGTTGCGGAAGGAAACTCTCAGGCGTCGCTCATGGCGGGCGTCACCCACATGGTAGGGGGTGCGCTCGCTGTGAATTTGGGACCGCTTATCAACCTCGTGCAAAACACGTTGGGGGTAGCGAACTACGGTATCGCGTTCACTTAGCGCCGGATGGCGGTGAGTGAGTGCGTTGTTTTAATGTGTGAGCAACTATTCTGCTAGAGAAGGAACCTAAAATGTCACTTAGAAAATCATACTATGTAATGGGCGCGGCAATGACGCTAGGCCTCGTGGGCATGGCCCCCGATGCAGCGCAAGCCGCTAACAACTTCAGCAAGATCTCGAAAAACATCTCGACATCTATCGAAGACCTGCCTGGTCTTCTGGCTGCGTTGTCATACCTCTTTGGTATTCTGCTTGCCGTTCTCGGCATCATGAAGATCAAAGACCACGTCGAAAACCCCTCGCAAACGCACCTGAAGGACGGCGCAATCCGTCTTCTGGCCGGCGGCGCGCTGTTCGCGATTCCGATCGTCAGCGAAGCGATGTTCTCGACCGTTGGTACCGGTACTGCATCGCAGGCCGCGACGCTGAAGAAAGTCACCTTCACGACGAACTAATACCAGTCTGACTTACAGCCGGCCGCCTGCGTTATGCGCATGGCGGCCGGTATTTCTAACAAGATCTCCGCATCCCGCGCGAACCGGAACATCAAATGGATCTTTTACCGATCATTTTGGGCACTACGCGCCCCCGTCCGCCGTCCAAGGCCCCCAAGCAAGCCGCCGGTGCGGCCCCGGCTGATAAAAAGATGCCCGCCGCCCTCAAGACCAAGATATTCGAACGCGACGGCCATACCTGCCGTTATTGCAGGTTCCTGTCGCGCAAATACCAGGAGATCAATTTCCTGAACGGCGACCGCGAGGACTGGTCCGAGAAAAACCTCGTCACCGCCTGCATCTTCTGCCAGCAATGTTTCATCATGGACGAGATCAGCACCATGCGCTCGGGCGTCCTTTTATGGCTGCCGGAAATCGAGCAGCACGACCTCCACCAAATCGCCCGGGCGATTTATGTCGCCCGTATCTCGCAGGGGCCGGTTGCGGATGCCGCCCGCAAGGCGCTGGATTCCCTCATGACCCGCCGCGAGGAGGCCAAAAAGCGCATCAGTACAGACAATCCCTATATTCTCTCCACGGTGCTGCGCGACTATCTCGGGCCGAAACATTACGAAATGCGCGACAAAAAGCTCAAAGGCATCCGGGTTTTTCCCCTCGACCGCCGCATCATCAAGGAAGCGGACCTCGAGTTTAACCAGTTTCCCCAGATCCTGGCCTATTGGCGCTCCAAGGACGGGCCGTTCGGCGGCAAGGCGCCTCTCCAATGGATTTCTCTCTATAAAGAAATCATGCACAAGGCCGCCTGATTCCGGTCAACCGGCAAGCGCGGCGGGAATCACTCTCAAAGCCGTGAAAAATATGGGTAATTGCTCTAAGCGCACTATGCGCCACGGGTATGGTAAGATATATTAGAACGTTGATTTATTGGACGCAGTTTAAAGACCCGGCATGAATGTTCTTCAGAAAATACTGGCCCCCTTTCAAAAAGCCTTCCGGCAGTCGGTTTCGTCGTTTATTCAGTTAGAAACGGCTGACGACGAGATCACGTTTGTCTCTACCGATGGCTCGCTTGTCACCTATCTGAAAGTCGAAGGCAGCCGCCAGATCATCGGCGATGAGGAATTCAAGAAAATCGTCGAAGGCGCGACCATCAAGGTCGGCTCGCGTTTCGACCGCCAGGGTCACGCCATGCAGGTTTATTTCGCGCGCGACCCGAACCGCATCCGCGAGGAGCTTGAGGAGCTGATGCGCCCGAGCCGCATCTCCGCCAACAATATCGGCATCGATCTCGACGATCTGTTCGAGGAGCGCGTGCGCCACCTCCAGCGTTTCTGCACGCACGAAGAGTCCTATTTCGTGCTGTGGACACGCCCGAGCGTCCTGACCAAAACCGAATTCCAGAGATCCTCGAAAGACGCCAAGCAAAAAGCCAAGGAATGGATTAACGCACCTTTCGCGCAATATCCGAATGCGGCACTTGAGCCTTTGCGCACACGTCACCGCAGCTTCGTGACCGCCATCACCTCGGCGATGGACGAGCTTGGCATACGCTGCAACATTCTCGAAGTGCATGACGCGGCGCGCGCCGTTCGAAATAATCTTTTCCCCGACCACGGCCATAATAAATGGCGCCCATGTTTACCGGGCGATCCGATCCCGCCGCGCACGCCGACAAGCAAGGTCGATTTGTCCGACCTGCTGTGGCCGAGCCTTGCCAACCAGATTTCCGCTGCCGATGCGCGCACGCTCGGTAAATCACTGGTCAGAATCGGCAACACGTTCTGGTCCGGCGCGGATATGACGCTCGGCCCGATGGATGCGACGGCGTTCCCGGTTCTGCTGAATCGTCTGGTTGAAGCCGACATCCCGTTCCGCATCGCGTTCCTGCTCGAAGGCGGCGGCGTTTACGCGACATCGTTCCGCGCGTTCATTGCAACAATTCTCGGCCCGACGAACTCCTATAACAAGCAGATCAAATATTCGCTCGAAGGCCTGCAGGCGATGGCGCGTAACGAACCCGTCGTGCGTATCCGCATGTCATTCGCGACATGGTGCACATACGACCAGCGTAACGACATCATGGACCAGCTCTCGGTTCTGCTGCAGGCGGTTGAATCCTGGGGTTATTGCCAGGTCAGCGAATTCTCGGGCGACCCGCTCGATTGCGTCATGTCATCCGCCATGGGCATTCACTGCGGCGGCACCGCGCCGACCGGCATCGCGCCCATGAACGAGATGATGAAGCTGATGCCCTGGCAGAGGCCGTCAAGCCCGTTCAGCGCAGGCTCGATGATTTTCCGCACACCTGATGGAAAAGTCTGGCCGTACCAGACAGGCACGAACCTGACCACGACATGGTTCGACCTGATCTTCGCGCAACCGGGTGCCGGTAAATCGGTTCTGCTGAACTCACTTAACTTAAGCACCTGCGTCGGACCTGGCCTGTCGAAGCTCCCTTACGTGGCGGTCATCGATATCGGCCCGTCCTCGTCGGGCCTTATTTCCATGATCCGCGAGGCGCTGCCGCTCAACCGCCAGCAGGAAGCGGCCTATTACCGCCTGCAGATGGCACACCGTTTCGCGATCAATCCGTTCGACACGCAGCTCGGCTGCCGTGCGCCGCTGCCGGATGAACGCAGCTACCTCGTCGAACTTCTGACTCTTCTTTGCACGCCGCCGGGTTTCGAAAAACCCTATGACGGTATGCAGCAACTTTGCGGCCTCGTCGTCGATGAAATGTACCGCTGGCGCGACGACCGCGCCGCTAACGCCGAAGCACGCCCTTATCTGCCGCGCCTTGATTCCGAAGTCGACGAGGCGCTCGCCCGCTTCAACGTGCACCTGCCCGCCGATCCGTACTGGTGGGATGTCGTCGACAAGATGTACGAGCTCGAGCAATACCACGTCGCACACGTCGCGCAGCGCCATGCGGTGCCGACGCTGAACGATTCCATCACCGCGTCGCGCAGGCCGCAAATTCACTCGCTGCTTGAACAAACCTCCGTCGGTTTCAGCTTTGAAACCGTCATTGCCGCGTTCGAGCGTATGGTCACGTCGGCGATCCGCGAATTCCCGATCCTGTCTTCGGTTACGCAATTCGACATCGCCAACGCCCGCGTCTGCTCGCTTGACCTTATGGACGTCGCACCTCAGGGCGATGAATCCGCCGACCGCCAGACAGCCATCATGTACATGCTCGCCCGCCACGCATTGGTCCGTAGCTGGTGGCTGGGTAAAGAGGCGCTGGTTCACATCCCTGAAAAATTCAGGCCGTACCATGAACTCCGCCTGCAGGAGATTAGCGAGATTCCGAAAAGACTCTGCTACGACGAATTCCACCGCACGAGCCGGTCGCACTCGGTCCGGAACCAGGTCGTGCGCGACGTCCGCGAAGGCCGTAAGCGCGGCGTGCAGATCATCCTGTCCTCGCAGCTCCTCGACGACTTCTCGAAAGACATGGTCGACCTCGCGACGGGCGTGTGGATTCTGGGTACCGCCATTTCAGACCGCGCCGTCGACGACGTGCAGGAGCGTTTCGGCCTGTCCGAGACCGCACGCTACATCATCCGTAACAAACTGACCGGCCCGAAATCCATCGGCGCGCCCGCGCTGCTGGTTCTGGGAACCATCGAGGGCCGTTACGAACAGCACCTCTTCAACACGCTCGGCCCCATCGAGCTGTGGGCGCTTTCAACCTCGAGCGAAGACGTCGCCATCCGCAACCGCCTGTACCTGAAACTCGGCGCGGGTCGTGCGCGGCAGATGCTTGCCGTCACGTTCCCCGGCGGCAGCGCCCGTACGGAACTTCGCCGACGCGTTCTCGCGAAAACCGAGAGTGGCGAGACACGCGGTGCGATGATCAGCGCCGTCATCGAGGAAATCGTCGACGAGATTATCGTCGCCAGCAAGGCAGCTTCCAAAGAGGAAGGAACGGGGCGAGTCAGGATTGCAGCATGACCGAGGAAAAAGGCCCGGGCGGCCCCAAGCCTGAAGCCGCACCGCAGGAGACACAAGCTCCGCAACAACAGCAGCAGCAACCTGCCGCGTCCCAAACACCTCTATCTTCATCTTCTCCTTCCGCCGCGCAGGCCTCTATGGGGCCCATCAAGCCGCCGCCCGATAACGAATTCAAGGGCCGTGAGATCAGCGGTAAAAGAAAGAAAACCAAGAAACAAAAAGCCACCAAAACGCAGGTCGACGAACAGATCGACGCCGCGATCGCGCAAAGCAGTATCCATGAAAGAAAAAGAGCGCAGCGGAAGGCAAAATTTTACTTCGCCATGGGTGTGGGCGTAATCATCTTCCTCTCCTACTCCGTTCACTGGCTGATGAAGCCTTACCAGGGCGGTCTGGCCTTCGGCATCTGCAAGGTTTTCCTCGAGGGCGTTACGCGCTACCCCGATCACCTCCGCCTGAGCACGGTTGAAGAGTTCGAGACCTCGGTCCGCATCTGGTACACACAGGTGGATTCGTTCGGCGAATACCGCATGGAGCCGATCCAGTGCTATTATAAAAACGATCCCGAGCGCGGCACTGTTGTCGATAAAATCATGATCAATCGCCGCGAACTGGATCCAAGGCTGGTCGATAATTTCAACCGTGCGCTTCCTTCAATCTCGGCTTTCCCCATCAATACGGACATCCCTGCGCCGCTGCCTGACAGCCTGCAGGATCTGCAGATCGACACGCAGAAATACAGGAAGCCCATACTCTAATGGAATACAGGACTCTCGGCCGCACAGGCCTCAAGGTCAGTCTCATCGGCCTCGGCACCATGACGTGGGGCAACCAGAACACCGAATCCGACGGCCACGCGCAGATGGATTACGCCATTACGCAAGGAATCAATTTCTTCGACACCGCCGAAATGTACGCCGTGCCGCCCAGCGCGGAAACATACGGAGCGACTGAAGCAATCATCGGCACATGGTTAGCCTCGCGCAAAAACCGGGACAAAATAATTCTTGCCAGCAAGATCGCCGGGCCGGGTTTATCGTGGGTGCGCGGCGGCAAGGCGCGCATCGACCGCGAGAATATCCTGAAGGCGATTGAAGATTCCCTGAAACGTTTGCAAACCGATTACATCGATCTCTACCAACTCCACTGGCCGAACCGCGAGGATTATCATTTCGGCAATTACTGGAAGTACTCGCCCGACTTTGAAACGAAAGCTATCGAAGATAATTTTCTTGAAGTCCTGCAGACGCTGAACGATCTGGTGAAGTCCGGAAAAATCCGTCATGTCGGTCTGTCGAACGAAACGGCATGGGGCACGCTTCAATATCTCCGGCTCGCCGAGAAACACAACCTGCCGCGCATGCAATCGATCCAGAATGAATATTCGCTCATCTGTCGCCGCTTCGATCATGACCTCGCCGAAGTCGCGATGCATGAAGAATGCGGCTTGCTCGCCTGGTCGCCGCTCAGCCGTGGAATTCTGAGCGGTAAATATTTAGATGGCGCCCGCCCACCCGGCGCGCGCCTGTCGTTAGAGACGCGGCACGAACACCGCGACGGTGTGAAAACAAATGACGCGGTGAAATCTTATATGGGTGTCGCGAAAAAACACGGGCTCGACGTCTGCCAGATGGCGCTCGCGTTCGTGAATCAAAAGCCGTTCGTCACCTCGACGCTCATCGGCGCGACGACAATGGAGCAGCTCAAAACCAATATCGATTCTATCAAACTGAAGCTCTCGAATGACGTGCTTGCCGACATCGAATCCGTCCGCCGCCTGAACCCGGTTCCGTATTAATTAAACAAAAGCCTCAGCTTCGTAACGTTGCTTTATTTGAATGCAACGTTGCTCCAAATATTTAAATAACTCTCCATTTAAAGAAAAGTCTGCGGGCGTAATAAAATCGGCCCTTTTATCCAAACTCATTTCTTTTAATCGTGATTTAATATCTTTTTCACTTTTTTCTTCGTTGTAAACAACTACTCCGCAGCCACCGTTGTATCTTGTCAATGATAGGGCTGGCACGTCAGTAGGACCATCACCGATATATATAAAGTTTGAAAAAGGAGCCCATAATTCTGAACTGTCCACTCTCTTATTCACGGGCTTTTTAGGATCTTCAAATGATCCCTTTGAAATTTCAAACAAAGATCTCGTTTTCATAGTTTCATCCATGCAAAAAACAGGAATGCTTTCCGGCTCGTTTTCGTAGCCACGAAAAGCAAGAATTTCGTAACGGCAACCAAAGCACCTAGTAATTAATTTGTCTGGAAAAACTTGCTCAACTAAATCTTTTAAGCCCGCAGAAACTATGAAGTGATGAATTTCAAGATCAAGATTTTTAAAATCTTTTCTGTTTTGCAGCTTCTTAAGCTCTTTCAGAAAATTCAAAGCATTTTTGTATAATTTTACATGAGGAACTACGAACTTTTTAAAAAATTCGTAATTGAGTGGAATTTTTTTAGAGAATGCTATTTGTGAAAGAGCATACATCCAGGCGGGCGCATCGGAGCCTAATAATTGTTCCCATTCAGATTTCTCTTTTTCACCTGTTGCTGGATTTATAAATTCTTTGCCTGTGGCGCGCTTAATGAATTCCCAAAATTCTTTACCGAATCCCGGTTGTCCTCGAAGTATTTCAACTGTCGTATTGGTTGAATCATCTGGCGTGAGGGTGCCGTCAAAATCCCAAATGATTGCAATTTTGGGCATGGATTACTTTTTATTATCGGCAGTTACAAGACGACCTGTTTGCGCATCTCTGCCAATAGATGTTCTTTTTATGTACGTGCTTGTGTCATATCTGTGAGTGGCAGCATTTTTTGATGCTTGCAACACTGCGGGGCTTAAGGTTTTTTGATTGCTCATGCTGCCTTCCTTCTCGAGTTATAATGTTGATTCTAAACAAAAAATTGGCAAAAATCTACTTGAAAAAATCTGATTCGTTTTCAATTACTTATCTAATTATTTCGGCAGTAAAATCCAGTAGTGCCCCTTGGCCTTCATGGGCCCGGCCAGCTGTTCGGCCTGTTCGCCGTAGCCCCAGAACACATCGCCGCGCACGGGGCCACGGATCGCGCCGCCGGTGTCCTGCATGATCATTAGATTCCTCAGGCGACTCTGACCATTCACCGGATAATCGATATCGACCCAGACCGGTGCGCCGTAGGGAAAGAGCGAATGATCGACCGCGAGCGAATGCGCGGGCGTCAGCGTCACGCCCTCGCCGCCGTCGGGCCCGTCTTTTTCAAGCGTCTTGAAAAAGACATAGGAACGGTTGGTGTTCATGATTTCGTCCGCCAGCTGCGGGTGCGCCGACAACCAGTCACGGATCGCCTGCATCGAAACATTTTCTTTCGTCAGTTCGCCGCGCGCGATCAGCTCTTTTCCTATCGCCGTATAGATATGCCCGTTCTGCCCGGCATAGCCGATGCGCATCACGCCGCCTTCTTTCAGCTGAACAACGCCCGAGCCCTGGATCTGCACGAAGAACGCATCGACCGCGTCATCCACCCAGACGAGAACCTTGTCATTATGCGGCCATTGTCCGGCAACGATTTTCGCGCGGTCTTCGTAGGGTTTTAAATTTCCCTCCACCACGCGGCCCGCGATACGCTGGCCTTTCAGCTCATCGCGGAACTGCCCGAGATCGACCATTACGAGATCGTCCGGTCTCGTGTATAACGGGATATTGTTGACCGCGTCGCGTGTAAGAGATCCGCGCAATGACGCCTCGTAATAGCCGGTGAAGAGACCTTCCGGCTCCTTGCCCGCTGAAACCGCATAGGGTTTGAAGTTCGATTCAAAAAACTGGCGAAGCGCTTTTGCATCGTCTTTAGGAACGCCCGCGAGGCCGGAACAAATTCTCTGCCAATCGCCATATGTTTTCGCTTCAGGAATTTCGCTGAAATTTTTTGCCGGGTCGTTCTTCATGATGCGCGTGCAGGATTTTCCGAACGCGTCCGCCGCGCGAATATAAACCGATGAATCGCCCCATGCGGGCAGCGCGTTGAAGCCGACCTCTTTTAAAACACGCGCAGGTTTTTCCTCCGCAGGCGGCGGCTTGGTCGCACACGCGGCAAGAAACAGAAGCAAAATGATATAAGGAATGCGCATCAATTATTGAATCGTATTGGGCAGGATTTTGTTGTCGTCCTCGAAATCGCCGCGCGTCTCGATCACCAGCCAGCGCGGGTCGCGCGATTTGGTGTCGCGGCTGAAGGTCCAGACATCGCGCATGGCGGTCAGTTTCTCCGGATGGCCGTCGATGATTTCCCCGGCTGAATCGCGCGTCACGGAAACCTCGTCGGCGGTGAAACGCACGGTGATGTTGGCCTTGCTGCGGGCGCTGACTCCCGCTTCGATCGCCTCGGCCTTGCGGATGGCGCGGATCTGCGTTTCCTGTTTTTCGCCGCGCCCTTCGCGCGCGGTAATGGCGGCCTCGAAGGCGTGGTAAACGGCAGGGCCGAGCAAATCCTTGAGCGTCTCACGGTCGCCCGCGGCAAAGGCCTCAACGATAATCGCGAAGGCTTCCTGCGCGCCGTCCATGAAAAAACCGACATCGAATTCGCGGTCGGCGCGGGCGATATCGATCAGTCCCGCCTCAACGTTAGCGCCGTCGATGGAAATTTTGCCGCCGGAATCAGCCGCGAGTTTCTTGACGCGGTCCTCGCCGGTCATTTCGCGCTCTTCCTCGGCGAAGGGATTCATATTATCGGGGTTTGCCTCGAGAGGCGGGCGGGTCAGCGGGTTTTCACGCTGGCGCTCATCGCCGTGACGGGTGCCGAGAATGCTGCGCAGCCAGAAGACGAGGCCCGCGGCCACCAGGGCATAAACCAGGAGATCTGCTGTCATATTGTCCTGTTTTTCCGGTTCTTTGACTTTATATAACTATTCTACCATATTCCGTATCTACATTAATGCCCGGAGCGCAAAGGACAAGGGTTTTATGCCGTTTTACGTTCTGTTTATTATCTTCCCGTTGATGGAACTCTGGGCTTTTGTCGAGGTCTGCGGCGAAATCGGCTTTATCACGGCGGTCCTGCTTTTGATCGCGAGCGCGCTTGTAGGCGGCGCGGTGGTGCGCTACCAGGGTTTTCAGACCGTCCTTGCCATGCATGATGCCTTCGACCGGGGCCGCGTTCCGGCGGGCGAGCTGTTCGACGGTTTCTGCATCGTCGCGGCCGGGGTGCTTTTGATCGCGCCGGGCTTTATCAGCGACGTTCTGGCCATTTTACTGCTGGTGCCGCGCCTGCGGGGCTTCCTGAAATCCTTCCTCAAGCGCCAGCCCGGCTGGACTGCTGCCGATTCAGGCATTATCGAGGGCGAATACGAGCGCATTGATGAGGAACCCAAGGCCATCAGCGAGCCCAATAGCTCAAATCCTCCTTGAGAGTCCTGTAAAATTAGTGATAATCAGCAGAGCCTAATAAAAAAACAGGGGTTTCTTAGTCATGGCTGACAAAAAAGACAAAAAGCCGGAAAACGGCGCGCCAACAGGCGAGCGTAAAACCACGCAGATGAACCAGAGCGATATGCCGATCACCATCCTCGCGCAATATGTTCGGGATCTGTCTTTTGAAAATCCGAATACGCCTGATTCCCTTCGCGCCGGTCAGGGTGCGCCCGAGATGAACATCCATATCGGCATGGATGCCCGCAAGATCGAGGATGCGACTATTCCGAATTTATACGAAGTTGTCCTGAACGCCCGGGCCGAAGCCTCGCGCAAGGACCAACCTGTTTTCATCGCTGAAATTCTTTACGGCATCACCGTTTCGATCAATGAAAAAGTGCCCGAGGAAAATCATCACCCGTTGTTGCTGATTGAAATTCCGCATCAGGCTTTTCCGCATGTGCGCCAGATTTTGAGTGATCTCACCATGCAGGGCGGCTATCCGCCGCTGCTTCTCAACCCGGTCGATTTCCACGCGCTTTACAGCCAGCGTTTCGCCGCCGAAATGGCGCAGAGCCGTGAAGACGCCAAGGAAGAAAAATCCGAATAATTACGGCGTGCCGCCAGACAAGGGCGCAGTTCAAAAATTAGTGCATGCCGACGGGTTCAAGAACAGCATGCCGCTGCTGCGCAAGTCGCTCGGGCGCACTTTCGAGAAACTTAATGGAATCAAGAATTATTTTTCTTGTATATGCGGGGTGGGGGCCTTTCATGGCAAAATCGTGAATCGGCCTGCTCTCCGCAATAATCCGGTCCAAAATCGGAAGCTTATCAAGGGGAAAATTCTGGCTTTCGACAACCAGGTTTACAAAAAAAGGAAGGGCCACCATTCTATCTCTCACGCGCTCAATTTTATTATCTGCGGCGGCATCCTGCGCCAACCCAAGACCGACCTGAATATCGGCAATCATCTCCAACTGAGAGTCGGACAACCTGGCTTCTTGCCCGGGCTGCAAAAGCTGAATACGCGCATACTCCTTTGACATTTCTTCTGTAAATTTCAACATCGTAATTCCTTCGGCGCGCTGGCGGATAAGGCCGCAGCTCAAAAATTAACGCATGCCGACGGGTTCGGGAGCATCGTGATGCTGCTGCGCAACCTGTTCACTCATAATACTTAATCGTTTAAAATCTTTTAGGATTTCTTTTTTCGCAATGTAGTCCGGCATTATAGATACGTAACCGGATATTTTATCCGCCTCTGCAATGACATTCTTTAGGAAATCAGCCGGATTGCTTAAAAAATTCTGCTCCAAAACCTGGGACGCACCGTCGACGGCTCCACCGATACATCTTTCCACGCCCTCGCCATAGCCATTACGGGCTTCTTTTTGCGCCACTGCAAGATAGCTTTGAATATAACCAATGGCACGACGCTGAGGGCCGGGCAACCGGGCTTTCTCATCGGCCGGGATAAGATATACACCCTCGCCGGGATCATGATATTCGGCTTTAATTGATTTGTGCATCATCGTACTTCCTCATATTTAATGGCCTGAACTATATATCCTTATTGCCATGTACGTCAAACTTTGGGCTCGGACTTTAACCAATCTTCGATCGTCTTAATACCGGGCAAAGCCTCGTTCAGCTCTTCCATGATGTCACGAGGTATCTTTTCTCGCTCCTCTGCACGCTCAAACAATATTGAGAGATTCCACTTAAATGGATCAATTCTCTCCTCCCCGCTCTCGCTCATCAGCCTGTTATTACGCGCATTGTCGGAAGGGGTCAGCGAGGACGTGGCGTGCATAAGTTCACCGGCAGCATAAATCGTTGCCTGGTTATCGAAAGCTTGCTTATCTGAAAGCCTGCCACGCGGCACTTTTATTATCGTCGCGCCGTTGGTCCATGGTGTTGTCGTACCGTTCCATTGCGCGGTCGTCTTTGAATATATTTTTTCCTGCTCTTTGACGGCTTTACTGAAAGCAAGGCGAGCGTTGTGGAGGGCCTCAAAAAGCGATATTTCTTTACTGCGCCGCCTCGTGAAATAATCTTTTTTGGGTAAAGGACGCGTCCTCAAATGATCAAGGAAAGCCAAGTCCATGTCTATAGCTTCGTCAGGGTTTTTACCTCCCGGTAAAACTTCCTGTTGAGCTTGATCCAACTCTTTTTGTTTATCCTTGATAAATTTTTCCTGATCTTTTGCCAGCTTCTCCAGGGTTTCACGGTTTCCCGGGTGCTCGTCCAGTATTGCCCGGAACACTTCCAGCTCCTTCAGAAGTTCCTGCCACACACCCTCACTGAAAATGCTTTCCAGTTTTTGCGACTGGGGCGTATCGTCGAGTGTCTCCATGCCGTGAATCGCGTGGCTATAGCGTTTGAGCGCCAGCTCATAACGGTTTTGGTCATCATAAGTGATCACGATAAGTCGTCGTTTGTCGTCACCACCAGCGGCGACGCCGAATAACTCATGCAGCGTGTGGTGGAAATTATTGAGACCGTGCGGGCTGCCGAGGATTCCGAACAGGTAGAACGGCATGATGATGATGACAGGCCCCCGCGTGTTCTGGATGCGGTCGGCAATATAGTAATACATCTCAGGGAAGTCGCCGATCCTCTCGGCACGATTGGCGCTACTATCATTTAGCAACGCACGCGTGCGATTTCCGCGGATTATGCCCTTCTGCTCTTCAAGATTCTGTTTTGAAAGATAAGTTGCAGCCTGGTTTTTCCGCACGGCTTCTTTTTGCTGCCGGTTGCTTCTCAGCGCATGCCTGATTTCGTACCAAGCAAAACCAAAAGCGATAATATTAAGAATGTTAATAAAATCGCTGAAGTCCAGTCCTAAAAACTTGTTCTCATTGGGCTTCGCTATTAGTTTATCAACTTTCTTCCCAATGCACTCAAGTTCCGTGATTTTTTCCGGCGGCTTTGACTCTTCGACTTTACAGTCAACGAGCTTTGGCTTTTTTTCCTGAGATGACTTCAACCCACCTAAGTTTTTGTCGATGTCCTTAAGCAGCTGTTTAATGTCCAGCAGGTCGGACCGGGTGTTGTTTTGATCGTCATCCGGAGGCGTGAACTGGCCCTCTTCAGGCATCCCGTCGGCAAAAATCCGCCCAACGTTGAGCACCGCTAAAAGGCCCGCCCCAGCTATATATTTGCGATACCCCTTGAAAAGACTGGCTTTTTCCATGCCCTATTGCCTTTAGAAGTCCTATATTTTACGAAACGCGTAATTTATAGCACAACTATAGGCGATATGTAAAATTTGGATTTCAGCCGGTTTTTTTGAGCCAGAGGGCGTTTGCGAGCTTTTGCAGCATTTCGCCGTGCGCCTTCAGTTCTTTGGCGCTGGCTTCATGCGGGCGCGGCTCGCGGTAGGGGCGATCGATTTTTATCGATGCCGTGCTTTTGCCGGTCGCGTCGGCGCCAATCGTCAGCAATCCGTGCTGGCGGCCGCCGAGCAACTCCATATAAACCTCGGCCAGTAATTCCGAGTCGAGCAGCGCGCCGTGCAGCGTGCGCTCGGTGTTATCAATGCCGAAGCGGCGGCAGAGCGCGTCGAGATTGGCGGGCTGGCCGGGATATTTCTGCCGCGCCATGGTTACTGTGTCGACGACGCGGCCCCATTGCAGCGGCGGGTGGCCGACTTCGCGCAGTTCCGCGTTCAGGAATTTCATATCGAATTCGGCGTTGTGAATGACAAGTTTCGCATCGCCTATGAAATCGAGGAGATCAGTATAGACCTGCGAGAAGACAGGTTTATCCTTCAGGAATTCGCGCGTTAGCCCGTGAACCGCGACGGCTTCGGGCGGGATATCGCGCTCGGGGTTGAGGTAAATCTGCAATGTCTTGCCGGTCGGAACATGGTTCAGCAATTCGAGGCAACCGATCTCGACGATCTTGTCGCCTTCATCGGGGAACATGCCCGTGGTTTCGGTATCGAGAACAATCTCTCTCATGCTCTAACTTTCATAGGCCTACGCTCTCCAGCCACTCTTCAAAAAATATTTTCGCCTGTGTGTTCATCCTATCAACATTCTGCGCGTTTTGCGCACGTAATTCTTCGGCGCTGCCGACGATTTTCGAGCGGGCGATTTCTGCGCCCATCACTTCGGTCCATTCGTCGGCCTGTGCGGGTGTGACTTCCGGGTGGCACTGCAGGGCGAGAACTTTGCCCCCAAATCCAAACGCCTGGTTTTCGTACATATCCGTGGACGCCAGCAATTCCGCGCCTTTTGGCAGATCGAACGTATCGCCATGCCAGTGAAACATATTGGTTTTATCGCCGCCGAGATGCCGCACGGGATGCGCCGGGTTTTTAATTTTCATGCGATTCCAGCCGATTTCCTGCCCGGCTTTGCCTTTGTAAACGTCCGCGTCCAGCGCAGCGGCGAGAATTTGTGATCCCAGGCAAATGCCGAGCGTCGGCTTATCGGCCTTCGCGCGCCTGGCCAGGAATTTTAACTCTTCTTTCAGGAACGGATAAATGTCGCTTTCATAAACGCCCATCGGCCCGCCCATCACGAGAACGAGATCAGGCGCCAGCGGATCGAAATCATTCACGCTTTCCTGCGGCGTGAAAATCGTGCGGCAGCCGAAGCCGCGCGCGGCCAAAATATCGCCGAACTGCCCCGGCCCTTCGTGTTTCTCATGCGTGAGAATTAATGCGGCCCTCATTCTTCTCTCTTCTTGATGTCAGCCAGCGCGGCCTTGATTTCCTTCATCGTTTGCGCACGGCCAAGGCCGGTATATACGACGTAATCGGCGCGGGCGCGTTTTTCGCCGTCCGGCATTTGCTGTTTCAAAATAGCGCGGAATTTTTTTTCATCCATGCCGGGGCGATCCAATACACGTTGACGCTGCACATTGCGCGGCGCACTGACGACCAATGTATAATCCACGCGGTTTTCCCCGCCCGTCTCGAACAATAATGGAATATCGAGCACGACAATTTTTGTGCCCATCGCCTTGTGCCTGCGGATGAAATCGCTCTGCGCGGCGCGCACCAGCGGATGCAGGATTTTCTCAAGTCTTTTGCGGTGGCCGTCATTGTTGAATACGACCTGCCCCAGCTCCTTGCGCTTGATTGTGCGCCTGCCGCTTTTCGTCTTGCGGCCGTAAATCTGCGGAAACTGGAAGTACGGAAACGCCGCGCCGACCGCAGCCGCGCCCTTGCCGCCGGGACCAAGCAATTTATGCACCTCGTCGTCAGCCTCATGCACCGGGACGCGCAGCGATTCAAACATCGCAGCGGCGGTGCTTTTGCCCATCCCGATCGATCCTGTCAGGCCGATCACGATCATGCCAGCACGCGCTTTTCGAGTTCCGCATCGACATCGGGCAACACGCCGAACCACGCCTCGAAGGCTGGTCTTGCCTGGTGCAGCAGCATTCCGATGCCGGTGACAATCTGATTGCCGCGATCCTCGCAATCGCGCAGCAAATCCGTCATCAGGGGCGCATAGACAATATCGTTTACAACCGCGTTTTTCGGCAGCGCGGTTAAATCCAGCTCCAGTTTTGGCTGGCCCGACTGGCCCATCGATGTCGTATTAACCAGTAAATTGCTTTCCGCAAAAACTTCCGAACGTTTTTCCCAGTCATGCACACGCAGCCTTTTGAAATCCCGCGCAAGCGTCTGCGCCTTGTTTTTCGTACGGTTGACGACGCGCACTTCCGGTACGCCCTCTTTCAATAATGCATAGATCACCGCCCGCGCCGCGCCGCCCGCGCCGAGCACGACGGCGGGCCCGGCCTTGAAATCAAAGGCGGGACGCGTGGCTTTTATATTTTCCGTGAAACCGAAAACATCGGTGTTGGTGCCGTTCATCTTGCCGTTTTTGATCGTGACCGTATTCACCGCGCCGACGGCCTGCGCGAGTTCATCCAGTGAATCGCAGACGGCAAAAACTTTTTCCTTGTGCGGGCGCGTGACGTTGAAGCCGGCATATCCTTCATCCACCAGCCGGATCAATTCCTTCTCGAGATTTTCCGGCGCGATATCGATTGCCTCATAGGACGCATCGATTCCATGTTTTTCAATCCAGTAATTATGGATGAGCGGCGATTTGCTGTGGCCGACAGGCTGGCCGATGACGGCTGCCTTGGCTTTTGTATTCTGGGTCATGGCTTCACCGCGTGATATTCATGCAGATATGCGAGCAAGGGCCGGAGTGGCATGCCGAGAATGGTGAAATGATCGCCCTGGATGTCGGAGAACAGCCATGCGCCCGCGCCTTCGATGGCGTACGCGCCGACCGCTTTCGTCAGTGCATCGCCCGCGCGCGTGCAGTAGGATTCGAGGAATTCGTCGTTGAAATCATGCATCGTGAGGCTAGCCTCTTCCTCATGGTCCCAGAAAACCGTACCGGCTTTGGCCACGGCAACGGCGGAAATCAGCCTGTGCGTCTTGCCGCGCAAATGGCGAAGTTTTTCCTTCGCTTCTTCCTTGCTCCTGGCTTTCGACATCATCTTGCCCTCGAGAACCAGGATCTGGTCGCTGCCGATCACCAGCGCGTCCGGATTTTTCCTCGCCACTGCCAGCGCTTTTTTCTTCGCGAGATCCAGCGCGATTTTCTCCGGCGTTATTTTTTCCTTGCCGGAGGCGCGCATCAATTCATGAACCATCGCCATTTCATCGACAACGGGCCTGATCACCTTGAAATTCACACCGGCATTTTTCAGCATGGCGTAACGCGCCTTGCTCTGCGAGGCGAGAATGATTTTCACCCCGCGATGCGTGTCACTTAGGAGCATTCAGGCTTTCCTGGTAGGACTGGTACAGCGCCATGATTTCCGCCGAGGTTTCCTCGACCGAGCGCTTGGTCACGTCGATCACGGGCCATCCATATTTGGAGAAGAGTTTGCGCGCGTTGCGCACCTCGTCCTCGATTTTATCGCCGTGTAGATATGTGTTTTCCTCAAGCGCTTTCGAGTCGAGACCATCCGCCTTCAAACGACTCCGCCTGATATGCACAAGGCGGTCGGGCGCAGCGGTGAGGCCGACATACATCGGGCCCTGCAATTCAAATTTCGCTTTCGGCACTTCGATGCCGGGCGCGAGCGGAATATTCGCGACCTTCAACCCGCGCCGCGCGAGGAAGACGCTGGTCGGTGTTTTCGATGTCCGCGAGACGCCAACCAGAATCACATCGGCCTCTTTCAGATCTTCCAATTTTTTTCCGTCATCGTGACGCATTGTGAAATCGAGGGCGGCGACGCGGCGGAAATAAGCGTCATCCATCTGATGCTGTAGCCCTGGCACGCCTTTCGCGTGCATGCCGAGATACGAAGACAAACTGCGGATGATCGGATCGAGCACCGAGACGCAAGGAATGTTCAGCTCGTCGCAGCGCTCCTGCAAACGCTTGCGCATTTTTTCATCGACCAGCGTAAAAATCACCGGACCGGGATTTTGCTCCATCTTGGAGATGATGCGCTCTAATTGTTGTTGGGTCCTCACCAGCGGCCAGAATTTCTGCACCGGCTCCACCCCCTCGAACTGGGCGAGACAGGCGCGGGCAAGGCCCAGCAGGGTCGTGCCGGTGGCGTCCGAAATCAAATGCAGGTGGAATTGGCGGGCGGCGGGCTGGCCGGGCAGGTCACTCATGAAAATAATCCTTTATTCACAGGCTTATCCTAGGGCCCGGCAAAGCCCTGCGCAAGCGATCCCGGCTCTAACTTATTGACATATTATGGATATTTGTCCTAATATCCGGGCTATAAAACAATAATCGTGGGCCCAGGGTAATAGGGAGCGCTACTGCGTGAACAATAAATTAACTGAAAAATTTTCCGACAAGGCGCATGCCGCGCTCAAAGAGGCTGCGGCCTCTTTCAAAAAACGCGATTACCCGAAATGCGCGGAGCTGGCTTTCACGGCGCTGCGCGCCCTGTCCGAAGATGATAGCCGCTTTGAAAAAGCGGAAAAAATGCTACGGGACGCCGCAAACAAAGACAAAGTCGCGGGCAACAGAATCCTTGGCGAATATTATTTATTCCAGGCCAGATATGAAGATGCCCTGGCTACCTTTAGCGAAGCGATCTCCGCTTCGCCAGACGGCAAGGCGCGCGCGGATCTTTTCATGGATTGCGCGGCGGCTGTGGTGGCTGGCGCGATGGATGGCCCGCGGCATAAAAAACGCGCACAGCTGGAGCGAGCCGAAGAATATTGCCACGCCGCGATAGACAATGGCGGAAACCCGCGACAAATATATTTTTTCCTGATGTATCTGCAGGACATGAAAAATGACCCCGAAACTTCACGTTCCTATGCAAGAAAAATCTTAAGGAACGGCGCTGACGACGATCTGGCATCAATGGCGAGACAGCATCTGAGATGCACGAATAACACGCCGCTGCCCGTGGCCACCCTATGGTCCAAACCTTTGCCCGTGATGAACTGAAATGGCGCGCCCGATGAAACCCAAGACGAAACCCAAAAAGAAACCGGGCGACCCGGAAATAGAAAGCCTTCTTGAGAAGGCCTGGAAATTTGCGATCAGGCAAAACCACGCCGGCACGGTGAAATGCCTGAACAGCGTGCTTGATCTCGCGCCCGGGCGGCACCTGACAAATGATGCAGGCCTTCAGCTGGAAACGCTGATAACGCAATGCGCGGCGCATGAAATAGACACGGCCCTTGGCCAGACGGTTCTTGGCAAGTTCCATTTGTTGCACGATCAGGCCCCTCAGGCTGCGCCTCATTTCAAGCGAGCGCTTGAGCTCTCGATCGAAAGTGCAAAAAAGAAGGACAAGCCTTCCCTGCATCCTGGAGAATTTCACCTCAATTACGGGCGCGCCATGATGAGCGCCATTCTGCCGGATCTGGCTACGGCGACAGATGAGCAGCTTGAAAGCATGACGGAGAAACAACTCGAAGACATAGAAAGCTCCCTTTTAACCGCGCGGGAATGCGGCCTGCCGGGCAGCATGGTCAACACTCATATCATGATGTTTTACGATTTTGTCGGCAATGAAAGTAAAGTCCGTGAATACGCGCGGAGAATCATCGACGATCCGGCTGATTCAGATAGCAATAAAGATATAGCAAAAACTTTCCTACGGCGGCTTGAGCAACTTCTCGAGAGTCAGCCGCCGGAACCGCCAACACCGCGCTATAGCTAGAACCGGGACACAATGGACGCTGAAAACAAATCCGAAGCAGAACTGATGATGGAAGAAGGGGACAGGCACGCCGAAGCCGGACGTTACCTGGAAGCCGCACAGCTGTACAAAAAAGTCATGGACACCTTCCCGCCGCTCAGCGAAGAGAGAATGAACAAAGTGTTCTCAAGATTATGCGCTTCTTACGGGCACGCTAAAATGGTGCTTCCCATTTCTGCAGTAGGGGAACACACACCCGCCGATTTCGAACTGGTGAAAATATTCGCAAGGATGTCTTTGCATAAAGACCAGCTGAGCCCCTTCCAGGAGACGCAAAAAACCCTTTCATTGGTGAAAAGGGCGATGAACGACCTGAAAAGGAAGGGAAAAAACCTGGCGAAGCATCCCGATCTGTTCATGATTTATGCAGAGGCGCAGCTCCTGACAGGTGATTTTCTCAATGCTGAAAAAAACTTTACAAAGGCTGTCAATTACGGCGGTGACAAGAAAAAGATTTATTACACCCTGATGTCAGCCTACGCGGTTCTGGGCATGCATAGCGGCGGGGCATACGAACAAGCGCTGCGTTATTGCGAAGCGTTCCGGCAAGCGGCGCAGGGCGATGAAGCAGCCCTGAAATATGCGTGGCCGCTTGCCCAGTGGCTGCAAAGCGCCCGCGAAGAGCCCCCGCCCCCACCGCCTCGCCTTTAAATTATCGATGCAAAGACCATGACAGACACTTCTCAGAATCTGCAGCCAGAAAATAATGACGAAATGCCGGGAGGACTCCCCTGGCGCAGGGCATGGTATCGCATTTTATTCAACCAGGGCGCGACGTTATACGAACTGGAAAATTTCGAGGAGGCCATTCCCATTATACGAAGAGCCGCCGCCCTTGATCAAACCCCGGGCGTCATGGCCCTGCTCGGAAGAGCGCTCAGTGATGAAGTCTGGCGCGATATAGAGATTTCGGGATTTCCGGCAGATGACCTGGAAGAGCAACTTATGGAAGCGGTTAAATATTTGAGAAAATCGCTGGAAGCGCTGCCGAAGCAATTTGGCCTTAATGCCAGGATAGGCAAAATATATTTCGATCTGGGCCGTTATTTCAACGCGGCTGATTATTTTGAAAAGGAGTATGAGCTCGGGAGCAATCACAGGAAACGTCCTGAAGAGTTCACACTATACTACGCGGTCGGTCGGTGGCTTGCGCAATCCTGGCGCAAGACCGGGACGATTGGTAATCTCAAAAAAGCGGAAGGGTTGTACTGCGCGCTCAGCCTCGAGGCAAGTATGCGGGGCCATGACAGCGCTGCCGAAATTTTCGACAGGGAATTTTACCTTATGAAAGGCGAGATCGATTCACATCCGGATAATCCGCCGCCATATGAACCACCCCTACCAGCCTGAGAGAGTATAATGAGCGTAACAAACATAAACGAAATTTCCGACGACGGCGACGACACAAGCCAGAACTTCTACTGGAAAGATTTCTTGTCCAGGCTGGCCGATGTTTTGATGCGCAGGGAGTACGCGTGCGCCCTTGCGATGGCGGAGTTTGCTCTTGCTCGTAAATCTTCGCCTGAGGGACGCGGTCTTATTTTGTGCGCGAAGGGTACCGCGCTGGGCGGGATGAATAAATTCAGCGAAGCCATTCCCGTTATGCGCGAAGCTCTCGCTACCGATCGCGACAATCCTGAAATTATCAGCAAGCTCTCGCAGCTGCTTGCCCTCGACGTGCTGGGAACCGGGCCCGTCCTGAACCGCCCCCTCGCGCCCGCCGAAAAGAAAAAGCTGAACGAGGCTTTGAGCCATTCGCTGCAGGCTTTAAAAGCCTTTCCCCTTAGCTCCCCGATCTACAGCAATATCGGCCTAATTCACACTGCTCTCGGCCAATATTCGGAAGCCCTTCCTTTCCTGAAGAAGAATTGCGAGCTGATGGCGAGACATATTGAGAATCCTTCTTTGTATTACAATGCCGTCTGTTCTTACGTGGCAACACTGTCATATGAGGCGAGAGACGAACATCTAAAGGAAGCGGACAGGCTTCTGGAAAGGTCCTGCATCGAGGCCCAAGCCGATGGTTTAAATGATGCCGCGAATATGATGAGACAATGGAGATCTGAACTTAGAAAAATCCCAAGATTTCCGTCGCGATACGGCGAGAAGCCGTTTGAATTGTTGATGAACTGATTAGGATCTCTGTTTCACTTCTTCGCGCTCAGGCGTCATTTCGCCGTTCGGGAAGATTTTAGCAGCGAGGCCAGCGTCCCGGAACGCCACGTTCTGGACGTAGTGCACGGAAGAATCGCGCATCACATGCATGAAATGCGTCTGGTTGATCGGGTCGGACAGACCTGCATACAGCGGATCGCTCAGGATATCCTCGCCGAGGCCGCGCAGATACGCCGTCTTGTCCGGCAGGCAGGACAGGACTTCCACGCAGATTTTGCCCGCGCGTTTTTTGCCGAAAACAGGGCCGTTCGCGTTCATGACTTCATCCATATATTCCAGCGTTTCGTGATCGCATGTATTCACGCGAGTCACGTTGCGGAACCACTGGCGGAACGCGGCGGTGAGCGCGCGTCCGTTTGAGACCGGGTCTTTCTCCAAAGCGCTCGAAAAGCTCAGCGCGATGTCGCTGTCTTCGCTGCCAATCATGTGACGCCATAAATCGCCGTTCATTTCCCACGCGATCATGACCGTCATCACGTCGCTGTCGGCGGCGCGGATGCGTTCTAACAACAGTACGGATTCCGGCGTGTAATTTTCATCGAAACCGCCATGACGTTTTTCCTGCCACGCATCACGAAGCGCGCGGATTAATGACGCCTGAACCGCATGATAAAAATATGGCGCGCGCGTAAAACCTTCGGCGTCAAGCCCGTGATTGTCGAGCACAATCGTCTTTGCCGGAACATCGAGATGGAAATCATGGTGCTCAAGATGCGAAAGGCCGATGCGCCAACCCTGCTCGCCCGCTTCTTTAATCAACAGGCGCGCGCTGGCGCTTTGTGAAAGCTGTTTGAGATTCTCTGCAAGAAATTCCCTGTCATTGCTGGCTTCGCCCGAGGCAAAAGAAAGATCGGCAATAGCCCAGCTGATGCTGTCGAGCGCTTTGACCTTGTCTTTATTGCGGTGGTTTTTATCGGACTTCATAAGCAGGAACTCAGCAGGGTTAGAATTTTGCGACGGGTTAGTCTCCTGACCAGCGGCGCAAGTAAACGACATTTCCGTCGCCGGCCTTGCTTTTGTTACGTTTGGCAGACGGTTTTGGAGCGAGGAGGTTCCCGGATTTGCGGGACTTATCCCCAGAGCCTTCATTCGCGCCATGATTTTGGCCCGGGAATAGCTCGACGATCTCTGCGTTTTTGGCGCGTTCATTGTTCGAATCCTGAATTCTGGAAATGTTCCGGCGGACGCCGGTAACAGCGGTTTCGAACTCATTGTGCAAATCGCGTTCCGTTTCACGGAAAGAACGCTCAAACTTAATAAACCATAGGAAATTCGCATTCGAACGGTCGCGAACCTCGTTGAAAAGCGGGTCGGCAATGATGGTCTGCGAGTGACCGCTCAGGTAATTTTTGCCGTAGGGCATCGAGCCGAGCGCGGAAATAAGCGCCGGGGTGAGGGTTTTTCCAGATTGTTCCTCGTCGAAGACATAACCCTGATTGTCGGCCAGCATCTGGCGGATCAGGTTTTTATCTTCAATCCGGCAACGCTCGGACATGAACCAGCATTCAAAAACTGCCGCAGCGGCCTGGCCGTTATTCAGCGTGCGGAAATCCAGGAACGCTTCGTAAGCGAATGCGCGGCCGAGATCACCCATCGGTGAATTCTCCAGTCTCTCCCAAGCATCTTTAATGCCTGATAACTGCAATTCCCAACCGATGCGGATCATTGAAACGGTCAGATCTGCAACTTGCGCGCGGTTCACAAGAACGGCGCTGTCGGGATGGAACAGAAGCGGATGGATCAGTGCGCCATGGCGGTGCTGCCAGTGACGGCGCAGCTCGCGCGCGGCGAGCAGAAGTTGTTCGCCGAGTTCGAAACGCGGATGAATGAGAATGAGTCCGTTCTGACGATCATAGAACGCGTCTTCTACTTGCGTGCTGTGGATCATCGAAACATTGTTGGTTTTAGCGAAATCGATATAGGCGGCGGCCATGCGGCTTTTGCCGAGCATGTCCTCGATCTGCGCGATTGTGATTTCATTTTTGGTTTCTTCGCGCTTCGTGACGAAAGCCATATCGCTTTCCATCAGCGCGCGCGTCTTGTTGTCCTCGCGGACGAAATTTCCGGAGAAGCGCTCGAACACGTCGATCTCTTTTTTCAGGCTGGCGATTTCTTTTTCAAGAACACGCAGCTCGGCATCGTCGAACAGCATGTCGTCCGCCTCGTCGATGTCCATTTCGAAATCCATGTAGAAAAGCGGCTGCGAACCGATGATGCTGCAGGTTACGGGCTGCGCATTATTCAGCGTATAGGCCACGCGGCAAGGCGCGCGGCGCGTTTGCGTCTGAAGTGAAGGAATCTCGTTGAATGTGTCGCTCATAGCCCAACCAATTTTTTTCTTTTTGTCCCTGAAGGGCCTCACGGAAAGAACTCCCATGAACCCCCGCCCCCGGGGCGAACCGACAGAACGCCGGTTATGGTTTATTATGGGGGGTTAGTTCTTAAGGCTTCCTTTCTAAGAAGCAGAAAAATGGGGAAAAAATCGGGGTTTATGGCAAAAAAACAGCGGTTTTTAAGGGCTGTTTAACATATAGAGGCTAAAAATTGAGGCCTCGTTAAGGATTGGCGAATCAGGGAGTTAAGGGGCGTTACTGCCCGAAGGTGTCGTCCAGGACCGGCATATCCTCGACCAGCAATTCCTCGTCGCTGAGCGTCACCAGGCCATTAGGCTGCACTACGACTTTGCTTTTGAACAGCGAGTCCTTGAAGACGATGCGGGCTTCTAGATGGAAGACGCCGTCCTTGCCGATTTCTTTCGTCAGCGATACCGGCTTGATCATGCGGCCGATCGCCTGGCGGGCCGAGGGCGGCGGGTCTTCCTTCCAGTTGATGTCGTCTATATTTTCGACAACGATAAAGCGCCCGTGCTTGCCGCGCACATATGTGAAGAAAAACCGCACGTAAGTGCCGACATTGTTTTCGTCTAACTTGATCGGCAGATCGTCGTTGAATTTATAGATGCATTCATTGTGAAAATTTATAACGGTTGCGTGTTTGGTGCTGTAAATCACGAAGCGGCGCTGGGGTGGCATGGTCGTGTGGTTCGCAACGTCCAGCAATTTGCAGCCCGGGTAAAATGGAATTTCAGCGGCGAGAATTGTTGTCTCAACGGGATCGAACGTCACGCCTTCCAGCAGCGGCGACACCCGGTCCAGGATCTGGGCCGTCTCATCGAGTTCAAGTTTTTCGAATGCTTCTTGATACATGCGTGGTCTTTGTCCCTCATCATAGCTAACATAAAAAGGCTTCGACTCATAGGCTTTATGGGTCTTTGCCCTGTGCCTAATCCTGTGAGGGAATCGCTCCAGCATGGCGGGATAATGAGACGTATAAAGATACGAACAAATCATGCAGGGGGGCCGGGTACGGTCATCCACCTGTTCACAAGAGGAAAAGGGCACTGTCTGGAATCAAGGATTGAATCCCGGGAATCGCCGGGAATCCGCGGGACTCCGGGCAATCGATTCTGTGTATTGAATCCGGGACTGATTCAATCCCCATGACTCACACTGCCTACTACTATCAAAAACCTTTTTTAAATCTTATTTATAATTAGTATGCGGACCGTGAAACACGAATCGAAAAAGCCCGGACCCGGGGCGATCAAAACGGGAAAGTTATTTCTGGATACGCTGGACGGGCATGTCGGCGAGCGCGTGCCGTTCTGGTTCATGCGGCAGGCTGGGAGATATCTTCCCGAGTATCGCGAGCTGCGGCAGAAGAAGGGCGGCTTCCTCGCGATGGCGATGGATCCGGATACGGCGTGTGAAATCACGATGCAGCCCATCCGGCGTTTTGGCATGGATGCGGCGATTATTTTTTCGGATATTCTCGTCGTGCCGCAGGCGCTGGGGCAGAAACTGGAATTTGTCGAGAATGAAGGACCGAGGCTTGAGCCGCTTCGTTCGGGCGCTGACATCGCCAAATTGAATTTCCGCGATTTTGAAAAAAATCTTGCGCCGGTTTCCGAGGCGCTCCGGAAAACAGCCGCGCAGCTGAAGGCGGAAAATTTCGGGCAGACGGCGCTCATCGGTTTTGCCGGTGCGCCGTGGACGGTGGCGGCGTACATGATCGAAGGCGGTGGCAGCCGTGATTTTCTGCACGCAAAAAAAATGGCCTACAGCGATCCGGAGAGTTTCTCGGCGCTCATCGATCTGCTGGTTGAATCGACCACGGCGTACCTCAGCAAACAAATCCAGGCCGGGGCGGAAGCTGTGCAGATTTTCGATTCCTGGGCGGGATTGCTGGATGATGATTTGTTCCAGCGCTGGGTGATCAAACCGACGCGCGAAATTGTCACGCATCTGCGGGCCGCGCATCCGTACGTGCCGATCATCGGTTTTCCGCGCGGTGCGGGCGCGAATTACATCGCCTATGCGCATGACACGAATGTCACGGCTATCGGTCTGGATTCCCACGTTCCGGCGCGCTGGGCGGCGAAGACGCTCCAGCCTACGCTGCCCGTGCAGGGCAACCTGGACCCTGTCGCGCTGATGGCGGGGGGCGATGCGTTGTCGCTGTCGGCGGAGCGGATCATCACCAATCTTTCGCACGGGCTGTTCGTGTTCAATCTCGGCCACGGCATTCACAAGGATACGCCGGTCGAGCATGTTGCGGCTTTGTGCGACCTGCTGAAAAACTGGCGTCTCGGCTGATGAAAAAAATCGCGGTTGTCCTGTTCAATCTCGGCGGCCCGGATTCGAAAGAAGCGATCCGCCCGTTTCTTTTTAATTTTTTCATGGACAAAAATATCATCCGCGCGCCGCTGCCCATCCGTTTTCTCGTGGCCACGATGATCTCTCGCAACCGCTCGAAAAACGAAGCAGGCAGCAGTTACGCCGCGCTCGGCAATAAATCCCCGCTGCTTGAAAATTCGCAAGCACAGGCCGCAGCGCTCGAAAAAACGCTGAACGCGAAAGGTCTCGCGAATTTCAAGACTTTCGTCTCGATGCGCTACTGGCACCCGATGGCGGAAGATGTCATGGGCGACGTGCGCAACTGGTATGCGGATCAAATTATTCTGCTGCCGCTCTATCCGCAATTCTCGACGACGACGACGCGCTCCTCCCTTGGTGTCTGGGAAAAGGCGGCGAGTAAACTCGGCTTTCATGCGCCGACGGCCAGTGTTTGTTGTTACCCGTTTAATGACGGGTTTATCGCCGCCTCCGCCGCGAATATCCGCGCCGTGTACGAACAGGCGCAAAAAGACGGGCACGTGGGGCCCCGCCTGCTCTTCTCCGCACACGGCTTGCCCGAAAGCGTGATCACCGATGGCGACCCGTACCAGTGGCAATGCGAACAGGCTGCCGAAAAAATCGCCGCTGCCGCGAGCATTCAAAATCTCGACTGGGCGATCTGCTACCAGTCCCGCGTCGGTCCGAAAAAATGGATCGGCCCTTCGGCGGAAGAGGAATTGCAACGTGCGGCGCGCGATAAAAAACCCGTCCTCATGTATCCGCATGCTTTCACGCAGGAACATGTGGAAACACTGGTGGAGATTGAAATCGAATACCGCGAGCTGGCCCACACGCTCGGCATTCCCGGTTTTTACCGCGTGCCGACTGTCTCCACCCATCCGGGTTTTATCGAAGGGCTGGCCTCTATTGTGCAGGAGCGCATCGAACGTGGTTCGGTTAAAGAAGGAATTAAAGCCGAAGGCGGCAAACGTATCTGTCCCGAAAACTTCACGCGCTGTTGTATGCGCGCGGCGAGTGTGGAATCATAGCGCATGGAATTCTTGATCGAACATTACCGCTGGCTTCTCGCCTTTCACGTTATCTCGGTGATCGCCTGGATGGCCGGAATGCTGTATCTGCCGCGTCTGTTCGTCTATCACGTCGATGCGCCCAAAGGCTCCGTCACGTCGGAGACATTCAAGATCATGGAGCGAAAGTTACTGCGCGTCATCATCAACCCGGCGATGATGTCGACGTTCCTGTTCGGTATTTTAATGCTGATGGCTAATCCTGCGCTGCTGCACGCGCCGTGGATGCATATGAAACTCGCGTGCGTTCTGCTGCTTGCGGGCCTGCACGGATTTTTTGCCAAGACGGTTAAAGTTTTCGGACGCGATGAAAACAAGCGGCCCGCGAAATTCTACCGCATCGTCAACGAAATCCCGGCTGCGCTGATGGTGATCATCGTCATCATGGTGATCGTCAGGCCGTTTTAAATCACGGTGCAAACGTCAGGCAAATTGTACGGGCACTCCTTGGCGCGCTGTTTTTAGAAACGGCCACTATGCTTCCCGGCTCCCTGAAATCCATAACAAGGATGCGCTCGGAATCGCCGGGCGCTTCGGTGCAGCTGAAGTACTGGCTATCGATTTTGCGCCCGCTATTCGTTGTGAATTTGTCGGACAGGATATTTTTTCTATGCATGTCATATAAATTATTTTCGATGACGCTGGCGTCACCATCGGCGCTACAGCCGGCCAGAATCTCGATCGGCGGCAAGACGTATCCCGGCGTCGCCTGGCCAGCGGCACAGGCTGCCCAATGTTCATAGGCTGCGTACTCATAAGGTTTTAGCGGGGCGTGTATTGGCCTGTCCCGGAGCGGAATATTTTCGCGCCCATAATTGTTGCCGTCCCTGGAACGGGCAAGCTGGCGTTTTATTTTCGCATAAGTGCCTGCCTTCACGTTGTCGGGCGCAATCCAGAGATAGGCTTCAGGCAATCGATAGCCGAATTTTTCGGGGGGCTTTATGGTGTGCAGATAGGTGCCCTTACCTGATACATACTGGCCATCGTGATGAAGGCGCGGCAGTGCAGTAGCGGTTTTGCTGTCCGTGATGATGTTCGGGGCTGCGGTTATAGTCCGGTCCAGAATATGGCTGGCACCGTTGAAGCTGATTTCGCCGCCCTGCACATTCTTAAAAATGACGGTCAGCTCATCGCCCCCATTCGTAAGCTGGGAAATTGTGGCACCTTTAAGCCTGAGCGTCAGTTCATTTGGTTCGGTCATAATTGCCTCTTTAAGATCCGGAAGACGCTATTGGTATATTATAGTTATGGAATTAGCAAGATTCTCCACGCCTTAAAGTTAACGCACCCCACCCCATAAATTATGCATTATGTAAATATTTTATGGACAGGTTCAGGTCGGATGCTATAATGAACATAATCCCTTGACTCTCATGGATGGCCCGGTTATAGGTTAGACATCTTTGTGATAAATCCAAAAAAACACTAGGAATTACTGGACGTTATCGCCGTTCGCGCGGCCGCAGGAAACAAGTTTTATAATATTCATTCCTGCAGGCGCCGCAAAATCCCCCTCAAAAGCACTCAACTGTTTTAAGGCCAAGGATTGAACGCTGGAAACAAGGATATTTCCGGCCATTGTGGAAGTACTCCGGGGATTATAAAAAAACAAAATAAGAGAAATTCATGAATTTACAGGAATTAAAGGTCCGCTCACCCGCCGAGCTTCTCGCATTCGCCGAAGAGCTGAAGATTGAGAACTGCAGCGCCATGCGCAAGCAGGACATGATGTTCGCGATCCTCAAGCAGCTCGCCGAGGAAGGCGTGCCTATCTCCGGCACCGGCGTGCTCGAAGTGCTCCAGGACGGCTTCGGCTTCCTGCGCAGCCCCGAAGAAAACTACCTGCCGGGTCCGGACGACATTTATGTCTCTCCGAGCCAGGTTCGCCGCTTTTCACTTCGCACCGGCGATATCGTCGAGGGCGAGATCCGCGCGCCGAAAGATTCCGAGCGTTATTTCGCGCTGCTCAAAGTCGGCTCGATCAACAACGAAGGTCCGGACAAAGTCCGCCACCGCATCAATTTCGACAACCTCACGCCGCTTTATCCGGACCGTAAAATCAAACTGGAAATTCCGGACCCGACGAAAAAGAACAACGTCCAGCGCGTTATCGAACTCACGGCGCCGATCGGCTTCGGCCAGCGTGCGTTGATCGTCGCGCCGCCGCGTACCGGTAAAACCGTGATGCTGCAGAATATCGCCTCGTCGATTGCGGCGAACCACCCGGAAGCTTACCTGATCGTTCTTCTGATCGACGAACGCCCCGAAGAAGTCACCGATATGGCGCGCTCCGTGCGCGGCGAAGTGGTTTCGTCAACGTTCGACGAACCGGCCACGCGCCACGTACAGGTCGCGGAAATGGTCATGGAAAAAGCGAAGCGCCTTGTCGAGCACAAGCGCGACGTCATCATCCTTCTCGATTCCATCACGCGTTTAGCCCGCGCTTACAACACGGTTGTTCCGTCATCAGGTAAAGTCCTGACGGGCGGTGTCGACGCCAACGCCCTGCAACGCCCGAAGCGTTTCTTCGGTGCTGCGCGTAACATTGAACAGGGCGGCTCGCTCACCATCATCGCCACGGCGCTGATCGATACCGGCAGCCGTATGGACGAGGTCATCTTCGAAGAATTCAAAGGGACGGGTAACTCGGAAATCGTTCTCGACAGAAAAATCGCCGACAAGCGTGTCTTCCCGGCAATCGACATCCAGAAATCCGGAACACGGAAAGAGGAATTGCTGGTCGACAAGGACATGCTTCAGAAAATGTGGCTGCTGCGCCGTATTCTCAACCCGATGGGCACCGTCGACGCTGTCGAGTTCCTCTTGGATAAGATGAAGACGACGAAGACGAACGACGAGTTCTTCACGAGTATGAATCAGTAGCCCTTAAGCAGGCTCAAAAAACAAAAGCGGCCTACGGGCCGCTTTTTTCATGTTTTGCGCTGTTCGCCCGGCTAATCCCTAAAATTTGATCCAAATTCGAAACGAAAGTATTTGCCATAACATTACTTCCATGTTGCAATAAAAGATAAGGGGTAAGCCGGGATGAAAAATCCCGCTCTGAAGAAAAAGCCGGGACAATAAAAACCGGCATCGATTTCCAGGTGGGATTTTTTAGTGATGGCACGACAGCGTTATTATTTTTCGGACAGGCTTGCGCGTAGACAGCGCAACACGAAAATCTGTCTTGCCGCTCTTCTATTCCTCGCAGTTTCAGCCGGTACGGCCTGGTCGCACGAAAGTGCTGTCACCGCCTCCGCGTCCATGTCTCTTCCCTTGTCCGTGACGGATACGTGCCTCCCCCTCCTTTCATCCGTCCATTCTCCTCAGACCGTTACGGACAAAACCCAGCGCCCGGCTGGTATTACTGCGGCTCTTGATCTGGCCCATGGGGTTCGTCTTGCCCTCGGTCCTCACGAGTCACTGCAGCAAACCTTCGAACCTGCACCCTCGTTGATATCCGCCATTCATACGGCGATATCGACGGCCGCTTCGCCCTAGCGACCGCCGCTTATCGTTTTTTGCCGGAAGAGAGAGTTATCTGCGTTTGAAGTTTAAGTTGCAGCAAGAACCGCAAATAAACGATGTGTCCCTCGCGTCGCTGGTCGCCTCCGCAAAGCTTCAATGCTTTTCGGGGGCGATCATTTTTTCAGGCCGAATTTTCCAGGGTTATTTCGCGATCGCGCCGCGCATCATCATGTACCAGTCAGGCGCCGAGGCGCCGCTGGTATGCGCCACGATCTCGCAGGCGGCGAGAAATAGCGCAAAACAAATAATCGCCGACCACGGGCCGTTATGCCCGGCCTTCGACATGACCATGCTTTTCTGATCTTCGGGCAGCATTTTTCCGAGCGCCTTTTTCATCGCATGTGCGCCGAAAAACTGGATCGTGAGAAGGGCGAACATCATGCCCGCGCCGAGGACGATGCCATCGACGGGAATGTGAAACATTTTATTCTCGATGCTTGTCACGAACATCGTGCGCATACCCGCGATCATATAAAATAGGTAAAACACAAAGGCGAGCGCGGTGCCCGCGATCATGCCGTTCCGGCGCGGTTTGGCGGTGATATTTTTCAGCGCACTGTCGGCGTTCAGCACCATGCTCTTGATCGTTGTATCCGTGATGCCAAGCGGCGAATTTTTCTCGACCAGTTTCACCGCCTTGCCTTTTGAATATTTTGCGGTGGCGATGATCGCATGGCGGACGGTGCGGTATTGTCCGGCCTGCTGCATTTTGCCAGCGACGTTGCCGCGCCCCTCGCCCGCTTCCTTGAGCGCGCGTATGCCGTCCTTCAGCAATATCTCGAGGAAGGCCGGGGCTTCGGCAATCTGCGCCCGGCGGCCGAGCAGGAATGTGCTGATACTCGCCGCCTTGCCGAGCGCGAAATCGACTTCGGCATAGGGCAGGCGAACATTATAACGCACAGGTATGATGTCAGAGGTCGGCTTCTCGCCCTCTTTCTCCGGCGGCTTGCCGGGGATCACCGTGATATCGGCGTAGAGCGGTACGTCTTTGGCTTTGGTCTCGACCATCTTCAGCAGTCTTTCCGGCAAAGCCTGGCGGTCGAAATCGAACGTGCAGATCACATCCATTTCCGCAGTGGTGATATAGGAATGCCATGCTTGGCCGTTGCAGTTCTGGCACTGCGTCGAGCCCCGGCCGCGGCAAACGCCGCACTGAATTTTCCGTGTCTGGTGACACATCATGCAGGGCGTGCGTCCCTGCCCGTTGCATTTCGGGCACGGTATTTTTTCGTTGCCGTTGAAGATGAGCTGCGCGCCCCGGCATTGCGGACAGATTTCCATGCTTTGCCCGTTGCAACGCGGACACAGCTCGGCGCCCTTGCCATTGCAGCGCTGGCATTTCAGTTCGCCGTGCGCGCTGCAGGTGCGGCAGGCCTGATGATGCACATATTCTTTTGTGAGAAAGGGCAGCTTGATGATTTCGTTGCGGGTGCCGAAGCCCTTGTCCTTGCGCTCGGATATTTTAGCAATGATTTTCTTTTTACTGTCTTCGGTGCTGAGAATTTTCAGGCGGTCGCGGTCGAGCGCTTCGCGCATGCCTTGTGGACCATCGACTTTTTCGCCTTCGGTTTTTTTGCCGCCGACGACTTTTTCCATCGTGCGCTGGCGCAGGGAAAGCGTGAGGGTCGCTTCAAATTCGACAATCTTGCCTTCAACTTTCTTGGCCGTGACCATGCGCGGATTTAAACCGTTGCCACGTACCGCGACGCGAATTTCTTCCAGCGCCGGATTGGGATAGGTCTCCGCCAGCGCGCCTTTTTCTAACGGTGCGGCAGGCTGGGCGATTTTATCGGGGTTCTGAGGATTGTCTTTTTCCACTTGATTGACCGCTGTGGTTGACCTGGATTCACAGAATTAAAGACCCTAGCAAGAGTAACACGCCCCTTCAATGATACATTGAACCGTGTGCGGTTTTTTCATAGGCTGGGGCAACTCCAAACAAAGAGAGATAGCGCGATGAAAGTGAAATTCGATATTGAGTGCACGCCGCAGGAAGCGCGGGCGTTTTTCGGCCTGCCGGACGTCGAGCCGATGCAGCAGGCCTTGATGAAAGAGCTCGAGACGCGCATGCGTGACAATATCCGCTCGCTGGATCCCGAGACGATGCTGCGCACGTGGCTTCCCGCCACCATTCAGGGCTGGGGCGAGGTGCAGAAGATGTTCTGGGAGCAGATGGGTATGCCGGGCGCGGCTGCTGCTTCCCCGCCACCGGCGAAGAAGAAGGGGCCGTAGGTGCGTCGGCGTTTCTCTATGAATGAAGCTGAAGCCCACTCCCAAAAACCCTACAATAACAGACCGCCTTATACTGATATGTGTTATGTAAAATATATAGCTTTAGTTATCTCTACTGCTTCCGGGTATTTCCGTGAGTGAGACAATTTTTGCGCTTTCGACACCGACCGGGCGGTCTGGAATTGCAGTGATAAGGGTCTCCGGTGATGGCGCATGGGCAAGCCTTAAAGCCTTAACTGATAAAGAATTCGAGGCACGTACGGCTCGGCTTGTCATTCTGCGTGATCCGAAGAAAAAATCAGTAATCGACCGTTCGGTCGTTTTGCCGTTTAAAGGTCCGGAAAGTTTCACCGGCGAGGATGTCGTTGAATATCACGTCCATGGCGGGCGGGCTGTTATCGATTCCCTGATCGAAGCCTTGGCTGCGCAGAAAAATCACCGCCTCGCGGAGCCCGGTGAATTTACGCGCCGTGCGTTCGAGAACGGCAAAATGGATCTGACCGAGGCCGAAGCGATTGCCGACCTCATCAACGCTGAAACATCCGCGCAGAAAATCCAGGCGCTGGCGCAGATGGAAGGATCGCTCTCGCGATTGTACGCGGAGTGGACGGACAGCTTAAAAAAACTTCTCGCGCATCTCGAGGCGGAAATAGAATTTCCTGATGAAGATCTTCCGGGCGGCATTGTCGAGCGCGCGACTCCTGCAATCGAAAAAATTTCATCGGAAATTTCTGCGCACCTGAATGATAACCGGCGCGGTGAAAGATTGCGTGATGGCGTGCAGGTTGCGATTATAGGCGCGCCCAACGCCGGAAAATCGTCGCTCGTGAATGCGCTGGCGCGGCGCGACATTGCGATCGTCTCCGAAGTTGCGGGCACGACGCGGGATGTGATCGAGGCGCATCTCGATATCGCCGGGTTTCCCGTCATTCTCGCGGATACGGCAGGCCTGCGTCCGGCGCAACTGGGCGAAAGCGGACACGATAAAATCGAATCCGAAGGCATACGCCGCGCCATGGTGCGTGCGCGTGAGGCCGACATAAAAATCCTGCTGTTCGATGGCACGGCGAAAAATTTCGATGATGCGACGCTGAAGTTAGCTGATGAAAACTCGATTGTCGTGGTGAATAAAAGCGATGCGGGCGCGAAGAAAAATCCGTCCGCACACATGGAGACGGTTTTGATTTCCGCGCAGACCGGTGAGGGCATTCCCGCCCTGCTCGCCGCGCTGGAAGGTAAAATCAAAAATATTTTCCGTCCGTCGGAAACGCCGTCCCTGACCCGCGCGCGTCACCGGGCGGCGCTGGAAGATGCGCTGGTTAGCCTTACCCGCGCGAGAACCGCGGCCCTGCCCGAACTTGCTGCAGAAGATGTGCGTTTAGCCGTGCGCGCGGTCGGGCGCATCACGGGCCGCGTCGATGTTGAGGATCTGCTCGACGTGATTTTCAGGGATTTCTGTATCGGGAAATAAAAGCTTTAAGCGACGAAGGGGAACGGCTCTGCCTCTGCGGTGCGCTTCTTTTGCTTCGCACCGCGTTTGGCCTTAGGGAATAGCGTGTCAGACCCCGGGCAATTTAAAAACTGCTCAGGCCGCACACCGGTTCCCGTGAAGTCTGCCCCCGTAACATCGCAGCCGATCCAGCGCACATCATTAACGCGGGCATTAACCAAAATAGTATTTTCAAAGTTACAGTTTTTGAACACGGCAGCGTACACCCGGTCTCCGGCTACGGCGTAGAGTATTGATCCGGTTAAATTCCGGCCACCGAAATCGATCCCCTCAAATTTATCGCTTATGCGCCTGCGGAATGGTGCGGCGCTATACGAGGCTGTCAGGTATAACGCATGATCGTTGAAACGTTCCTGCAGCGCCTTGTCTGGTTGGGTGAACGATTTTCGTTTCATTTACGTGCGTTACATACTGTGTTCGTAATCTTCAACCCTTGCCACGAGACCGAAGCCGGATCCGAGAACTTCACGTACATTTACATGGTCTTCAATAACGATTTCTTCGGTGTTCAGTTCATCACCTTCTTCACCAGCTTCAACAATTTCCGGCTTTTTCTTCTTCGAGGGGCCCCGGGATTTTTTTGCCGCAACGGGTTTCGCAGCTTCGTTAACGGCTACGGTCAGCGATTGAGCTTCGCCCGTTGCCTCTTGCGCTTCAACGGCTTCCACATTTTCAGCAATGACGTTTTCTTCGACGGTGGGCGCTTTTCTGTTCGTAAAAGGCGCGAGCGCGGCTTCTACAAGCTCTCTTTCCGCTGGGCTTAAATCTTTGAAAGGATCATCTTCACGCAAACCCGCGGACACGAATCCGCTTCCATAGAATGTGGGTACGAGCTGGAGCGGGCCCTTGTTTTGGGGCGCCGGCCTATGCTTCCCGATGTTGGCAAAGAATTTTTTGTCATTTTCCCTGGTCTGATTGACATAGGTTTGCGGTGCGCTTGTTTCCTCTACGGCGGGCTGGGCATCCGAAGGCGCGGTGGTGGCGGGTGGCGCTGGCCTGTCGCTTCTTACTACATGGCGCTTGTTTGACTGGATCATCGCTGAAATCTTTCTCTCTAATTACCTATGTTTTGGATTAATTATGGCAATCTATGTATGAATTATGTCTTTTGCAACAAAAATCTGCATCAATTTAATTGACATATATAACTCCCTCGTCCTATACCAACAATTATGCCAAATGAAGACGATGAGCTGAGACAAATCGAAGTCGCCCTGGAAAAAGCCCTTGAGGCGAGGGATTACCCGCGCATTCGCGAGATTTTAAAATCCAGAGGGCTCGGGGTTTCTGAGGAAACGGCTGCTTATGTGGCTGAAGAGCGGGCATTTAAAGCATCGTGGGGCCGCGATGAGTCCGCTTTCGATGCCAGCAAAATCGAAATAAAGATGACCCCGGAAGAATGGGCGGACTGGGAGTCAATGGAAATCGGCCCGCCTGCGCCGTGTAACGATGAGCCCTTGTCCTTGTCTTCGCTCTCGCCCGAGATGGCGGCCGTGCTGGAGGGTTTTAGAAATAATTTTGTGGCAAACATGCCTGCCCGCCTTGAAAATTGTATTCAACAAGAAGATGTCGGCATGTTGACCATGTGGCTCAGGACGTGCGGCTACAGAATTTTTCCGCGCAATCTTCCACGGGAAGATGAGCCGTCCGTTGATGCGCCGGAACCGCCGGGTCGTTTTTAATCAAAATATATTCGCGTGCTTTTCACGGCGCGGCCCTGCCCTTGGCCAACCCCGCGCATGCGGGAATGAGCTATGGTGAAAAATTGGAAAGAAATTGTAAAATGGAGGCCGATTCGTAACCTGATGTGAAAGCATAATGAATGGCACAGTGGAACTCTAAAATTCTTGAGAAATTTTTTGCACCTGGAATTACAGGTTTTACCGAAGCAGAGATTCCTGACTTAAAAGAAAAGCACAAGGAGGCTGAGCATTGGTTACCCAATCACATGCTCAACAGCGTTTTTGGCGGGCGTTACTCTGATGAAGTTTTGCCTTTTGCCTTGAATATGATGTTTCGAGCGCAAGTAGCGTTTAAATCTTACCACACCGCGCGAGATGCAACGTTAGAGTATTTAAAAGATAACAAGCCCGACAATCCAAAAATTCGTATTTACTTCAAAGCAATTTCTGAATGGGAAACGTGCCTTCTTAATCTTCAAATCTTTATGGATTTGGGAAATAATTTCGATGTGAAATTGAGAGCGTTTGATAAAAATGATGGTAGCCCTTTTTGCCGTGCGTACACTTTGGCAAATATTATCAAGCACTGGGGTGGAAGTATAAAAGACAACAAGCACTCCGATAAAACGATTCCGGTCTGGCTTACTAATAAAGGTTTTTCGGCGCATAACACTGTGTTGAATTTTTCTGAATTGGCAGAGTTAATTGATGTTGTTGCTGAACAAGCCAATGGCTTGCAAAATCCTGTTACACCGGCCAAGGAAGCTGAAGCTTTAAAATCTGCGCAAGCTTAACTTCATAAAAATCTGGAATTCCCGCAACTTTTGGATGCGTAATTGGGCTGAAATAGCACGGGGGGCCGAAGCCCCCCGTTTTAGAAATTTAGTTGGAATTAAGCGTACTGGACTAAAATCCAGGTAACGGCCTTTCCATCATAGGGCGGCATACGATTGCCTTTTGCGATCGGCGCGGTAGTTGAAGGATTTCCATCAACTTTCCAAACGCCGCTTTCAGGACAAGTTTCGCCGGTGCGAGCCTTCGTTCCAATAGGAGCGCGGCTGCTCAATGTATTTGTGTACATCGTTTCACCTTTGATTAGGGGTTGAAACATGCCAGCACAATGAGTATCTATGGGGATACCCATGCGCGGCGACCAAAGTGCCAACTGAGGTTTTCACCGTCTTGGACTGGGGTGAAGGAGCTAGTACCTCTTTCATCCCTTTTTCATGAAATCATTTTTTTGATGCGCCTCCCTTGAATCAATTTGCGATGCTTTATTTTTATAAGCGAGGATAAAAGAGTCGATCAGACTTTTTAAAAAAGTTGTAATTATCAACAGGATTCAAATTTTTAAGAAATCGAAATAAGCGATTCGAAAGAATCACTTAATTACCCTGTATCCACAGGATATCCACAGGCCCCTATCTCAATAATAAGATTCAACTTTTTCGTCTTCAGCACAAAGTTTTCCCTCCCTATTTGAATGAGATTAATCTGGAATTTCACGAGCTTTTAGGCGTATAAACCGCCTCATGGATCATGAGAACTTAAGTTTTGACGTGATTGTCGTCGGTGGCGGGCATGCGGGGTGCGAGGCGGCTGCGGCTGCGGCGCGTGCCGGGGCCAGGACCGCCCTGCTCACCCATAAACTCGCCACTATCGGCGCGATGTCCTGTAACCCTGCGATTGGCGGGTTGGGCAAGGGTCATTTAGTGCGCGAGATCGACGCGCTGGACGGCGTTATGGGCCGCATTATCGACCGCGCCGGGATCCAGTTCCGTATGTTGAACGCCTCGAAAGGCCCGGCCGTACGCGGCCCCAGGGCCCAGGCCGACCGCAAGCTGTACCGCAATGCCATGCAGGAAATGCTGGCAGATTACCCTAATTTGACGTTGCTTGAAGGCTCGGCCGAGGACCTCGTATTAGATGCGGACGGGCGCGTACAGGGGCTTTCGGCGATTCTAACCGCCCTGCCCGGCACCAGGCCGCCGGGTGCTGCGCCGCTGGATGGTGGCTCCGGCAGCTTAAAGGATTCCGGGGGCCCGAAGGGTTACCCACAGGATAGGGGTAAATCCGGGAAGTTTGTCCCCAGCGCTAGCCCTTCCAGACCTACCCCCCACGCCTCAACACCCCCTTTCCCCAATGATGCATTATGTAAAATAAATAGCACTCTCAAATGCGGGGCGGTTGTCCTGACGACGGGCACATTTTTACGCGGGGTCATCCACCGCGGACAGGAAAAGATTCCGGCTGGTCGGGTTGGCGAAGCGCCTGCGATCGGAATGGCTTTAACACTTGAAAGATTTGGATTTCCGCTCGGGCGTCTTAAAACAGGAACTCCAGCCCGACTGGACGGTAGTTCGATCAACTGGGCGGTCCTTGAGGAGCAGAAGGGCGACGATCCGCCGGTGCCGTTTTCCTATATGACCGACAAGATTCGGGTGCCGCAGATATCCTGCCACATCACTTACACGAACGAAAAGACTCATAAAATTATCCGCGATAATATCCACAGGTCGGCCATGTATTCTGGTCAGATTTCAGGGACGGGACCGCGCTATTGTCCGTCGATTGAAGACAAGGTTACGCGTTTTGCTGACAAGACCCGGCACCAGGTTTTTCTGGAGCCGGAGGGGCTGGATGACGACACGGTTTACCCGAACGGGATTTCGACGTCGCTGCCGATCGAGGTACAAGAGGCGTACATACGGACCATTCCAGGATTAGAATATGTAAATATTAGAGAATGGGCATATGCCATTGAATATGACTATTGCGACCCAAGGGATCTGAAGCCAACTCTGGAGAGCCGCCGGTTGCCGGGGTTATTTTTGGCGGGTCAGATTAATGGAACCACGGGATATGAGGAGGCCGCCGCCCAGGGGCTGATGGCCGGTCTTAATGCCGCCCGGCTGGCCGGGGGGTCGGGGGCCGATGTTTCACGTGAAACAATTTCGCCGTTTACGCTGGACCGGGCCGAGGCCTATATCGGGGTCCTGATCGATGACCTTATTACCAGGGGTGCGCCGGAGCCGTACCGGATGTTCACCAGCCGGGCGGAATACCGTCTTCGGCTTCGGGCCGATAATGCCGACCAGCGCCTGACAAGCAGGGGGATCGAGGCCGGGTTTGTCGGTTCTGACCGGGCCGCCGTCTGGGCGGAAAAGTCGAAGGCGCTGGAAGGGGCGCGGGCGCTGACCAGGGGGCTGCAGGCTACGCCAAATGAGCTTGAAAATTACGGAATCGGCGTTAACAAGGATGGCGTCCGGCGTTCGGTCCAGGCGCTGCTCGGCTATCCGGATATTGACTGGGACCAGCTTTCAGGGGTGTGGCCAGAACTGAAATCCGTCCGCCCGGAAATAAGGGAGCAGGTGGAGTATGATGCCCTTTACGCGGGATATATGGAACGGCACGATTCGGATGTAATTGCCTTCAGGAAGGACGAGGCTTTGGAGCTGCCGGAGGATCTGGACTATGCCAGTGTGGGCAGTCTTTCGAACGAGATCCGCCAGAAATTGCAGCAGGCCCAGCCGGCGACTTTGGGCGCGGCTTCGCGTATTCCGGGCGTGACCCCAGCGGCTATGGTTGCGCTCCTGAAGCATGTGAAAAAGAGCGGGCGCCAGAAAAATGTCGCCTGAGGATTTCGCCGGGGCGTTCAATGTTTCACGTGAAACAATTTCGCGTTTGCAGACTTATCATGATCTTTTGGTGAAATGGCAGAAGGCCATTAATATCGTCAGTCCCAAGACATTAGACGATATATGGGGGCGGCATTTCACCGATTCGGCGCAGATTGCGGAGCGCATTCCCCAGAATTCCAAAGTCGCTGATCTGGGGAGTGGAGGCGGGTTCCCGGGGCTGGTCCTGGCAATTATGCGGCCCGATCTTGAAATTCACCTGATCGAATCGGATAACCGGAAATCTGAGTTCCTCAAAAATGTTTCACGTGAAACAAAGTCCGCTGCCCGGGTTCATAACGACCGGGTCGAGAATGTGCTGGAGCAGATAAAGCCGGATATTGTTACGGCGCGGGCGTTCGCGCCGCTGGTTGAAATTCTGGAGATGGCAGGGGCCTGTCCGGGTGCTCGGCTATTACTTTTAAAGGGCAAGATGGCGATGGAAGAAGTGGAAGAGGCACGCAAGAAATTCAATTTCGACTGTGCGGATTTTCCGAGCCGAACCGAGCCGGGCGCGAAGATTTTAGAAATATCCATGCGCGATTAATTTCAAAATTGCGGCAGATTTTCTTGACGGTTTATTCCAGCCGTTGCAGTATCGGGACCATAACAAAATAAATTTATGTCACGTGGGGAAGCCATCATGAGCGACCAACCAGTTCAAAAATATTCCTTCAGAGAATTTCTTTCCAAGGCCGAGAACCGCCCCGGCCCGGATGATAGGCAATATGTAAAATCGTATGAAGTTAGCCGGGAAGCTGAGGGGATGAATGTAGGGGGGCCCTCTGTTGAGAGGCCTTCTGCTGGAGGGGCTTCTGTTGAGACGGCTTCTTCAGTGGCAAGTTCCTCGGAAGGCGAATCCTTCGACCAGATTGCCCGCGAGCGGATGATGTATGAAGGTTCAGACCGGGATGAAGTCGCGGGATCCCTGCTTTCGCAGGGAATGCAAAAGGAGCGGGGAGGACAGGAAGGGGAATCTTTCCGGGCGGAAGTGAAACAGGACGCGCCTCAAATACGTGCTGAAGAAAAAGAAGCACCGCTTTCCATGAAAACGGGTGCGGCGAACGCGGGCCAAAAGACATATGTGAAAAAACCGCTGACCGGACGCACGCCGGCAGAAAAAACCGGAGCGCAGCAGCGCCCGCGTTTGATCGGTATCTGCAATCAAAAAGGCGGCGTCGGCAAAACGACGACGGCTGTGAACCTGGCGACGGCGCTGGCGGCGATTGGAAAAAATGTAGCGATCATCGATATGGACCCTCAGGGCAATGCGAGCACGGGCCTTGGCATTCGCCGCAGCGCGATCCGCACGAGCGTTTACGACGTGTTGTTCGAAGGCGCGGATATGGTCGAGGCCGCCGTCACGACGCGCGTGCCGAACTTGTCAGTCATTCCCTCATCGATTCATTTGTCGGGCGCGGAGATTGAACTGGTCACCGCCGACAACCGCGAGTTCAGGTTGAAAAAAGCGCTGCACCGTCCGCTGCCTTATGATTACGTGATCGTCGATTGCCCGCCGTCGCTGAACCTGCTGACGCTTAATGCGCTGGTCGCGGTCGATTCAATTCTCGTGCCGCTGCAATGCGAATTCTATGCGCTGGAAGGTTTGAGCCACCTCGTGAAGACAATCGAGCGGGTTCAGAAATCGTTCAATCCGGGACTCGATATTCACGGCATTATCCTCACGATGTACGACCAGCGGAACAGGCTTTCGGCGCAGGTCGAGGACGATGTCCGCAGCCATTTCGGCGACAAGGTTTACAAGACGGTTATTCCAAGAAACGTTCGTTTGTCGGAAGCGCCGTCGTTCGGGCTGCCTGCGATTGTCTACGACATGAAGTGCAGCGGCGCGCAGGCTTATATCAAGCTGGCGAAGGAAGTGATTGTGCGCGAGCGCAGCATCGCGGCGGCGAATGAAAGCAATAACGACGCGCAGGTCGCGTAAAAATTTTTAAACACGGAGGACACAGAGGACACGGAGAAAAATTTTATGGCGGCTTCGCCGCATTAAAAACTCCGCGCGCTCCGTGAACTCCGTGTTTCAGATTTAAAAAAGGAAAATAAAAAGATGGCAAAGACAGAAGCAAAAAGAGGTTTGGGGCGCGGGCTTTCGGCGTTGTTCGATGACGACGAAGAGGATTACCAGCCGTTAGCGCAGCAGAAAAACGCGCCGCGCGCGAATGATGATGACGAGGCGCCAGCCGCAACATCCGCCCAGCGCAACAATGCACTGGGCCGCATGGAGCTGGGTATCGACCAGCTACAGCCGGGCACGTTCCAGCCGCGTATGACATTCGAGGAAGAGCCGCTGAATACGCTGGCGGAATCGATCAAGGCGCACGGGTTGCTGCAGCCGATCCTGGTGCGCGCGGTTAAGGGCGAACAGGGCAAGTACGAGATTATCGCGGGCGAGCGCCGCTGGCGCGCGTCGCAGCGGGCGAATTTGCACAAGGTGCCGGTGATTATTTCGACGCTGGATGACTCGCAGGCGCTGGAAGTCGGGCTTGTCGAGAATTTGCAGCGCGAGGATTTAAACCCGGTTGACGAGGCGATGGGCTATAGCCGCCTGATGAATGAATTCGATCGCACGCAGGAAGAAGTTTCGAAAGTGCTCGGCAAGAGCCGCAGCCATATCGCTAATATGGTGCGTTTGCTGACGCTGCCCGAGCGCGTGCAGGATTATCTGCGCGAGGGGAAGCTGACCATCGGTCATGCGCGGGCGCTGGTGACGGTGAATAATCCGCAAGTGCTGGCGGACGAGATCGTGTCGAAGAACCTGAACGTGCGGCAGGCGGAAGCCCTGACGGCGGAGAAGGGCGGCACGATCCGGAAGAAGCTGAATAATACGCGCAAGGATGTGGACACGATTGCGCTCGAGAATGATCTGTCGAATCTGCTCGGCATGAAAGTCGCGATTGAAACGCGCGACGGGAAATCGGGCAAGCTGCGCGTGCAGTTCAAAACGCTCGATCAGCTGGATGAGCTGATTCACCGTCTGTCGAAGATTCCGAAAATTACGCTCTCAGATTAATTTTCCGTCATTGCGAGGAGCGCAGCGACGAAGCAATCCATGGTAAAGCAACCGGCTGTTTATATTCTTGCCAACAGGAAGAACGGGACGCTTTATACCGGCGTCACATCCAACCTTCTTAAACGCGTTCATGAACATAAAGAAGAAGTCACCAAAGGGTTTTCTTCAAAATATAAATGTAAAATGCTGGTGTTTTATGAAGTTCATGAAACGATGGAGTCCGCAATTTTACGAGAGAAGCAGATCAAGGGCGGATCCAGAGACAGAAAAATTCAGCTTGTCCAACAAATAAACCCGGAATGGAAAGACTTGTATGCGGGGCTGGGCTTGTAAGATGGATTACTTCGCTACGCTCGCAATGACGTTTAGCCCCTGATCGATGAAATACCTAAAACCGCCTGCGCGCAGAGCGTTTCGACCGGTGCGCCCGTGCGCTTGCACGAGGCCTCGACATCGGCGAGGCGGGACATGACGCGGCCAAGCGCATTTAAGGACCAGCCCTGGACCTGATCGCGGAAGGTGCTTTCGTATTTGAAAAAGACGGGCGGCGAAAGGCCGGTCATGGCGCTTTGCGGGTTGTCGCCGTCATCGATTTTCGCCCGGACGAGGTGCAGGCGGCGGAAATGATTTTGCAGGGCGCGGAGGACGACGATGAAGGGTACGCCCTCTTCCTGCAATTGATTGTAGACCTGCAATGATTTTTCGCTCTGGCGACCGCCAACGCTGAAGATGAGGTCGTCGAGCGAGCGGGCGCCGCTTTCGCCGCAGGCGGCCTGGGCGTCGGCCAGCGAGATGGGGGAATTTTCATCGCCTTTATAGGTTGCGAGTTTTTCAAGTTCGCCGCGGGCTTTCATGCGATCACCCGAGATACTGGCGGCGAGCCAGGCGACGGCGTCGTTGTCGATGCGGAGGTTATGGGATTGCATGGTGTCACGGATGAGGCGGGAGAGGTCGCGTTCCTCCTCGATATAGCAGGGCATGGCGGCGGCGTTGGCGGCGGTTTCGCACAGGCGGCGCAGCGAGGATTTCGTGGTTAGTTCGCCAGCCTCGAGAATGACGAGGGTGCCGGGCGAAGGGTTGGCGAGATAGGATTTGATGAGCGGCGTGAGTTTGTCGGCGGCCTCCTCGATGCGCACGACACGGTCGCCGCCCATCATGGAGATGGCGCCGGCTTCGTCGGAGAGGCGGGCGGGATCGTCAATGAGGATGTCGGTCGAGAGCGCGGCGACGTTGAACGGGTCGGAGAAATCCTTGACGATTGTGAGTGCGATGGTTTTGGCGCGCTCGCGCATCAGGCCGTTGTCGGGGCCGTAGACGAGGATGACTCGCGCGGCGGGGTCGGGCTTTTTAAGGAAGGATTCGATGTTGCGGAAGTTAAGTTTCATGAGTCGAAGTCTAGAACACCCCGCGCAAAATAAAAAGCCGCCCCGTCCAGAGGGCGGCTTTTTATGGCGTTAAAAGATTTAGCCGGGCTGAGTCGTGAGAGCGGCGAGAACAACGGGGTCGATTTGAATCGGGGGCAGGGCAGGCCTTTCCTCTTTCTTTTTGGGCATTATTTGTGCAAGGGCTTTTTCGTTAAAGGCCGCCAGCGCGGTTGCCAGGCCGACATCCGCGAAAGGATCCTTGAATGTATGGAGTGCGGCTGGCCCGCCCTCTTTATTATAGTCGTCATAAGAAATAGTGGTTAATCCTGTATATTCTTCCGCGATGGCGACGGCGTCGACGTTCTCGTCCGTGTAAGCGGTTTTGAAGGCTTTTTGCATCGCGCTTGCAAACGTCCTGATCGATTTCAAGTCGTTTCCATCATCAAGCGCGCCAAGGGCGACCAGGTGAGCGACCGGAATATTGGCAACCTGCTGAGAGTTTACCCTCACGCCGATGCTGTGCGTGCTAGAGCGATAGGTGGCTCTTACTCTGGGATTGTTTTGTTCAGTCATGATTCAGTTACTCCATAGATTGTGCGCGCGCGGCGCGGTTAAAAAATTACTCGTATGCCTGGGCGGCGGGACCGGTGTAATTCGGCGCGCCTTGCCATGCTTTTGCGTCGACTTTTTTAAGCGCCTGCGTGAGAATTTTTTTAAGTGGATCCTCACTGACTTTAGTAAAGTCATGGGTGGCGGTCAGGGGCAGATTTTGCAATGAAGCGGTCAGGGGGCCGTCTGCAAATGCGCCGAGCGGGCCGGTGGGTAGACCCGATTTTTCTGCCAGAAGCAGAATATCTGTCAGAGAAATTTCCGTGATCTGCTGGCCGTCTGAAACGATGTGGATTCTGAAGGCTTTCTCGTCGTAAGCGGCCCGGATGCGGGGTTTGGTTTCTGCAGTCATTGTCTGATTACTCCTTTCAGGTTTGTGCTGTAAATTTTTTAAGGTGCCCGGCCGATCAGGATGTGATTGGTGACGGGGTTATTGTTTTTGTAATTTTCCCAGATATGCGGCACAGGTTCATCGGCCAGAATTACCGCGCCGCGGCGGCGGAACATATTTTTCAGGCCTTCGGAGTCATGCTGGAGCGTGTTAACGCCGGGGTTGGCGTTGCCCGCGGGTTCGTACGTAAAAGCAAAGATGCCGCCCGGTTTTGCTAAAGCTCCAACGATTCCTTCAGACAGTTGCGGCGTCTTGCGAATGAAATCGAACACACCGGAAGCAACAATGAGGTTGAAATGGTTGCGTGGCAGTTTCAGGCCGTTGAAATCTTCGAGGTCGCCGCAAATTCCCTGCCTGAGGACATTTTTCTCCAGCGCTTTTTCAAGCATTCGAACCGAACTATCAACGCCGGTGATCTCAGCTTCCGGGTTAATGCCAATAATGGCGGTTGCGACGGCAGCCGTTCCCGTACCGAGATCAAGAACGTGCAGGGGTGTAACTTTCAGATCGATGAATTGCTGGAGCTTATGGACAAGGAGTGTAGGGGCAAGCCATTTAACTTTTTCGCAGCCCTGGTCGTACCTGTCTGCGCCTTTGTTAAAATGGGCAGTTGGATTCAGAAAGGTGGTTCCAACGGCTGTGGTTTCTACTTGCGCGAGATTCATTCTTTACTCCCAATGACTATGCGGGTTCAGCCGCATGGTTTTTTCAATTCCATTGGGAGAAAAAAAGAAAATGCTCCCGCCGGGTCCTAGAGGAGACCACGGCGCCCTGTTTTAGAATTTAGGGGAGCTGTGGCGCTTTAGCATTGTTGTCGCGGTGCAAGCTGAGTCCATCAAATGCCGCGGTCACTAAAAAGTGACAACTAGTCTATTAAACCGTCGCAATAAGCCTGTCAAATTCTTCCTGATGCTTTTGCAGAGATCCTTTGCCTGCCACATCAAGAATAACCAGCTTAAGCATCTCGTGCAGATCGTTTGTTTTGCGGGATGCCCGCTCAAATGACGGGCCTAAAATGATGCGGCCAAAAGCCGGCCGGGCGTCAGGATGAATGGGCGCGCCAAAGTTTTTAAGATCGCTTGGCTTGCAAATGAAAATTTCCTTCAGATCGCGCATGACATGATAGGTGTCAGTGCCGTCATCGTATTGCACATCAAAAGTAGGTTGCTTGATGGAATTTGCAGACATTTTTCTACTCCCTGTTTTTTTTAGTTACGCGGCATTTACTGCCGTCTGAAATAAAGTCCCGTGTGCATTTCCGCCTGGCGCGCCAGTTCGTCGAGCGCGTTGGTGCGGGCGTTGTCTTCGGTCACGCGGGTGGCAAACTCGCTCCCAAGGACGTTATAGCTAGTGATGGCGGTGAGGTCACGGGAAAAAAGCGTGTCGCCCGTGCTTAAATTATTCAGCGTCATGGTGGTGTAAAGCCGGAGCTGGGCGCGGGTGGTGTCGGAGGCCTTGGTAATATCAAGTTCGGTGCGGTTTTCCGTGATCGGCGCGAAATTCAGCGCATAAGCCGGGCTGGCGGGGCGGCCGGAGCGGTAGAAACGGTCGATCAGCGCGTTACGGAGATATTGCCCCTCGCGGTCGGGAATATTACTGATGCTGACCTGTTCGAGTTTTTCCTCGACCCCGACGGGCATGTCGCGGTTGACGCCGTAGACCGGGCGCATGCCGCAGGCGGTTAATGTGAAAAGAGAAAAACCAACAATCGTCATTGCGAGGAGGCGCAGCCGACGCGGCAATCCAGGATTTTTGCCTTGGCTCTGGATTGCTTCGCTACGCTCGCAATGACGGTTTCTGGTTTTCATCCGGCCACCACATTAACAATTCTGCCGGGTACGACAATCACTTTGCGCACCTGCATACCCTCAAGCGCTTTCTGAACGCCGGGTTCGGCGAGTGCGGTTTCGCGCGTGGATTCTTCGTTGCTGTTGGCGGGTACGGTGATCTGGCCGCGGAGCTTGCCGTTGACCTGAACGCCGATGGTGACGGAGTCGGCGACGAGGAGCGCGGGGTCAGCTTTCGGCCACGCTGTTTCAACCAGCAGGGTTTTATGGCCCAGCGTTTCCCAGAGTTCTTCAGCGAGATGCGGCATCATCGGGTTCATGAGGATGATGAGGCATTCAATAGATTCGCGCAGGGCGAATTTAAGGCTGTCATCCTGAGCGGAGCGAAGCGCAGTCGAAGGATCTTTCTGTGAGGCGTCAGATCCTTCGACTTCGTGACGCTCTGCGTCACTTCGCTCAGGATGACAATATTGGGAGATGACATTTGAAAGTTCGCGTATCTTGGCGACGGCCTTGTTCATCGCGAAAGCCTCGATATCGTCGGCAACGCCTTTGATTGTTTTATGCGTGGCGCGGCGGAGATTGGTGGCGATGGGTGTGAAATTTGCCGGCGCTTTACCGGCGGGCGCAAGATTCGGTTTGGCTTCGCTGACCATGCGGTGGAGTTTGTTCACGTAGCGCCATGCGCCCTCGATGCCGGATTCGGTCCATTCCAGATCGCGCTCGGGCGGGGAATCGGACAGGATAAACAAACGCGCGGCGTCGGCACCGTAGGTTTTTAGAATGTCTTCGGGATCGACGACGTTCTTTTTCGATTTCGACATTTTGACGATGCCGCCGACTTTCACCGGCTTGTTGTCTTTTATAGTGACGAATTTTTCGCCGTCTTTTTTAACGTCGGTGGGGAAGAGCCATGCGCCTTTTTCGTCCTGATATGTTTCGTGCGTGACCATGCCTTGGGTGAAGAGGCCGGTGAAAGGTTCGGAAATATCGTGCAGGCCGACATCGCGCATCGCCTTGGTGAAGAAGCGCGCATAGAGAAGGTGCAGCACGGCATGTTCGACGCCGCCGATATATTGCTCGACCGGCATCCAGTAAGCGGCTTTGTCTTTGGCGAAGGGGAGTTTGTCGTTCTTAGGGTCGCAGTAGCGGAACTGGTACCAGCTCGATTCAAAGAAGGTATCGAACGTGTCGGTTTCGCGGCGCGCGTCGGATTTGCAGGACGGGCATTTGATTTTTTTCCAGGTCGGGTGGCGCTCCAGCGGGTTGCCGGGTTTGTCGAAGGTGACGTCGGGCGGCAGCGTGACGGGGAGATCGGATTCGGGAACCGGAACGACGCCGCATTTGTCGCAGTGGATCATCGGGATCGGGCAGCCCCAATATCTTTGACGGGAGACGCCCCAGTCGCGGAGGCGGAATTGGGTGGTGCCGAAGCCGGTTTTGTCCGCTTCACATTTTTTGATGACGGATTCTTTTGCGGCTTCGACGTCGAGGCCGTTCAGGAATTCAGAATTCGCGAGTTTGCCAGGGCCTGTGTAAGCCTCTTTGGTGATCTCGATTTTTTCTTCCGGGATGACGACGGGCAGAACGGGAAGTTTATATTTATTGGCGAAGTCGAGGTCGCGCTGGTCGTGCGCGGGGACGCCGAAAATCGCGCCGGTGCCGTAATCCATCAGGATGAAATTGGCCACATATACAGGTATCTCGCGTTTGAGCAGCGGGTGCGTGGCTTTCAGGCCCGTATCGAAGCCGAGCTTTTCGGCCTGTTCGATGGCGACTTCGGAAGTGCCGCCGGCCTGGCATGCTGCGAGGAATTTTTTGAATTCGGGTTTATCACCGCAGAGTTTCTGACTCATGGGATGGTCGGGTGCGAGCGCGAGGAAGCTTGCGCCGAAGAGTGTGTCGGGTCGCGTGGTGAAGACTTCGATTTGTTCTTTGGAACCGACGATGTCCCATTTGAATTGCAGGCCCTTGGATTTGCCGATCCAGTTTTCCTGCATGATGCGGACTTTTTCCGGCCAGCGAGGAAGGTCTTTCAGAGCATCCAAAAGTTCGTCGGCGTAGTCGGTGATTTTGAGGAACCATTGGTTTAACTTGCGGCGTTCAACGGGTGCGCCGGTGCGCCAGCCCTTGCCGTCGATGACTTGTTCATTCGCGAGGACGGTGTTATCAACCGGGTCCCAGTTGACCATCGATTCTTTTCTGTAAGCGATTCCTTTTTTGTAGAAATCCAAAAACATTTTCTGCTCGTGGCGGTAATAATCGGAATCGCAGGTCGCGACTTCGCGGGACCAGTCGATGGAGAGGCCCATGGATTTGAGTTGCTCGCGCATCATGCGGATATTTTCGTGCGTCCATTTATGCGGGTGCTCGCCGCGTTCGATGGCGGCGTTTTCAGCGGGCAAACCAAACGCGTCCCAGCCCATCGGGTGAATGACGTTGAAGCCGCAGGCTTTTCTATAGCGCGCGACGACGTCGCCGAGCGTGTAGTTACGGACGTGGCCGACATGGATGCGGCCTGACGGATAGGGAAACATCTCGAGGACGTAGTATTTTTCTTTTTGAGGGTCCTCGGTGACGCGGAACGAGTCGCGGCTCTCCCAGGTCTGGCGCCAGCGGGTTTCGGTCTCTTTAATGTTGTAGCGGGTCGTTGCCGTCATTGTTTTCCTTCGGGTTTTTGATGATTACAGCAAAGGTTAACGCTGGGCAATGGCTATAAATTTTATAGACAATCGGCTATAAAATACTTACTATTCCCCAAAATATTATGATAAATGAACATGGAGTTATATAATGAGTGCTGCACCAGCAATTAGTACCGCTTATGAATCTGCCTCTAAACCTGAGGTGGGTCCCGAGCCTTTAAGCGAGTTGAGCAAGAGAGCCGTCGCGGATTTTGATCATTTTGTCCACGACTATCTGAGAGCCCGCAAGATTGAACAGCTTAAAAAAGACAATCCTTTAAGATTCGAGATACTTACAGAAGTGCGTTTTGCGCACAACGAACGCCTTATCCACTGGAAGGAAGTGCAGGTTACGCCGGAAGAAATCGAGGAGCTCGATCCCAAAATCAGAAACAAGATCCTGGTGGAGGCGATTCATTTGGGTGTACTCGGTCCCTATCATCCGGAGCATGACAAAGCGCTTAGCCTGCATGCCGAGGAAAGAGAAGAAGAGCTGAAGCCGAAGCCGGTCGCTGTTCTGCAATAATCAATTGCGATTGAAATTAAATAAGGGGCCATACGGCCCCTTATTTTTTGTCTCAATAAATTTTTTGAAAATCAATCCTCGACGGGACCGATCTGCGCGACACGCAATTGCCGTGCTCTCGTGAGGATTGCGTCCTCGAGCTGGCGCGCAGTTTCGTCGGAGACGGCGATGTCTTTCCAGCCGCTCTTTGTCTGTTCCTGTTTGAAGACACGCACGCGCACGCCGTCGGAACGCAATTGACGTCCGAGAATAAAGACGTTCGCCTTGTAACGCTCGTTCGGTGTCTCAGGCGCGCTGTACCAATCGGTCAGGATCGTGCCGCCGAACGGATCTGCGCTGGCGAGCGGCATGAAGGAAACGGTGTCGAGCGAAGCGCGCCACAGGAAGCTGTTGACGCCGATGCCGGAATCAGCAGCACTGTCGTCGGCGCGGCCGAACATGCCGCCCTTGCCGAAGATGCTGTTGGGTTTGGCGTAAATATCGCCCTGCGTTTCGGGACGGTCCAGGCCGGTCGGGTATTTGGCCTCGGTCTCGACCGTTTTGCCGCAGGCGGCCAGGCCAAAGGAAAGAAGAATGGAGAAAAGAACCGCGAGAATATTTCTGCTTGTTGTAATATTATTTTTCATAATGCATCTTTCCTGTATTCCGTGGAGCTCAGTGCTCTGATGTGGTGCTCTAATGTATGTCGAACATTATATATAGCGCCGAATATATAAAGACGATTGGGCGCGTTAATTAAGCCATACGTGCTTAGCACGTGGCTATACGGGTCTCAAGGGTGATTCAGGCGGGTCCCCCCTGATTCAGCCGAAGCTTTAAAAAGAAGAATGTGACAAAAATGCAACGGTTTGTAAAAATTTGTTGCAAGATTATCTAAAACGCGTTGAAGAAAGACCGGAACGCTGGCTAACTACCCCTTGTCCGCTGGGATTCCGGTGGATTTTGTTGGTGTTCTTTAGGGAATGCTGTTTCTAAACCAAATTTCTTTGATTGGAGAAATTAAATGAAAAAACTACTTTGCAGTGCTGCCGTTATCGGCCTTGCAGTTGTAGCTACAACGCCTGCGCACGCTGAAGACGGCCTGACGCTGGATGTTGGTGGTTACTTCAAGGGCTACGGCATGTACACCGACCAAGACGATGAACCTGTTGCCGCTGGCACAGGCGAGTCGCGTGAGTTGGACATCATCCGTAACACGGAAGTTCACTTCAGCGGCGAAACGACTTTGGACAATGGTCTGACGGTCGGCGCGCACATTGAATCCGGCGCAGACAACGAAGACGGCTTTGCCGTTAACGAAACCTACGCTTACTTCTCCGGCGGCTGGGGCCGTGTCAACTTCGGTTCCGAAGATGGCGCATCCTACCTCCTGCAGGTTGAAGCTCCTTCGGCTGACGACAACATCGACGGTATCCGTCAGTTCGTCAACCCGATCAACTATGCCGGTATCGAAACCGGTGGTTCGCTCGCGGGCCTGAACGTTGCCGCTTCCGGCAGCGCCGGCGGCCTGGACTATGATCAAGACATTTCGGGCGCAGCTGACAAGCTGACCTACCTGTCGCCGATCATGAACGGCTTCCAAGTTGGCGTATCGTACACACCAGACATCAACGATGCTTCGAACGAGAACGCATTGAACGATGATGATGATGATGATGAATTGGGCTCGGTATACGAAGCTGCAGTTCGTTATGAAGGTCAGTTCAACAACGTCGGCGTTATCGCCGGTGCTGGTTACACGCATGCAGAACTCGAAGAGCAAATCGGCGCCCAAGCTGGCGGCGACGCGTTCTCTGATGACCTGACGGCATGGAACGCTGGTCTTGACCTGGACATCGGACCGTTCGGCGTTGGTGTTGCTTACACCATCAACGACTTCGGCGATGACCCGATCTCGGCAACGGATGAGCTCGACGAAGAAGAGACCTGGGTAGTCGGCGTTGACTACACAACGGGCCCCTTCAAGCTCGGCGCATCGTACCTCAACCAGGAAGGCGCTAACAACATTGCTGGCGCAACTGGCAACGATGGTATCGAAGTTGACCGCTACACCGGCGGTGTTGTCTACACGTACGGTCCTGGAATGACCTTCCGCGGCTCGATCAGCCATGCTGAATTCGAGAACGTTGCTGGCATCACCGGCGGCTCGACCGATGCAGACGCAACTTCGGTTGTTATCGGTACGCAAATCAACTTCTAATCTCGTAAGAGATCAAGAATACGGGAAGGGCGCCGCAAGGCGCCCTTCTTATTTTTTGTTAATGTCATTCCGGCGTAAGCCGGAATCGCGTAAATTTACTGGATCCCGGCTTTCGCCGGGATGACAAAGAGGGCGGTATGTCGATTGCTGAGAATCTTAAAAAGATAAAAGCCCGGGCCGGGAATGCCACGGTGATTGCCGTGAGCAAGCAGCAACCGCAGGAGAAAATCGACGAGGCGCTGGCGGCGGGGCACAGAGTTTACGGCGAGAATCGTGTGCAGGAAGCGCAGGCGCACTGGAACGGCGCGCATGAAAAATTTCCGGATCTCGAGCTGCATCTGATCGGATCGCTGCAGACCAACAAGGCGAAAGATGCGGTGGCGCTGTTCGACGTCATCCAGACGGTGGACCGTGAAAAGCTGGCGAAAGCGCTGGCAGCGGAGATGAAAAAGCAGAATAAATTTCCTGCCTGTTATATCGAGGTGAATACGGGCGAGGAGGAGCAGAAAGGCGGCGTTGCGCCTGCTGCGCTGCCGGATCTTTTGAAATCATGCAAAGAATGCGGGCTAACGATCACGGGCCTGATGTGCATTCCGCCGATTGAAGATCCGCCCGCGCTGCATTTCGCGCTGCTCAAAAAGCTCGCGGATGAGCATGGGCTGAAAAATATCAGCATGGGCATGAGTATGGATTTTGAAAAGGCACTGGCGCTGGGTGCGACGCATGTCAGGGTTGGGGAAGCGATTTTCGGAACGCGCGTGCCGCGCAAACCTGCTCAGTAAAGTTCGTAAGGCGAAAAATATTCCGTGATTTTCTTTTCCGGCTGCGCGGATTTCGCGAGGCCGCGGTCGGTGAAGGCGAGCAGCGAAACGGGAAGATTATCCGGCGTTGTCCCGGCCAGCGCGGCTGCAAGGCGTTTTTCGGGATCGTCAGGAATTTGTTTTTTCATTTGTGGTTTATCGCCCGAAAAAAGGCTGAGCGCGTTGCCGGCGATATCGGTGCCGGTTTCCTGGCGCACGATGACGTTGGCGAGACCACTCGCGACCCCGACGGGCCCGCCGAAGATCGCGCCGCCGATGACCATGGGTGCGGATTTGATTTCATCGCCGGTGAGCCTGCGGTAAAGATGACTGACGATGGGGATGTGCTGAAGCGGGTTGACCATGTCGAGCAAATCGTAAAAACCGAATTCCTCGTCGTTTGTTTTTGCGGGTTCCTGCATCTGGTAGGAGAGGGCGGTTTTGAAGGAGGGGTCAGGGGCTTCGGCCTCGGCCAGGTTGCGGGTGATTTCGTCTTTCGCGGTGTCGGCCTTTACCCATGCGGGCATGCTGCCGCCCATGCGCGGGTTGTGCACCATCCTAAGAACATTGCCGGAAGGGCCGCCTGGGCCGTTTCCGCCGCTAGTTTCGATCATAAAGGCCTCATATTCTGCTTTAAGACTTGCAAAACCTGTGCCAGAAGGCCAGAAACAGGGCCATGAGCGTCAAAATCACGATCATCGATCAGAACGCGGGCAGCCGGGAGCAGCTGACGGCCCTGCTGGCGCGGGAAAATATCGTCAATTGTGAGGTTCTGGCTGAAGCCGGGGGGGCGGAAGGCGTCTATCTCTGGATCGGCGAAAAGGACCAGAAACCGCCGGGCGACCTTAAAACGGGGGAAAATGACCGGTTTACGAGGCCTGTACGTGCCGGTGCGGTGCTGGACAGGGTGCGCAGGCTGCAGGCGATGGCGAAGAATACGGGCAAGAAAATCGCCATCGGGCCATTCGAGCTGGACGTTCATAGTAATGAGATTTTGCTCGCCGAAGACAGGGCGGTGCGGCTGACGGACAAGGAAAAAGAGATTCTTGTGTTGCTTGCTGAGGCGAAAGGCAAAGCGGTCGATCGGCAGGCGCTGCTGGAAAAAGTCTGGGGGTACGCGGAGGGTCTCGACACGCATACGCTTGAGACGCATATCTATCGCCTGCGGCAGAAAATCGAGCGCGACCCGGCGAAGCCGGAAATTTTACTGACCGACGGTTCGGGTTATAAGCTTCCCAATTAGGAATTTTTTGCTTTTTCGACGGCGGCGACGAGGCTGCCGAGGAAACTGTCGCTGCGTTCAATCACGAGATATTCAATGCCGCGTTCCGTGAGCGGCTTCATATCAGCAAGCAATTGATGGATTGTGCGGATGTCGGCGGCGGCGAGTTCGACGGGCGGCGGCGTATCATCATGTGTATGTGTGGCGGCTGGCGGCGGCGTGGTGCGGTCGACTTTCTGCGCGACATGCTGGTAGACGCCCGCGGCCCTGGAGGCTTCGCCGTCGGTGTGCGTACGCGCTGCAGATTCGGGCGCGTGATTTTGCGGCGCGACGATTTTTTGTCCGCCATCTGATTTCTGGGGTTGAAGCGAAACCAGAAAATTTTCGAGGAAGATTCGCAGCGCTTCGACCGTGACGGTGGCGTTGTCATCGGTTTCGAATCCGGAATTTTCTTTTTGCGTATCGTCTTTTTTGCGGCGGCCTTCCTGATCAGGATCATGGCGGCGGATATCAAGGCGCGTGTCGGCATGTTCAGCCTGACGCGACCGCGTGATGAAAAGATTGCCGAAATTCGAGAACATCGCCTGCCCTTAAAGTTGCGAGAAGCCCGTACTATTATTCTAGCAGCAATGCAAAAGCGATGCCAAAATGCTGGTTTCAGGGCGATTTTGGTAATTTTATTGCTGCAGGCCCGGTAAAACGCGTTTTTTCGAGCTTTCCAGGAACCAGGGGGCGGTGTACGTGGCCAGGGCGGTGCCTTCCGAGAGCAGCTCAAGGCGGCTGGTGTCGCTCATCATCAGCCAGTGGTCGGTGCCGTCGAGCTTCTGGGTAGTGTAGTTATCGGCCTTGATCGGGCGAAGGTGGAGGACAATTTCGCCGTCGAACACCACGTTTTTGGGCAGATTTGCCGTACGTGCTTTTTCTGCCGGTGTGAGTTCAAGCTCGAACAGCGGATCGAGGTCGTTGATGATCACCGCGATCCATTCCTTGCCGTATGGAAACGGGAAGTACGGCACGTTGCGCCCGGAGGCTTCATGGAACGAGAAAGCAAGATGATTGCCCTGGATAAGAAGTTTCACGGGCGTGCGGATTTTGATGAAGTCGCGCTCGACATTGTACGTGCCGAAGCCCCATTTAAGGCGCAGCAGTTCCGCTTCGAGAACCTCGCGCTTGCCGTCGTAAGTCGTCTCGGCGAGATATTTCGGTGAATTCTCGATCCATTGCTCGTAGGCGGGTGTGTGACCGTTCAGCGTGAAAAAAGCGAAGACGGCTTTGTCGTTTTCGGTGACTTCGCCTTCTTGCGCGAATGCCAAGCCGGCAAAGCACAGCAGGAAAATCGAAAGAATAAATCGCGCGCGCATGGCGGTTGTTGCTACGTTCATTTTCACAGCATAAACTTATTGTATGACGGGGAAGAAAGACAAGAACAAATCCAAACCGGGTTTAAGCAAAAAAGATGCCGCGCTGTGGAAGGCGATGACGGCGGACGTACGGCTTATGCCCGGGCGCAACTATGAAGAGAACGAAGAAGACAATTTTCACGCGCAGGAAGAAAAAATCATTGAGCGCGTTGGCGTGGAGTTTCGTGAAACGCAGAAGCAGCCGAAAGGGCGCGGCGTCGACAAGCGTACAGCGCAGAAGCTGGAACGCGGAAAGATGGTGATCGAGGGAACGCTGGATCTGCACGGCATGAACCAGCAGGAGGCACGTACGGCGCTGGCCCGTTTCATCAAGAGCAGTTATGAACGCGGGCGGCGATGTGTATTGGTGATCACCGGCAAGGGTAACCAGGACAAGCCGGGTGTTTTAAAAGCGCGGGTGCCGGAATGGCTGAACGAGGCGCCGCTGGAGGAACTGGTCCTGAAAACAGCGCAGGCAAAACAGCACGACGGAGGCCTTGGCGCGATTTACGTGCTTTTGCGCCGTTCCCGAAGCTAATTTGACAAGATTTCCATATTAAAATATAAGGTTTTGGTCTGAAAGGGCGGGGAGGCCTTGGTCATGATCAGCGAAAGTACTGCGGAAAATTGGGCAAACGCACTCGCTGATATGCGCGAGGCGGTCAGCCATGACACAAGACCGATCGTGCTGGATCTCGGCTTTCGCGTCGACAGCATGAGGCCGAGGCTTCTCGAAAAAAATCCCGACCGATATCACCTCGTCACTTTGAACAGCACCCAGCATTATCTTGAGGCGCGCGGGTTGATGAACGAATTCAACGCTTCGGAATTCGGTCTTGCGGAGCGTCTCGAAGTTTCCTACGACCAAAAAAGAATTCCGCATTCCGAGTTTGCAATGGATGATGAAAAAAGCGTTACGCGGCTCGCGGCGATTTATAACGAACTGGCACGGCACCGCATTATAGCCAGTACGATTGCGGAAGATCGTTTCCCGCATTATTTCCCTTTCACATGCACCATTGCAACCAGAGAAAAATTTTCGCATATGCCGTTAAGGCACCCGGTGTACGGCAATGCCGGCGAAATCGAAGTGAAGGGGCAAAAGAAAATAATTCTGCTTGAGGGCGCGGAGATTGCAGATACGGCCCCAAAAGCTGATGAACTGAAAGAAGCTTTGTTGTCGCCGCGGGGCGTCAATGTGATTGCGCGCCTGCGTGTGAATCTAAAAAACGCCAGGGAAAATAAAAAATATTACAGAGCCCCGGATACAACAAATGTGTATCCGAAGCTCATGTTTACGATTTATGGAGAGTGTCAGCTGGCGCAGAATTTAAGCGCCAGCCTGGGTTTCTAAGCCGTTAATGCTGTCCCTGGATGCGATCCATCGAGGCAAGCATGATTGCCGTCAAGACCATGACGAAGTGAATTCCTGTCGTCCAAGCCAATTCAGAGTTCGTATAGCGGCCAACATCCAGGAAAATTTTCAGCAGGTGAATCGAGGAAATCGAGACGATTGAGGTCGAAAGCTTGATTTTGAGCGAGGATGAATCAAGTTTTCCGAGCCACGACAGCTTGCCGTCGCGAACATCGAGTTTGCCGACCGAATTTTCGTAGCCGGAAATGATGACCATGATTATGAGCGTGCCGACCAGGACCTTGTCGACGAAGGTCAGCATCATGAGCAGAAGTTCGTTCTTGTCGTATTCGAAAATATGCAGACCGAATTTGAAAATCATGATGACGAAATTCATCGAGAACAGGCCGAGCGAGGCGGCAAGGCCGATGAACATGGGCATCAGGAGCCAGCGGCTCGCGAAGATGACGCGTTCAAGGATGAGTTCGGTGCCGTACAGGTGGCCGCCGCGACCATAATGATCCTCGTGACCAAAATTCCCGCCGGGGGGTTCCCCGGTGTGATGTGGCTCTGCCATTAGTTTTTCTCCGTGTTCGTATAGTCTTTTTTTTCGTAGCGTCTGGATTGTAACGAACGGCGTGCAAAACGCACAAGGAATTTCTGGGAATTTACGCCCGTGCGGCGTGCTGCAGCGCACTTGCCGTAATGCAATCATAAGATGTATTCAGGAAATAAGCAAAACCCATGATGCAATAATTCAAGGGGTTTGACCAGTAATGCGGCAATAAAAGCGGCTGCGGGTAAAAGAATGACTCCAAGATGTATTATGTTAATGCTCCATTTACCTTATGGACGTAATATTATTTCCAGAAAACAACTGACTCAACGATTGTTTTCAAGATGTCGCAACGGGATTCATTATGGGACAAGGCCAGAAATTCAATACGCTCGAACGGCTGAGTAACACGTTTGACGCTGTCAGCGCCAAAGGGAACAGCTTTTCCGATATCGTGAAGGCCGCCAATAATTTCCTGCTGCTCCATTTTGTTTCCAGCGAAAGCTCGCCCGAGGAACAGCGCATAGCCGAAGCCAATATCGGTTTCAGCGATGCGATTTCTACAAGCGTCATCCCGACCGTCAATACGCCGAACGAGGATGAGCGCAGTCTCCAGAAAAAGAAAGAGGAAGAGAGTGCGCGGGACGAGATTCTTGCCGCATTGCAGCGGCAGATCCAGGAAGCCAACGAGCGCATCTCGAAGATGATCGATGAATGCCAGAAGATGGCGGAGTGGTGCCGGAAGGAAGCGAAGAAGATCGATGAAACGATTGGAAAAATTACCGCAGAGATGATGAAGGAAGGCCAGTTCCTCCATGATGCCGACGAGATGATCGATGGCTACCGGACGACGGGCAAGCTGGACAGGGAAAAAGCGCGCAGAACTCTTCTTGAAAGAGGAATTAAAACCAAAGACGATGTCAGCAATGCAAGGCTGGTTGAGCTGCTTGAAAAAGAAAAGCTGAAGTCATCACAGAATTATAATGACTTAAATGATTTGAAGGATCGTAGCGAAAAGCTGAAAGAAGATGTGCTTGCTAAAGAGAAAGCGTTCGAAGAAACAGCGCGGCGAGCACAAGAACAATTAAAAACAATCGAGGGTGACAAAACTCTTGCGCCTCAAGAACAACTGCGACGGACTGAAGAGGCGGAAAAAAATGCTGCTGAGCAGTTTAGAAAAACTAATGAGGAGCGGGAAGCGACCCAGCGCTCTTTGGAAAAAATTCAAAAAGAAGCAGAGAAATCAGTTAAAAATTCTGAATCGAAAGCAACCCGTGATGATTTTTTAGGTGCCTTAGACGGGGAAGAAGCAGAACGCGGATCTTTAGGAAAAAAATTTGTTTCTGCTGCAAATCCTGCGACAGAAAAGCCTAATGCGGACAACAAAAATCCAGAAAATAAAGATGATATCGAACTGGCTAAACTAGGAAAAGTTTCAGGTCCTAGCAGAGCTATTCTTGATTAAGCTGGGGAGCGAATCCAAGTAATACAGTATCTTTGGGCAGTTTTTCAGGATGCTGGAATAAATCCGCAGCTATATTCGCGCCTTGTACTGCCGTTTTATCAAGGGGAAAGGGGCCGATCAGGTGGCCTTGCACATAAAAGCCTATGACCGTGTTTTGTCCGCCAGCCTCAAGATAAGGTTTGATATCAGTAATATTTTTACGTGAGAAATGGGTTGTCAGTTTTTCGACAACCTGTTTTCCGGTTAGCCCTTCATCCGCCTGCCCCTTGTAGACAAAAAAAGCGATTTGTTTGTTTTTTATCGAGTGGCTTTGTGCCTGCGCAATAATGGTATGCTCGCTTTCCTTGCCGTCTACGATTTCGCCACTCACCATCCTTTTGGTTTCGTCAATTATCCTGCGGCCTTCCTTGATCATATTCTCGGTGTTTTGTCTGCTCTGCATGATCTGTTGCTGAATGTCAGTCGGGGCTGTGCTGCTAACCGTAGTTGCTCTTGGCTCCTGGGCCGTGGCGTTGGTGTTGAAAGCCGGAATGACCGTGAGCAGAGTTGCAAGCGCGGCAGCGGGTGCTGTGCTGGTGATAAATCCACGAAATTTTTGTGCAAGTGCCATCACAAAATCGTCCTAAAATTTCCGGTATTTCCAGTCTTCTTATATACGCTCAAAAGCCTTTAAAATCAAGAAAATGAGTCCATTCGCTTTCCGTAATTTTATTACATTAATATCTTAACGGGATTCCGGGTAATAATATTGTTGCTGTGAAATTATATAACTTTTTATGCATAAAACATGTATTCGTTAATGCGAATACATTAAGATTTTAATTTTTAGGGACGGGTTTTGGGGGTGATGTACGGGCTCGGGGCACTCGGAAATCGGTGCGAGTCGAAAAAAATATTTGGGCTAGGAAATTATTTTTTCGTCATTGCGAGCGACCAACGGGAGCGAAGCAATCCAGATCCCCGCTTTCGCCGGGAAGACAAGAAGATGGATTGCTTCGTCGCAAAAGGCTCCTCGCAATGACGGGAGTGGGGCCGGGATTGCTTCCCCACCTTCGCGGGGGCAGGCTCCTCGCAATGACGAGGAGGTGAGTTTTGTGATGACGGGGCTTTACCCGGAAATCAGCGGCTGAGGTCGGGGGTGGAAACGGTAGCGGCCTGCGCTCCACCGTTCAGGCATTCCTGCGTGGCTTTTTTGCCTGCATCGGAAAACTCGGATATCGAGAAATTTTCCCCAGGTTGTCCGTTCCTGACGATTTTCACGTGGGGCGCGCCCGGGTAAACAAGCACTTTCAGAGCAACACCCTGTTTGGCCGCGGCGTCCTCGACTGCTGTTTTGGTATCCCAGACCTCCTTGTTTCCGATGGGGGCCTCGACGGCGAGGCTGACATCGCATTTCTTTCCATCGGCTGCGGCGGCAGTGAAAGGCAGAGCCAGCGTCAGCAGGGTCATAGGTGCGTATTTTTGTAATTTATCGAACATATTCGAAGCCCTTTTTAATAGATTCCAATATTTACAGAAACGATGTATACGACGGGAAAGTCACTGGAATCAAGCAAGTGAATAAAATTTATGATAGAGTGGCCCCCAGTGAGAATGAGTAAATAAAGAGGACATCATGCCCCGTGACAACGCCAAGCACCGCACCGCGACCCTAAGCCGCAAGACGAAGGAAACGGATATCCGCGTGTCGATCAATCTCGACGGCACGGGCAAGGCCGAGGTGCATACGGGCATCGGGTTTTTCGATCACATGCTGGAGCAGTTAGCTAAACATTCGCTGATCGATGTGAGCGTGGAAGCAAAGGGCGACCTGCATATTGATGGGCACCACACGGTGGAAGATGTGGGGCTGACGCTGGGCCAGGCGCTTAGCCAGGCGCTCGGCGAGAAGCGCGGGATTGTACGCTACGGTCATGCGTACGCGCCGATGGATGAAACGCTGAGCCGCGTCGCGCTGGATTTATCGGGGCGGCCTTACTGCGTGTGGCGCCTGAATTTCACGCGCGAGCATATCGGCGAAATGGAAGTGGAATTGTTCAAGGAATTTTTCCATTCAATCGCGCAGACCGGCGGCATCACGCTGCATTGTGAAAATCTGTACGGCACGAATAACCATCACGTGATCGAGGCGACGTTCAAGGCGTTTGCGAAAGCTTTGCGGATGGCGGTGTCGATTGATGAGCGCGCTGCCGACGTCATCCCCAGTACCAAGGGCACTCTCTAAAAATTAGAGCTTACGTTTTCTAAGGACGTCGCCGTGGGCGGGGAAGCCTTCGAAATCCGTCATGGTGGTGACGGCATCCTTGAGCGATTCCAGCCCTTCTTTCGTGACTTCGGAGAGCGATGTACGCTTGAGGAAATCCCAGACAGTCGTTGCGGAGTAAGAGTGCGCAAAGCCGCCGGTCGGCAGAACGTGGTTGACGCCGATGCCGTAATTGGCGAGCGAAGAGGGCGTGTGTTCGCCGATCAAAATCTCGCCCGCGTTCTTCAGCTGCGGCACGAGGTCATGCGCGTTTTTGACTTTCAGGTGCAAATGTTCGGGCGCGTATTCGTTCGAAAGCGCCACGGAATCCTCGAGGCTTTCGGTCAGGATGATGCCGCCGAAGCCTTTCATGACTTTGGCGCAGATGGTGCGGTGCGGCTCGGGCAGGTCGGCGATATAGCGCGGCAGGTTGCTCTGGACGTGGCGCGCGAGGGCGTCGCTGTGGGTGATCAGGAGGACGGCGCTGTCCTCGCCGTGTTCGGCTTCGTTCAGCATGTCGAGGCAGGTGTTGTGCGGGTCGGCCGTTTCATCGGCGAGTATAACGGATTCGCTGGAGCAGGCGGGCATGCCGGGGTCGAGAATGCCGAACAGCAATTGCTTGGCGGCCTGGACGAACGGGCTGCCGGGGCCGAGTGTTTTGCGCACACGTGGGACCGATTGGGTGCCGTAAGCGAGTGCGGCGATGGCCTGCGCGCCGCCGACCTTGTAGACGTTGTTGACGCCGCAGAGTTTCGCGGTGAACAGCGTGGCGATGCCGGATGTGCCGTCGGCATTCGGCGGCGTGGCGATGTGGATGCCTTTGACGCCCGCGATGACGGCGGGCAGCGAGAGCATGTAAACGGTCGAGGGGAAGAAGCCCTTGCCGCGCGGCACGTACAGCCCGACGGAATCAATCGGTGTGACCTGTTCGCCGGCGCGTACGCCGGGTTCGATGTCGACCATCCAGTGCTTCTCGACGCGGCGCATCTGTTCTTCGTGAAATTTGCGGACATTGCCGACGCAGCGGAAGATGGCCTTTTTCATCGAGTCGTCCAACTTCTTGGCGGCGGTCTCGAATTCCTCCTCGGTGACCTTGATAGTTTTCAGTTCAGGGCAGCCGAATTTTTTCGCGTATTTGCGAAGCGCGTCGTCGCCGCTCTTGCGGACGTCCTCGACGATGGGGCGGATTTTTGTGATGACGGAATCGATGTCGGCCTGGCCGCGGCGCATGAGTTTCCAGCGCGTGCGGGCGTCGGTATCTTTCCATCTGTAAAAGGCAACCGTCATAATTCTCCCTGGCCGTTTTTATATAGGCTTTATATAGGGAAGGACATACACTAAAACCACAGATCATGGCAAAAGAATCCGTCGTAATTATTGATTATGGTTCAGGCAATTTGCGCTCTGCAGCAAAGGCGTTCGAACATGTGCGCGATGCCGAGGGGCTGACGGTGGATGTCAAGGTTTCGGCGCGGCCTGAGGACCTTAAAAAAGCGACGCGTATCGTGCTGCCGGGGCAGGGCGCTTTCGGCGATTGCCTAAAAGGGCTGAGCGACATCAAGGGCATGCGCGAGGCGCTGCAGGAGAATGTCATAAAAAAGGGGAAACCATTCCTCGGCATCTGCGTTGGAATGCAGCTCATGGCGACGCGGGGGCTGGAGCATGGAATTCACGCAGGCTTTGACTGGATTCCCGGCGAGGTGGTGCCGATGAAACCAGCGAATGAAGATCTGAAAATACCGCATATGGGCTGGAACGAACTGGTCATTCCATCGCCGTCAGCGCAGGATAATCGTCATTTTGTGCTGCGCAGCGCAAAAAACGGGACGCATTACTATTTTGTTCATTCTTTCATGTTCCAATGTGAATATGACCATCACGTCCTGGGGATGACAGATTACGGCGGATTAATGAACGCCGTGGTGGGCAAGGACAATATGGTGGGCGTACAATTTCACCCTGAGAAAAGCCAGCAGGACGGCTTGAAACTGATTTCGGATTTTCTGCAGTGGAAGCCTTAAATTCTTATCGGGCGCATGAGGGAGCATAAAATATGACCGACAAAACCAAAACAAAAGCACTGGTGCCGTCGCCGACCGTCGAGAGGATTGAAGAATTCACACCGGCCGAGCTGAATGATTTATGCGACTCGACTTTCGCAGGTATCGAGGCTGGCGGCGGGTTCGGATGGGTGACAAAACCGCCGCGCGATGTTTTAGAGAGATACTGGCAAGGCGTGACCGCGATGCCGTCACGGATTTTATTCGTGGCGCGGCTGGATGGCATGATCTGCGGATCGTGCCAGCTGGTGAAGCCGCCGATGAACAACGAGGCGCAGAAATTTGCCGCGCAGCTGACGACACACTTTATTGCACCGTGGGCGCGCGGGCATGGATTGTCGAAGATGCTGGTGGCGAAAGCGGAAGAGACCGCGCTCGAGGAAGGGCTTTCCGTGATCAACCTGGATGTGCGCGAAACGATGGAGCAGGCGATCGGGCTTTATGAAGGGCTGGGTTATGAACGCGTGGGCACACACCCTTATTACGCGCAGGTTGGTGGAAAAATTCTGAAGGGTTTTTATTTCACGAAAAGATTGAAGTAATTAGATCCTTCGACTACGTCCTGCTTCGCATGACTTCGCTCAGGATGACAAAGATAACAATAAAAAAAGCCCTGCATCAGCAGGGCTTTTTTAATCTTTGTCAGATTAGTGGCAACCGCCACCGCAGCAACCGCCGTTATCACCGGACATCTTGCCGTCTTTGTCTTTGTCAGCAGGTTTTTCTTCTTTTTTGATCGTGTTTGTCATGACAATCACTTCCTTTCCAATATTAAAAAATCGCTTACGGACCCCCGGCCCGCCGCTGCAACACTATATAGGACAGTATAGCAGAAAGAAAAGACCCTTGCCTAAAAGCCCAATGAATCCGGGGGTTAGGGCGCCGGGCTTGCGCCCTGCGGGGGGGTTCTTTATATCCTACGCCCATGATCATTTACCCGGCCATAGATTTAAAAGGCGGCAAGTGTGTGCGCCTGACCCAAGGCGATATGTCGCAGGATACTGTCTATAACGACGACCCGGCGGCGCAGGCGCATGAATGGGCGCGGGCGGGTTTTTCGTGGCTGCATGTCGTCGATCTGGACGGCGCGATCAAGGGTGCGCCTGCGAATTCCAAGGCCGTGCGCAAGATTATCAAGGCAGTGGATTTGCCGGTGCAGCTTGGCGGCGGCATCAGGACGCATGCGCAGATCGAGCACTGGCTGCAGGAAGGCGTGAGCCGTGTGATTTTGGGAACGGCGGCGGTGCGGGATCCTGACCTGGTGCGCCGTGCGTGCCGCGAATTTCCGGACCAGATCGCGGTCGGGATCGATGCGCGTGAGGGACGCGTTTCCGTCGAGGGCTGGGTCCGGGATGCGAAGATCACGGCGGCGGAGCTGGCGAAACATTTCGAGGATGCGGGCGTGGCGGCGATTATCTACACCGATATTTCGCGCGACGGCACCGGCAGCGGGATCAATATCGACGAGACGGTTGCACTGGCGGCCGGGACGTCGATCCCGGTTATCGCATCGGGCGGTGTTGGAAGTTTAGCCGATATTCGCGCCGTGAAAAATGCGGCGCTGCCGGGCGTGATCGTTGGCAAGGCGTTCTATAATAAAAGCGTGGACCCGAAAGAGGCGCTGGCGGCCGCATGTTAAAGACGCGCATCATTCCCTGTCTTGATGTGAACAATGGCCGCGTGGTCAAAGGCGTGAATTTTGTGGGTTTGCGCGATGCAGGGGACCCAGTCGAGCAGGCGAAAATTTACGACGCGCAGGGCGCGGATGAGCTGACGTTTCTAGATATCACTGCGACACATGAAAACCGCGACACGATTTATGATGTTGTGAGCCGGACGGCGGAGCAGGTGTTCATGCCGTTGACTGTCGGCGGCGGCGTGCGGGCGCTGGACGATATTCGCAAATTGCTGGAAGCGGGCGCGGACAAGGTTTCGATCAATTCGGCGGCGATGAAGCACCCGGAATTCGTGCGCGAGGCTGCGAATAAATGCGGCAGCCAGTGCATCGTCGTGGCGATTGATGCGAAAGATGACGGCAAGGGCGGCTGGGAAGTTTTTACGCATGGCGGGCGGCAGGGCACGGGACTGGATGCCGTGAAATGGGCGCAGCGCATGGCGGAGTACGGTGCGGGGGAAATATTGCTGACCTCGATGGACCGCGACGGCACGAAAAAAGGATTCAATATCCCGCTAACACGCGCGGTTTCGGACGCAGTGCGGGTGCCCGTGATTGCGTCGGGCGGCGTCGGGAATTTAGATCATCTGATTGAAGGCGTAAAAGAAGGGCATGCATCGGCGGTGCTGGCGGCCTCGATTTTTCACTTCGGAGAATATACAGTGAAACAGGCCAAGCAGGCGATGGAGAAGGCCGGGATCGCGGTGAGACTCTAAGGGGATTTTTGGTGAGTGAAATTCTGAAAGATCTGTACGTTATCCTGAAGCAGCGCAAGGGCGCGGACCCGAAGGATTCATATGTCGCGAGCCTGTATCACAAGGGCACGCAGCATATTTCGGACAAGGTGATCGAGGAGGCGGAAGAGACAATCGCCGAGGCGATCAAGGGCGATAAGGATCGTTTAAAAGAAGAGTCTGCAGATCTGCTGTTTCATTTGTCGGTTTTGTGGGCGGATCAGGGCGTTTCGCCGGATGAAGTCCTGGCTGTTTTAGAGAAACGATTCGGCCAGAGCGGCCACACCGAAAAAGAATCCCGTAAAAAATAATTCATCCCAGCGCCAGTTCTGCGGCGTGGTCATGCGGCGCGAAGGCGAAGCCTGCTGCCGTAAACAATGTCTGGAACATTGACGTGATCGCGGGGCCGAGCGGGGTCGCGTGCAGGATGCCGAATTCCAGCGGGATCAGCACCGCCGCGTGAAAAAATATATCCCCGAGAGTTGATCTTTCCGCCATGTTTCGTCCGTAGCTCTAGTGTTATAAAGTAACATTGTTATATTGTAACATTTTGGGAGTCAAGCTACCCGATCCCGGCTTTTGCCGGGATGACAAATCCGGCGGGGATGACGGAGGTTACTTTTTCTTTTTGGCTTTGTTTTTGGAGTCCATCAGGACGATTGTCGGCTTGTGCTTTTTGCCGTCTTTTTTGTCCACGTGGGCGTAGGCGCAGATAATGACGAGGTCGCCCTTCTGCGCGAGGCGGGCGGCGGCACCGTTGATGCCGATGATGCCGGAATTCTTTTTGCCCTCGATGGCGTAGGTCGTGAAACGGTGGCCGTTATTGATGTTGAGGACGTCGACCTGCTCGTACGGCAAAATATCCGCCTTATCCATGATGGCGCGGTCGATGGTTATCGAGCCCTCATAATGGAGGTCGGACTGGGTCACCGTGGCGCGGTGAATTTTGCTTTTGAGCATGCGGATATACATATAGCGTAGAAATATAGTATATGTTTGCCATGTCAAGAGCCAGAGGAGGCAGCCATGGGTTACGACGACAATAATATATTCGCGAAAATCCTGCGGGGGGATATTCCCTGCAAAAAGGTTTACGAGGACGAGTATGTGCTGGCGTTCCACGATATCGCGCCCAAGGCGCCGGTTCATATTCTAGTCATTCCAAAGGGCAAATATGAATCGATCGCGGATTTCGGGTCGAAGGGCAGCGCGGACGAAGTTAAAGGATTTTACGCGGCTGTTTCTAGAATCGCGGGCGAGCAGGGGCTGGACACGGGTTTCCGCGTGATCGCGAATACGGGACTGAACGGCGGGCAGGAAGTGCCGCATTTCCACGTGCATATAGTGGGCGGGAAAAAGCTCGGGCCGATGCTCGCGGCGGCGTGATTGATCGTCAAGCCTGGCGTTTCGCCGGGAACGGGATGACGTTGTCGTTCATTTTTCCCGCGATGACGGACACGATTTTCTCATCGTCGATTTCACCGGTGACTTCGGCGTAAAGCGCGCCGAAGAGTTCATCGGCGATGACGGCGTGCGCTTTTGCCTGAATCGAGAGAATTTTCGCGAGCGCTGAAGCGTCGGGATTTTTCGATTGCAGGGAATCAACGGCGAGAGCCAGCAGGTCAGAGAGGCCTTCGAGGTCTTCCGAAACGTTTGACAATGCATCGAGCGCGTCATGCTCGGCGACGTCTTCGTTTTCGGCGTTCTGAAGCCAGAGCCCGGCGTAATCATCGATCACGCTTTCGCACTGGATTTTCAAAACAGCAAGGCCAGGAGACGCAACGTGGTGCGCATTGGCGATTTTAAGTCCGCCGAGCGCGATGCAGATTAATGCCGAGTCCGGCTGCAGATCGCTGATGACGCTGTGCAGCCCGTAATGCACGTCGTCGGTTAATTCACCCTCTCCGGCCAGAATGTCCGAAATAATCAACGGGACCTGTAGTCTGTTTGCGATCGTTGCCAGTTCTTTTTTGTTCAGCATTTTCACACCTGATTTTTTTAATTTCTTACGTCTCATACTTCCCGTCTTAAGGGGTAAAGATGAATCCTTCGTTAACGGAATCGAGATTCATGAAAAAGGCCGCATTATTGCTGGTTTTATTAGGGTGGATAAAGGCGCTTATATACATAATGTGGAATTAGGTGGGCGCGGTGTGATGCACGTTGCGCGGGATTTTTACGTTGTTGCCCGCAGATGCCGTGGCGTGGCATAAATTCCTAATCCATCCTTATGTATGTTTTGTCGCTGCTGCGTTTTTTCCTGCGTGAAATTTTTACCGGAGAGAAAAATAATGGTAGCGCGCGTCAACACGGTTTCGTTTCAAGGTATTGATGTGCGGTCGATTGACGTGCAAGTGCAGATTTCATCGGGCCTGCCGAGTTTCACGATTGTTGGATTGCCGGATAAAGCCGTTGCCGAGAGCAAGGAGCGCGTGCGCGGCGCGTTGCATGCGCTGGGACTGTCGTTGCCTGCGAAACATTTAACGGTGAATCTTGCGCCTGCGGATTTGAGCAAGGAGGGAAGTCATTTCGATCTGCCGATTGCGCTGGGGCTGCTGGCGGCGATGGATGTTATTCCGAAAGACAGTTTAGAAAATTTTTTAGTGCTTGGTGAATTGTCGCTGGATGCGTCGATCAGGCCGGTTGCTGGAATTTTGCCCGCTGCGATGCATGCGAGCTCGAATGACAACCGATTAATTTGCCCGGAGGATTGCGGCGGCGAGGCGGCATGGGCGGGCGGTCTTGATATTCTCGCGCCGCGCGATTTGTTACAGCTCATCAATCATATCAAGGGCACGCAAGTATTATCACCGCCAGCGGCAAAGCTCGGCAACGAGCAATTGCGCGGTGGGCCGGATATTTCTGAGGTCAAAGGGCAGGAGACGGCGAAGCGCGCGTTAGAGATCGCTGCTGCGGGCGGGCATAATTTATTGATGATCGGGCCGCCGGGATCGGGGAAGTCGATGCTGGCGTCGTGCCTGCCGGGGATATTGCCGCCCCTTGCCCCGCGTGAAGCATTGGAAGTTTCAATGATTCATTCGCTGGCGGGGACGTTGCCGGATGGCGGATTGCTGAAGCACCGCCCGTTCCGTGATCCGCACCATTCGGCATCGCTGCCTGCGTTGATCGGCGGGGGGCATCGCGTGAAGCCGGGAGAAATTTCGCTGGCGCACCGGGGCGTTTTATTTTTAGACGAGTTGCCGGAATTTGCGCGTGCGACTTTGGAATCCCTGCGGCAGCCGCTGGAGACCGGCGAGGCGCTGGTGGCGCGTGTGAATCACCATGTGCGATTCCCGGCGCGGTTCCAACTGATCGCGGCGATGAACCCGTGCCGCTGCGGTCATCTTGGCGAGGAAGATTTAGAATGCACGAAGGCGCCAAGGTGCGGCACGGATTACCAGTCGAAAATTTCCGGGCCGCTGATGGACCGGATTGATTTACAAACGGATGTCCCGGCGGTGAAGGTTGCGGATCTGAATGTCAGCGGCGGTGAAAATTCGGCGAGCGTTGCCGCGCGGGTGGCGGCGGCACGGAGAATCCAGTCCGAGCGTTTTGCAAAGTTTGCAGAATCCGGAATTAATATGCTAAACGCTAATGCGGACGGAAAGATTTTGGAAGAGATCGCCGTTCCGGACAGTGGGGCAAAGGATTTGCTCAACCGCGCGATGGAAAACCGGAAATTCTCGGCCCGGGCTTATTACCGGGTGCTGCGGACGGCCCGGACGGTTGCGGACCTGGAGACTGCCCATTCGGGGGTGGCGAACCCGGAAATCAGCCGGACTCACATGGCGGAAGCCCTAAGTTACCGCCGCGTCCAGTTAATATAGAATTTACATAATATATTCGTACGATCAAGCTATATCAATGGCTTAGAGAGGCGTACGGCATAAAAAGTACCGTTTTTTGGCATTTTTCAGGATTTAAGCGTATGATGGACCTAAGAAATAAGGGACAGGGTAATAAAAAATTAATAAGCCCAAGTCTACAATCCCTTATGGCAATAAAAGGGTGTGTTTAGATGACTATTGTTGGTTCATACGACCGCAATATAGATAAAGTCGCAAAGCGCGCGTCTGAGAACGTCGTCGATCTCGGCAAACCCATGAGCCTGACAGGCTTATTCCAACAAAAAAGCAATCCATCATTCGACGACGGTCCCGATCCTGACGCCGAAAAAGATATATATCCGACCGATGTGATGAAGGTCGATTGCAAGCTTCCCAACCTGGGACCTGTTGCCAAACTTGATGTGAACAGAAAAGTCGACACGCCGCCGCCGGATGCGCAGCCGCTGCGCGACCAGCACACGGCAGCCGTTACGAATTATATGGAGGCCGATCAGAAAATTAAATCGACGTTCATCGACGCCCTCAAACAGCAGGACCGCGAAGTCGGTAATGCGCTCGAGCAGATGATCGCGCCGGTGGGCGGCGGATCCACTGCTGCCGACACGATGAAGGCGATGGATCCGGGCGTGGGCGATCTTTATTCCGCGCTGAGCGACCTAATGAAGCAGGGTCCGAACAATGACCGCGTTGCCGCTGCGATCGACAAAACGCTGAACAGCCTGCATGACGCAACCATCGCGCAGAAAGAAGCATACAAAGCAGGTAAGGCGCCTGCGCCGGAAATCGACTGGACGAAATTCAAGACCTCGCAGCAAGTGATGAATTTCATGACGCGCAATGTCGAGAACGACCCGTTTATGAAGGCAGCGGAAAATGTCGAAAAAAATATCGAGGTCCGCGAAGAGAACGTACAGGTTTACAAAGAACAGTATCTTAAAGGCGAGGGCAAGTTCGACTTTGCGAAGCTTGAAGAAGCCTTTAAAAGTGGCGATAAAGGCCGTGTTGCAACAATGGTTGGTCAGGAAACCGCACAGGTTATCGAGCAGACCGGCGATATACAGCTCGCGATGAAAAAAGAATTGTCGATAGATGATTTCAATATACGTATGGACGTCGCTTCTATCAGCGGGATGAAATTCGGCAAGAATTTCGATCAAAAGGATGTTACCGGAATCGGCGCCGGTGCCAAAGAAGTGGCCGAAATGCTCCTGCGCAACGAACCGCCGAGAGATATGCGGATGGCTGCTACGCCCATGGCCAGCGTTTAATTTTTCCACTATAGTTTTTTCATGACATCCATAAAAAATATCTGCGTGTTCTGCGGGTCGTCCACGATTGTGGACGGGAAATATTTGCGGGGTGCGCGTGACGTCGGCGCGATGCTGGCGCGGAACGGGTATGGCGTCGTCTATGGCGGCGGCAATATCGGGTTGATGGGCGCGGCGGCGGATGCGGCGCTGGAGGCCGGCGGGAAAGTCATCGGCGTCATTCCGAAATTTCTGAGAGACAAAGAGGTCGCGCATACGGGGTTAACCGAGCTGCACCTGACTGAAACGATGCATGAGCGGCAGGTCGGGATGGCGGAGCGGTCGGACGCGTTTGTCGTTTTGCCGGGGGGTCTGGGGACGCTGGCGGAATTTTTCGAGGTCCTGACCTGGAAGCAACTGGGCCTGCATGACAAGCCGATCATGCTGGTGAATGATTTCGGGTATTGGGATTCGCTCATAGAGTTTGCGGGTCATGCGGAAGGTGAAAAATTCCTCCGGGCTTCGGATGCCGATTTATATGCGGTTCTTCCCGGTGCAGCCGCGCTGGAAGCCCATTTAAAGCGGTTGTAAAAGGCTTTAAAATACTGTTTTATCTCGTGGTTTAAGTTCATGTATAATGAGTAGAACGGCCCCCTAGGCCGCCCAAGTCAAAACGGACCTTTCGTGCAAACCAGTAATCCAGAAAAAGCCCAGAAACTTTCCAAAGCGGCGCTTGAGCGCATCGTGAAGGAAAAGCTGTTGCCGACGCCGGAGAATTACCAGCTCTGGTATGTTTATTATTCCGAGGAAAATCCGGAAATCACGCGGGCGATTGATGTTCTGGTGGCGACGGGGCAGGCGCTGACGGATGAGCGCTGCCAGGAAATTCACCAGAGATTTTTAAGCGATTCCAGCGAGAATGAGCGCGTGCGCCAGGCGGGCGATAAAATCCAGACGACGATCAAGACCGTCAGCGGGATGGTCAGCAACGTTAAAGAGGCGACGAGTAAATATAATACGCGCCTGACCGACATGACCGGTGCTATCAGCAAAAAAGGAACGCTGACGCGCGAAGATATCGAGGGCATTATTTCCGACGTCATGGAAGGCACGCAGGACATGATGCGGCATAATTTGACGCTGGAGGAAGAGCTGGGGCGTTCATCCAAGGCGATGAGGGAATTGCAGCGCGATCTGGACCTCGTGCGCAAGGAAGCGCTGACGGACGGATTGACGAATTTGTCGAACAGAAAAGCATTCGACGCCGAGATACGGCGCATTGCGCGCGATGCGGGGAAAGACGGCCAGACCTTCTCGCTGATGATGATGGATATCGACCATTTCAAGAGCTTCAACGATTCCTATGGTCACCAGGTCGGCGACCAGGTTTTGAGACTTGTGGCGCGCACGCTGGTGGATGGTGTTAAAGGCCGCGACATGGCGGCGCGTTTCGGCGGCGAGGAATTCGCGATCATTCTTCCCGAAACCAATCTGCAGGCCGCGATCAGGGTGGCGGAGAACTTACGCAAGGCCGTGGCCGGCAAGGAAGTCATCAACCGCAACACGGGCGACAAGTTAGGCCGCATCACGCTTTCGGGCGGCATCGCGCAGTATGTGGACGGCGAGGCGGTCGAGGATCTGATCGAGCGGGCGGACGCCGCGCTTTATACCGCCAAGCATAACGGCCGCAATCAAATCGCGTCGGCGCCTGCGCCCGGTCAAAAGAAGGCAACGGCCTGACATTCACTACTAGGACGGACGCCTAACTCGCTTTTCTGCGCTTCCGCTGCTCACGTACCAAAATGTACGCTGCGCTGCGGTTCTCGAAAATCTTCGTTATTCATCTCGTCCTAGCGTGAATGTGTGTCTTGCTGTAATGGCAAAAAATCCCTATTTATATGACATGCAAAATTCGCCGCGAGTCGCTTCAACCATGACCCCGCCTTATCTCGAAAATCTGAACCCGCAGCAGAAGGAAGCGGTGGAGACGATTGACGGGCCGGTGCTGGTACTGGCGGGTGCAGGCACGGGGAAGACGCGGGTGCTGACCACGCGGCTTGCGCATATTCTGAATACGGGGCGGGCGTTTCCATCGCAGATTCTGGCGGTGACGTTTACGAACAAGGCCGCGCAGGAGATGAAGCACCGCGTTTCGTCGATTCTTAACGGCCAGCCGGTGGAAGGGTGGTGGTTAGGCACGTTTCACTCGATTGCAGCAAGGATGCTCAGGCGGCACGCGGACCTCGTGGGGTTGCAGAGCAATTTTACGATTCTTGATCCGGACGACCAGCTGCGCCTAATTAAGCAATTGATGGAGATGGAGAACATCGACAAAACAAAGTGGGCGCCGCGCACACTGGCCGATGCCATTGATCGCTGGAAAGACCGTGGCAAGACCCCGGTGGATGTGCTCCTGAATGATTCTAGAAAGGCGCTTTCGGCAACATCTATGGAGGATGGAAAACTGATTGGGCTTTACAGACTTTATCAGGAGAGGCTGAAAGCCATAAACGCCTGCGATTTTGGTGATCTGCTGTTGCACATGATTACGATTTTGCGCGATCCGAAAAACGCGGAAGTTTTAGCCGATTATCACCGGCGGTTTAAATATATTCTCGTCGATGAATATCAGGACACGAACGTGGCGCAATATATGTGGCTGCGGTTACTGGCGCAGGGATCGAATAATATCTGCTGCGTGGGTGATGACGACCAGTCGATCTACGGATGGCGCGGCGCGGAAGTTGGAAATATCCTGCGGTTCGAAAAAGATTTTCCTGGAGCGAAGATTATCCGGTTAGAACAAAATTACCGTTCGACGAATACAATCCTGAAAGCGGCGGGCAAGGTGATCTCGCATAATGACGGGCGGCTTGGGAAAGAGCTGTGGTCGGAGGCGGGCGAGGGAGACAAGATTTTGGTGCGCGGGCTTTGGGACGGCGCGGCGGAAGCGCGCTGGGTTTCCGAAGAGATCGAGCAGCTGCAGCGGAAAAAATATTCGCTGAATGAAATTGCGGTGCTGGTGCGGACGGGATCACAGACGCGGGAATTCGAGGAGCGGTTCATCCAGCTTGGGCTGTCTTACAAAGTCATTGGCGGTTTGCGGTTTTATGAGCGCATGGAAATTCGTGATGCGCTGGCGTATTTGCGGGTGATCGCGCAGCCGCAGGACGATTTGGCGCTGGAGCGCATTATCAATACGCCGAAGCGGGGGCTTGGCGATATGACGGTTCAAACTTTGTATGCATTTGCGCGGAGCAAAAATATCAGCTTGAGCGCGGCGATCATGGACCTCACGCAGACGGATGAGCTGAAGCCCAAGGTCAAAGCCACGCTGATGAAACTGATGGATGATTTCGGACGATGGAGATCGCTGATTGATTCCATGCATCATGCGGGGCTGGCATCGCTGGTGCTGGATGAATCCGGTTACATGCAGATGTGGAAGACGGATAAATCAATCGAGGCGCCGGGGCGCGTCGAGAACCTGAAAGAGCTGATTTCCGGCATGCAGGAATATGAAAGCATGGCGGAGTTTTTAGAGCATGTTTCGCTGGTGCTTGAGAACCAGAACAATATGACAGGCGAATTTGTTTCGCTGATGACGTTGCATAGCGCGAAGGGGCTGGAGTTCGACGCGGTGTTTCTACCGGGGTGGGAAGACGGTCTTTTCCCCTCGCAGCGTACGATGGATGAACATGGGATCAAGGGGCTGGAAGAAGAGCGCAGGCTTGCGTATGTGGGATTAACGCGCGCACGGAAGCGTGCCTATGTTTCATTTGCGGCTAACAGGAGATTGTACGGGAATTTTATGAGCTCGATCCCGTCGCGTTTTGTTGATGAATTGCCGGGCGAGCACACCGAGGTGAGTTCGGATGCCGGGCTTTATCAACCGGGGCGCTCGCAGCATTGGGATTCGAGTGGATACAGTGGGGGCAGGCCAGTGGAATCGCGGCGCATTGCCGAGAAGAAATCGGAATTTTCACGCGGCGACCGCGTGTTTCACGACAAGTTTGGTTATGGCGAGGTTGTGAATGTCGAGGGCCACAAATTGGACGTCCGTTTCGATCACAGCGATATCAAGCGCGTGATGGATTCATTTGTCGAGAAGGCTTGATTTTAAGGCACACGCCCTAAAGTTAAAATTTTGGAGGCATAAAAGTGGGTACGACAATAACCGAGACAGATGAATGACTATTGTTATTGTATCCATGCAGAGGAACATCTGAGTTTGCAGGGAAGAAGCCAAGACTGCCCTCCGGGAGGATTTCTCTTTGTTTGGGTGTCATGGCCCCATTACCCGCAGCTGTCCAGTGCGCCATCAGCACAGGCGATACGCGTTTCTTCCCGGCTCGTCCCATCATGCCGTCGGAACTTTGCAGCACATAAATACTGGAATTGAGGAAACCGAGACCTGAAAGACGTTCGAAGATGCCTTTTAACTCGAGAAGGTAGTTGCGTGCCGTGTCGGGGAGCTCTGCGCTATGTATGCTTACGGCGTCTGACGTAGTATGAACTATTCCCGGATGGTGGTATCTCCGCTGGGTCCATGCCCATGATCTAAAAGATTCCTCTATCTTTTCTTTCGAAAGGCCATGGTATTTTTCCGGACGGTTAAAAATGACTATCGGGGCGCCGGGTTTTTCAACGGCACGGCAAAATGCATCCGCTTTTTTGGTCACGATTATTTGCCCGGGTTTTTTGTCACTGCTCATGGGGTGGGACGATAACGAATAAATTAAATTATGTAAAGAAAATGGCGCAGGGTGGCTGGACTTCGAAGCGTTAGAAGTTCATATTCTTTATGCAATAGAAAGGCTTATGGATCATGAGCACACCAGCGAAAATAGCGACTGTTTTTGGCGGTACGGGCTTTGTCGGACGGCAGGTTGTGCGCGGCCTGGCGCGGAAGGGCTATACGGTCAAGGTGGCGAGCCGGGTGCCGGAGAGCGCGTTTTTTTTGCGCACGGCGGGGTTCGTCGGGCAGATCGTGCCGTTCGCGTGCGACTATAAAAATCCGGCGAGCATCGCCCAGGCTGTGCGCGGGGCGGAGATTGTCGTTAACTGTATCGGGATTTTGTACGAGCGCCGCAAGGGCGATTTCAAACGCGTACAGGCGGAGCTGCCGGGTACGATTGCGCAAGCGTGCGCCGATGAAGATGTGAAGCGCTTCATCCATATTTCGATTCCGAATATCGAACAGGATAATTCGCAATATGCGAAGACGAAGCTGGAAGGTGAGCGCGCGATTATAGCCGCGTTTCCGGCGGCGACGATTATGCGCCCGAGCGTGATTTTCGGTGCGGACGATAATTTCTTTAATAAATTCGCAAAGCTCGCGCGCATCATGCCTGTACTGCCTTTGATCGGCGGCGGGCAGACGAAGTTCCAGCCGGTATATGTCGGCGATGTTGCGGATGCGGTGATTGTTGCCGCGCTTGAGCCTGCAGCCGCAGGGAAAATTTTCGAGCTGGCCGGTCCGGAGACTTTGAGCTTCCGTGAGATCTACGAAATGCTGTTTCATTATACGGGACGTTCAAGGCCGCTGGTTAACCTGCCGTGGGGCGTTGCGAAAATGCAGGCGTGTTTCATGGCCATGCTGCCGTCGCCGCTGCTGACGCCGGACCAGGTGGAATCGCTGAAAACCGATTACGTGATCGCGAATGATGCGCTGAAGCTTGAAGATTTAGGTATTACGCCGACCGCGCCGGAAGCTATTTTACCGACCTATCTGGAAAGCTATCGTCCGGGCGGAAAGTTCGCGAACAAGCACGCCGCGTAAAGTTTGCAAGAGCGTGAAAAACAGTATTATATAGCGGTCTCAACAACACAAAGAGCAATCACCATGCGGATTATCCTCCTCGTCCTCACTCTTGCGCTGATGCTGCCGATGGCACCGGCGCGCGCGAGCACCGAAGGCATTGCCGCCGTCGTCAACCAGGATGCGATCAGCATAACGGACCTTAACGACCGCCTGCGGATGATCATCGCGTCGACACGTCTGCCCGCGACGAAGGAAATCCAGCAAAAACTTCTGCGCCAGGTTCTGAACGATTTGATCGAGGAGCAGCTGAAAATGCAGGAAGCGAACCGCCTTGAGCTCTCGGTGTCGCAGGACGAAATCAATTCTGGCTTTGCGATGCTCGCGCAGCAGAACAACCTGACTATCGAACAATTCCGCAGCGCGATGCAGCATGACGGGATCAGCCCTGCGACGCTGGAGCGCCAGATCAAGGCGCAGATAGGGTGGTCGAAGGTCATCCAGAAAGTCATGCGGCCGCAGGTAGAAGTGACGGACAGCGATATCGATGATTTCCTCTCCCGCGTGCAGAACGCCAAGGGAAAATCGGAATACAGAGTGGCGGAAATTTTCCTGCCCGTAAACGAGAACAGTCCTGACGCCGACGCGCAGCAGCTTGCGAACAGGCTGGTGCAGGAGATCAATTCCGGCAAGGCGGAGTTCTTCAAGCTGGCGCAGCAATTCTCAGGCGCCGCAGGGGCCGAGCAGGGCGGCGATCTGGGCTGGGTACGCGAAGGACAACTGGAGCCGGAGCTGGATGCGGCGCTGACCGGCATGCAGAAGAACGGCGTAAGCAACCCGGTGCGCACAACTGATGGATATCACATTTTATTCCTGCGCGATCTGCGCACGGTGAGCGACGAGACGATCCCGTCACGTGAGCAGGTGACGCAGACGCTCGGCCTGCAACGGCTCGAGCGTATGCAGGAGCGCCAGCTTATGGAGCTGAAGACTACGGCCTTTATCGAGACCCGTGTCGAATCCTGATGATTTCCTAAAGAATCTGCCACCGCTGCGCGATGTGATCGCGGCGCATGATCTGCGCGCGAAAAAAGCGCTGGGGCAGAATTTCCTTCTTGATATGAATATTACTGACAAGATCGTGCGGCAGGCGGGCGATCTGTCCGGCAAGACGGTTTTTGAAATCGGGCCGGGGCCGGGCGGATTGACGCGGAGTTTGATTGGTTCGAATGCCGCAAAGATTATCGCGGTAGAGTTCGATTTGCGCGCGGTGGCGGCGCTGCAGAACTTAACCGGTGAGCGTGTGGAGATTGTGCAGGGCGATGCGCTGCGCGTGAATTATCAGGCTCTGGCTGAAGGGCCGAAAGCGGTTGTCGCGAACCTGCCCTATAACATTGCGACGGTGCTGCTGACGAACTGGCTGAAGGAAATACGGGAAAAGCCGGGCGCGTATGATTCCATGACGCTGATGTTCCAGAAGGAAGTTGCGGAAAGAATTGTTGCCGCGCCGGGGAGCAAGACATTCGGACGTCTGGCGGTGATCGCGCAGTGGATGTGCGAGTGCAGGATTTGTTTTGATCTGCCGCCCTCGGCCTTTACGCCGCCGCCGAAAGTTTCAAGCAGCGTCGTGCATTTCGTACCGAAAAAACTTGCGATTGACGCGCCGGATTTCCGCAGCGTGGAAAAAGTGACGGCGGCGGCGTTCGGCCAGCGGCGCAAGATGATAAGAACAAGTTTGAAGGATTATGCGGAAGGGCTGGAGCGCCTGGGCATCGATCCGACTTTACGTGCAGAGAATTTAAGCGTGCAGGATTTTATAAACCTGGCTAAAGGCCGCTAATAAGTCCCCTAACGAAACCAGAGAGACCTTTCGCACGTGTGCGCTTCAAACGTTCGGCATCCAGGATAAGCTGTGCCTTCGCAATCGCCTTGTTCACGTCCTTATTGATGATGACGTAGTCGTATTCCATGTAGTGCGACATTTCGTCGGCAGCCTTGGACATGCGGTGCTGAATCTGTTCTTCCGTTTCCTTGGTGTCCTTGGCGCGGTCGCGCAGGCGATCTTCAAGCGCCTTGCGTGAGGGCGGCAGTACGAAGACGCTGACGACATCCTCGCGGGCGAATTCGCAAAGCTGCTGTGTGCCCTGCCAGTCGATATCGAAGAGGACGTCCTTGCCGGATTCAAGCGCGGCTTCGACGGGTGCTTTGGGCGTACCGTAGTAATTGTCGAAAACTTTCGCGTGCTCGAGCATTTCGCGGTTGTCGACCATGTTGCGGAATTCATCGACGGAGACGAAATTGTAATCCTGCTTGTGGGCTTCGCCGGCACGGCGCGGACGCGTGGTGCAGGACACCGAGATCGTGACGTCCTCGTTATTTTTAAGGAGTGCGCGCGTGATGGTGGTTTTTCCGGCGCCCGAGGGGCTGGACATCACATACATCAGGCCGCGGCGTTTAATTTCGGTCATTCTATCCCTATACTGTCATCCCGTCGTGATCCCGGCTTTTGCCGGGAGGGATCGGGTTATTATAAAGCTCCGTATAAATCATTCCAGCCCGGATTTGCTTTTTCAATCAATTCTATTTTCCAGGCCCGTTTCCATTCTTTTATGCACTTTTCGCGATGAATAGCTTCCTCAATATTTTGATATTCTTCAGCATAAACCAGTTTATTAACGCTGTATTTTTTTAGAAAAACCTTCGATCAAGCCTTCCTTGTGCTGCCAGATACGGCTTTGCAAATCGGAAGTCACTCCCGTGTATAATGTGGTGTTCTTTTTCGTCGTTAAAATATAAACATGGTAAGGCATGAGCATTAGTTTACCCGATCCCGGCTTTCGCCGGGATGACAAAGTGGGGGCCGGGTGACAAAAAGGGGCCGGGTGACAAAAGAAACCAAATTTAAACATATTGTCATTACAGGCGCGTCGAGCGGGATCGGCGAGGCGCTGGCGCTGCATTATGCCGCGCCGGGCGTGCGGCTGACGCTGAACGGACGGAACGAAGAGCGGCTGGCGAATATTGCGAATAAATGCCGGGATCGCGGTGCGGATGTAGAGGCTAAAATCCTGTGCGTGACCGACCGGGCGGAGATGAAGCTCTGGCTGGAGCAGGCGGACGATGCATTGCCGGTGGATCTTCTGATCGCCAATGCCGGGATATCGGCGGGGATGGGTTCGAGTAAATCCGGCGAGAAAGCCGAGCAGACGCGGCAGCTGTTCGATATAAACTTAAGCGGCAAGCTCAATACGATTGAGCCGTTATTGCCGCGCATGATCGCGAGGCAGGCGGGACATATCGCGTTGATGAGTTCGCTGGCGGGGTTTCGCGGCTGGCCGGGCGCGCCCGCCTATTCAGCGAGCAAGGGCGCGGTAAGGCTTTATGGCGAGGCGCTGCGGGGCGCGTTAAGCGGAACGGGTGTGAGTGTTCATGTCATATGCCCAGGGTTCGTAAAGTCGCGGATCACGGATGTGAATGAATTTCCGATGCCGTTCCTGATGGAGGCGGATAAGGCCGCAAATATTATAGCAAATGGAATCGCAAAGAGGCGGGGGCGCATCGCTTTTCCGTGGCCGGTTTATTTTGCGGCACGGTGTTTGTCGCTCCTCCCTGATTCGCTGGCCAGCCGCCTTCAGCGCGCGTTACCGACGAAAAGCGAAATGAGCCAATCGGGGTAATTTATTTCACCCGGATTTTATTGCCTCGATTGTTATTTCCAGCTTAGTATTGACAAAACCATCCCTATCGTAATTTATGGCGCTGCTATTCTGGGTAGTAATGTTTTCCTAAGCTCGCCCCGGGCCCGGAGATCATTGTCAGGCAAGCCGGGGCTTTAAGGTCGGGCAGACATATGGATATCCAGGATGTCGAACGGAACGTAGAAGTCGCGGTCAATCTTCTCAAGGCGCTGTCCAACGAGAAAAGGTTGATGGTGGTTTGCGCCCTGTACAGGGGCGAGAAGAATGTCGGCGAGCTGGAAAAAATCGTCGGCCTCAGCCAGTCGGCCCTTTCACAGCATCTTGCGAGATTACGCCGCGACGGTCTGGTGAATAACCGCCGCCATGCCCAGACGATTTATTATTCGCTGAGCGACAAGGCGATCGAGCATGTGTTGAAGTGCCTCTACGATATTTACAGCCCGGAAGAAGTGCACGACAAGAAACACGATTAGTGCATTCAATTATCGCCTTTTGGGCTGCAAATGCCGTTTTTCTGCGCTTCCGTTTCTCAAATACCACAACGTATTCTGCGATACGGTTCTCGAAAACCGGCATTTTCGCCACAAAATCCTTCAATTGAAAATATGGACTAATGTAAGGCAGCGGACTTCTTAGGAGGTTCCTGTCGCGGGCGGAATGATTCCAGAACTTTTTCCGGCGACAGATTTTTCAGATCAGATTCAAGAATGACCGTGACGTGCGCGCCCATCGGCGCGTGTTTCAAGGGATTGCTGGTTTTTGAAAACAGTGCGAGGCAGGGACAGCCTGTGGCGGCGACCAAATGCATGGGGCCTGTATCATTGCCGATGGCGGCGGCGCTTTCCCGGGCGAGCACGGCGATCTGCTGCAGCGAAGTCTGGCCGGCGAGATTCACGGCCTCGGGGCAGGCATAGAGGATGTGTTCAATCGCATCGATTTCCGCCGGACCGCCGATCAGGACAGGCTGAAAACCGAGCTGGACGATGATCTGTGCGAGGCGTCCGTAATGGTCGGCGGGCCAGCGTTTTTCAGGCCGCTCCGGTGCAGAGCCGGGAATCAGTAACACGTAAGGTTTGCGCAGCGGGAAGGAGCTGATGTTGGCCTGCATCCATTCGAGCGTGTCGATTTTGATATCGTTGATGCCCGCGAGGCGCAGGGTTTGTACGTGACCGTCGAAGGCGTGGCCGACGGATCGGTCCGGATCAGTGTTGCGGTGGGATGCGCCCTTGGCGATGCCGACCCATTCCGGTTTTTTTGAAAAAAGTTTGAAATAGAATCCGGTGCGGTCGTTGTTCTGGAGATCGTAGACGCGGGTGAATTTTTCCGAATTGAGATCTTTGCGAAGGCGCAGCCAGGCGGGAATGTTGAATGTGCCGGGGCGTTCATCAACCAGTACGCCGTCGAAGTAACCGCAGTCCTCTGCGAATTTCTCAAAAGGCTTCGTGGTCATAAGAACGATTTTAGCGTGGGGATGATGACGGCGGATGGCGGCCATGGGGCCGAGCGCCTGGATAAAATCGCCAAGCGCACCGAGCTTGATGATTAATATTTTCGTGCCGTCAGACATTTACTCAGCTGCGGTGCGGAAGGCGGGGTGACGTGCGGCGCTGCCATGGAACGGCTGCTGCGGTGCTTGTGCCGCCAACAATTTTCCCTGCAGCAATTCGGCGTACACATTCAGCGTTCTATCGGCCATCTGTTCGCGCGTGAAATTTGCGGCGACATGCGACATGGCGCGGGTGGCGAGAATGGCGCGCTGGGTCGGGTTCAAGGCAAGCGCTTCGTGGATCGCGGCTTCGAGCGCGGCGGGATCGCCGGGTTTTACAAGCCAGCCGGTTTCGCCGCGTAAAATGGTTTCCTGCGCGCCGCCGTGATCGGATGCGATGATCGGGCGGCCCATAGCTTGTGCCTCGACTGGCACACGGCCAAAACCTTCGGGATCGGTCGATGCTGAAATAACGACGGTGGCGAGCATGTAAGCGGAGGGCATGTCGTTGCAGTGATCGACGATACGGACGCGTCCGCCGAGGCCCTTGTTGTTGATCATATCTTCGAGTTCGCGGCGGTATTCGCTACGGCCCTGGTCGGAGCCGATCATGACGCAGAAAATGTCGCGACGTCCGAGACGGGCGATGGCCTCGATCAAAACCGGGTGGCCTTTCCAGCGCGTGATGCGGCCCGGCATCATGATGATATTTGCGCCGTCGGGAACGCGCCATTCGCGCGAGAGTGTAATCAGGCGTTCAGGCGTGACGGCGGTCGGATGGAATTTTTCCAGCGCGATGCCGCGCGGGATGACGCGGATTTTTGAATTATCGAGGCGGTAATTATCGCGAAGATATTGCGCAACGGTTTCAGATATGGCGATGACGCGTTCGCCGCGCGCGATGGAGCTGTTGTAGAAACGTTTGCTCTCGCCCGCGATGTTATAAGGCGCGTGGCATGTCGTGATGAAATGGGCGTTGGTTTTTTTGCAGGCCTGCATCGCGCTCCAGGCGGGTGCGCGGGAGCGGGCGTGGACGATATTGACGTTATAGCGGCGGATGATCTGGCGCAGGCGCACGACATTCTGCCACATCACGATCGGATTTTTACTGTGGACCGGGAGGTTGATATGAACCGCGCCGAAACGCGACAGTTCATGCACGCGCGCGCCGCCATGCGAGACGATGATGGCCTGCGCACCGCTGGCCACCAGTTCGGCGGCGATGTCGATGCAGCCCTGTTCGGCCCCGCCGGGGCCCAGTTCGGGAATAATCTGCATTATGACAGGCTGGGTTGTTAATCCGTTCATGTATCCCTTAACAGAGCTGACGCATTAAATTATAGTGGAGCGTTATGAAGGCCCAGATTTCCGTTGAAGAACGCGTCCAGAAACTGTCCCGGCCGGGACAGCCCAGCCTGGCTTATGTTTACACGGAAAGCGCCGGGGAGGGCAAGAAGCTCCCGCTGGTGATGTTTTGCGGCGGGTACCGGTCGGATATGAACGGGACCAAGGCTGTTTATCTTGAAGAACAATGCCGGGCACGGGGGCAGGCCTTTCTTCGTTTCGATTATTCAGGCCACGGCCAGTCGGAAGGCGTTTTTTCGGACGGCACTATGGGAAGCTGGCTGAAGGATGCGCTGGATATACTGAATCATGTCTGTCCTTCGGGGCCGGTTTTGCTGGTGGGATCGTCGATGGGCGGCTGGATTGCATTGCTGGTGGCTACGACATGGAAAGGTACGCTGGCGGGGCTGGTCGGGATCGCCGCCGCACCGGATTTCACAGAAGATGTTTATGCGCGGCTTACGCCTGCACAGCAGCGTAAGCTCGATGAAACCGGGATCATACGCGCGGCGAATGATTACAGCGACGAGCCGTACGAATTCACGCGTACGCTTTATGACGAGGCGAAAAAGCATCTGTTGCTGGATCGCGACCGGCGCATCGATTGCCGGATGACGCTGGTCCAGGGCATGCAGGATAAAGACGTGCCGTGGGAAACAGCGGTGAAAATCCAGAAAACATTCACCGGCGGCGATGTCGATGTTGTGTTCATCGAGGATGGCGGGCACAGGCTATCGCGTCCCGAGGACCTTGAGGTCATCGACCGCGAAATTCGTTCGCTCTGCAAGATATAGACTCAATTATCGACTTTTGGGCTGCCAATGCCGTTTTTCTGCGCTTCCGCTTCTCAAATACCACAACGTATTCTGCGATGCGGTTCTCGAAAACCGGCATTTTCGCCGCAAAATTCTTAATTGAGAAATTACTATGATTATTTTCTTTTGTATTTGAAGCGGCCGGCTTTTTTGCCACCCATGACTTCGTCCATGCGGCGGTTGCCGGTGAAGTTCGTGATGTTGGGCTCGTTGAACGGCCAGGCACCCAGAAGCTTCAGAATTCCCAGAATGACATAAAAGAAACCGGCAAAGGCCGCGCCGACGAAGGCGGCCTTCTGGGCCAGAATCATGTTGATGTAGGGCCAGTAGCCTTCGGGCTCGGTCATCTCGACGGTCCAGCGGTAGCTTTCGGGTTCGTATTTCGTCCAGATGAAGCCCAGCGCGGCGAGCTCGAAGCCCTTGTCCTGGTTCATGTAGAAGAGATAGGCGTCGTGGCCGAGCGCCGCGAGGGCAGGCAAAGCCACAACAAACATGAATAAATGCACACCGCGCATGGAAAACTCCCTTATTTCAGGGATTCAGAGTAACCGAGGACGGGCGGCGGGACAATAGGGGGTTATTTTCATAAAAATGTATTGACGGGAAAGCCGTTTTTATGGGTATTCTAACGCCGATCATTCATTTTTTGAGTCAGCAGGGGCAGGGATGCCGAGAAAAGCGTGCAGACATATGCTGGACGGTGTGTACCAGGATGAAGACTGGAAATCTATATTCCGGGATCTTCCCCGCATCATTTCGGACATTCATTCGCAGCGTCTATTGCTGAGCAGGAGAGAAATGGGTTTTTCCCGGATGCAGGGCGATTACAGAGAAAAAATAAAAAGAAATAATATACTTTTGCAAAATCTCGCGGTCGTGCAAAACCCGCCGGAATTAAAATCGGTCTTTGACAAGGTTGCCAATTTCGTCAGGAAAAAAATAGGCTACGGCATCGAGCAGGAATGGTCTAATGAAATACTCCGCGTCAACCTGGAAGAAGAAAACCAAAACTTCAGAGAGATCGTAAAGCAGGAAGAAAAATATCTGCTTAATCTGCAATCATACCTGTTCATGTATTCCGAAGTTGCCGAAGTGCGCCAGTTCATGGAAAAAAGAATTGACGATTTGATCGCAAAAAATCTGGCGGTCGATCCGCATTCAGCGAAAATCGCGTTTCAGGATTATTGCCGCGACCTTCTTTATTTCTCGCGGTTCGGCGGCACGACCGTGGGTGATGGAACATACAGGTTCAATACGGATCCTTTTGTCACGGTTCCGCAGAGTGAAATGAACCATCTTTTCGCTGCAGGCCTGATTAAAGAAAGCGAAGAATTAGTGCCGCGCAATAACCTCACTTTTGCGGGAATAGCGGTTCTGCAAAGGCTGAATGAGATCAAGCCGCACCAGTTCATGGCGGCTAAAATGTACAGAACGGACGAAGATCTGGTTCCGGCGATTTAAGGATAGTCTGAGTCATGGGAAAATATGTGATGAATGAGTTTGATTACAGGGATATTGATTCGCGATTCAAAACGTGGATGGATCGCAAGCATGACGCGCTTAAGTTCAATGCCCTAAGCTTGAGCTGGGAACTGGATGCCTGGGAAGAAGTCGAGGAGAAGGTCAAACAGCGCCTCGAAAATAAAATCAAAAATAATAATGACGCCCTGCGATTGCTGGAGACGCAACCGGATTCAGAAAAGGCTATCGAAGATCTGCATCAGGACAATGAAAACATTCTGCGTTTTATAAAATCGGAAGAAAGAAAATTCCGCGATCTTAAATTTCACATGTATGAACATTCTCCGGATCCCGATGTCAGGGAATTGATGAGAGAGGGTGTCGATACGCTTATTGCGGAATACCTCACTCTCACCGCGGAGCCGGACAAGGATATGCGGTTCCGTTATCAGGATCTTCTTTTCCTTTCGTATCTCGGCGGGCAACCGGCGGAGGATGGGCTTTACAGGTTTCGCCAGTGGATGGGAGAAAATTTTCCGCCCGCCGTGCCGCAAGCGGAAATGGCGTTCCTGGCAGAAATTGGCCTGATCGAATCCGATACCGAGCCCACATATCATGGAGATAACCTGACCCCGGCGGGATCGGCCGTTCTTGCTCGGCTGAACGAGGATTTGGGGCCATCGACTGCCGAGCTTTTTATCCGGGCTTACCTGGAAAAACCAGCCGAGCTGGCGCCCAGCGTATAGGCGGCTTGCGGAAAAAGCGGAAAGTCTATAAAAAACATCCCGCACACCACATTATGGAGAGGTGGCCGAGTGGTTTAAGGCGCACGCCTGGAAAGCGTGTTGGCGGCAACGTCTCGCAGGTTCGAATCCTGTCCTCTCCGCCATTACTTCCCGTTGTGACTTCGAACCCGCTTTTAGTTTTGCGCGCTAACGCGCGCGGGGGTTCGAATCCTGTCCTCTCCGCCATTTCTTTCAGCTGAAAATTCAGAAACAAAAAAACGCCGCCGTGAAATCACGACGGCGTTTTGTTTTGGAATTATAAATTACTGCGTCAGGTTCTTGTAGAGCAGCATGCCCAGCATGGCACCGACGATGGGGCCGAAGAGGTAGCTGAAGGAGAACGAGCCGATGCCGAGCGCGACAGCCGGGTTCAGCACGCCATTCGAGGCAACCGCCGCGATGGAAATGCCGAGCAGCAGCGCGCCGCCGATAACGAGGCCGGATGCGCCTTGTGTGACCCTGCCGAAGATAACCGCCGCGACGCCGAGTGCCAAAATCAGGGCGCCGAGCATTTCAGCGAGCATCACAAGGTTGCTTTCGGTGATGAGAAGTACCTGACGCTCGATGATGATGCGGCGTGCAAGTTCCGCTGCGCCTGCGGCACCGATGAGCTGCGAGGCGATGTAGAGCAGGGCGTCCTTGGTGGAAATTTTACCGATCGACAGGGCGCCCAGCGTAATGGCGGGATTGAAATGCGCACCGGAAACGCTGCCCAGCGTGTAGACGCCGAGACCGAGCGCGAGGCCCGCGATCACCGGAGTCGGCACGGGGAAGAGCCCGTTGAGCGATAGAATAACCGAGAATGTCAGGATGAAAGTTCCTAGTATTTCTGCAACATAAATTTTCATAACAGTATCTCTCCATAGCGAGAGGCGGAAGATGATCCGCCTATGATCCTGGGGAGATTGTACGTCCGGCAGAAAGTCGAAGATAGATATTGCGTAAAATTACCCCCAAGACCGCGCATAGCGGTCCCGGGGGTTTAAACCTGTAAGCCTGTTTTAAGGTACGGGGCGACCGGAGGGGGCCGTGTCGTCCGCCGTGTTATCAGGGATTGAGTCATAGGCTGGGGCCGGAGCTACAGCCGCGCCCGCAGCGGGTTCGAGCTGGTTTGCATCGCCGCTTACGCCTGTTTCATCCGAGAGGTAGATGAAGCCAAGCACGGCAGCTACCAGCACAGCCGCGCCGAGGATCAACGACCAGTCGCCAGCGCCCATACGGCGCACTTCGCGGCGATTTTCGCGTTCAATCTGTTTTTTCATGCTGTCGTCCATAGGATTAATCCTTTTCATTCGTTCAGGGTTCCGTCGAGTCAGTGCACAAACGCTTCCGGGCACTAAAAGTTTCAATATTTCGTGCATTTATCGCATGCTTTTCAGGATTTTTCGCAAACAAATGAACTTTTTACCGTTTTCGTCCGTTTGATGAGGTGCTGCAATATTTTTAACAAGGAAGCTGAACATGAAAACGAGAACTTATCTTTTACTGACGACGGCGCTGGCCATTATGGCGGCAGTGCCTGCATTCGCGGAAACGCAAACCGTTGTGACGAAGGAAGTCAATGCGGACGGCATGGGCGGAACGACAACCACCACCACGCGCTATTATTACAACGACACGGACGCCAACAATAACGGCATCCTGGATTCACAGGAGTTCCCGCGCTTTGTCTATAACAGCTGGGACCTGAACGGTGACGGCTTCGTTGAAGATAGCGAGTGGAACATGAATACCGCTCTTTGGTATCCAGCCGGTTCTACGGAATACAAAACCTACACCCACTGGGATAAGGACCAGAACGGCAGACTCGATCCTGATGAATTCGGCACAGTCGTGACCACGACGAAACTGTACGATACGTGGGACGCCGACCATAACAACGTCATCAATGAAGATGAATATACCGATGCGCGTTTCCGTGTTTATGACACGAACGACGACGGCGCCCTGAACATGCAGGAATGGCGTTCAATCCGGTAAAGAGTTAACAGTTGCGGCTTGAATAAAGCTGTTCTGTTTGGGAGACCCTGTCTGCGAGAGGCAGGGTCTCTTTTTATGTGCTTTTACAGGTCTCTTTCAGTTCTAGGAATTATGTCGTAAATTGATCATGGATCAAACGATGGGGATTCCAGATGACTCTTTCAAAATCAGCTTTGACGGTTACGAGCCTCGCCATGGCAATGCTGTTCGGCGGCGGGGTTTACCTGCTCATGAACATGAATGTGATCGCGAAAAATTATATCGAACGCGAAGCGACGAAGACGCTGGGCGTCAGCGTAAAGCTCGGCGGGCTCGAGATCATGGTGCAGGACCGCACGGCGAAAGTGACAGATCTTGTCATCGGCAACCCGGAAGGATTTGAAAAACCGTACGCCGTGAAAGTTTCAACGATCAGCGTCGTGCTGAGCAATGCCACGAACCAGCTTGTCGAATTCAAGGATATCGATGTTGGCAGTGCCGAGGTCAATCTCGAGGTGAAGGAAAATATCACGAACTTAGCTGCGATCAAGAACCGCGTGAAGGTGACGGAGAATGACAGCGCAACGGCGGAAGCGGTGAAAGTCATTATCGACAAGTTGACTCTTTCACAGGCGCAGATCAAGCCGGGCAAGGTGCTGTTCACCGAGGAAGAGCTGGCGCCCGTGCAGGTGCCCGATATTGTCCTGACCGCCGTGGGCCGCAGGGAAAACGGAATCCTCGTGCGCGAGGCGATTGCGCAGGTGTGGACGCATATCGCGCACAAGCTGGATACGCAGGCGCTGCAGTCGGGATTGTTAGAGGGCATGTCGGACGAGGCGTTGCAGGATATGGGTCTCGGTTTCGGCCAGAGATTCAAAGAGAATCTGCACGAGACGATCCAGGAAAAAAAGGACGCGGTTGGTCAGGGGATCGACAGTTTCTTCAACGACTAGGGCGTGCGCCCTAAACTGTAGCTGCTGCCGGTTCCATTTCGCGCATGGCGCGGCTGCTTGAGAAGTGAGCGGCAAGGCCGACGGCGAAATTCGTGATCGCAATCGCCCAGAAAATTCCCGCCGCGCCGTAGAAATGCCCGCCCGCCCAGGCCGCGGGAATTGTAATCGCCGATTTCACAAGGATCATGAAAAACGCGCGCTGCGGCAGGCCCATGGCGTTGAAAGCCGACGACCAGCCGAAGACGAGATTTCCAAAGCCGTATGAGAACGGCACGATCCAGAAAAATAATGTGGCCTGGCGGATGACGACGGGATCGTCCGAGAACGCGGCGGCGATATGACCTGCGAAAAGGCCGAATGAAACCGCGATGAAAAACGACCAGATGAAATTGAAACGGATGGCGGTGCTGATGGCTTCGTGCACGCGGCTGTAGATTCCAGCGCCCCAGTTCTGGCCGACGATGGGTGCCATGCCGAGCGCGAGCGCGATAACGACCAGCATGGCCAGGGCCTCGACGCGTGTCGCGACGCCGTAAGCGGCGACGGCTTCGTGGCCTTGAATCGCGAGGAATGCGGTGATGACGGCACTTGTGGCGGGCTGGATGATGTTGGCGATGCTGGCGGGGATTGCGATGAAGATCAAACGCTTCATGGAATCGCGCAGTTTATCGAGATGCAGGCTGTCGGTGCTGATCATGCGCTTTTTATAAATGATCGCGTAAAGGCCGAAGATGAGTGCGTAGGTATAAGCGATGGTGGTTGAAATCGCCGCGCCCTTGATGCCGAGCGCCGGGACACCGAACCATCCGTAAATGAGGATCGGGTCGAGAATGAAATTGAGCAGCGCCATCGAGATCATGATGGTTGCGGGCGTGACGGTATCGCCGCTGGCGCGCATTGCGGAGTTGCCGTTGACGGGCACGGCCAGAATGACGGAAGCCAGCAGCCAGAGCGGCATGTAATCGCGGATCATCGGCATCAATGTTTCATCGGCGCCGAGGATGCGGAACAAGGGTTCCAGCAAAAGCCATGTTATGAGTGCGACAATAAACGCGACGGTGACGCCGAACAATGTGCCGTGCAGCGTGACGCGGCGCACGTCATCGAAGTTTTTTTCACCGATCAGGCGTGAAATCACGGATGAGAGTGCGATGTTGAGGCCGAAGACGAGATGCGAAATCACCATCGTGACGGGGAAGGTGAAGCTGATGGCGGCAAGTTCGAGCGTGCCGAGGCGCGAGATGAAATAGGTGTTCGTGAGCTGCACGGCGATGACGGCCAGGATGCTCCACACCATCGGCATGGACATGCGGATCAGGTGGCCCTGTACGGGGCCGGTGGTGAGATCGCCCTTATGGCTGTAGGGGAGGGGTTTTGCCGTCATCGTTCTTTATATGTTTTTTATGTGTGGTGATTTCCGAAAGCGCCCACATCCTAGTGAGACTCGGGGCAGTTTTCCAGCTATATAAAAGGTATGGAAAAGCTGTTCGATAAGCCTGTCGTTCTCAGCATCGGTCCGCAAGGGTGCGGGGTGCCGTGGATTTACGATTATATGAAATCGCGCGCGGATGTGTGCCTGCCTTCGGAGGCGCGCGAGATTTTTTATTTCGACCGGCACTTCCAGCGCGGGCCTGAATTCTACGCCTCGCATTTTAATGTCGAGCCGCAGCATAAAATCGTCATGGAGTTGTCGACGACGGCGTTCGACAACCCGGAAGCGCCGGACCAAGTGTTCAAACTGCTTGGCCCGGATGTCAAACTGATATGTCCGCTGCGTAATCCTTCTGAGCGATCAAAGGCGGTGTATGCCGATTACGTGCGGTATGGGTTGGTTAAAGGCGGTCTTGAAGATGCCGTTGAGGAAGTGCCGCAGATTTTGTTCGCGAGCCGCTATGCCGACAGGTTAGAGCCGTGGCTGACGCAATTCGGCGCTGAAAATATTCACGTTGTTTTTTATGAGACGCTGGAGAACGACCCGGCGGCGTTCATTACGGAGTTTTGTGCGCTGGCGGGGCTTGATTATATCCCGCCGCAAAAGGCCGGGTTGGGGGAGAGGTTAAAATCGCTGCTGCCCAAGAAAAAAGAGCCTGTTTTCAGCCTGTCGCGGCAGGAGCAGAACTGGTTGAAAAACCGGCTTCAGCCGGAGGTTCAGCAGCTGGAAAAGCTCCTGAATCTTAATTTAACCATTTGGAAATAAACAATTTTATTAAATTACATAAAAAATTAACCAAAATAGCTTAATATTCTTAATACAAGAAAATTATGTGGTTTTGGGGCATTTAACAGCCCCCCTAATAAGAAGAACAAAAAAACAGGGGTTTTTTTATGGCGACTTTTAATGGAACGAATGGCACCGATCTATTCTTGATCCAGGAAAATCTGGGCCAACTCACTATCACGCTCGTCAATCCTTACAGCGGCGAATCCATCTACATCGATGAAGAAAAAAACATAAACGGAGACATCTATCACGGCTTTGGCGGCGATGACGTGATGGTGATGACCAATTTCGGCGATGCAATATTCATTGCCAACGCGATGCGCCAGCAGATGATTTACGAGGTCGAGAATTTCATCGCGAGCGGCGGCGGCGACGTTATCGTGATGGCCGATGAGGAGATTACGACGGGCAATCTCCTGATGCTCGGCAACCAGGGCAACGATATTTTATGGGCGAATGTGGGTAATGATTTCGTTTCCGGCGCGGAAGGCGACGACCGCATCGACGGCGGCCCGGGCCATGATGAATTATATGGTGACCAGGACAACGATGCGGTTAATGGCGGCGACGGCGACGATTACATCTCGGGCGGCGATGGCAATGACATTCTTTACGGCGGCAACTGGACCGCGCCGGTGGTGCTCGACAAGGATTTTGAAGACGATGTGATTTTCCCGCACCTGATGGAAGGCGTGAATATCGCCAATCTCGTGCCGCCGGGCACGAATGCGCTGGGTGTTGCGGATGGCAACCTGAACATTGATTTTGCCGCGAAGGCGACGCTGACGTTCCGCGAGGGTTTTGCCGGTTACAACAATACGCTGGGTGTTTATACGATTGCCAGCGACGGCACGATTCAAATGGGCACGATTTTGTGGGCGAACACCAAGACGGCCGGTTTAAACGTTGCGCATGAAATTGACCTGCCTCTCGGTGCTGACGGCGGAGAGATCGGGTTCTTCATTTTAGCCGATGGCCAGCGCGTCAATAATTATACGGGCCTGCTGGATCTGACAGGCGAAGGCAATGTCCGTTTCGTTTATGATTACGGGCTGGGCAGCGAGCGCGCGGCGACAATTCATGATCCGAACAGCCGGGTGAAGGTCGTTTATGATGATGGCATTATCGAGCGCGTTCTCAGCGCACCGGATTACCACACGGTTACGCGCGGCGGCTCGACAGCCATCAACCATGATGGTGACGATCACATGGTTTCGGGTATCGTCAGCATCGGGCAGAACGACGTTCTGAGAATTGGATTTGAGGATTTGCCGAATCTGGGCGATGCAGATTATGAAGACGTGTTCTTCGATTTCAACATTTCCGAAGAGATTACCGAAGGCAACAGCGAAGACGGCGATGATATTCTCGTCGGCGGCGCGGGTAACGATACGCTCTATGGCCAGGACGGCGATGACATTCTCGTGGTGGGCGAGGGACGCGATGATATTTACGGCGGCCGGGGCGATGACATCATTGCTTATGATTTCATGGACGGGATTGTGGATACGATCCATGGTTTTGAAATGGGCCTCGGTAATGACGTGCTGAATATCAGCGAGATTCTTGAGGGTTACGATCCGCTGTTCGATATGCTGTCGAAATTCGTGCAGATCGAGGCGCTGAACGGCGATACGCATGTGCGCATTAACGCCGACGGCGACAATGGCGGCGCGTTCACGGCGATTGCGATCATGAGCGGCGTCGAGACGACGCTGGCGGCCATGGTTGCGGGCGGCAATATCGTCGCCGACCAGGAAGTCGTCATTTCTTTTGATTTCAGATAGGGTCTGTTCTCATTTATCGTCTTTTGGCCTGCAAACAACGGTTTTCTGCGCTTCCGTTTCTCAAATACACTTGGAGTATTCTGCGATACGGTTCTCGAAAACCGTTATTTTCGGCACAAAATCCTTCAAATGAGTACAGACCTTAGGTTAAATTTGTGACCGATGGACCCGGTCACAAAAACGCTATTCACTCCCTTTGAACCATTGCTCGGCGCTGGCGTTTTTGCTGGCGCGCGGTGGCATGCGGGCCTCACGCGCGGGATGGTTTTGCAGCAAAACTTCAAGCCTTTCGCGGCTGAGCTATCGGATAAAGGCCTTGTCGCTACGCCGGAATTACCGGTTGAGGGTGATTTTTTACAGGGTTTTGTTTTATTGCAGAAAAATGCGGACGAAGCGCGTTACGAGGTTGCGAGAGTTTTAAAACTGCTGAAAGAGAACGGGGTTATCGCGATTGCGGGTGCGAATGATGCCGGCGGGCGGCGGGCGAAAAAGATACTGAAAGATTTCGGTGTGGCGGATGTGCAGGAGCTTGCAGCTAACCATGCGCGCGTGGCGTGGGGTGTCAAGGTCGGCGAAAACGATGCGGTGAAAGAGGCGCTGGAAAAAGGTGCGCTACGGCTGGCGGAGACGGGATTTGTTTCGCAGCCGGGATTATTCGCGTGGGATAGAATCGACAAGGGATCGGAAATCCTGGCGGCGTGCCTGCCGGATGATTTAAGCGGCAACGGTGCGGATTTCGGCTGCGGGTACGGATTTTTATCGCGGCATGTTCTGCAAAAATATGAGATCAGAAATTTCTACTGTTTCGATGCCGATCACCGCGCGGTGCAGGCGTGCCGGGAAAACCTGAAGGATATAAAAACAAAAGTGAATTATGCGTGGGAAGATTTGGCGCGCGCCGTACCTGTGAGAGATCTGGACTTCATTGTCATGAACCCGCCCTTTCATGAAGGCAAGAAAACAGATTCAGATATAGGGAAACAATTCATCGAGACGGCCTCGCGTTCTTTGCGACAGGGCGGGCAGCTCTGGATGGTGGCGAATGCGGGATTGCCGTATGAAAGCGTACTCGGCGCACTTTTTGCGTCGCACGAAAAAATAACTGAAAAAAACGGATTTAAAGTTTTCCGCGCCGTGCGCTAGACGCTGTAAACAATCGCGTCTGTTTCGATATCGGCGACCTCTTTAATCACGCGCTGGAGCTTGTGCTCGTCATGCAGCGCCTGCTTGTTGAGGCCGGTTTCGCGTCCCACCATGTAATAGACCGATTCAAGCGAGACTTCGGTTTTGAGGCCGAATTTCTTGACGTGATAGGCCATGGCGGAGTCCATCGTGATGATGGATTTATCGGGCTGGTTACGGCGGCGCATGTGTTCGTCGGTCAACTGGACGATCAGCATGAGAAGAACGTTCGGAATTGTTACGCCGTGGTGTTCCTGGAAACCCGGGCGGAGCGATTTGAGAATATTGTAAGTCTCGATCGTGCTCGGCACGTTGAGGAAAACTTTCTGGAAGCGGCGGTCGAGCGCGGGGTCGAGCGCGACGTGCAAGCGGAATTCGTCGAGTGTCGTCGCGCCGATCACCATCAAGTCACCTGCCGTGAGGTAGGGCTTCATGACATCGGAGAGGCCGGCGTAGGAAGACCCTTTACAGGTCGGCATTATCTGGTGAATTTCGTCGAGGAACAGGATCATGCGCGGATTAGCGGGATCGTGATAGCGCTCGGCCACGCCTTTGCAAAGCGGGATGAAGCGTTCCTGGAATTCGGCGGGGCCTGATGTACCGGCGGCCATACGCGCAAGGTCGACTTCGAGAACGCGGCAATCGCGTAAGTAATCTGGAACTTCGTTCGAGGCAACTTTCTGGGCGAGGGCGATGACCATCGCGGTTTTACCAACGCCGGCAGGCGCGAGAAGCACGACGTTCTTACGGCCGCGCTGGAGAAGAATGAGAACGGTTTCGTCGACTTCCTTGTCGCGGCCCGTGATGGGCGAATAGCGACCCTGACGCGCCAGCATCGTATGGTCGGTGCAGTATTTGATGAACAGGTCTTCGAGTTCGCCGTTCGTAACCGTGTATTGCCACTGGTGATTAGTCATTTTTGTGTCTTCGTTATGATTTTTTCGGGAGAGATACGCGCCGTTTATTCAATATTATAACCTTATTCACCCCCTCATTGTAGCTTCTAACTATTAATGAATTAATTAGCGATTATAACAATTCAAGTATTATTTACATAATACAATAAAAGGGGATGGGGTGCCAGTTTGTGGGTGAATGGCTAAGAGTTTAGTGTCCGGGCAATGTTTACGGGATGCGTGGCTTTAGAGAATTGTCGTGTAGCCCTGTGCATAGAGAGCGGCCGTGAGGTCGCCATGAATGATCAGGTTGTCGATTTCCTTTTTCACCGCGTCTTTCGGTTTGTAGCCGATGCCGAGCCCGGCGGCCTTTAACATCGGGATGTCGTTGGCGCCGTCGCCGATGGCCATGACGTCTTCGGGTTTGATTTTCATGTCGCGGACATAGGTGCGCAGGTAATCGGCTTTGGCGAATTTGTCGAGGATGGGCTCGATGACCTTGCCGGTCAGTTTATCGTTGTGAATTTCGAGCGTGTTGCCGTGATGGGTGTCGAAGCCGACCTGTTTGGCGATGGCGCCGGTGAAGAAGGTGAAGCCGCCGGACACCAGCACGCATTTCGCCCCGCCCTTTTTCATGGTCTTTATGAGAGACATCGCGCCGGGATTCAGTTTCATCCGCTCCAGCGTTTTCTGCATGGCTTCTATGTTTAAATCTTTGAGCAGGCCTACTCTTTCTCTGAGCGCGCCGTTGAAATCCAGTTTGCCTTCCATGGCGAGCGCGGTGATTGCGCCGATTTTTTCCTTGAGCCCGGCGTAATCGGCGAGCTCGTCCAGCGTCTCGGCGTCGACGATGGTGCTGTCCATATCGGCGAGAAGGAGTTTTTTGCGGCGGCGGTCGGGATCGGTGACGAAGACGTCGATCCCGGTTTTACCAAGGAAATCCGTGATATGCGTCATGGTCGCGCCATGGGGTGCGTCCGAGACGCCGAGGTCGACAGCCTTGCCGGGCGCCAGCCAGACCGGCGCGCAGGTGAACTGGATATTGTGATGGTCGAGGATATGGGAGACTTCCCCGATGTGACGTTCGGCGACAGGTTTATCGGGACTGGAGCTGACGAGGGTGACGATTACACTCATGATTTTCCGGCGCTGTGCCAGCGTCCTGGCAGGGTTTTAATTGAAAATACTCTAGACAGTTTCGCAGGAATTGCCTATCGCTAGTGCTTACAAATTTTTTGATATATCGGAAAAACCCATGGAAAAGCCTGCAAAAACCCCTAAAAACCCCTGTTTTTCGTCGGGTCCGTGCGCCAAGCGCCCGGGATGGAACATCGAGGCGATCGAGCGGGCATGCCTGGGGCGTTCGCACAGGGCGGGAATTTCCAAAACACAGCTTAAAGACGTGATCGAGACGCACAGGGCGATCCTGGGCATCCCGGCGGATTACAAGATAGGTATCGTCGCGGCGTCGGATACGGGCGCGGTCGAGATGGCGCTGTGGTCGCTGCTGGGGCCGAAGCCGGTCGATGTGTTCGCGTGGGAATCGTTCAGCCGCGACTGGCTGGTGGATGTCACGAAGGAACTCAAGATCAAGGACGCGATTGCCTATGACGCGAAATTCGGCGAGCTGCCGGATCTGTCGAAGGCCCGCAAGAACGCGGATATCGTTTTCGCATGGAACGGTACGACATCGGGCGTGCGCGTGCCGGACGGGGACTGGATTGCTGACGACCGTGAGGGCTTGACCATCTGCGACGCGACGAGCGCGGTGTTCGCCTATGACATGCCGTGGAAGAAATTGGATGTCACGACATGGTCGTGGCAGAAGGTGCTGGGCGGCGAGGCCGCGCACGGCATGATCGTGTTGTCACCGCGCGCGGTGCAGCGTTTAGAGAGCTACACGCCGCCATGGCCGATGCCGAAAACTTTCCGCATGCTGAAAAAAGGCAAGCTGAATGATGGCATCTTCACGGGCGAGACGATCAACACGCCGTCGATGCTGGCGGTGGCGGATGTTCTGGATTCCCTCAAATGGGTGCAGAGCATCGGTGGCTTGAGCGCGACGATGAAACGCTGCGAAGAAAATTCCAATGTTGTGAATCAATGGATTGAGAAATCGGCGTTTGTCGATTTCCTCGCGAAAGATGCAAAGACACGTTCGCGCACGAGCGTGTGCATGAAATTCAACGAGCCGTGGTTTACGGCGCTGGATGAAGAATCGCAGCAGGCGTTTGTGAAAGATGTCACCAAGGCGCTGGAAGGCGAAAAAGCTGCATATGATGCCGGTTCCTACCGCGATGCGCCGGCTGGTCTTCGCATCTGGTGCGGCTCGACGGTTGAGGCGGATGATATCCGCGCCATGCTGCCCTGGGTTGAATGGGCTTACGAGTCGGCCAAGGCCCAGCGCGCTAAAAAAGCGGCCTAATTTTTCAGGAACCTTAGAAGCCCCTATCCGTTCGTTATGATGTAACGAAAAGGAGATCATTAATGGGTATTGAACAAGACGGCCAAAATCACGGCCAGCAAAACCAAGGCATGAAAATCGATCCGAACTGGAGCGATGCCGAGAAGGAAAGATACCAGGGCGCCTATGCTTTCGGCAAAAAAGAAGGCGATAAAAAGCGCGCTGAGGAAATGAAGTAATTAACTTTCCAGATTTTACTTGTATGGAAACGGGTCTTCTTGGTATCAAGGAGGCCTGTTTTCATGAACAAGACAAAATCATGGTGAAAAATGTCTAAGACTGTTGCCGTTAAGGCCCCCAAAGTATTGATCAGCGACGCGCTGGATCCCCTCGCCGTAGAAATCTTCAGGAAAAAAGGATGCGATGTCGATTTTAAATCGGGCATCAAGGCCGATGAGCTGAAAGCTATCATTGCGAATTATGACGGCCTGGCCGTTCGTTCCGAAACCAAGGTCACGCCGGAAATCATCGAAGCCGGGAAAAATTTAAAGGTCGTGGGCCGCGCAGGCATAGGCGTCGACAATGTCGACATTCCGAAAGCGACGGCGGCGGGTATCGTCGTCATGAACACGCCGTTCGGAAATTCCATTACAACGGCCGAGCATGCCATCGCGATGATGTTTGCCTTAGCACGGGAAATTCCGCAGGCGAATGAATCGACGCATGCGGGCAAGTGGGAAAAGAAAAGATTTATGGGCGTTGAGCTGTATGGGAAAACTTTAGGTGTTATCGGTTGCGGGAATATCGGGTCGATTGTTGCCGACCGCGCCGTGGGATTGAAAATGAACGTGATCGCGTACGACCCATTCCTGACGAATGACCGCGCCGTAGAGATTGGTGTTGAAAAAGTCGAGCTTGAGGATTTATTCAAACGCGCGGATTTCATCACGGTCCATGTGCCGAAGAACGACAAGACCGCGAACATGATCAACAAGAACACAATTGCGACCATGAAAGACGGCGTGCGCATCATCAACTGCGCGCGCGGCGGATTGATCGTCGAGCAGGACCTGAAAGACGCGCTGGATAGCGGGAAAGTGGCGGGAGCCGCGCTTGATGTGTTCGAAGTCGAGCCAGCGAAGGAAAGTATTTTCTTTGGCCACCCGCGCGTGATCTGCACGCCGCACCTGGGCGCTTCGACGACGGAGGCGCAGGTGAATGTCGCGCTGCAGGTTGCCGAGCAGATGGCGGATTATTTGATGAGCGGCGCGGTGACGAACGCGCTCAACATGCCGTCGATCTCGGCGGAGGACGCGCCGCGCCTGAAATATTACATGAAGCTCGCCGAGCAAATGGGCAGCTTCGTCGGACAGATTACCGAGAACGCGATTCAAAAAATCGATGTCGAGTTCGAAGGATCGGTGACGGAGCTGAACGTCAAGCCACTGACGCAGATGCTGGTTGCGCATATCCTGAAGCCGCAGATGGAAACGGTGAATATGGTGAACGCCATGGCGGTTGCGAAATCGCGCGGCATCCAGATTTCGGAGAGCCGCATCGAAGAGCCGAGCGACCAGCGCACCAAGATCACCGTCACGGTGCAAACGGAAGTGCGCAACCGCTCGGTGTCGGGCACGCTGTTCACGGGACGCGAGCCGCGCATCGTCAATATCGAGGGTGTGCCGGTCGAGGCGGCGCTGTCGGAGCATATGCTGTTTATCCGCAACAACGACCAGCCGGGCTTGATCGGCGGCGTCGGCACGATCCTGGGCGATGCGAAACAGAACATCGCGGATTTCCGTTTGGGACGCAAAGAGGATACGAAAGAGGCGGTCTGTCTTATTTCACTGGATGCGCCGGTTTCGGATGATTTGCTCGCGAAAATCTCGAAATTGCCGCAAATCCAGAACGTGAAGCGCCTGCGCTTTTAATTGACATAACCTAATCAGCGTTGTAATAATTGCCCCATAAAAAAATGGGAGGCAATTATGATTGGTAAAGGCGCTTTGGCACGGAACTGGTTCAGGATCACGGTACCGGTGACACTTGCAGGGTTGTTGGCAGCGGGCAGTTACATGCTCTCAAGCAACGAAACCGATAATCAGAATGAAGTTTCGGCAATCGCCGGAAACGACCAGCCGCAAGATGCGGATTCTGTGATAAGTGAAGCAGAAAGAATATATCTCGATCTTCCACCAGAAGACAGAGTTGAAATTGACAGGCAGCGCATCGCGCTGGAGACGGACGAACGTCGCAGCATTATACTGACGAAACTTTTTGAAGGCTGGAAGACGCCAAAAACATTCCAGCCTTTTATTCGGCGCGCGATACTTGATGAAGATGTCGGCTGCGAGGACGCGCTGGGAGAACAACTGGTTCTGAAAAAACTGGATGTGGATGTTGATCCACTTATTAATGAATGCCACGTCATGAAAGAGAGAATTGTTGCTCTGGAAAGCCAGCCGGTGGTGGCGAGCGGGCCGAAGTAATTCTGGAGAAGTGTTCAGGGAGTTCATGGCAGTGCTGACGAAACAGGAAAAATTTGGAATTGCTGCGGTTTTTGCCGCTGCGTTATTTGGCGCAACAACGGGATGCGACAGGCACGATGCTGAAAATGAACGTTCCGCTCTTCATGATGCTTTTATCGTTGCGGGTGTCATAGACGAGGATGAAAAGAAAAAAATATATCAATCTATCCGTCATGATACTCCCTGTTCGCAACTTCTGGATTCCAGGACGTGCCAGCGGGTCAAAGATTTTTATCACTCAAGGCTCGAACGCTAGAATTAAATCATGAAAGATATTTTTACCGACGCGAAAAACAAGACCGTCCGCACATGGAATGATGTGCTGAACAGCCGGGTTAAAACAGCGCAGGTTGTGGCCTCGACTGTTGTGTTCGTTGTAAGCAGCGCATTTTACGTGGCAAGCGACAATAAAAAAGCCGAGCTGCTGCGCGAGCAAGCCAGGCCGCCGACCGAGCAGGCGTTGACGCAGTTTTTCAATGTGCATGAAACGCTGAACAAGAGGACAGGAGAAATGGAGCCTATGTCAGAGGAGTTTCATTCTGTCATGCGTCGCGCGGTGTACGAAAACCTCGAATGTAAAGATATTACGGAAGTTCAAAATCTCTACGGAGGTGAAAGAGCCTTGTTCAAGATGCATTGCGACAATCTGAAAAAACAGATTTCAAGACTTACGCGCGAGCCGGGATAATTTTTTTGGATGTTTTAAAAACAAAAAATCCCGGCGCCCATCTTTATAGCGAAGCCATAAAGCCAGACGCCGGGATCCTTTTGGGAAGGTCCTGAGGTGTTTACGCCGAAGCGTAAGTCACCTGCAGGCTCTTTTCGAACCGATTGCCATGGACACATGGGCAGCTTACCCAACTTGTCGTCCCGTCAATCCGCGGATGAACCCCCATCCGCAATTATTTATCGTGGCTATCAAAACCACTCCGTTAACAGTCCTGCATAGACCATCAACTTTTTCGGAGCCGAATAATAACGCCCTAGACCTGTCACGTTTCTGCTTGCAAACGTTTTAGCGTGCGCGACCACGGGTCAGTTGCAGAACGTTGTATCCAGAAGCTCTTAAGCCCCTATGAGCAAACGGGGACCGAAGTCTTATTCCCATCTACCCGGCCGCCGACCAAGGCGGTCCGAACTTCGAGATCATTTATCGCTGTGCCCAACAATCTGTGTCCCGAAGACATTCTCAGATTGCAAAACCGTCGCGCTCGAGTCGAGTCATTTTTTCGAGGTTTTGAAATTTCCGTTCAAAAACGAGTCGCATGTGGAAATTTTCGAACCCTCATGCGTTGCTTGAGATTCAGCGGTGAAAAACTTTCGCGCACAAAGTTATTCACAGCTTCCTCACAGGCAAAAAATTTTTTTCAGGACGTAGAAAAAATCGTCAAAAATTTTCCGGAATCAGAGCAGCGGGAAAAATTTTTGCAAGAATCGGATTCGAAAATGCGAATCGAAGTGAGAAAAGAGAATCGATTCGAAAATAAAAAATGGCGGATTCCTGCGGGGTCCGGGAAAGAGAATTACCCGGGCGAATCGATTCGTGACGATTCGCCCTTTTTTTCAATTTTTCGGGAAAGGCCTAAAAAGTTTTTTTGAGCAGACCGGGCCGGGAAAGGGAACTAGGAGCTTTCTCATATATATGTCATCCGGGAAAGCATCGGGAATAATGTCCGGGGCCGAATCCGCAGAAATGAGAGGTTAACAGGGCGGCACTATTAAGGAATCACCCAGCCCAATCATGGAAAACCCTTTGTTTTTGGCGGGGCGGGGACTATAAGGTCCATATATAATCTGTCATGTTTAATTATGTAAAATACAAATGGAATCAAGGATTTAGACGTATAGGAACATATACCTTAACGATCCTTTAACATAATTGTTGACAGATTGTTAAGTTTCCCTTAAAACTTGAAGAACATCTGTTAAGAAACTGTTAAGTTTTTACGGCCCCACGAGGCCTTATTTTTTTTACTCAGGAGAGAGTCAATGGCAAACGAAAACGCGCAACCCGCAACCCCTTCGGCACAGCCCGCACTTCAAGGCACCGAGTCCGCACCCCCGGCACAGAACATCCTTGAAGATGTCTGCGAGATCGAAGGCCAGAAGGTCGAATCGACAACGATGATCGAGCGCCCGCCGCTTGGTGAAACGCGCGAAGTAGACCTCCAGGAAGGTCAGAATTACATTTTCGGTTTTGCGAAAGCCGATGCCGACACCTTTATCGTGGACCAGGACGGCACCCTCACAGTTACATTTGAATGCGGCGGCAGCCTCATCCTGAAAAACTATTCCGCTGTCACATCGGGCGATGAAGCCTCGACATTTGCTTTCAGCGACATCATTCCCCAGGGTGAACTTTCCAGCATGATTAAAGTCGTCGACACGACGCCTGCTGAAGAAGAAGTCCAACCTGAGGACACTGCGAAGAACGAAAAAACCGTTCGCGCCGAGCAAGTTGCGAATATCGAACCCGCAGCCGGCGATGAAGCCGCAATGCTTGCACAGATCGAACCAGCAGCTGGTGATGCCGGCGGCGCGGGTGGCAACAGCGGTTATGGTTTCAACACTCCTTATAGTGCTGCTTCCGTTGGTCCGCTGAACGCTGTCGGTCCTCTTGACCCGACCGCGCTGCAATATTCCGCGAACTTCAGACAGCCGAACCCGCTGGAAGGCGAAGAAGAAACTCCGGATGATGTTCCGACGGCTGAAGGCCCGGCGGAAGAATTCGTCGATGAAACATTCCTCGGCCCGATCGTCGAGACCGGCTTCATTACGTTCAGCTTCGGTAACGATGGTCCCGGCACGATTACGCCGCAGACACTTGGCGGTTTCACCTCGACCGGTTCCAAACAGAACGGCAACCTGACCTCGAACGGCGACCCCGTTGATGTCGTGGTCAATGCCGCTCAAGATGGTTATGACGGTATTGCGAACGGCCAGAAAGTTTTCACGCTTGTGATCGACCAGACGACCGGCGAATACACATTCACGCTGCTGCGCCCGTTAGATCATGACGACCCGACAGATCCGAACGATGTCATTGACCTCAACTTCGATGTCCTCCTGACGGATGCCGACGGCGACACAGCGGTTACACAGATTGTTGTCCATGTTGCGGATGACGTTCCGTCGCTTGAAGGCGATGGCACGAAAACGGTTGATGAAGACGACCTGCCCGGCGCGGCGATTGCCACCGGCAACCTCGTTGATGATTACGGCAGCGACGGCACCGGCTTTATCGAGCCGAACGGTACGTCGGCTGCGACCGGCGATCTCGCCAACGGCACGCTTTCTTCCGGCGGTCACAACGTAACGATCACGCCTGGCCTTAACGGCTATACGGGTACGGCGAACGGCCAGACGGTCTTTACGCTGGCTATCGACCCGAGCACAGGCGAATACACATTCACACTGCTGAAGCCTCTCGACCACTCTGTGGGGGGCGACAAAATCACGCTGACCTTCGGCGCGAACATCGTCGACTTTGACGGCGATAAAGATCCGGCAAACATCGTTATCGACATCGTCGATGACGTTCCTGAAATTAAAGACGGCAACCCGACGGTAGGTAACGGCCTTGAAGTGATCGATGAAACCGACATGAACGGCGCGTCCATCACGAAGAACGGCAACCTGCCGCATGATGACGGCTCCGACACGCCTTCGGTTATCACGGTTAACGGCACCACGCAGCTGAGCGGTTCCTTCACGGGTCCGAACCTGACGTCGAACGGCGACACAGTGATCATCGCCCAGACAGCTACCGGTTACACGGGTACGACAACGGGCGGCGTTCCTGTTTTCACCTTCACGATCAACCAGAACGGCGCCTACAGCTATACGCAGCTGCAGCAGCTCGACCATGCCGACGGCACGGACGACAATGACGTCATCACGCTGAAGTTCGGTGTGAAGATCACGGACAATGACGGCGACACCGATGACGGTTTCGTTACGGTCAATGTTGTAGACGATGCACCGACAGCTCAGGATGACGGTCACTTCACGAACGGCACTGTCATCAACGGCAACGTTCTCGACAATGACGAGTTCGGCGAAGACGGCCCGGGCGCAGTTATCTCGGTTACGTTCAACGGTACGACGACCCCGGTTCCGACGGTCGGCACCGTCAACATCAACGGCACGAACGGCGTGCTGACGATTGCGGCGAACGGCCAGTACACCTATACGCCCAACGACAACAAAGATGGCAGCGATGTCTTCACGTATACGATGGACGACTACGACAATGATACCGATACGGCGAAACTGACGATCCGTGTCGACACCGACGACAAGCCGATCATCATCAAGCCGGCAACAGAAGTTGTCGATGAAACCTTCCTCGGCCCGATCGTCGAGACAGGCAATGTCGACGCTGACTTCTTCGGCGACACGCCCGGCACGATCAAGTCGGACGGCATCACCAGCTCGACCGGTTCGAAACTGAACGGGAACCTGACCTCGCTCGGCGAGACGGTTACGATCACGCAGACGGCGACCGGCTATGTCGGTACGGTCAATGGCGGCGCGACGAATGTCTTCACGCTGACGATCAACCCGGCGAACGGCGATTACACCTTCACGCTGAACCGCGTTCTCGACCATAACAACCCCGGCGACCCGAACGATGTCATTACGCTGAATTTCGGCGTCGTCGGCACGGACTCGGACGGCGACACCGCTTCGACCAGCATCACTGTCAACGTTGTTGACGATGCACCGGACGCGAAAAACGACGTCAACACCGGCGAAGGCGTACGCACAGGTAATGTTGTTACCGGCGTGAACGGCGGCGCAGGCGCTGCTGACGACCTCAGTAACGACACACCGAACCTCGTAACGAAAATCGCTTTCGGCGGCACATCGGTCAATGTTCCGACTGCCGGCCAGGCGACGATCAACGGCCAGTTCGGCCAGCTGAAAATTTCGGCTGACGGTTCTTACACCTACACACCGTTTGCACAGCCTTACCAGGGCGGCGTCAACACGACGCTTTCGCTGGACCCGGCGGCTGCAAACTTCAACGGCTTCCAGAACACGTTCAGCAAAAACGGCATCTCGGTCAAATCGACCAGCGGGGCCGACCTGAGCTGGTACGATGTGGGCGATGGCGGCGGTATCGGTATCGAGCCGCAAAACATCTTCGGCCCAGAAAAACTGGAAATTGACTTCGCGGCTTCCGATAAAGTGACGCTCACTTTCGCGGACCTCGGCGACAACAACAAGCAAGGCGGTATCGACTATATCGTTCACCTGGCGAACGGCACGACCGTAACAGGCGAATTCAATATCGGTCCGGTTCCGCATGCTGACGGCGTTGCGTCGTTCACGCTGAACTCGTCGAGCTTCGGCGGTGTTCAGATCGTTGGTGTCGATGTAACCACGATTGCCAACTCGGCTCTGCCGCAGGCTTCGTTCACGGTTCAGAACGTGACCGTTTCCTCGCATGACTGCCCGCCCGACCAGGGTCCTGACCAGTTCGTCTATACGCTGACGGACCGCGACGGTGACTCCGACACAGCAACGCTGACGGTCGAAGGCAATCAACCGATCCTCGTTGTCGGCGAAAACGTTGACGACAAATCGGGCTCCAAAACCGAACACCGCATTGGTTGCGACCACGGCGAAATCGTTGGCAAGCGCGCAGCTGATATCCTCATCGGCGATGTCGGCGGCTCGAAACAGATCGCACAGAACAAGGACTTCAATATCGTCCTCGTGCTGGACATCTCGGGTTCGATGGGCGAAGGCCCCGGCTCGAAACTGCAACTGCTGAAGGATGCGGTTACGCACCTGCTGCAGGACTTCAACGATTACGACACGGGCACGATCAAAGTTCATGTCGTTCCGTTCGGCACGACGGCTTTTGCGTCGGGCACGTTCGAAGTCACGAATGATGCAGCTTTCAACAGCGCTGTAACGTTCGTACAGGCGATGGACAATAACGGCCAGGAGTTCACCAACTATGAAGCGCCGATGATCAGCGCCCTGAACTGGTTGAACGGTGGGCTGACGAATGATCCGATCCCCGGCGCAAGCACGTTTACGTACTTCGTCTCGGATGGCGAGCCGAACCACTATGTCGGCACCAGCGGTCAGACCGTCAACGCGAACAACAACGCGCAGACAGTCATGAATGAGATCCATGGCATTTCGGACGGCAGCAACGAAGTTGCCCAGCTGAAGGCACTGAGCCAGCTCATCGGTATCGGTATTGGCGTCAACTCCACGACGCTGGCACGTCTCGACACGATTGACGAGAACGGCGATGCGCTGGACGTCAAGACTGCAAATGATCTTGATGCGGCGTTCCAGAACCTCAACCCGCTGAACCAGCTGACCGAGACGGGCGATGACGTCCTGAACGGCGGCGACGGCAACGATCTGCTCTTCGGCGATACACTCTATACGGACGCTCTCGCCACGGCGCAGGGTCTTTCGACGGCTCCCGGCGCAGGCTGGACAGTTATCGAACAGCTCGAGGCAGGTGCCGGTAACGATACTTCATGGGATCGCGCAGACACGATCGCCTATATCAAGGCGAACGCGGTTGCGATGTCTGATGAGTCTGTCAGCAACGGTCAGGGCCGCCAGGGCGGTAACGACACGCTGAGCGGCGGCGGCGGTAGCGACATCATCTTCGGTCAAGAAGGCGATGACGTGATCACGGGCGGCGCAGGCAACGACACGCTGTATGGCGGTTCGGGCGATGATGTCTTCAAGTTCGTCAATCTCGGCGGCGAAGGCGTAGACGCGGTCAAGGACTTCGAAATCGGCGATGTTCTCGACGTTTCGGGCCTGCTGGTCGGCTACAACTCGGTCCAGGACAGCATTGACGATTTCGTCTTCAAAACGGAAAGCGGCGGCAACACCACCATCCATATCAATGCCGACGGCGTTGGTGGCCTGGCGGGTGCGACGGCTATCGCGACCCTTGAAGGGATTGTTGGTCTGAACATTGCCCAGATCACGAACGACGGAAACGCCGTTTAATTAAGGTTTCTTAACAGAAAGTCCGGTTCGTTAACGCGGCCGGTCAATCTCTCCGACCCGGGGCTTGCCAAAGCCCCGGGTTTTTCTCTTTAAATAGAGGGCTAATCCTCTAAAAAATAAGAAAAAATTATGGGAACGGGCTTGCCAAGACCTATAAAAGTTCTTATAAAAGGGAAGTCGTTGAAGTTGTGGATAACTTCCGGCTGAAAGATATCAAAAAAGTAAACTAGATTCATCGAGAGGATGCAGAACGTGCTTTCCAGAAATTCCATTCGCAGATTTTGTCTGACAGCTTCGGCTGTCGCGCTCATGTCCGGCATCGCAGGCGTTGCCCTCGCGCAGCAGGACAAGCCGCTCCACCCATCCTTGAGCATCTCGCTCCGTGACGCAGTCGCCACGGGCGTGAGCACCAACCCGGAATACGGTGAAGTCGCCGCATCGCGCCGCGCCACCGATGAAGAACTGAGACAAGGCCGCGCTGGATACCTGCCCTCGATCGATATGCGCGCCGACACAGGTCCTGAATACACAGACAGCGAAGTCGCCGATGAAACAGAAACGATGTGGCGTTACCTCGTGTCTCTGACACTGACGCAAATGCTGTTCGACGGTTTCGAAACGAAATATGAAGTTGCGCGCCAGAAAGGCCGCGTGAATTCTTCCGCGAACCGCGTTCGTGAAACGGCTGAACTCGTCGGTCTCTCGATCGTTGAATCCTATCTTGAAGTTTTACGCCAGCGTCAGATCCTCGTGATTGCGCGCCAGAACGTCGACGCGCACCTCAGTATCCTTGACCAGATCAAGCAAGGCGTGAACGCAGGCCGTTCGACGGAAGCAGACAATGAACAAGCGAATGCACGTCTTGCCGCCGCACGTGCGACGGAAAGCAGCATCCGCCAATCGCTTCGCACGGCAGAAGCGCAGTACCGCGCCGAGACCGGCGATGATGCAGGCCAGCTGCAACTGCCGGAAATTCCGTTCGGCACGCTCAGCCAGGATGTAGACACCGAAGTCGAAAAGACTCTGGCGCACAGCCCGACGCTCGACATTTTCGCATCCGACATCGAAGTGGCTTACGCTGAAGCGCAAGGCACGAAATCGACCTTCTATCCGCAACTGGATTTAGAACTGAATGCAAACCAAGGTCATGACATCGAAGGTATCGAAGGCACCAATCGCGGCGCCTCGGCTCTTCTGGTCATGAACTGGAACCTCTACCGCGGCGGCGCAGACTCTGCGCGCGCGCGTGAGTTCATCCACCGCCACCAGCAATCCAAAGAAGCACGCGCCCGCGCCGGACGCGCTGTTGAAAACGACGTGCGCTCGACATGGGCAAGCATGGTTTCAGCGGGCGAGCGCGCACGCGAATTCGCAACGCAAGCTGCCGCCAACACCGAAGTCGTGAAGGCATACCAGGACCAGTTCAACCTGGACCGCCGTACGCTGCTTGATGTTCTTGATGCGCAGAACGAATTGTTCGTTTCACGCACCAACACGATCAACTCGGAATTCCTCGAGATGTTTGCTGTGTACCGCCTGCTCGCTCTGAAAGGCGCCTTGCTCCCGACGTTGGGTGTCGAGTATCCTAGAGAGAGCGCCATCGCTTCCGGCGAGACATGGTCAAATGATGAAAGACTGAAGGCGCGCTAGGCAATTTTCGGATTTTGGTCTGCAAATTGCGAATTTCTGCGCTTCCGGTGCTCACGTACTAAAATGTACGCTGCGCGCCGGTTCTCGGAATCCGCAATTTTCGTCTCAAAATCCTTTAATTGCAGAATTATGAGTTAAAAAGCGTTTCATTCTTTTCAGGTCTTCCATTGAACAAAGAACAAGCTGACAGCGCTGCCGATTCCACAGATCAACCGGATGCCCCATCAGGCCCGGCCCAGCCGCCGGGCGGGTGGCCTTTACAGGCCGACAGGCTTGCGATCCATACCCCTTTAATCGACGCCCTGCAGCTGCTGGCGGGTCATTACGGCCGCCGGACCTCTCCGGCCTCCCTGACCGCAGGCCTGCCCATCCCCAAGGAAGGGGGGTTTCCCCCGGCCCTGTTTATCAGGGCTGCCGAAAGGGCCGATTTACAGGCTGTCCTGGCCGACCGGAGCCTCGAATCGCTGGCCATAGCTCCCAACCTGCCCTGTATCCTGACGCTTGAGCATGAACAGGCCTGTATCCTCTGGGATATCCAATACCCCCCGAAACACGCCCCTAAAAAGGAGGAAGGCAAGGACGTACAGATACACCCCGAGACGCGCTTTGTCGTCCAGTTCCCGGAAACCCCGCAGGAGCGGCAATCCCTGACGCTTGAGGCTTTAAAGCGCCTGTATATAGGTTATGCGTTCTTTGTACGCCCCGTCGCGCGTACGGACGAGCGGGCCGGGCCTGCCAAGATCGAGACCGCACGTGACTGGTTCTGGTCGGCCTTCTGGAAGAACAAGACGCTTTACAGCGAGGTGATGATCGCGGCGGTGATGATTAATTTGTTCAGCATCGCCAGCTCGCTGTACGTCATGAATGTTTACGACCGGGTGGTGCCGAACAAGGCGTTTGAAACGCTCTGGGCGCTCGCGATTGGGATCCTGATCGTCTACATCTTCGATTTCATGCTCAAAAATCTCAGGGCGCAGTTCCTGGATTACGCGGGTAGTAAGGCCGACGTCAAAATTTCCGCCGAGCTGTTTCAGCAGATCATGGGCATGACCATGGCGGCGCGGCCATCGAGCGCCGGAGTGCTGGCCAGCAAGATGCGCGAGTTTGAAAGCATCCGCGATTTCTTCACCTCGGCGACCATGACGGCGCTGATCGATCTGCCGTTCGTATTTTTGTTCATTGGATTTATCGCCATCATCGGCGGGCCGATTGCGTTTGTTCCCCTCGCGGCGATTCCGTTCGTGATCGGCATGGGACTGATCCTGCAAAAGCCGCTTAACAAAGTGGTCAAGGAATCGCTGAATGAAAGCGCGCTCAAGAATGCGCTTTTGTTCGAGACATTCACCGGCCTCGAGACGATCAAGGTGCAGGCCGCCGAAGGCCATACGCAGCGCAGCTGGGAAGAGCTGAATGACAAGGCGTCGCGTACATCAGTGAAGATGCGTGCGATTTCGGCGCTATCGGTCAACTGGGCGATGTTCATCCAGCAGATGGTGAGCGTGTTCATTGTCGTTGTCGGTGTTTACCTGATCGATGCCGGCCTGTTGACGATGGGCGGCTTGATTGCCTGTGTTTTGTTGTCAGGCCGTGCGATGGCGCCACTGTCGCAGGTGGCGGGATTGCTCACGCGTCTCAACCAGAGCCGCGAGTCGCTCAAGCATCTTGATGAACTGATGAAGCGCCCGGTCGAGCGCCCGGCGGGAAAACACTTCATCACGCTGCAGCATGTGCAGGGCAAGGTCGAATTCCGCGACGTGGTTTTCAATTACCCGGGACAATCGACGCCTGCCGTCAATCACCTGAGTTTCACGATCGAGCCGGGCGAGCGAGTCGGCATTATCGGCGCGGTTGGATCGGGCAAGACGACGCTGGAAAGATTGCTTTTGAATTTATACGAGCCGACGAGCGGTTCGGTGCAGATCGATGGCAGCGACGTCCGCCAGATCGACCCAGGCGATTTGCGCCGCAATGTCGGCGCCGTGCAGCAAAGCCCGCAGCTTTTCTACGGCTCGGTGCGGCATAACATCACGATGGGCCATGAGACGGCGCCAGATCGTTCCGTCTTACGCGCGGCGGAGATGTCTGGCGTTCTCGAATTCCTGAAAGATTCTTCGGCGGGGTTGGATACGCAGGTCGGAGAGCGCGGCGATGCGCTTTCAGGCGGGCAGAGGCAGGCGGTCGCGATTGCGCGCGCGCTGCTTTACGATCCGCCGATTTTGGTTCTGGACGAGCCGACGGCGTCAATGGATCCGGCTTCTGAAAATCGTTTGTTAAAACGCCTCAGCGTTTTGTGCGAGGGCAAGACGACGATTTTGATCACGCACAAGGGCTCGATGCTGGCGCTGGTCGATAAACTGATTTTGATCGACCGTGGCCGCATGGTGGCGTACGGGCCGAAGGATGAAGTGATCCGCAAATTGCAGGCGCGCCAGTACGGCACCGCTGCCGAGAATACGGAAGGTTGATGATGGCCGCCGAGAAGAAAAAATCGCAGAAGCCCCCGGTTGACGGCAACGAAGAATGGAAAGCGTTGCGCGAGGGCTGGGCTGCCGGACAAGTCAGCAGGGCGCACGCGCATCTGCTGGCGAAATTTGACACGGATGAAGAGATGCCCCTGTCGCGTCATTTATTACTGCTGTCGATTGCCGCGTTTTTCATTTTGTTTTTCATCTGGGCGAATCTGGCGCCGCTGGACGAAGTGGCACGCGGTGAAGGAAAAATCATTCCCTCGGGCGACGTTCAGGTCATTCAGCGAGAAGAATCCGGAATCATCGAAGAGATCCTGGTGCGTGAAGGCGATGAAGTGACCAAGGACCAGATCCTGATGCGGCTGTCGGATATCGCCGCGTCGTCGGACCTTGGCGCCAACCAGGCGCGTTACCTGGGTCTGCTTGCGACGATCACGCGCCTGCAGGCGGAAGCTGAAGGCAAGACGAGCTTTGAATTCCCCGAGGATATCGTCAAGAACGCGCCGAGCAGCGTGACTGAGGAAATGAACTCCTTCCGCGCCAACGTGACGCAATTGCAGGGGCAGCTCAATATTTTCATGCAGCAGCAGAGCCAGCGTGAACAGGAAGTGCGCGAGCTTAGCCAGCGCGCCAGCGACATACGCGGTGTTATTGCCCTGCAGCGCGAGGAAAAAGCCATGGTAGAGCCGCTGGTGGCGAAGGGCTCGGCGCCGAAGATGGAATTGCTGCAGCTCGAGCGTACGATCAAGGAAAAGCAGACGGAGCTGAACAGCGTGCAATCGAACTTGCCGCGCGCGCAATCAGCGGTGAACGAAGCAAGGGCGCGGATTGAAGATTTGAAATCGTCGGCCAAGGCGCAGGCGCAGACGGAGCTATCGGCCAAGCTGATCGAGATGAACGAGGCCAAGGAACGCGTTTCAGGATTGACCGAGCGCAAGACGCGTAAAGAGATCAGGGCGCCGGTTGACGGGATTATCCAGGAAATCACGGTCAATACGATTGGTGGCGTGGTCAAGCCCGGAGAAGACATCATCAAGGTCGTTCCCAAGAATGACCAGCTGGTTGTCGAGGCGCGGGTGCGCCCTGCCGACCGCGCCTTTATTCATGTCGGCCAGAGAGCCGTGGTCAAATTGTCGTCATATGATTTTTCGATTTACGGCGGGCTGGACGGCAAACTGGTTTATATTTCGCAGGATACGTTCGAAGACCAGAAGGGCAATACCTATTACAATGTTCGGGTCGAGACGGATAAAAATCACCTGATGCATGCCGGCGAAAGAAAAGAAATCACCACAGGTATGGTGGCGACAGCCGACATCCTGACGGGCAAGAAAACGGTTATGCAGTATTTACTGAAGCCGTTCGTGAAGACGCTCGATAACGCGATGAACGAGCGCTAGTTCTTTATCCACTGCAGAGCTTCGTCCAGTTTCCCGGCTTCGAAAAAGCGGATTTCACCGCCGAAAAGCTTGCGTGTCATTTTGACCTGGAAGATGCGCGCCTCGGGTGGGTTCACATAGGCGAATTTGCGGGCATATTTTCCGTGGTCGATGATGAACTGGAAGCTGCGGGCGGCGGCTTCCTTGCTCCAGCCTTTATATTCATCGTCATAATTGACCAGCATGCCGAATTTGTGGCCCTTGTCGACCATTTCGGCGATGGGGTCGCAAACGCAGGTTTCATATTCCTCGACATCCACGATGTTCGTGTACGTGACGCACAGCGTGCTGTCGTCGCTTTCGGGCAGGGTAATGATATTGGTGTCCGAACAGGTCTTTTTAATCATCTGGCCCATGGCCGAATCTCCTATTGGGGGCCGCAAAAAACACTTCGGTGTTTTGCAGGCCTGTTGTATTGAGTATTGCTTGAGCTGGGCTATAAAAATGGCATGATAACGGAACAAAATGCAAGATTTACACAGGAAAGCAGCCCCGATGGGTGATAAAAACGTCAATATTACGCTTCCGGACGGGTCGGTGCGCAGCTATAGAGCCGGGGTTACGGGGCTGGAAATAGCCGATTCCATTGCAAAATCGCTGGCCAAGGCGGCTGTGGGTGTGTCCGTCGATGGCCAGTTATGCGATTTGTCGCTCCCCATATGCAAAGATGCAAAAGTGGCCATTATCCGCCGCCAGGATGACGCGGCGCTGGAAATGATTCGTCATGATGCGGCGCACGTGCTGGCCGAAGCGGTGCAGGGATTGTTCCCCGGCACGCAGGTGACGATCGGGCCGACGATCGAGAACGGATTTTATTACGACTTCGCGCGGAACGAGCCTTTTTCGACCGAGGATTTCGCGGCGATTGAAAAAGAGATGCGCAGGATCGTCGAGCGCGGCGCGCCTTTCACGCGCGAAGTGTGGGGCCGCGACGAGGCGATCAAGTTTTTCAAGAACAAGGGCGAGAATTATAAGGCCGAGTTAATTCAGGACCTACCCGTGACCGAAGAGATCAAAATCTACAAGCAGGGCGAGTGGACGGATTTATGCCGCGGGCCGCATATGCCAACGACGAAGCATGTCGGGAATGCTTTTAAGCTTCTGAAGGTGGCGGGCGCGTACTGGCGCGGCGATCATAACAAGGCGCAGCTGACGCGGATCTACGGCACGGCGTGGCGCGATGAAAAAGAATTGCAGCAATATCTGACGATGCTGGAAGAAGCGGAGAAACGCGATCACCGCAAGCTCGGCAAGGAGATGGATTTGTTCCACCTGCAGGAAGAAGCGCAGGGTTCGGTGTTCTGGCATGAGAAGGGCTACACGATCTGGCTGGCGCTCGAGGGTTATATGCGCCGCCGTTTGCTGGATGCGGACTATAAAGAGGTGAAGACGCCGCAGCTGATGGATTCGCGTTTCTGGGAAGCGTCGGGTCACTGGGGCAAATACCGCGAGAATATGTTCGTTGTCCCCGATGTCGTGCCGAATACGGAAGAAGGCGGAAAAGTTTTCAAGGAAGAGCCGAAGAGTTTCCTGGCGCTGAAACCCATGAACTGCCCGGCGCATGTGCAGATTTTCAAGCAGGGGATCAAGTCGTACCGCGACCTGCCGCTGCGCCTCGCGGAATTCGGATGCTGCCACAGGAACGAGCCGCACGGTGCGCTGCATGGTTTGATGCGCGTCCGGCAATTCACGCAGGACGATGCGCATATTTTCTGCCGCGACAGCCAGATTTTGGACGAGAGCATTCGTTTCTGCAAACTGACGGAAGAGATTTACAAGGATCTCGGGTTCGAGAGCTACACGATCAGGCTGGAGACACGGCCCGAGAAGCGCGTGGGTTCGGACGAGTTGTGGGATAAGGCGGAAAACGGGCTGAAAGAAGCGCTCGACAAGCTCGGCATGAAATACACGCTCGCGCCGGGTGATGGCGCGTTTTATGGGCCGAAGCTGGCGTTTATTATCAAGGACGCGATTGGCCGTGAATGGGGCTGCGCGACGTTGCAGCTGGATTTCAACCTGCCGGAGCGGCTGGACGCGCATTACACGGCGGAGGACGGCAGCCGCCAGCGGCCCGTCATGCTGCACCGGGCTATCCTGGGTTCCATCGAGCGTTTCATCGGGATTTTGATCGAGAATTATGCGGGCAAGCTGCCGCTCTGGCTGGCGCCGGTGCAGTGCGTGGTGGCGACGATTACGTCCGAGGCCGATTCCTATGCCGACCAGGTGGTGGAACAGCTAAAGGCGCTGGGCCTGCGGGCGGAAATCGACAAGCGCAATGAGAAGATCAATTACAAGGTGCGCGAGCACAGCCTCGCCAAGGTTCCGGTGATGTTCGTGGTCGGTGCGCGCGAGGCGGCGGAACAAACGGTCGCCATACGCCGTTTGGGATCGCAGGACCAAAATGTCCAGCCTCTCAAATCCGCAGCGGAATCGCTTGCAGGCGAGGCAAAATCCCCTTATTAATAGGGCCTTCGTAACAAGTTCAGGAGAATGGACTATTAAGCAACCCTACAGACCACCCTCGCGGCCGCCAGGCAGCCGACCACCCGGTAGCAGACCGCCTTCAGGCGGACGTCCCCCAAGCGGCGGACGCGATAGCCGGGGTCCTCAGCGCCCCGTAGATGACGGACCGCGCGTCAACGAACACATCAGATCAGAAAAAATCCGCGTCGTCGGTGCCGACGGCGAGATGAAAGGCGTCATGACGCCGCACGAAGCCATGGTATTGGCTGAAGAAGCGGGGTTAGATCTCGTGGAGATTTCGCCGAACACCGATCCGCCGGTGTGCAAGATTCTCGACTACGGCAAGTACAAATACGAGCAGCAGAAAAAAGCCGCCGAGGCACGCAAGAAGCAGAAGGTCGTCGATCTCAAGGAGATCAAGATCCGTCCCGGCATCGAGCAGCACGACTATGAAGTGAAGATGCGTAACGCGCGCAAATTCCTCGAGGGCGGCGACAAGGTGAAAGTCACCATGCGTTTCCGTGGCCGCGAGATGTCGCACATCCAGATCGGGCGCGAACTGCTCGAGAAGATGCACCAGGAGCTGGCGGGCATTTCCAAGGTGGAATATCACCCGAGGCTTGAGGGCCGCCAGATGATTATGATCCTGGTGCCGGCATAAGATGTTCGGGCTTGGCAAGAATAAAGATGCCGGGCCACCGCAAAATCCTGATCTCGGAAATCTTCTCGACGCGATGATGCGCGACCCGGCCAAAAACCAGGACGCATTTTACAAGGCGTTTCTCACCAGCAATGTTTTCCTGATCGGCGAAGCGGACGGCACACCCGGCGAGAAGATTATTCAGGAAGGCGAAAGCGTGCGCGTGATGCAATGGCAGGATCCGCAAGGGAATCCTTTCCTGCCGGTTTTCACATCGATGAAGGAATTGCAGGAAGCGATAAAGGATATGGGCGAGATGCCTTATATCTCATTCAGCGGTTATGACGCGCTGAATTTGACGCAAGGACAGGTGCCCGTGGCTATAGACCCGTCAAACCAACATTGCTTGTATCTGGTCCCGCCGCAGATCGCGCAGATTTTAAGTTATTTTGATTCGATTAAAGACGCGCCTTAGCCCGCCTTCGTGATCCGTGAAATGAAGAAGCCGTCGATGCCGCCGGATGCCGCGAGGTGGAAGGGCAGCGTACGGACGTCGCCGTTTTCAGTGACGGCTTCGTGAATTTCGCCGATTTCCTTGGGCGTGATGGCGATTTTTGCGGCGTTAGGGTGCTGGCTGAGCAGGTGGTGGATCTGGTCCTCGCCTTCGCATTTCTGCAGCGAGCAGGTGCAGTAAACGAGAACGCCGCCGGGTGCGAGGATGTTGAAGGCATTTTCTAAAATGCGCATTTGCGTTGGAACGAGGCTCTCCAAATCGCGCATGGATTTGAGATGCGGGACGTCCGGGTGGCGGCGGATGGTGCCGGTGGCGGTGCAGGGCGCATCGACGAGAATGAATTGCGCGGGCTCTTTCGGTTTCCACGAGGAGGCATCGCTGGCGATGACCTGAACACGATCGGCGAGTTTCAGGCGCGCGAGATTGGCTTCAAGCTTTTTCAGGCGCTGGGCGCTGCGGTCGATGGCGATGACGTTGGCACCGCGTGCGGCCAATTGTGCGGATTTTCCGCCGGGCGCGGCGCAGAGGTCGATGACGGTTTTGCCCTTGATGTCGCCGAACAGCAGCGCTGGAATCGCGGCGGCGGCGTCCTGTATCCACCAACTGCCTTCATCATAGCCGGGAATTTCATGCACGGGTCCGCCCGCGATGCGGCGGAGCGTGCCGTTGCCGACTTCCGAGGCTTTTAAATTTGAAGCCCAGAAATTGCGGTCGGCTTCGTCGCGTAGGGTTATATCGAGCGGCGCTTCGGCGAGATTGGCGCGGGCGATCTGCGCGGCGGTTTTCAGGCCAAAATCATCGATCCAGATTTTCAGCAGCCATTCAGGCGTATTAAGGCGGCCTTCATCCTGCCGTGCGAGCCATTCCTTGCCGATGCGGGCAACGGTGCGCAGCAGGCCGTTCACGAAACCTTTTTGTCTGTCCATGCCGCAGCTTTCGGCGATGCGCACGGAGGTGTCGACGGCGGCGTGATCGGGCACGTTCATGAACATAATCTGCGTGACGCCGAGACGGAGAATATTCTGAAGGAGGAGCGTTTTGTTGCCGGGGCGCTCTTCGGATTTGGTGATCAGGTCGTCGACCTGGCCGAGGCGGCGGAGCGCGGTTGAAACCAGCATGCGGCAGAAGGAGCGGTCGCGCGCGGGCAGGGTGCGGAAGTCGGCGGAATTTTCGAGAGCGATATCGAGCGGGTTTTTGCGGCCCAGAACATCTTCGAGCAGATTGAGCGCCACGATGCGGGCCGAGAGCATGTCGCCTGATGTAAGGGCGGAATCCTGATCTTCAGGCGAGTCTTCGGGTATATCCTGTGGCCGCATCATCTGCGTCATGGACGGGATTTCCCGGCTTTCGATTTCTGTATGAGTTCTTCCTCGACCTCGCAGCTATGCTTGATGAGCTGGGCGTAGAGCTTGCGGACGAAATCTTCATCGAGGCCTTTTTCAGCGGCGAGGCGGGCGGCGTTTTCACGCACCTCGTCGATGCGGTCCTGCAGGAAGGCGGGGATATTATCGCGCGCCTTGATTTTGGCGACTTCTTCGATCACGTCGTAGCGGCGCTGGAGCAATTGCAGGATCTGCTCGTCGATGACGTTAATGCGTACGCGGTAGGGCTTCAGGACTTCCATAAAATCAACCTCGGGGGCGTAATCTTGTTTCTAGGGCCAGTATAGATTAAATATTGCGTATGAATAGAGAGAAACAACCCCCAAATTCATGCAAATGCGGCGAGCCGAAGGGCTGCTGTGCTCCTGAGGTGGCCAAAGAAATCAACGGTTTCGAGGCTTTGGGATTGCCGGAGCCGACGCGCTATGGCGATTGGGACGTTAAGGGGCGGTGTTCGGACTTTTAAACCTGCACGCCGTAGAGGTCGTATTCCTCGGCGTCTTCGATTTTGACATTCACGATATCGCCGACTTTCAGATTTTTCACATCGCGCAGGAAGACGGTGCCGTCGATTTCGGGCGCGTCGGCTTTGGAGCGCGCATCGGCCCCGCCGCCTGCTACTTCGTCAATAATGCATTCAAGCGTCTTGCCGATTTTCGCGGCGGCTTTTTTTGCGCTGATGTCCTGCTGCTTTTCCATGAAGCGCTGCCAGCGGATTTCCTTGATCTCGTCGGGGACTTCGAGACCGATCTCGTTGGCTTTGGCGCCTTTGACGGGTTCGTACTGGAACGCGCCCGCGCGATCGATTTGCGCTTCGTCTAACCAATCAAGGAGCATCTGGAAATCTTCTTCGGTTTCGCCGGGGAAGCCGACGATGAAGGTCGAGCGCAGCGTGAGGTCGGGGCAGATTTTGCGCCAGTTCTGGATTCGGGCGAGGGTTTTTTCCTGCGAGGCCGGGCGGCGCATGGCTTTCAATACATTCGGGCTTGCGTGCTGGAACGGGATGTCGAGATAGGGAAGGATTTTTCCTTCGGCCATCAGCGGAATGACGCTGTCGACATGCGGGTACGGATAGACGTAGTGGAGGCGCACCCAGATGCCGAGTTTGCCGAGCTCTTCGCAGAGATTGTAAAATTTCGCGGGAACCTTGTTTCCCTTCCACGGGCTTTCGGCGTATTTGAGATCGACGCCGTACGCGGATGTATCCTGCGAGATGATGAGCAGTTCCTTCGTTCCCGATTTCGCCAGCGCTTCGGCTTCGTGCAAAATCCGATGCAGCGGGCGACTGACGAGGTCGCCGCGCAGTGATGGAATGATGCAGAAGGAGCAGCGGTTGTTGCAGCCTTCGGAAATTTTTAAGTAAGCGTAATGGCGCGGCGTGAGTTTGAGGCCTGCTTCGTCATAGGTCGGCGGCGTGAGATCGATATAGGGATTGTGCGTAATGGGTTGGTGCTTGTGAACCGAGGTTACAACCTGTTCATATTGATGCGGGCCGGTGACGGCCAATACTTTCGGATATTTTTCCGTGATTTCCTCGGGCGTCGCGCCCATGCAGCCGGTGACGATGACGCGGCCGTTTTCATCCATGGCATCGCCGATGGCCTGGAGCGATTCGGCCTTGGCGGAATCGAGGAAGCCGCACGTATTCACGATGACGAGATCGGCGCCTTCGGCACTGTCGATAAATTTGTATCCCTCAGACCGCAGCTGGGTCATGATGCGTTCCGAATCCACCAGCGCCTTCGGGCAGCCAAGCGAGACCAGCCCGATTTTCGGGGCCGGGGAGGGTTGTGAGTAATCCTTGCTTTTGGGTGCTTTCGCAGTTTTCATGGCGCTGTTTTATAGTATTTTTCAGGGCTCATTAGCAAGAAAAGGTAAATATATGCGGTTTTGGCTGTTTCTGGCGGCTTTTATGGCGTTTTCGCTGCCTGCCCGGGCCGATGTGACGGTTTACGAGCTGTTTACGGCGCGGGACTGCCCGTCCTGCCCGCGAGCGGACGAGCTGTTCGGCCAGATCACCCGCGCCAACCCGCAAATCATCGCGCTGTCCTGCCATGTGACCTATTTCGACCGTCCGGGCCGGGCGGATTCGCTGTCGGCGCCGTTCTGCGACGGGCGGCAGACGGGCTATAAGCAAGGCAAGGTGCTGGACCGGATTTACACACCCGCGGCGGTGGTGAACGGGATGTATGCCGTGAAAGGCAACGACAAGGATTCGGTGATGGCCGGACTGTCGAGCAGCGGCGTCATCGATACGGTGAAATCGATTCATCTCTCGGCGCAGGGCGGGTATCTGAATATTACGATGCCTGCTGTGAGCGTGGAGGAGCCCGCCGATGTGTGGCTGTTCGCATATAACAACAGCAACGCGGTGACGTTCATCACGAAGCTGATGCGCTGGAACGGGAAATCGGTGGCGATGGCGTTCCCGGTCGAAAATGTCCCGGCGGCGGGTTATGCGGTTGTCGCGCAGACATCGGCGCAGACGCAGATTCTTGCGGCTGGTAAGACGAATTAAATTTAAGCGGCGATTTTGAGATCGACCATCACGGGGACGTGATCGGACGGTTTTTCCCAGTCGCGGGCTGAGACGTGGATGTCTTGCGAGAGCAGCGATTTTTTGAGCGGCTGCGTCACCCAGATGTGATCGAGGCGGCGGCCGCGGTTCGATTTTTTCCAGTCCTGATTACGGTAGGACCACCAGGTGTAAACTTTTTCCTCCGGTGGAACGAAGTGGCGCGCGGTGTCGACCCAGTCGAGCGAATCCAGCATTTTATTCAGGCGCGTGGTTTCCGGCGGCGTGTGCGAGACGACGGTGAGGAGTTGCTTGTGCGACCAGACATCGTTTTCGTACGGCGCGATGTTGAAGTCGCCGACGGCGATGAGCTTGTCGGTTTTCTTGTAGCGCTTTTTGAACCAGCCGGTCATTTCATCGACGAAATCGAGCTTGTGTTTGAATTTATCGTTCGCGGCGGGGTCGGGGATGTCGCCGCCTGCCGGGATGTAGAGATTGTGCAATTCAAAATTTTTGAACTTTGCGGCGATGTGGCGGCAATCCTCGCGCCCGCAGCGGTGGTGGACGTCGTGTGCACTGAACGGCACGCGTGAGATGATGGCGACGCCGTTGTATGATTTCATGCCGCTCATGGCGACGTGTTTGTAGCCGGCGTCCTTGATTGCCTGCAGCGGAAAGGTTTCATCGACGGTCTTGGTTTCCTGCAGGCAGATGATGTCGGGATCGCATTCCTTCATCACGCGGCGCAGATTGTCGATGCGCAGGCGAACGGAATTGATGTTCCAGGTGAGAATTTTCATTTGTTAAAATTCATAAATTAAATTGTCATCCTGAAGGAGCAAGACGACTGAAGGATCTGGATCCTTCGCTGCGCTCAGGATGACAATATTGTTAAAATGGGAATTTCGTGTTTTCGTCGACGCCGATGGAATCCATCATCTTCCGGGTTTCTTCCTTGACGCGTACATCCTTGGCTTCGCCCGCGTTGTTCATCGCGGCGACGACGAGGTCTTCGAGCATGTCCTTGCCGCCAGCGTTCAGGAGCGAGGGGTCAATCGTGACCGACCTCACGACATTCGCGCAGGACATGGTCACGCGCACAAGGCCATCGCCCGAAGCGCCGCTTACGTCGATGTCCTTGAGTTTTTCCTGAATCTCTTCAAGTTTCTCCTGAACCAGTTTGGCCTGCTGCATCATTTTCTGAATATTGAGCATCGTTTAATCCTTATTTTCGTCTCTAGCAGTTATATCGGTTAATTGGGCGCCGGGAAAGATGGAGAGAATTTGCGCGACTTCCGGCAGGGCCAACGCTTCGGCGAATTCGGCAGCGCGGGCGTTTTGTTTTCTTTCGGCGAGGGTCGGCTCGCCCGGCAGGCCGGAAATGCTGACCATCCAGCGGCGGCCCGTGAGTTTGGTGAGGATGGGCCCGAGTTCCTGCGCCAGTTTCGGCGGCGCGTGTTCATGCGGGCGGATTTCAAGGCGGCCTTCCTCGAGACGGACGAGATGGACGGATTGGTAAATCTGGCTTGAGAGCATGACTTCGCCGGCTTCACCCAGCAGCGAGACGATGTCTTCGAGATTGCGGACGGCGTGTTCGCCCTGGATTTGCGGCTCCGGCGCGAGTGCGGCTTGCGTCGAGCCTTTCGGCGAGCGTGCGACGGGCGCGTAATCGCGCGGCGGTGCGCTAGCGACCATAGTCTGCCCGTTCGTGCTTGCGGGCTGGTCTTTTAATTTACGGATGAGATCGACCGGGTCGGGCAGGTCGGCGGCGTAAGCGAGACGGATGATGATCATCTCGGCGGCGGCGTGCGGCGCGGGCGCGTTCTGAACTTCGTTCAGGCCTTTAAGCAAAATCTGCCATGTGCGGCCAAGCGTGGGCATCGATAGTTCGGCGGCGAGTGCGACGAGGCGTTTGTCGTCGTTTTTGGCTTTCGGGATCGCGCGGATTTTAGTGAGCAGGTGCGTGAAATCGAGAAGGTCCTGAATGAGCACGAGCGGGTCGCCACCGGAGCGGTACATTTCGTCCATGATTTTCAGGGCTTCGGGCATGTCGCCGGTCAGCGCTTTTTCGAGAAGATCTAACGTGCGGCCACGGTCGCCAAGGCCGAGCATGTCGGTAACAAGTTGCGCGCTGATTTTATCGCCGCCCAGTGAAATAGCCTGGTCTAACAGTGAGAGACCATCGCGGACCGAGCCGTCAGCCGCGCGGGCGATTTGCGCAATCGCTTCGTCTTCTGCCTTCACTTTTTCTTTTTTGCAGATATTCAGGAAGTGATCGGAGAGCGTCGGGATGTCGACGCGGCGCAGGTCAAAGCGCTGGCAGCGCGAAAGAACCGTGAGCGGGACCTTGCGGATTTCCGTCGTCGCGAAAATGAATTTCACATGCGGCGGCGGCTCCTCGAGCGTTTTCAGTAGCGCGTTGAACGCCGATTTCGAGAGCATGTGGACTTCGTCGATGACGTAGATTTTGTAGCGCGCCTCGGTCGGGGCGTAGCGCACGCCATCTAAAATTTCGCGCATGTTCTCGACGCCTGTATGCGAGGCGGCGTCCATTTCGATGACGTCGGGGTGGCGATCCTCGGTGATGGCGCGGCAGAGCGAGCAGTCGTCCGTTGAGCCCGTGGTCGGGCCGGATTTTCCATCCGGGCCCTTGTAGTTGAGCGCCTTGGCGATGATGCGGGCGGTTGTCGTTTTGCCGACGCCGCGCACGCCGGTCAGCATGAAAGCGTGCGCGACGCGTCCGGAATCGATGGCGTTTTTCAGCGTGCGGACGAGGGCGTCCTGGCCGATCAGCTCGTCGAAATTCCGGGGACGGTATTTCCGGGCCAAGACACGATATTCTGGGCGGTATTCGGAGACGGGAGCTTTGTTATCGGACATAGATATTATCTAGAGCGATTCACCTAAAACCGCAAATGGCCGAAGCTAGTTATGAGAGGGAAAGTGGAAGACCGGACCCGAACCAAATTCGTTACGGCTGCTGCCTTTCGGCCCTGACCGGGTTGGCGATAGATCCGCCCCGATCTTCCGGGGATACATATAAGGACTGGCGGGCGGGTCTGCAAGCAGCGCGGTTAATATATTGACATAATAATAAAGAGGAAAAGGATTGAAACCCCGGAGGGTTTCCATGTATTGGATAGGCCACGCCGTTGTAGCTCAGGGGTAGAGCATCGCATTCGTAATTAGTACGTCTGGCGGAAAAGGTGATTTAAGTTTAAGGGGTTACGATCTTGCCCTGCCCCATAATAAGGGAATAATAAGGTCGAGCACTAAAAATGCCGTTTTAGCTCAGGGGTAGAGCACCTCATTCGTAATGAGGGGGTCGTAGGTTCAAATCCTATAAACGGCACCATTTTCTCCTTTGTAGTGTTACATAAAAAGCTTGAAACCATAGGATTGTTCACATAGAGCTAAGCCTATGTCCTCACCTAATTGGCCACCAACACTCACTGTAGAAATTGAACCAGTTTTAAAGCTCTTTACTGGCGAAAATTTCTATTCTTCGGCAGATGCCGCTATCCGGGAGGCCGTACTCAATTCCATAGATGCTAGCAGCCGAAGAAAGGAGGTTGAGCCAGAGATAAAGCAATCTATTCAGGTTATTTTCGATACAAAAATGTTATCCGTTACCGTTATCGATAATGGCATTGGGATGGATCAAGATGACCTTGAAAAATTATTTACCAAAGTCGGTGCTTCTGCTTCTAAGCTTGTACAAAGCGGCAGCGTGAATAAATCGATTGGCGAATTCGGAATAGGAACGCTTAGCTATTTTTTAGTGTGCGAGAAATATCAAATACATACCCATAAAGCTGGAAGTGCGCCAGTTAGTCTCGAATTTTCAAAGACGATGCTTGACGGAAAAACTTCTGCTCAAGAACTTAAACCAGTAAGGGATGAGGTAGGTACAACATTAGTTTTATTTTGTTCTTCGCAAGAAAGATTCGAGTTGCTCAAAAATAAATTTTCTCATTGGATGAGAAATGTTCAAGGTTTAGATGCTGGGCTACAACCTGAAGGAACGGCATTAAAGCAAGGTGGACTTACAAGGGACGTAAGGCAAATAAGTGATTTCACTAAGCCTGATTGGGTGGATTCTGCTGATCTTGGACCTGCAGAAAAATTAGATGTTTGGGATCATTATGATGGAAAAGGCCGCGTGGATGTTCTCTATAGGGGAGTTTTTGTGGAGCGCATTGAAGTGGAGCAACTCTGGGGATTGGAGGGCGCAATCCACGTTGATCCGAAACATTTTAGACCCAAACTTAATCGAGAAGGTTTTGTTGGAGAGTCTCTAAAAAATGAAGTGACGCCATTTTTAAGATCATTGCATCCAAAAATTTTGAAAGAAGCAATCAGTTGCATTAGTGAGCTACTTAGCTCGAAAGAAAGCTGGAGTATCCGAAAAGCCATTACCTTATGGTTAGCAATTCCCCGCTCCACGGAGTACCGTGAGGCAGCAGAAGTTTGGGATGATAAATTTAGAGATGTGAAAGCATTTCGTCTTATGGATTCTACGGCAGGGCGTGAAGTTTCGATAGCTGAATTAATTTCGCTTAAACCGGAAATTATTTATCTTGCACCTGATGAGATAGATCAAGCCAATCCCGTGATTGGCCAGGCAATTCGTGTGCTGCGTGCCCAAGGGCAAACGGTAGTGCAAGGGCTTCAACGCGATGGTGGCTATTTAGCTCATGCCTCAGTTAATGGAGGATATACTTCTTGGTTACTTCTGCATTCATTTAGAAAAGAACTACCTCAAGTTAAAGAAATTACTTCAATTGCAGAAAGCGTTGTCGATCGGGAAGCTATCGCTGAAATATATAGCGCAGATCCCAAAGTAAAATTGCTGAGCTTGGGTTCAAGCTCCGCACCCTTTGTATCGGTTAGAGAAGAAATTTGGATTAATATTGACTCTCCATCGGGTAAAGAAATTATCGAAGAAATTTGTACTAGAAACGAAGGGCATTTAGGCCTTTGGGTGGCTTGCATGAAACATTCTGCCGGACAAGCGCAGTGGCTTGAACAAGTGGGACGACTTATCAGAAAAGCTACACCAATCGACCGGCGTCTCGGGCTCGTTCATCGTCAATATTTAAGAAAGCTTATTGAAAAATGAAAGTACTAGTTTTTACTGGCGCAGGAGCTTCTGTAGAACTGGGTATTCCGGCCATGCGGCAAATGGCTGAGCAATTTCGTGAGCATCTCGTTGATATCAATTTGCCCCCGACCGTAATCGAAAAAATTCATTCCCTTATTAATGATAAGTCCAAAGATATGGAAGACGCTATCGATGTAATCGATAGACTAGAGGGTGGGTTTAACGCACGTGTCGAAATTGGCGATGTCGTGAATGAAGAAGAGATTAAACCATACCGAATTATTCGTCATGAAGCAGAATGGTTTGTACAACATTGTTGCGAACAGGTAAAAACTAGTGCTGCTGTTAGGCTTTGGTCACCTGCTTTGCGTGCCCAAAAAGATATTGATCTAACGTTTGCAACAACTAACTATGACAGGGCAATAGAGATTGCAGCAGCACGATTAAAGATTCACCTTAACGATGGGTTTGAAGAGTTTTCAGGAGCAGAAAGTGCCCGCTGGTGTGGTTTTGATAGTAGTGCAAGTTTACGATTACTGAAACTTCATGGGTCCACTAATTGGTATCGGAGTAGCAATGGGGAAGTTGTTAAATTAAGACATCCCATGCCTTTATATGGCCGACTTAAGATTGCGCCGGAGGAAGCGGCTAATCAAACCCTGCAAAGCGCATTAGTCTTGCCATCCCGGGAAAAAGTTACGACGACTAATCCATTCCCAGCATTAGCTGCAGAATTTAGAATAGATGCAAAAGCATCTGATGTGGCTATTTTTCTTGGAACTTCTTTGCGTGATCCTCATATGCACGATGTATTTCTTACTTGCGCAAAAAATAAACCTACCTTTGTTGTAACAAGATCGAAAAGTTTTGCGGAAGGATTTCTTCCGCCAGAAGTTATAGTCATCAGTCAGAGTGCTGGACAATTTCTTATATCAACCCTTCCAGAGTTTCTTCGTACCAAGAATCTCGATGTACTTATCCACGCCTCCAAATCACCCCTAAACCCAGAAATTGATACACTTGGCTGGCTCGTAATCGCTTGTGATGAAAATTTAAGTGATCGTGAGCGATGCGAAGCTATTGAAAATATAGCGAACGCACAGGCTCTTTTGCCACATGTAGAAATTGAGACTTTATTACGGAGCCCGGCAACAGGGGTTAGCTTATTCTCTCTTGGGTTGATACCCATCTCGCCAAGTCAAAAAAGCTTGTTAGAGATTGCTCGCGATCTTTCTAAGAATGGAAAAGATCAGGATTTCATGGGCGAATTGGATACACTTGTTCGCATGATGTCAATCGCACAATGATTTTTTATGAATTAAGAGGCTGTGTTTACTCTAATAGATTCCATTTCTCTAGATATTTTTTCCATTTTGTAGAATATCCTCGACTGATCGAGTCAGATCGATCATCCATATAAATGGTACGGATATTTGTATTTTTTCGTAGGTCACCATTTTTCTTTGTGCCTGCTATCCAAGCTGCGTGATTATTTTTTAATTCTGTCTCAAGTACTGTTGATGGAATGATATATATTTCATGACCCTTGGGACTTTCATCAAAACTGACAGCGAACACAAAATCTTCCCTATCATCGAATCTCAAATTCGGCAGGACGCATTGATTTGATTTTGCGCTCCACCGGAACATTGTTTCGCCCGCACGCTTTGCTTTGATCCTGATTTTGATTGATCGATTTTCTTTTGCAGCAAACAAATCCCAGCCAATAAAATTTGTAGTGGCGTTATTAAAGTTGGTTACCCACCAGCCACGTTTCAGAAGTTCAAGCTCTGCGACAAGCTCGCCCATACGGCCAGTGATCTGGGTTTGTGGTCTCATGGATATGTAACTTTAAAGAACTTAGGGTAGGAAAATGAGACTTATCGTCTGTAGACCGATAGTATGCATAAGCAGACCATTCAGCAATGGATTTGCTAAAAATCATAGGCAAAAATGTGGAAAAGTTGCGCAAGGATCGTGGGTTGACCCAGGAAGACCTTGGCTTTGAATCTGGCCTCCATAGAACCTATGTCAGTGGTGTAGAACGGGGTATCCGTAATCCCTCGGCCATTGCCTTGGTGCGCCTTGCCGTGGCTTTGGAAGCCGCCCCCGGCGAATTGTTTAAGGGGTTTGAGCGGGCCGAAAAAGAGCGCAACCGTAAAAAATAAACCTTATTAAGTTTTACGGGCTTTTACCCGGACATTCCTCTAAACGTTCTAAAGACCCTACGCGCGCGCGTGCTCATTTTTAACTTGGTAAAGGCATGGTGGTTTCAAGAGCCTGATTTATTTGCTTTAGACCAAGTATGCCAGCTTAGCCATGTTTTTGGGATATAAGCCCGTACAGGCGTTGTGCCCGGTGTGCCCTTATACTTGGGCGACTTGGTTAGGTCGGTATAAGCGTTTAAAGACAGCCTTTTAAATGCGTTTACCCGGTGCAGACTTGGTTAGAAGGGTGGCTCTGCTGAACCCAGCCATGCTTCTGTATCATCCCAATCCACCTTAAATTTCTTTTGATTCCATATTATTCTTGCCTCTTTGAGCTGGGGCGCAATCCATGAGCGCGGTCTAGAATTTTCATCTTTCTGGAATCCCATATCACTTAAAAATCGCCCTGCTGCGGTGACATTTATATGTGCTAGCTCAGCAAATGTTGTTGTGGGTACGCACGGCGTGTGGTCTATCAATTTACACGGCGTATCGGCCGTAGAAAGCCAATTAAACCAAATTTTTTCTGGGCCACGCAGCGATTGAATTCGTTGATCTGTTAATGCACTGTTCTCTGGTATATTTTTTCGAGGATGCCAGATTTCAAGCTCTAGATTTTGAAGAAAATATAGCATGGCTTCTGCTCCTCCGCTTTCCATTTCCTGATTAATCTGCTCAAACCAGTTTTCATGTTTAATTTTTTCATTTGAAACTTCAAAAACTGCAAAACGACGTTCATCGCTTGATGCGGGAACAACCCAATCAGAATTTGAAGCCATTACAACATGTAAATGATTGTTGACCTGAACAACGTCATATCCTTTACGCTCTAGAGGCAATGTAGGCTCTGTTAAAAATCCTTTTAGAATGGCTTCAGCATTCCTATCGTTTGGGGCGATTGCTTCATCAGCAAAGAGCAATACGCAATCTTGAAGATGTCCATTAAAGCGACCAGAGATATGATCGGCAGAAAATATCTGAAGTCCATGCTGACCAAACAGAACTTTTAACCAGCGGCAAAAAGTGCCTTTGCCGGTGCCCTTGCGGGCTTGATCCGGCGTTATTATTCCATACCTGCCAAGTGTAACGCGCCGGGAGCGTCCATTCACATCGCGTTGTGCAACGAAGGTTTTGCTAAATCGGCTTATACAGAGCCCAAAGCCGCGCAATTCAGCATCCCAGAGGAACATCTGGCCTTGGCTGGTATGCGGAATTTTATCAATGATCGCTTTTGTCAATTTCACTTTTGGCATCCTTGTACCCCTTATTATTCCATTATTATGGGAATTCAATGATAAGGGACTGGTTCCAAAAAGAAAGCAAAAAACTCTCAATTAGTCAACAAAATCAGATATTTATAAAAGACGATAAAACATCGCAAGAGACGTTAAAAGTGTCTAAAACCTGCTAATAGGGAGGTACCTGCTCGGCTGGTTTAAACAGCTTATCAGTGCTATATAGCTAACAATGAGACAGCTTCTCCTCGGTTTTCTGATGCTCGTCATGCTCACGCCTTCGCTGGTGTGTGCCATGCCGATATGCACGGATGAAGCCTTGGCAGCGAAAGCTCAAATGCCCTGCGCTGACCATGCCGATCACCACGGTGACAAGAAAGAAGGCAAATCTGACAAACTCACCTTTATGTCCGACTGTGCGGGCGTTGATATGCAGAAAGCCGACGCAGCCAGCTTTGAAAAGCCTGACCTGAAAAGTGGTTCGCTTCTTTTCTTTCTGGTTGACGATCTGGCTTTAGATAATCTTTCCCATGCCGATGCAGTCACTATTCGCGGCCCGCCGCCTGACTGGCCCGCGCTTTCACGAACGCAACCTTCTATTCTCCTGACAACACAACGTTTCCGGATTTAAGTTTCCTTTGGGCCGCGTTTAACGCGGCTCTGCGCGTTCTTTATTTGCGAAAGGGAAACTATGAAACGTCTTATTTCTTTATTATTTGTTCTTCTGACACTTGCCTCGATACAGGCCAGAGCCGAGGAATATAACCTAACCATCGCCCGTGAACCCGTGAACATCACAGGCAGCAGCGTCAAAAAAATCACCGTCAACGGCACGATACCCGGCCCGACATTGCGCTTTCAGGAAGGCGAAGAAGTTACGATCCATGTGATAAACAAAATGGATGAGGATACGTCTGTCCACTGGCATGGCTTGTTGCTTCCCGGTGAAATGGACGGCGTTCCCGGCTTTAATGGCTTCCCCGGCATCAAGCCCGGTGAAACCTTTACCTATCATTTCAAGATCAGGCAGGCCGGAACCTACTGGTATCACGCGCACAGCATGGGGCAGGAACAGGATGGGCATTATGGCTCCATCGTTATTACGCCCAAGGGCAAAGACCCGGTGCAGGCTGACCGCGACTACGTTGTCCTGCTTTCCGATTTCACGGACGAAGAGTCAGGCAGCATCATGGCGAACCTGAAAATGTCATCCGACTATTATCAATACGCCCGCCGCACGGTTGGCGATTTCTTTGCCGATGCAAAGGAAGATGGTTTTAGCAAAGCGTGGAACAACGCGAAGATGTGGGGCGAAATGCGGATGCTGCCCACGGATTTATCGGATGTGACAGGATATACATTCCTGACAAATGGAAAAACGCCGGAGCAAAACTGGACGGGTATCTTTAAACCCGGCGAACGGGTGCGCCTGCGCTTCATCAATGCCTCGGCCATGTCGTTTTATGATGTGCGGATACCGGGTTTGAAAATGAGTGTGGTTTCTGCGGACGGGCAGAATGTCGAGCCTGTGCCTGTCGATGAGTTCCGCTTCGGCGTCGCCGAAACCTATGATGTGATAGTCACGCCTAAAGAGGACAAGGCTTACACGATTGCCGCCGAGCCGATTGACCGCACGGGCTTTGCGCTGGGAACACTTGCCCCGCGTGAAGGGATGAAAGGAGAAATTCCTGCTCCGCGCCCTCGTGCTTTGTTGACGATGGCCGATATGGGCATGGATCACGATATGGGCGGTATGGATCATAGCAAGATGAACATGGACATGACGGGCATGGAAGGAATGGATCATTCAAAAATGAACCACGATATGTCGCAGATGGATCACGCCGCTATGGGCCATGAAATGCCATCCAAGGAAAGCATGGACGAAATGTCGATGGAAAGCGGCTGGGCTAAGGCGGGAACGCCCCCCGGCGACAAGGCATTATCTTACGCTGATCTGCGGTATCTCGGCATCCAGAAAGACACGCGCCAGCCTGAACGGGAAATCCTTGTTCGGCTTGGCGGCAACATGGAGCGTTATATCTGGACGATCAACGGCAAGAAGTATGCCGACTCCGGGCCAATCAATCTCAATTACGGCGAGCGCGTACGCCTGAAATTCGTCAACGATACGATGATGGCTCACCCGATGCACCTGCACGGTATGTTCGTCCAACTTGAGAACGGCCAGCCAGCCGAAAAGCTGCCCAACAAGCACACGGTTATCGTGCCGCCGGGACAATCCTATTCCGTGCTACTAACCGCCGACGAGCCGGGAGAATGGGCGTTTCACTGTCACCTGCTGTATCACATGATGGCAGGGATGATGAACAAGGTGATCGTGGCGAAACTCGATCCCTCGGCCATGCCACCGCCTCAAAAAGCTGATCCCCATGCGGGACACAAAATGCCCGCAAAGCAGAAAAAGCCAGCGGTCGATCACTCCAAAATGGATCACTCCAAGATGGGCCACGATATGCCCGCTATGGATCACTCGAAAATGAATCATTCCGGCCAGCAGCCCGCGAATGAGGAAGGACAACACCATGCACATTAAGCTATTGGCAACAGCGTTTTTATTTCTGGCGTTTTCAGCCACAGCCTACGCGCAGGATGCCGCGACACATCCGGCGGATCACCAGCACGGATCGGAAATCTGGCATATGTTCACGCTGGAAACCGATTACGGCGGCGGCGAACATGGCCCTGTTTCAAGCTGGGATTTGAACGGCTGGGTTGGCACCGATGAAAACAAACTCTGGCTGAAATCCGAAGGCGAGAATGAAGACGGCACGACTGAACAGGCAGAGTTTTGGGCAATGTACAGCCGCAACGTCCATGACTTCTGGGATTTACAGGGCGGTATCCGTCATGACACCCAACCTCATTCTACGACCTATGCCGTGCTCGGTGTTGAAGGGCTTGCGCCGTATTTCTTTGAAACCGAAGCGCATCTCTTTGTCAGTGATGAAGGCGATGTCAGCGCAAGGCTGCGGCAGGAAAACGAGTTCCTGCTTACCCAAAAGCTGATCCTTGAGCCTTACGCCGAGATCAACCTGTTCGCGCAGGATGTAGAGGAGCAAGACGTTGGTGCGGGGCTTTCCAGCGGTGAAATCGGCTTGCAGACACGCTACGAAATCACCCGCAAATTCGCGCCCTATGTCGATCTGAAATACGAGAGAAAATTCGGCGAAACATCATCCATTGCCAAGCGGGAAGAAGGCGACAATGACAATTTCATCGCCGCCGTGGGCATACGGTTCATGTTTTAGGAGGAAATGATGATGAACATTGAAATCATACCCAACTGGCACCCGGTTTTCGTACATTTCACCGTCGGGCTTCTAAGCATATCGGCACTTCTCTATCTGGCAGGATTGGTTTTAAGAAAACAAAACCTCTTGATCGCCGCAAGGTGGAACCTCTGGATCGGCGCGGCGATGACCATTGGCACGGTGTTGGCGGGTTTATACGCCTATAGCACCGTTGCGCATGACGGGCCGTCCCATGCCGCCATGACCGATCATCGCAACTGGGCTTTGCCGACAGCCGGGATATTCATCGTTCTCGCGCTCTGGGCCGTGTGGACGCAGCGCGGGGCCAAAGTTGTCAGCCCTTTTTTCGTTGCCGCCATGCTGCTGGCCTCCGGGCTGTTGGCGGTGACAGGCTATAAGGGCGGTGAAGCCGTTTACCGCCACGGCATAGGCGTTATGAGGATGCCGGAAATCCAAGACGATGGCGGTCACGGCAGTCATTCGCACGGCGATATGCCGGAACACCATCAAGAAACGGAAGATTTGAGTAACCAAGGCCAAGACCATCACGGTCAAGGCGAACATCACCACTAACCTGAAAACAAAGGAGAAGACCCATGAAGAAATTTTTACTGACTATACTGATGTTGTTTATCGCAGTACCCGCAATAGCCGCCGAAAGCGGGCATGAACACGCCGATAGCTGGCTCGAACCTGTCGAAGCGCAATATGTTTGCATGATGAACAACAAGGTATTCGACAAACCGCAAATCGCTATAGAAGTTGAAGGCAAAACGTATTATGGCTGCTGCCCGATGTGCGCCGATAAACTTAAAAACGATGCTTCGTTAAGATCGGCAGCCGATCCGGTCAGCGGCAAGCCGGTTGATAAGTCCAGCGCAGTCATCGGCGCAGACCCGCACGGCATGACCTATTACTTCGAGAGCCAAGAAAACTTCCACACCTATGCCAGCGGCCCGATGCCGGAAATGAAGCATGAGCATATGGAAGGCATGGAAATGAAGGGTGATATGGGTCATATGATGGAAGGCCATGACAAGGGTAGCGAAGCAACTGCTCCTGTTGAGCCGCAAGCAACGCCGGAAAATCATGAAAGCCATCATTAAGGGAGGAAACTATGCATCACGATAAAAACTGTTCACATGAACACAAAGGCTTTCTGGCCTGTGTTCTTTCATGGAAGGGCGTTGCGCTGATCCTGGTTTTGGCCGGGATCAGCTACTACCTTCTGACCGTTCACCTTGAGCATTTGGCGGTCGCCTTGCCATATCTATTTTTGCTGGCCTGCCCCCTAATGCATATTTTCGGGCATAGGCATGGTAATCATGGAGATAAGGACAATTAGGTCTAAATCTATAAAGCAATATGGAGACTTGGTATGGGATATTTAGTTTTAAAAACGCTTCTTACGGCGTTGATCGTTGTTGCTGTCTCGGAAATATCTCGGCGATTTCCCCTATGGGCATCGCTGCTGGTATCGCTGCCTTTGACTTCAATATTGGCGTTCATCTGGATATACGCCGAAAGTAAAGACAGCGCAAAAATCATTGAAATGTCTTACTCCGTATTCTGGCTGGTTTTCCCATCGCTCGCATTTTTCCTGATATTGCCCTTGCTCCTGAAGCAGGGTTTGGCATTTCCACTGGCCATGACGGTTTCGGTTTTCACTATGGCTGGTCTGTATGCAGGCAGTGTGTGGCTATACAAAACATTCGTTTAAAGAGGTAACATGAAACACGCGCACGAACATCACGCTGACCATCATCACAGAAACATATCGTCTGATATGCAGACTGATCCTGTGTGCGGCATGAATGTTGATCCTGAAACCGCAAAACATAAAACCAGCTACAAAAAAGAGGATTATTATTTTTGTGCTGAAAACTGTCTGAAAAAATTCAAGGCTGATCCGGAAAAATATCTTTCCCCGCAAGAACAGGAGGCAGTCGTGAAGGGAGCAATTTACACCTGCCCGATGCACCCGCAAATCCGGCAGGAAGGACCGGGTTCATGCCCCATTTGCGGCATGGCCTTGGAGCCGGAAATGCCGAGTGCCGAAGAAACGACAAATCATGAGCTGATTGATATGACGCGACGGTTCTGGATCGGTGTTCTGCTGACATTGCCAATCCTGTTTCTAGAAATGGGCGCGCATGTATTTAATTTTCACGTTGTTATGCCGCAAACATCAAACTGGCTGCAATTTGCTCTTGGAACGCCTGTTGTTCTGTGGGCGGGATGGCCGTTCTTTCAGAGGGCGTGGAGTTCTCTTGTTACCCGTAACCTCAATATGTTCACATTGATCGCGCTGGGTACGGGCGTTGCATGGCTTTACAGCGTTGTCGCGACATTCGCACCCTCCCTGTTTCCTGCCGCGTTCCAGCAAAGCGATGGCTCTGTCCCTATTTATTTCGAGGCCGCTGCCGTCATCACGGTGCTGGTGCTGCTAGGGCAGGTTCTTGAATTAAGAGCACGGGAAAAGACGGGCGGTGCAATCCGTGCGCTTTTGAATCTTGCTCCTAAAACGGCAAGGCGCATTAAAGAGGACGGAACCGAAGAAGATGTTTCTCTGGAGCATATACAGGCAGGAGATCGTCTGCGCGTTCGTCCGGGCGAAACCGTACCCGTGGATGGTGTCGTCGTTGAAGGCCGCAGCGCGGTTGATGAGTCGATGATTACAGGCGAATCCATGCCTGTGACGAAGGAAGCAGAGAGCCGCGTCATCGGCGGCACCATGAACCAGACGGGCAGCTTCATTATGGAGGCGCGGCATGTCGGCAAGGACTCCATGCTTTCCCGCATCGTTCATATGGTTGCCGAGGCGCAACGCAGCCGCGCTCCCATTCAAAGGCTTGCGGATACAGTTTCGGGCTGGTTTGTGCCTGCTGTTATCGCCGTGGCTGTTATCGCTTTTATTGTTTGGCTGATTTACGGGCCAGAGCCTTCGTTCACCTATGCCCTGATCGCAGCGGTGAGCGTTCTTATCATCGCCTGTCCTTGTGCGCTTGGCCTTGCTACGCCGATGTCGATCATGGTTGGCGTCGGACGCGGGGCGCAAGCGGGGGTTCTCATCAAAAATGCCGAAGCCCTAGAGCGCATGGAGAAGATCGATACGCTGGTCATTGATAAAACGGGGACTCTGACCGAAGGCAAGCCAAAGGTTGTCAAAATAGTCGCAGCGCATGGATTTAATGAAGATCAAATCCTGACTCTTGCTGCTGCGCTGGAACAGGGCAGCGAACATCCTTTAGCTCATGCCATCGTCAAAGCGGCTCAGGAGAAAAGTCTTAAATTCCCTAAGGCTCAGGACTTTGATTCGCCTACAGGAAAAGGCGTTGTAGGCACCGTTGATGGTCAGCCTGTTGCGCTCGGCAATACAAAGCTGATGGACGATTTAAAAATTGATATTAAACCTTTATCGGCGCAAGCAGATGAATTGCGCGGCGACGGCGCAACCGTCATCTTTGTTGCCATTAACGGAAAAGCGGCAGGTCTGCTGGCGATTGCCGATCCCATAAAAGAAACTACGCCGGATGCTATCAAGGCTCTCAAAGCCATGAACATCCGCATCGTCATGCTCACAGGCGATAACCGCATAACGGCGGAAGCTGTCGCCCGAAAACTTGGCATTACAGAAGTCGAAGCCGAAATTCTGCCCGAAGATAAAAGCAGGATCGTAAAGAAGCTGCAAGGCGAAGGCCGCATCGTGGCAATGGCCGGGGATGGCACTAATGACGCGCCTGCGCTGGCCGCTGCTGAAATCGGCATTGCGATGGGAACAGGGACAGACGTAGCGATGGAGAGCGCAGGCATAACACTGCTCAAGGGTGATTTGATGGGCATTGTAAAGGCGCGGCGTTTATCATCCGCTGTCATGAGCAATATCCGGCAAAATCTGTTCTTCGCTTTTATCTACAATGCTGCCGGAGTTCCTGTCGCAGCCGGGATTCTCTATCCAGCGTTCGGATTACTTTTAAGCCCGATCATCGCCGCTGCGGCAATGGCCTTAAGTTCGGTCAGTGTCATTGCCAATGCGTTAAGACTTAAGGCTACACGTCTTGATTCATAAGACAGAGAGGAATTTCTATGAAAAGCCTTCCTGAAAGCGTGCAGTCCTACAGCCGCACCGCTACATTCACACAGGAAACTGTGCCGAAGGGTTTGTTAAAGAACCACACAACCAAAGAAAATGTTTGGGGTTTGATTCAGGTGCAAGATGGAAAAATTGAATACACCATTGGAAATGAGGTTCATATTCTGGAACCCGGACGAAACGGGGTCATAGAGCCGCTTGTGCCTCACCATATCAAACCAGTAGGTCTGGTATCTTTCTTCGTGGAATTCTATAAGTAGATAATAAGACCGAGGGATATTAAATCGCATGACACAGCACGCTCCAAAGCCAAGCCCAATCCACGATGGAGTGAAAATCGGGCATGTACATTTAAGGGTTGCAGATATTGAGCGTGCGCTCACCTTTTACTGTGATGTTCTGGGCTTTCATATTACCCAACGCTATGGAGACAGCGCGGTATTCATCGCCGCAGGGGATTATCACCATCATATTGGGCTGAATACATGGGAAAGCAAAGGTGGTTCTCCGCCCCCGCAGGGGAGCACAGGACTTTATCATACGGCTATTTTGTATCCCACACGGCCTTCGCTGGCTGATGCGCTACGGCGCGTGATGGCGGCGGGTATTCCGCTGGATGGGGCATCAGATCATGGCGTGAGTGAAGCACTTTATCTCCGCGATCCAGATCAAAATGGAGTCGAACTCTATTGGGACAAACCTCGCGAACTTTGGCCTGTTGATGCTAAAGGACATTTACAAATGTATAGCAGGCGTCTTGATCTTGATAACCTGTTGACAGAACCCACGCCTGAGAAACCCACGGAAAGCGACATAAAAAATCAGCGTATACGTTTACAGGCTCTATCTCGTTGGGAAAATGAGGGAGGCGCACTTCCTGAGGCAAATTTATCGGAAACCAATCCTGAAAAAATTCATCGCTGATATTTAGTTCGACACATCCTTCTGTGTCTTTGCTCTAGATGGAATAACAGATACCTATAACCGAGGAAATTATCATGAGCCGCTTGCATATTCATACTGAACGCCATCTGGTCAAGCGCATTGGCTGGCTCAGGGCTTCTGTGCTGGGAGCCAATGACGGTATCGTTTCCACGGCCAGCCTGATCGTAGGCGTTGCTTCCGCATCTGTGGGAGAACAAGAGATTTTAATTGCAGGCGTAGCTGGGATGATTGCGGGCGCAATGTCCATGGCGGCGGGAGAATATGTTTCCGTCAGTTCGCAGTCTGACACAGAACAATCCGATTTAGCCCGGGAAACCAAGGAGCTTGCCGAAATGCCGGAAGCCGAATTGGAAGAACTCACTCAAATTTATGTCGGGCGGGGTGTTGCAGAGCCTCTTGCAAGAGAAGTTTCAATCCAGCTTATGAAGAAAGACGCTCTGGGCGCTCATGCGCGTGATGAGCTGGGCATATCTGAGATGACGACAGCGCGTCCTATACAGGCTGCTTTCGCCTCCGCGGCTTCATTTGCAGTGGGAGCGATACTGCCTCTGCTCACGGCAATTATATGCCCTGAAGATATATTGATCCCTGCGGTGTCTGTCGCTTCGCTTTTCTTTCTTGCGCTGCTGGGTGCAGTAGGCGCAAAAGCCGGAGGCTCCAATATTTTAAAGGCCACGGCCCGGGTTACGTTCTGGGGCGCGTTAGCGATGGCAATTACGGCTGGAATAGGTGCGATGTTTGGGACTGCTTTATAGTAAGGCTATAGTAAGGTTTCGAGCTAAAAATCTGCCTAAATCCCTAAAACTCCGTAAAAGACCAAATTTCTGTTTAATGCTGGTAATGCATGGACTATAAAAGAATCTAAGGCGTCGTAAGAGAACCTAAAAGCATTACGAAAATAATTCGTAATGCGGGGGTCGTAGGTTCAATTCCTATCAACGGCACCATTTTCCCTTATCCCTCTCGTATCTTCTTAGTTGCCCCCGGTTGTGCTGTTGATTGACAATATTATATATGTCCACTATTCTAGACATATGGACATAAAGAAAGCCCTTATTGCCTTTGACGCCCTGTCGCAGGAAACCCGCTTGCGGGTATTCCGGATGCTTGTAGAGCATGGAATGGAAGGTGTGCCTGCAGGAGCATTAAGCGACAAACTGAAGATCCCGCATAATACGCTTTCCTTTCACCTCAATCATATGAGCAATGCGGAGCTTGTTCTTTCCCGGAGAGAAGGACGATCAATTATATACAGCGCGAACTTCGAATTTTTTACCGGCCTTATCCGTTACATGATCGAGGATTGTTGCCGCGTTGAATTTGCCAGCATTCGCGAAAATAAGAAAAATGGTTCATCGGTGGTCGAATTAATAAACTGCTGCCAACCTTCTGCAAGAGGAAAAAAGTCATGAAGATATCTGAAATCAAAAATACTTTAGCCGGATTGCAAGCCGTGAACTTCAAGCTGCCGGACGGTTCTTATCTGCCGCCCCATTTTCATGTCACGGAAGTCGGTCTTGTTACGAAGCATTTTATTGACTGTGGTGGTACGGAACGAAAAGAAACTGTAGCAAATTTTCAACTATGGGAAGCAGGCGATTATGATCACAGGCTGGCTCCGCAAAAATTCCTCCATATTCTTAACCTTTGCAAGAAAGTTCTAGGCGAAGAGGATTTGCCTATTGAGGTGGAATATCAGCAAAGCACTATTGGCAAGTTCGGCCTCGACTTCGATGGAAAAGATTTTCTCCTGACACCTAAGCAAACAGCGTGTCTCGCGCAAGATGCCTGTGGCATTCCCAATAAAGAACAGAAAACAGAGTGTGCTCCGGCGCAAGGATGCTGTTAATGGCAAAGCGTGTTCTTGTTCTTTGTACGGGAAATTCCTGCCGTTCGGTTATGGCCGAGGCTTTGATCAACCAGCTTGGCAAAGGGAAATATGAAGCTGTAAGCGCGGGAAGCTTCCCTGCGGGCTATGTTAATCCCAAATCGGTAGAAACTTTAAAACGCCACGGCATTAACCCAGGCGAACTCCGTAGCAAGTCCTGGGATGAATTTGCCGGACGACCTTTTGATCTTGTTATCACCGTTTGTGATCAGGCGGCAGGTGAAACCTGCCCGATATTCCCGGGCAAGCCGAAGAAGATACACTGGAGCACACCTGATCCGGCGAAGGCTAAGGGGAGTGAAACACAAATCAATGCCGCTTTTGATGGGGCCTTTAGCATGTTAAAAGCGCGGGTACAGGAACTTTTAAAGACATGATGACCATCATTATTATTGTTGTTACTGCTTTCCTTGCTTCGCTGCTGACCTTATTTTCCGGCTTCGGTCTTGGCACAATCCTGATGCCTGTTGTGGCTGTTTTCTTTCCGATCACCGTTGCTGTAGCCATGACTGCTTTCGTGCATATGCTTAATAATCTTTTCAAGCTGATTGTCTTGTGGCGTAAAATAGATTGGCTTGTTGTGCTGCGCTTCGGCCTTCCCGCGATGATCGCGACTGTTCCAGGCGCATGGTTGTTAACCGCGTTGTCTGACCTGCCGGAGATTCATTCCTACGATTTTATGAGCATCAATGCTGTTATTACGCCCGTTAAGCTGACCGTTGGCTTATTGCTGATTTTTTTTGCAACAGCCGAATGGATTCCGTTTCTCAAGAATTTAAATCTTTCCCCAAAAATCATGCCCGTTGGCGGCGTGCTTAGCGGTTTTTTCGGAGGGTTGTCCGGGCATCAGGGCGCATTCCGTAGCGCATTCCTTATTCGTGCGGGGCTGGATAAAAATCAGTTTGTAGCCAGCAACGCCGCGATTGCAGCGCTGGTGGATATCACGCGTCTTACCGTTTACGGCCTGAATATTACGCTGCTGCTGTCCCAAGTGAATACAGGGTTGCTTGCGGCGGCAACCATGGCCGCTTTTGCCGGAGTTCTGGCCGGTGCAATTGGTCTTAAGAAAGTTACCATCGACTTTGTTCAGAATCTTGTCGTCGTTACGCTCTATACTCTTGGCGTTCTATTGGCTGCCGGGTTGATCTAGAGAGGAAAAATGAAGGGATTTAATCTCTCACGCAGGCTTGTGGCTGAAGGTCTTGGCACCGCGCTGCTTGTTGCTGCGGTTGTTGGTTCCGGCATCATGGGTGAACAGCTTGCGGGAGGAAATGAAGCTATTGCGCTCTTGGCGAATACGCTCTCTACGGGCGCGGTATTAATCGTTCTGATTCTGATATTCGGCGCAATATCGGGCGCGCATTTTAATCCCGTTGTGAGTCTCTCATTTGCTTTTCAACGCAAGTTACCGTGGAAAGATTTTTTATTTTATATCACGGCACAAATCACTGGAGGATTAGCAGGAACGATGCTCGCGCATATCATGTTTGATATGCCGCTTCTGATGGAATCAACGCACTTGCGCACCGGAACAGGGATATGGGTAGGAGAAATCGTGGCGTCATTCGGCTTGCTAGCAACGATACTTGGCTGTTTGCGTTCACGTCCACAAGCTGTTCCTTACGCAGTCGGCCTGTTTATAATGTCGGCGTATTGGTTTACATCTTCAACTGCCTTCGCAAATCCGGCAGTGACAATTGCCCGGTCCATTACAGATACCTTCTCTGGAATTAGAGCAGAGGATGTTCCATGTTTTATTGCAGCGCAAATTGTGGGCGCTTTATTGGCTACAAGTTTATTTCAGAGGATTTTTATTTCTGATATCTAGACTGTCGAAATCAGGAATCCGAGGGAGACGTAAATAACTGCCTGCAATGCCCCCACCGCTATATTTTTTTGTTCCAGGACTTCCTGATTTATATCCACCCTGAACAAAATGATACGGTGTGCAATAAAGCAAAGTGCTTTCCAGATCAGGATAACGCCGATCGATGCAAGGAACCATACCGCGAGTATAGAAAAAATTTCGTATTCTTCGTAGATGACAATCCGGGCGGCTGTCGCGAGAGCAAAGGCCGTTCCAATTTTCTGTCCTGAAAAGCGCAGAGCTAAAGCAATATTCCCATTTTTAAGTTCGTTTTGCAGACCGCTGTCTTTGTTTGTAAAGCTGAAAACCTTAATTCTCAGCAATGTCATAGATGTCAGGATAATCTGGGAGACTGCAAAACTGCCGAGAATGGCCGTAAGGCCACTTATAGTGTACAAAGGAACCCAGATCATGACCGCGCGGATGATAATAGCGGTTGCCAGAACATTGCCTGCGTCGGCAATTGCAACGGCTATATTTCCTTTTACAATTTCATCTCTCAAAGAGATATCCGGTAATGTTATCTTGTCAAAGATTATGCGCGTTACAGCCATTAGCGCGATTCCAAGTATTCCGAAAAGAGCCAAAACAGTAACAGTCTCAGTTCTGGAACTTTCAAGATCACCGTAAATAACACCGCTTAGCATAATGGTCATGGCCATTGTTGCGCCAGCTAGCGATATTCCAAAAGCGGGATTATCTTTTTTCAAAAGCTCATCGGATGCATTAATATGTGCAATTGTACCGGAAAATAACCGGAGAGATGCAAATAGTCCTGTGATAATAAGAAGGTTAATTAAAAGAGTTATGCTGTAATAATGGTCCCAATAAATCATGTCCATGGTGGTTTTTCCTCTTCGAGTTAGCTTAGACCAGTATCTGCGACATGTCTTTCCAATTATTGGCAACCAGCACGTCGCACGGTGGATCAAATAAAATCTCCAGGGCAGTGCCCCCAAGCTTGGTGCCAGGCAGAATAAATCCTGTTTCTCCGTGTGCCCCGATAGTGAGCAGGCCTGCTTTCAAGCCTTTCGCTTTTTTAGCAAGAATCTTGCAGGGTTTTCCGGCTGCCAACTGGCCTACGATTTTACCGTCTCCGTCTTCCTGATTCTTTTTGAAATAAGAAGTTTCATTCTTCAAAAATTTATCCATATCCTTCTGATGACGTTCTTCGACGAGCGCTTTAGAGACCGCATATTTGTAGGTCCTTTCAGCGTAGTGGGGAATTTCGTAAGCATGAATGGTATAGAAATCTGCTCTTGGAGCAATGTCTTTTGCCATCCGGAAAGCGGCGTGTGAGCCGGGTGAGTAATCAATACCCGAAACAACCTTTTGGTAGCCGCCGGTGGTTGGATTTTTCACAACGAGAACAGGTTTGATGCCTGAGCGTATAACGCGCTCCATGGTTGTTCCGACAAAAAAGTCCTGAAGCTTGGTTTTGCTATGCATGCCCATGACAATGAGGTCTGCTTTGGTGCTGTGGGCATGCAGTAGTATTTCATTAAAAATATCTGCAGCCTGAACAACGTTGACATAGGTTTTTACTTCTTTTCCAAAGCGCTGCGCTTCTACTTGCTTGTGAATCAAGGTTTGCAGTTCTTCTCTCAGAGATTGTTTCAATTTTTTGAGAGGATAGGGCGGTGTAACATGCAGAACATACAAGGACGCCCCTGTTTCTCTTGCAAGCCTGAGGGCTCGCGCTATGGCCCTGTCTGAATTTGGTGTGAAATCTGTCGCTAAAAGAATATTTTTCATGAAAATCTCCTCAATATTTATTTTTAGTGCATCATAAGAACGGGGACGTCGGCATGTTTGAGCATGTGGGCTGTCACACCTCCCATGATCATTTCGCGCAAGCGGCTGTGTCCATAAGCGCCCATAACAATTAAGCCTGCATCGAGCTTTTTGGCGCTGCTAAGGATAATTGAATCCAAAGGCGTATGATTTATCCATGGCATTAAAGTTTCTGCATGAATTTCATGCGCTTTGAGATAATCAGCTAAATCCTGCGGCATGATAGCTGGGCCACTCCAGCTATCGCTTTCTCCTGTCAAAATCTTTACGTTGCCGCTTGTCAGAAAAGGTAAGGCTGCGGTTACAGCATGAATAGCCTCACGGCTACCGTTCCATGCGATAAGAGTTTTCCCATTCATCGGTTTTGCGCTATCGCCGGGCGGGACAAGCAGTACGGGTCTGCCTGTATCAAATAAAACAGAATGAATAATTTCATCGTAAACCAGATTTTGTTCTGGATTGCGGCTGATCACAATTAAATCTGAAAGGCAGCCATGGAAGGTAATGACATTTTGGGCGCTATCAACCGTTGTGCGGAAGGAGGCTGATGCCTTTTTGCCAGTCGGATAATCGTCACAAGTGATTCCCACTTTTTGGGCAGTTTTAATAAATTTCTGTTGGGTTTCCTTTCTGCTTTTTTCATTAAGCTTTAAAAGTTCGGCGTAGCTGCTTTCATCAGGAAGATAAGGCGCTCCCATGAGAAAAGAAGAATAAATTGTTATTATTTCTTCGGGGTTAGGCAGCGCATGCCAAACAGCAACGTGCGCCTTCCATTTCATGGCCAGCAAGAAAGCAGTTTCAAGCGCTGCCAATTCGTGATCGCTGCCATTAAATGGCATCATGATAATTTTAGGTGTCATGGGGTGCTCCTATAAAAAAGAAGTGGCATTAAGCCACTTCTTTGCGGATTGCATGTTTAACAACATTAGCGACTTCTTTAGCGTCAGCATTCTTACGCAGAATTCCGCCGAAGGAGAGCACGCCTGATATTTGTCCTTTGCTGTCACGGACAATGAGGCGGCTGACTTTGTAGTCATGCATCTTGTCGGCGGCATCTTCAAGGTAGTCATTTTCGTGGCAGCCAAAACAATCATTGGTCATGTAGTTAAGGACTTTTTCTTTTTGCGGGTCTTTGCCTCTTGAGATGGCCCGTATAACAATGTCGCGATCCGTTATAATGCCGATCACATCATTTTTGTTGCAGACCGGCAGAAAGCCACAATCGACATTTGCCATCATTCTTGCAGCTTCCTGCAGGCTTGCGTCAGGCGCAATCATGCAGGGCTGGTCAGACATCAGGTCTTTAACTTTACGATTTCTCATGGTGAATCTCCTTGGTTTGAATTTTTCTGATTAAAGAAAACCACAAGGGATGAGTTGAGCATTTGACTTTAATCAAAAAACTGAAAATACGGAATCTTGACTAAAATCAATTCAAACCAGAGTCGAATCTGTTCTTCTGAGGACAATGAAGGAGAATGCAATGAAAGCTCTTGTTTATAACGGTCCGGGTAAAAAGGCGCTTGAAGAGCGGCCTATGCCAGCATTACAAGCCCCCACGGATGCCATTGTTAAGGTCATCAAAACCACTATTTGCGGAACGGATTTGCACATTCTCAAAGGTGATGTTCCCACATGTGAGGCTGGCCGAATTTTAGGGCATGAAGGAATTGGCGTTGTCGAGCAAATCGGCTTGGCTGTTACAGACCTTAAAAAAGGCGATAAAGTTTTAATCTCGTGCATTACATCATGTGGAAAATGCGAGAACTGCAAAAAAGGAATGTATTCGCATTGTTCTCATGGGGGCTGGCTGCTTGGTCACCGAATTGATGGTACGCAAGCCGAATATGTTCGTATTCCTTATGCTGATACCAGTCTTCATAAACTGCCGGAAAGTGTTGATGAAGAAGCGGCTGTCATGCTGAGCGATATTTTGCCCACGGGCTATGAGTGCGGCGTGCTTAATGGAAAAATTAAGCCTGGGGATACGGTAGCTATTATAGGTGCCGGACCTATTGGCCTTGCAACATTGCTTACAGCGCAATTTTATACGCCTGCCGAAATCATCATGGTTGATATGGATGCCAATCGTCTTGAAGTTGCCCAGAAGTTTGGCGCAACCAAGCTTGTAAACGCCACGGATGGAAAAGCCGCAGAAAAAATTCTCGAATTGACGGACGGCAGGGGCGTTGATGTCGCCATCGAGGCTGTCGGAATTCCTGCAACCTTTATCATGTGCGAGGACATTGTGACCGCCGGAGGAGTTATTGCCAATATCGGCGTTCACGGAACAAAGGTTGATTTGCATCTTGAAGACCTGTGGAGTCAGAATATTACGATCACAACCCGCCTGGTCGATACTGTGACAACGCCGATGTTGCTGAAAACTATCCTGGCCAAGAAAATCGCTCCCGAAAAACTCATAACTCACCGCTTTGCCCTCGATAAAATTCTTGTGGCTTACGAGGTGTTCGGCAAAGCAGCTGAAACCAAGGCCCTAAAAGTTATTATCAACGCCCTTTAAGGAGATGACCATGAGCCAGCTCAGTGAAAGCCCTATAATGAATTTTTTCTGCAAGATTTTACTCGCGGAGAAGTGCCTGCCGTTTCTGTTTAGAAATAGAAAAGCAATAGGACAGAACAAAAAAGTTTTCAGCATTCAGCCTAAAGAGAAAAAATGCTGCGATTGTGCAACTGACTGAAGGAGAAAAGTCATGAAAAAAGTTCTTTTGTATTCACTCTTGTTTGTTCTGCCAGGTTCTATGGCGCATGCGTCTTTGGAAAATATTGAAATTGAGACCGCATTTATCGTGGCAGACATTTTCCCCAATGGTTTTATCGATAGCGGGGAATTCGATATTTACAATCTAAAAACCTTCGAATCTCTGGATATGGATGGCAGTGCAAGCCTAGACCGTGAGGAATGCATGAATGATTGCTTTCCAAATAATATAAATGTGGATGGGTCTCCCGGGGTTATTAGATATCCATTCAGAGTCCTCGATGCCGATAAAAGCGAAAGTATAACGGCGGCGGAATACCTGTCTCATGGAAGAAAGCAGTTTAAAGTCTACGATGATGATAAAAATAGCTCTCTTAACAAAGAGGAGTTTTATGCATTTTACCAAGGGTTGAAGGATAGAACCTTTATTGCGGAGAAAAGCGATGAAAAGCAGAAGTGAGCATGTTGTAACCGCCAACCAGATTAGTTCTATAACAGGTGTTCAAGATGACGGTTTTGTTACTGCCATTCTTAATCTCGGTCCCAGCCAAGCTGACATTATAATGGCTCTTCAAAGTTTAGAAAATAATGAGCTCAAAGCGTCTTTATCAATGAACTCTATTGTTCAGCATATTTGTGAAATTTTAAAAGCGCATAATGATCTCAATGAGCTTAGTGAAAGACTTTAATTACTAGAAGTAATTTCAATGCGTTAAGGAAAAATCTAATATTAGGACAGCGTATTTTTGCTAAAATTCCTAATAGGGCGTATAAGAGGCCTCAACTTATGAGGCGCTTATGGAAGCCGTAATAAAAGATCCCGCCGGGAAATTCGTTTTGGAATTGCCCTTCTTTGCTGGGCTGCCCGTTTCTGACATAAGTGCTTTTGCTGCTGCTGGTCGGACTAAGGACCATAAGAAAGGTTCGGCCCTTTTTCATCTGGGTGATGCGGCAGATCGATTCTTCGTTGTTTTAAGCGGATGGATAAAGCTATACCGTGAGACTGGCGATGGCGAAGAGGCCGTTGTTGCACTCTTCAAACGTGGCGATGTTTTCGGCGAAGCTGCGATCTTTAATGGGGCCGGATATCCTTTCTCTGCGGTGGCTGTAGAAGATTCCAGGGTTATTGAAATCTCAGCAAAAGTTCTACGGGAGCGTGCGCGCGACAATCACGACATCATGGATAAAGTGATGGCCTCCATGTCCAAGGAATTGCGCGATCTTCAGCTCGAAAATGAACATTTATCTTTAATGAGCGCTCCGCAGCGCGTGGGTTGTCTTTTGCTTCAGCTTTCTGCCGGAATGATTGGGAAGGGCGGCACTTTTGCATTTCCTTACGATAAGTCTCTTGCCGCTACGCGTTTGGGTATGAAGCCGGAAACATTTTCACGCGCTTTGGCACTGCTTAAACCCTTGGGCGTTACGGTTAGCGGCCCTGAAGTTAAAATTGAAAGCTTTGCATGTCTAATCGATTATTGCTGCGGGCATTGCTCTTCGCTTCCTGGTGAATGCCCCGGTTCGCGCGGACGATGTGCAGACACAGGATGCTCAAGTAATAAAACCGGAACCTGCGGCTAGAACCAGACGATTTTTCTTAATTCTTCCTGAAGCGCCGCTTCATTCATTTTTGTAAGATCTTTGTTGATTTCAGCTGCAATTCGGTCCTGAACAGATTGATGCAGGCGCGGGCGAATGGCACCTAATGTTTTGGGATCTGCCGCCAAAATCACCCTGTCAAAAGAATCATTTTTAACCGCGTCCTCCAACCATACACATAGATCTTTTGTAAAATTTTCTGTCTCATTGCGAGTGGGTTTTTGGTGAGGCTTTAATTTGTGATGGCTAGAGCCATGCGTTGGGAGTGCCTCTCCAACACATTCAAGATGCGCGTCAGTTTTTTTGAATATCCGGGCAACGCGCTCATCTGCGACGACGATAAGAACGCGCGGCGTTTTATGATGGCCTTCAGTAACTTTAAATAGTGGTTCTTTTGTAATTTTGCCTTGCAGTTTCATTGATGTGTTCCTTTGGGAAAAGGCTGGAAAGGAGGGGGCCACCTTTCCAGCGAGTTGCAGGGAGTTGGGGTGGGCGTAAACTTAAGCGGTCTTTCATAAGAGAATAAGAACATAGGTGGATTTTTAAGCATTTGATAAAAATCAAGAAAGCGGGTTTTGCTTTCTGCCATAAAGGATGAAGAAAAAAATGCTTTTGGAACTAAACGGGGAGTTCTTTGGAATCGCTTTTATCGTTCATAATTACGGCTTCAATCATTGAAATAACGCCGGGGCCTAATATGGCTTATCTTGCAATTCTTAGCCTGGGCGAAGGAAGGCGAGCGGGTTTTGCGGCGGTTGCAGGTATTGCCTTGGGGCTTTTTACGATTGGTATTGCGGCAGCTTTCGGCGTTGCTGCGCTGGTTGCAAGCTCAAACATCGCTTATCAGACGCTTCGTTGGGGCGGGGTATTTTATTTACTCTGGCTGGCTTGGGATGGGTGGAATACAGAAAAGGAGACCGCGCCTGAGCGAACGAACGGGCATGCCTATGGAGAAAAATTCTTCAAACGCGGCCTGGTTACAAATTTGCTCAATCCAAAGGCAGCAATATTCTACATTGCCGTGCTTCCAAGTTTTGTAAATGCTTCTGCCTCATTGCTCAATCAGACCATTACTCTAACAATCGTATATGTTTGCATCGCTACATTCATACATTCATTTATTGTGCTTCTTGCCGGAACAGCACGTCAATTTTTTGAAAATCCTGAGCAAATTATAATTGTACGTCGTGTTTTGTCGCTTATGCTTATTTGCGTTGCTTTGTGGTTTGCAGTTTCGACTGCCGGAGGCGTGTCATGAAACTAACATTCTTGGGCGCGACTCAAACAGTTACAGGCTCAAAATATTTAATCGAACATGAGAAGAAGAAATTCCTGATTGATTGCGGGCTGTTTCAGGGAAAGAAAGAATTGCGGCTCAGGAACTGGGATCATCCGCCAGTCGATCCGGGGAAGATTGATGCCATTTTACTGACCCATGCCCATCTGGATCATAGCGGTTATATCCCAAAAATGGTCGCGAGAGGTTATGAAGGGCCGATTTATTGCTCAGAGGCAACATATGATCTTTGTAAAATATTGCTTCCTGATAGTGGTCACATTCAGGAAGAAGATGCCGAGCGTGCCAATCGGTATGGATATACAAAACATCATCCGGCCTTGCCTCTTTACACGGAAGCGCAGGCAAGAAAATCGCTGCAATATTTCCAACCCCTTCCATTCGGAAAGCCTCATTTTCTGACAGAAGAAGTCGGATTCGAGCTTTACCGTATGGGCCATATTCTGGGCGCTGCAGCGATCCGTATCAGCAATAGTGATCGCTCTATTCTTTTTTCCGGTGATATTGGACGCCTTCATAACCCCGTTATGAAGCCACCTGTGAAAATCCAAGAGGCTGATTATCTGGTCATTGAGTCAACCTATGGCAACAAGCTGCATCATAAAGATGATCCCACAGAAGATATTGGCCGGATTATCCGCGATACAGCGGCAAGAGGCGGAACGGTTGTAATTCCTGCCTTTGCTGTAGGGCGCACACAGGAAATTCTTTATTACCTTCACATTTTAAAAAGTGAAAAACGTATTCCTAACATTCCCATTTATCTTGATAGTCCGATGGCAATTAATGCGACAGGACTTATGCATAAATACATAAATGATCATAGACTATCAGAGGAAGAATGCGCCGAAGTATGCAGCATCGCACGTTATCTTCATACAGCCCAGGATTCCAAGAGCTTAAACACTAACACGATGCCGAAAGTTATCATCTCGGCTAGCGGGATGGCGACAGGCGGTCGTGTTCTGCATCACTTAAAGCATTATCTGGGCGATGCGCGTAACACAGTTTTATTTGCAGGCTTTCAGGCTCCAGGGACGCGCGGTGATAGATTGGTATCAGGCGAACAGGAAATAAAAATTCATGGTCAGATGTGGCCTGTCAAAGCACAGATTGAAAACCTCCACAATGTTTCTGCCCATGCTGATTACGAAGAAATACTGACATGGCTCGAAAATTTTCATACGCCGCCGCGTAAAGTTTTTATCACCCACGGAGAGCCGGCAGCAGCGCTAGGCATGAAAAAAAGAATCGAAGAGAAATTCAAATGGAATGTTGTTATTCCTGAATATAAGCAAAGCGAGGCTTTATGAGCCTTGTGCGCAACGATCACGATTATCAATTATTACGAGGCAGGGAAAATTATTTTACTGACTTGATGCGCACGATCCGCATCTGGAAGGAATTCCGGCGCGGGTTTACCCAGCTTAACAAGGTAGGGAAGTGCGTTACTATATTCGGCTCAGCACGGTTTGATGAAAATAATCCTTATTACAAACTGGCCTATCAAACCGCCTATGAACTCGGCAAAGCCGGATATGCGATCATGACGGGCGGCGGGCCGGGAATTATGGAGGCTGCCAACAAAGGCGCTCAAGACGCAGGCGCCTTATCAATAGGCTGCAATATTGAATTACCGGTAGAGCAAATGCCCAATCCTTATGCAGATATTACTATCCGTTTTCAGCATTTCTTTGTTCGCAAGGTCATGCTGCTGAAATATTCCAGTGCATTTATCCTGATGCCTGGCGGTTTTGGAACGATGGACGAAATATTTGAAGTGGCCACGCTCATCCAGACAAAAAAGGTCTGCAATTTCCCTGTGATCGTCATGGGCAGTGATTACTGGAAAGAAATCGGGCCTTTCCTTAGAAAGACGATGATCGATCACAAGACTATCAGTGAAAGCGATTTAAATTTCGTAAAAATCACGAATGATCCTCATGAAGTCGTGCGGATTATTCAAACGCCTTTTGAATGTCCGTGAGGATTTTGTGAGTCTTTTTATGCAGCTTTTTCTTGGTGGAATGATGATCGGACTCACGGTCATGATTCACGCCATCGCACTCGACTTTATTATGAAGCATGCGCGATTTGCCGAAGCCATTATACGCGTTGTCTTTAAATCCTTATGGCGTCCGGTTATGGCCAGCGTGATCGTTGTCAGCGTTTTCGTCTCCCATATTGTGCAAATATGGCTCTGGGCGTTTCTTTATGTAACCGTCGATGCGCAGTCACTCACGAATTTTTCTGAGACTTTATATTTCGCAACCGTGACTTACACCACCTTGGGGTATGGCGACGTTACTTTAAATCCATCTTTTCGTATGTTGAGCGCAATCGAAGGTGCAAATGGCTTTTTGCTGTTTGGCTGGACGACAGCCTTCATTTTTGAAGTTATTGCGCAGCTATACGAAGAAGAAGCGAAGGAGTTGTAAATGGAAAATTATACACATGCTCGCAGTCATATTTTGCCTAAATCTTTCTGGCTGCATTTCGGCAGGCATTTACGTGTTGCTGTCCCTTTGCTTGCTTTATCGTTGGGGGCAGGAGTTTGCGGCTATCATTTTATTGAAGGCCTAAATTGGATTGATGCTCTCTTTAATGCGTCCATGATTATGGGCGGAATGGGGCCTGCGAATGAGCTTCACACGGTTGCGGGCAAAATGTTTGCAAGTATTTATGCGCTTTATAGCGGTTTATTTTTAATAGCTGTGACGGGATATCTTCTTATTCCGTTTATTCATCGTGTTTTGAAAAAACTTGAGAGTCAAAAGAACTGAAGCAAATGAAGCCGATAAAAAATAATACGAGCCTATGGCTTTCTGATTTGCCTAAACCCAAGCCCGATGGGAACAAATATGATCGCGGCCATCTTGTTATTCTGGGTGGAACCGATATGACAGGGGCAGCGCGTCTGGCATCGGAGGCTGCCATGCAAGTGGGTTGCGGACTTTGCACGATTGTCTCCGCCAAAGAAACCAAAGATATTTATTTGTCCGGTCCGCCTCATATCATGTTTGAGGCCTATACATCGCTTCCTGATTTTCCCTCTCACTTGGCGGATCCGAGGCGTAATGCCTGTGTGATCGGTCCGGGTGCAGGGAAGGGCGATGCCGAAGAATTAAGGCATTGTATCGAACATGTTTTAAGGTTTAAAAAGCCTACAGTCGTTGATGCTGATGCCCTTAACGTTTTTGATGATCGGCATCCCGACCTATCATATGTGCTTCATGAAAATTGTGTTCTGACACCGCATGAAGGAGAATTTTCCCGGCTGTTCCCATTTTTGGATGGAACACGGGAAGAGCGCGTTCAGAAAGCAGTCCAGCTTACCGGCGCGGTGATATTGCTTAAAGGCCCTGAGACAATCATATGCAACCCCACTGGAGATATGATCATTAATGATCACGCAACACCATGGCTGGCAACGGCGGGGGCGGGTGATGTGCTTGCCGGGATGATTGGTGGGCTGCTTGCTGAGGGCATGCCTGTCTTAAAAGCATGTGCAGCGGCGACGTGGATTCATGGCGAAGCCGCGATTGAATTCGGGCCCGGACTAACTGCGCCGAATATTATTGGCCAAATACCCCAGGTTCTAAGAGAGCTCATGGCGGATAAATAGTAAGGTTTGCAGCTAAAACATCAGCTAACTGGGTAAAACACCTTAGTAGATAAAAATCGCAGATAAGGTTGAGAACAAAAGCTTCTTAAAAGAATACAAAACTATTCTGTAAATTATTTGTAATGCGGGGGTCGTAGGTTCAATGCTTCTCAGCAGTGCCATTTTTTCCGGATTTCCGCCCCTGTCCGGCGATCAGCCGTCTTTCTTTCCCGGCTTTTAAAATTTATAGTCCCTTCCCATGGACTTGTTTTTCCAGGTATTCGTCAACAGCCTCGTCATCGGCTCCCTCTACGGGGCGATCGCGATGAGTTTTGCATTGGCGTACCGGACGACTCGGTTTTTCAATCTCGCGCACGGATCGATGGCTGCGATTGGCGGCTACACTTTTTTCTGGATGCGGGACAGTCTCGGTGCCGATTTTATCATCAGCCTGCCGGTCGGGATTTTAGTAGCGGGAGTGGCCGGGTTCCTGATCGACCGTTTTATCTATGCGCCGCAACGCCAGCGCAAGGCGTCCAGCACGGTGCTGCTGGTTGTGTCGCTCGGTGTTGTGACGGTGATCGAGGCGGTGCTGTCGATGGTGTTCGGCCCGCAGTTCAGGCCACTTGTCACTGCCGAGCATATCAGCAGCTTTCAGATCGGCCCGGTTTTCATTACGCAAGTGCAAGTCTGGATCATCGCGGTCAATCTTTTGATTTTCGTCGGGTTGATCGCGCTCCTCTATAAAAGCAAATTCGGCAGGATGATCCGGGCGATTGCCGATGATTGCGATGTCGCACGCACGCTCGGCATCCGTACGGATTATTATATCGGCATCGTATTTTTTATCGCCGCCGCGCTTGCCGGATTTGTCGGCATCCTGAACGGGCTGGATACGGGATTGCAGCCGACCATGGGTTTTTACCTGCTGCTGAAAGGCATCGTCGCGAGCATCATCGGCGGTGTCGGCAGCATTCCCGGCGCGTTGCTCGGCGGTTTCCTGCTGGCCGTTGTCGAGAACGCGGGCGTGTTTACCATCGGCAGCGAGTGGCGGGACGCCATCGCTTTCGTGTTGCTGCTCGTCTTCCTGGCGTTCAGGCCGCAAGGCATTCTGGGGAAGGGGAAGGAGTAAATGGATTATCTCATCAATCTTTCCATCCTGTTCAGCATCTACGGCATTCTCGCCATCAGCCTTAATTTATTGATCGGTTATACGGGGCTTGTCTCGCTGGCGCAGGCGGCATTCTACGGCATCGGCGCCTACGCCGCGGCGCTGCTGATGACGAAAGCGCATATGGGATTTTTCCCGGCGATGCTGTGCGGCATGGGATTATCGGCTTGCGCGGCGCTGGTGATCGGGATGGTGCTCAGTAAATTCCGGGGTGATTATTACATGATCGCATCGGCAGGGTGTACCATGATCGTCTACAACGTCCTGATGAGCTGGCGCGAAGTGACGAATGGCGCCATCGGAATCTTCGGCGTGCCGCGTCCCGCCATCGGGGATTTTGTATTTACATCCAACCTTGCGTTCCTCGGCCTGGCTGCCGCGTTCCTGGTTCTCGTTATGCTCGCCGCGCATTTGATTGCGAGTTCGTCTTTCGGACGCGTTCTTAAAACCATCCGCGAGGATGAAGATGTGGCCCGGATTTTTGGCTATCGTCCCCTGCATTACAAGATGCTGATATTTGTGATTTCGGCGATGATGGCGTCGATGGCGGGCAGCCTGTTCGCCGTTTACCTGATGTTCATCGATCCGTCGACTTTCAAGCTCGTGGAGAATGTGTTCCTGCTGGCGATTATCATACTTGGCGGGCTGGCCGATAACCGGGGGGCCCTGCTCGGGACACTTATATTGATAGGCCTGCCTGAATTGCTCCGTTTTACAGGCTTTCCTACGGAAATAGCCGCGCAGATGCAGAAGGTGATTTACGGCCTTTTATTGATCGTGTTGATGTTTCTGCGTCCGCAGGGTATTTTAGGCAAATTCCGTATATAGGAGAGGATATTCATGAAACAGTTTCCCGTTATTTTTGTTGCGGCGTTAGCCGTTCTTACTTTCCCGGCCTTCGCCGCCGACAAGCCCGTCGTAAAAATCGGCGTCACCGCCCCTCTCACGGGTGACAATGCTCATCTGGGCGATGGCCTGAAAAACGGCATGAGCATGGCCAAGGAAGATTTAAGAGCCGATACCAAATATGATTACCAGCTCGTATTCGAAGATGACGGCATGGAAGCCAAGCGCACGGCCGCGACGACGGGCAAGCTGATCAATGTCGACAAGGTCGATGCGATCATGTCGATCAGCTCGGGCACCGGCGGCGTTGTCTCGCCGATTGCGGAAAGCAGCAAAGTGATCCATTTCGGCCTGGCATCCGCGCAAAGCGTTGCCGACGGTGATTATAATTTCATTCACTGGACGCCGCCTTCGGAAGAAGTGCGCACGCTGGTTTCCACATTAGAGAAAAAAGGAATCAAGACCATCGCATTGCTGGGGCTGAACCAGCAGGGTTTCATGGCGATCCGCGATGAAATTTTAAAGCAGATCGAAGGAAAAAATATAAAAGTAACCAGCGACCAGATTATCAACCCGGGTGAAAAAGATTTCAGAACGGCAATTGCAAAAGCGAAAGCCGACAATCCTGACCTGTATGTTGTGACTTTCTTCTCGCCTGAAATTGAAATCGTGACCAAGCAGATGCGTGAAGCGGGCATTAAGGACAATATCACCTCGATCGAGGCTTTCGGCCTGTCTTCGGAGCCCGCCCTGTTTAACGGGATGTGGTATGTCGACGCGGCGATTGCGGAGAGCGATTTCAACGAAAAATTTACGGCGAAATACTCAAAAGCGCCGACCTTCGGCACGCCGAATTCCTATGATGTCTTCAATATGCTGGTTAACGCGTATGAAGCGGCAGGCACGGATTCGAACGTAAAGCCATCGCATGAAGATGTCGTGAAGAAGCTTCATGAGATCAAGGATTACGACGGCGTGCTGGGCAGCCTGACGGTGGACGAAAAGGGCGTTGTTCTTTCACCTGCCGCCGTGATCGTCATGAAGGACGGCAAGCCCGTTTCCGAAAACGCGCCGGAAGCTGTTGAGCCTGCGGCTGCGCAATAATCAATGAGCGCCCTTGCGACCGATTGCCTGTGCAAAAATTTTCTGGGAGTGCAGGCGCTCAGGGAGCTTTCCATTGAGTTCGCGGAAGGGCAGTGCACCGGCCTGATCGGGCCGAACGGTTCGGGCAAATCCACGTTGCTGCATGTGGCAAGCGGCCTGGTTCCCATGAGCGACGGCGCGATTATTCTGAGCAAGCAGCGCCTTCATTGCATCAAGCCCCATCAGATTCTCAAATACGGCATGTCGCGGACGTTCCAGGATGGACGATTGATCGGACAGATGAGCGTTCTCGACAATTTGCTGCTGGCCATGGCAGAGCGCAAACCGTTCCGCGCCCTGTTCCAGTTCAGGAAGAACGAAGATCTCGCCCGCGCCGAAGAGATGCTGCGCCGAGTCAGCCTGTGGGACAAGAAAGACGTGCTCGCAAACGGGCTTTCCTACGGTCAGCGCAAGCTGCTGGAAATCACGCGCGCGATGGCGACAGGCGCGGATACGTATTTACTGGACGAGCCGTTTTCCGGCCTGTTTCCCGAAGCGATTGAAATCATCGCGGGCCTGATCGAGGACATGAAGAAAAAAGGGAAGACCATCGTCCTGATCGAGCACAGCATGGATCTGATCACGCGGCTTTGCGATCATGTCATCGTGATGGATGCGGGGAAGCTGCTGGCGCAGGGCAAGCCGCAGGAGGTTCTGCATAACGCGGACGTTCTTGAAGCGTATCTTGGGAAATGACGATGCAGCCGTTGCTTCAGCTCTCTAACGTCTATGTCGAATATAACCGCTTCCGCGCGTTGTGCGGGATTGATCTTGCGTGCGGCGAGAAGCAGATTATTGCGCTTCTCGGGCCGAACGGCGCGGGCAAATCCACGATCCTGAAAGCGGCTTTCGGGTTGCTGCCGATTTCGCAGGGCACGGTTCAGTGGCAGGGTGAAACGGTAAAGCCTGCACCGCCGGACATGGTGCAGAGCGGCCTGTCCTTCACACCGCAGGGCAAAAGCGTGTTCCCGACTTTAAGCGTGAAAGAAAATCTAGAGACCGCCGTGCATTTCATCAGAGACCGCAAGGATATTCAAAATCGCCTCGATGAAGTCGTCAGCCTGTTCCCGGCGCTGGAAGGCAAATGGAATGCCGAAGCGGGGACTTTATCCGGCGGTCAGCAGCAGATGGTTGTGCTGGCGCGCGGGTTGATGACGCGGCCGCGGTTGCTGTTACTCGATGAGCCGTCGCTCGGCCTTGCGCCGAAGCTGGTGAAGGAAGTGTTTCTGAAGGTGAAAGAGATCAATCAGCGCCTCGGCACCGCGTTCGTTATCGTCGAGCATAATCTCAAATCGCTGCTCGATATCGTCGATCATGCCTATGTGCTGCGGCAGGGAAAAGTGGTCTCCAGCGGCCCGCCAAGCGATGCGGCGCTGCGCGAGACGATCCAGAATATTTTCAAATTATAATCAACAATATCAACGACATAGCAAGGCTGAGGGCCTGAGTTCAGCTTCAGAGCGCCAAAAGTCCGCAAGGGGGCAAAAAGCCTCTATTTTGCAAATGTTTGACAGATAACCCTAAACCTGTCATAAAACCCGCGCAGTTGATAAATGTCCTCCTAATTGAGGGCCGAGCTTACAGAAAAGTATCCGCCATTTAAGGGTACGTGAAATTAGAATTCTCACTTTTTTTCCGCAAAGTTCAATTTATAGGCTGAAGCCTCATAGAGGCTGAATAGCGTTTTCGCATAGTGCGGAGCGCATAACACCATAGTTGAATAAAGGAAGAAACATGTCGACTAGCACAGGTACAGTAAAATGGTTTAACGAGCAAAAAGGCTTTGGATTTATCCAGCCTGCAGGTGGTGGCGAAGACGTATTCGTTCACATCAGCGCCGTTGAAAAAGCAGGTATGCGCACACTGCGCGAAGGCCAGAAAATCAGCTACGAACTGCAGCTTGACCCGAAAAAGGGCAAAAACAGCGCGGTTAATCTGAAAGAAGCCGCCTAACTAACTCAATAATAAAAATCAGCGCATGTGCCGTGTCCGGGTTCTAAACCGGATGCGGTACAGCGTCATTTCAGAAAGAAAAATAATGAAAAATTTTGAAGGCTTCGGCCTATCGCAAGAGCTGAACGCTTCCCTGGCGAAAATGAATTACACCGTGCCCACGCCCGTTCAGGAAAAAGCAATTCCGTTCGCGTTGCAGGGCAGGGACATACTGGGTTCGGCCCAGACGGGTACCGGCAAGACGGCTGCATTCAGCATTCCGCTGGTTGAAGCGGTGCTTCGCAATCCGCACGGCAACGCGCTTGTGCTGACGCCGACGCGCGAGCTGGCCAAACAAGTTATGGATGTCATTCACCAGCTGCTCGGGCCGCAAAGCCCGATCAAGACCGCCTTTATTATCGGCGGCGAGCCCATGGGCAAGCAGTTTCAGCAATTACGCCAGCGCCCGCGCATTATCGTGGGCACGCCCGGCAGGATCAACGATCACCTGGAGCGCGGGCTCAAGCTGATCAATACGAATTTCCTCGTTCTCGACGAGACGGACCGCATGCTCGATATGGGTTTCGGCGTTCAGTTGGACCGGATTTTAAAATATCTTCCCGCGCAACGTCAGACATTGATGTTTTCGGCGACCTTGCCGAACGCGATTGTCCAGATGTCGGCAAAATACCTGACCAAGCCGGAGCGCGTTGCTGTTGGCGAGACGAATGTCGTCGCGCCGAAAATCAAGCAGGAAATCGTTCATATCGCGCATGAAAAGAAATATGAGGAGCTGGTTCAGCAGCTTTACAAGCGCGAAGGGTCCGTCATTATTTTTTCGAAGACCAAATACGGCTCCGAAAAAATGGCGACCAAATTATGCCGCGACGGTTTCGAAGCCGATGCGCTGCATGGCGATCTGAGGCAAAACCAGCGCACGAAGGTCATGAATAATTTCCGCAGGAAAAATTTCAGGATCCTGGTTGCGACGGATATCGCCGCGCGCGGTCTTGACGTTCCGCATATTGAGCATGTGATCAATTACGATCTGCCGCAGGTCGCGGAAGATTACATCCACCGCATGGGCCGCACGGCGCGCGCGGGCGCGGAAGGTTCGGCGTTGTGCTTTATCTCGCCGCAGGAAGCCGATAAATGGCGGGCGATTGAAAGATTGCTTAATCCTTCGGCTGCGGGCCCCGAGCGAAAAGAGCAAGGTCGTAAAGAGCAGGATCGCCATAATCATAAGCCGTACGGAAAAAGGGGCGGATCGAAAAAGCGCCGTTTTAAAGAGCGTCCGCGCTATGCAAGAATGGCTGCTTAAGGGCGGTTGTTTTCAGGCGAGGGCTTTGTGACGGGGCCGGATATATTCGTCTCGTCATATTGCCGGATGATTTCGGGCAATTGTTCATGATCGACTATCGATTGCATGCCGGGTGATGCCGGTTTCGGCCAGTCTGAAAAAGGCTGCCACCGGAAAGATATGTGCTCCTCATTCAGAACAGGCGTGAACTGCCCGGCGCAAAGTCCCAGATATGTAAGAAATTTCAGTTTATTTTGCTCTTCACAAAATATGGGCGTGAGGGATATCAGGTCGCCGTCGGTTTCTTCCCTGAATTCGCGGATGACGGCCTGGGTTGGCGTTTCGCCCGGCTTTATTTTTCCGCCCGGCGTTCCCCATGTGCGTGGAAAATTTTTTTGCGAGTCCGATCTGAGCAAAGCGAGGCAATTTCCCGCCCGGTCGAAGGCAATGACGCCGACGCGGAACGGGCCACGTTTGGGGTCCGGGAAAATTGTGTTTGCCATCTTTGAAAGATCAGTCATGGCGGACATATATCATATTTCCGTAACAAACCACAATCTTATACTCATTCATGCAATGCCGTGCTTTTTTACAAGCATTGGTAGTAAAAAGGCCCGTGGTATCAATACAGTTCCGGCGCTTTCCAAATAATAAAAGCTGGCAATAGTTCGGGTTTTCAATAAAGTGGGCGCTTCTGCAAAATAGAACGAAGAGGGATTATGGCCCCGCATGTCAGTGCCCGTGCTGAAAAATAACGTTGCCCCGGAGTCAGGCGCGGATCTTTCCCGCGCGCGGCTTGCCGCGATTATCCAGTCAAGCGATGACGCCATTGTCAGTAAGGATTTCAACGGTGTCATCACAACGTAGAATAATTCCGCGGAGCGCATTTTCGGTTATACCGCCGAAGAGGCAATCGGCCAGCATATTTCCCTGATCATTCCTAAAGACAGATTCGAGGAAGAAAACCACATTATTTCAAGCATCCGTGGCGGGCGGCGCGTCGATCACTTCGAAACCGTGCGTCTTACCAAGAGTGGCAAGCTGGTGAATTTGTCGATTACTGTTTCACCGATCCGCGATGAGAGCGGCCAGATTGTCGGCGCGTCGAAAGTCGCGCGCGATATCACCGAACGGATCGAAATTCAAAACGCGCTTCGTGAAGGCGAGCGGCGCAAGGATGAATTCCTGGCGATTTTGGCGCACGAACTTCGCAATCCGCTGGCGCCCTTGCGCAATGCGCTGGCGATTTTCCGTTCGGACAAGGCGAGTGAAAGCATAAAGGCCCAAGCGCGCGAAATGATGGAGCGCCAGATCAACCAGATGGTGCGGCTGGTTGATGATTTGATGGATGTGTCGCGCATCACGCGCGATAAAATTACGCTGCAAAAGGAACGCATTACGCTGGAGTCTCTCCTGAACAATGCAATGGAAACATCGCGACCGGTTATCAATTCTTTTGACCATTATCTAAAGCTTGATCTGCCTCCGGAGCCGGTTTATATCGATGGCGATATGGTGCGTTTGTCGCAGGTGTTTGCGAACCTGCTGAATAATGCCGCAAAATATACAAGGCGCGGCGGGAAAATTTCAGTTTCCGGTCGCAAGGAAGGCGAGAATGTCGTCATTCATGTCGCCGATAACGGCATCGGCATTCCTCCGGACATGATGCCGCGTATATTCGACATGTTCCTGCAGGTCGACAGCACGATCGAGCGTTCGCAGAGCGGGCTTGGCATTGGTTTAACGCTGGTGAAAAAGCTCGTCGAGATGCATGGCGGGCGGGTTGAGGCCTTCAGCGAAGGTGAAAATAAAGGCAGCGATTTTGTCGTTACGCTCCCGGGTTCTTCCGCGCAGGTTAGCGAGGAGAGTAACGATAAAAGCAAGCCAGAGGAGAAGCCAGCCGGCACGCGCGTGCTGGTGATCGATGATAATGTCGATTCAGCGCGCACGCTGGGCTGGATGCTGGAATTGCAGGGCCATGATGTTCAGCTAGCCTTCAATGGAAAAGAGGCTATGGCAGCGGCGGAGAAATTTCAGCCGCGTATCGTGATGACGGATATCGGCCTGCCCGGGATAACGGGTTATGAGCTGTGCCCTTTGATGCGCGAAATTCCGGGCATGAAAGACGCGGTGTTTATCGCGCAGACGGGCTGGGGCCAGGAAAAACACAAGCGCCAGTCGAAGGAAGCCGGATTCGATCATCACCTGATCAAGCCGGTGGAAATGGGCAAGCTCGAAGAGCTCCTGACGTCGATTTTAAATCCAGAAAAAATTTAATCCAATATCACGCGGCGCGTTCGTGCTCGGGGCAATCGATGCGCAGATCGGCTATGGCGAGCGGAACCTGCATGAGGCGGCAAAAGCCGCCATCGCCGGTTTCCTGAAAATGGTTGCAGGTGGAGCACATGCGGTCGTGCGGGATGAGTCCCTGGCCCTGCATGATTTTCAAAAGATTCAGTAATGCCGCCCACAAGGCTTGTTTTTGCAGATCATCCATCTGCCCGACGGATTGCAGGAACGGCGCGGCATAGGCGCTCAGCAATAACGCCTGCTTTTCACCGGCAGCGGTCAGGCCGATTTTATGGCTGCGGCCGTCTTTTTCATCGGCATATTTTTTGACAAATTTACGTTCGAGCAGCACGGCGACGGAATCGCTGACCGTCGGTTTGGAAATGCGGAATGCCAGAGCGAGAGCGGAAATTGTCTGCGGGCCTGATTGAAGGCGGTGCAGGATGCGCGCATGCAAAGGCGAAAGGCCCTGCTGCTGCCCCGCTTTTTGCAGCGAGGAGCGGGTGACGGTGTGAAGGCGCTCGAGCGCCGATAATATTTTTTCCTCAACAATCATGCACAAATTACGGGGCCGAAAAAATTGAGCGTGAAGAGGCCAGCCTACTTCACGCCCGTTTTTTATCCTACAATTTTCTTTACGTCATCAAGGCTGGCGCCGAAATTGATGTGAAGAACCTCGCCGTCGATCAAGAGGGCGGGGACGGATTTAACGCCTGCGCTCTCGGCTTCGGCGATGCGGTTTTTTGCATTGCCGAAATGCACGACTTCGAGTTTATATTTGTCCTGGTCGACGAGGTTCAGGACTTTTTGCTCGGCGGACACGCAGACGGGGCAACCGGCATGGTAAAATACGGCTTTAGCAGACATGGGATTTTTCCTTTTTTGTTAAAGTTAGTAGTCCTAACTATCTAGTCTGGTGCCATTGCTTGTCAAGACGTGGGTTTTGGGCCTGCGCGGGTTTAATTCCGGGCCATTTCATGTCACAATAAAGCCGATAAACATTCAAAAGTTCAGGGTTTCATGGCTGTCCGGCACGATTTACCGCTCGTTACCACGCTCGCCATCGGCATGAGCGCGGCTTTCGTGTGCGGGTTGATTGCTTCGAAGCTGCGAATCCCCCCGATTGTGGGCTATTTGATCGCGGGCATCCTGGTCGGGCCCTATACGCCGGGCTTCCATGTCGATGTCGGCATTGCCGAAGAATTGTCGGAGATCGGCATCGTCCTCCTCATGTTCGGCGTCGGGCTTCATTTCTCGCTGAATGATTTTATGGAAGTGAAAAAAATCGCGCTGACGGGCGCGCTGTCGCAGATCGCCATCGTGACGACGCTCGGCGCGGGGATTTCGCATCTGTGGGGCTGGCCTTGGGAAAGCAGCATTCTCTTCGGCCTGTCGCTTTCGGTTGCATCGACCGTTGTTCTCTTGCGCGCGTTCGAGGAGCGAAATCTTGTTCAGACCATGCACGGGCATATCGCGATTGGTTGGCTGGTGATCGAAGATCTGGCGATGATTTTGGCGCTCGTTTTGATCCCGGCGCTAGCGGCCGATGATGCGGGCGTGTCAACGGCGGGTTCGCCATTACAACAACTGTTCATAGCTTTGGGGAAGATCGGCCTTTTCATTCTCATTATGCTGGTTGCGGGCAAGCGGATCCTGCCGTGGCTGCTGACGGCGGTCAACAAGACGCGATCGCGGGAATTATTCACGCTGGCGGTCTTCGCCATGGCGATCGGGGTTGCATTCGGCGCCTCAAAACTTTTTGGCGTTTCGTTCGCGCTGGGCGCATTTTTTGCCGGTATGATGATCCGCGAATCTGACATGAACCATGAAGTCGCGAACCGCGCGCTGCCGTTCCAGGACGCATTCGCGGTTCTGTTCTTCGTATCGATCGGAATGTTATTCAACCCGCATATCCTGCTGGAGCAGCCGCTGCATGTGCTGACGGTGACGGCGATTATCATGCTGGGGAACTTCCTCGTTTCATTTTCTATCGTCATGCTGTTCGGGTACCAGCTCAAGACCGCGCTGCTGGTTTCTTCCGGCCTTGCGCAGATCGGTGAATTTTCGTTCATCCTTGTGACGGTGGGGCTGGCTTATGGATTGCTGCCTGAGGACGGGCGCGATTTGATTTTGGCAGGCGCGATGGCGTCGATTGCACTGAACCCGGTGGCGTTTTTTATCTCGCGGAAGCTTTATGAATTTGCCGAGCGCACGCCGAGACTCTCCAATTTATTCAATATGCGTGGCGACAGTCTGGCGTTCCTGCGGTCGGATGAAAAATATGTGCTGAAGGATCTGGTTATTCTAGCGGGTCATGGCCGCGTCGGGCGGCAGATTTCAAAGAATATTCACGACTCGCATATCGACCTGGTTGTCATCGACAACAACCGCGAGCGGGTCGAGGCTTTGCGCGAAAACGGATTTCACGCGATTGCAGGGGATGCGAGTCAGCAGGAGACGCTGAAAGAAGCGGCGATTCACAAGGCGGTGGCGCTGGTGGTGTCGGTGCCGGATCCGTTCGAAGCGCGGCGTATTGTGGAATCGGCACGGGCCTTAAAGCCATCGCTGAAAATCCTGGTGCGTGCGCACAATGAAGAAGAGCGGAATTACTTTATCAGCCAGAATGCCGACCTGACGACGACAGGCCCGCGCGCCATCGGCCATATGATGGCAAATTATCTCAACGATATGCGCTTAAAGAAAACGGATTAAGACGGACTAGACGTTGCCGTCGATCCACTCGGCGAGCTGCGCCTTCGGCATGCCGCCGACACGTGTGTCGACAACCTGGCCGCCCTTGAAAATCATGAGCGTGGGAATACCGCGCACGCCATATTTGGCGGGCGCTTCGGGTGCTTGATCGATATTAACCTTCACGACTTTTACTTTGCCTTGCAATTCGTCGGCGAGCTGGTCGATGACCGGAGAGAGCACCTTACAGGGGCCGCACCATTCAGCCCAGAAATCGACAAGCACAGGCTCCCCGGCTTTCAGAACTTCGGTGTCAAAATCCTTGTCAGTGACTGCGATACTCATATGAACTTCCCCTTTAATGTGAATCTCTGCCAATAACTATGGGATTTTCGCCGCGCGGGTCAAGTGGGTGGCAGCTTCATGAGCGCGGGGCCGTCGGTCCAGAGCAGTGCGCAAGAGATTGTTCTGCCGGGGTAAATCTTTGCCAGGACAGCGGCGTAGGCGTTCATCTGGTTCCGATAAAGTACGGGGACATCTTCGGCGCGCGCGGGCGGCGGGCGGTTGGTCTTATAATCGACGATCAGGATTTCGTTGTCGGTGATGAGCAGGCGGTCGATCTGGCCGCTGACGACGCGGTCGTCATCAAGAAGACCCGTGACGGGGACCTCGGCGAGCGAGCCGGGAGCGAAGACGGCGGCGAAATCGGGATGGCTGAGAATTTTGAGAGTCTCATCTGCGATGCCTTCGCGGATGTTTTCAGGAAGGTCCTGCGCGAAACGATTCAGAAATTCACGCGCGGCATGTTCGCGTTTTTCTTTTGAATGTGCCGGAAGGAACTGTAGCAATTTATGTGTGAGCGTGCCGCGGCGGAAACGGTGAATATTTTCTGGCTGCAGCGGTGAATTGATGGTTTGCTCGGGCTCTTCGGATTTTGACGGACGGAGCGGCGGCGCCGGGGGGCGTTCGGGTTCGGCGGGCGTGAACAGCCAGGATGGCGGTGCTTCGGCGTTGGCAGTTTTTTCAGATTTATCATCTGTGCGGTCTGGTTCCTTGCCCGCAAGCTGTTTGTTTTCGAGGCGCAACGTGCCGTCGGCGAGCAGTTCGGTATCGGACAGCGATTCCAGTCCGGTGCGCATCGCGAAAAACCATGAATCAGGGAGCGGTTGCCGGGTGCCGCTGCAGCCCGCGAGGTAGAGGCGGTCTTCGGCGCGCGTCATGGCGACGTAAAGCAGGCGGCGATATTCCCGGTCCTGTTCAAGTTCGATGGCGTCCAGTGCGGCGTCGTATTCTTCGTAACCTTCCGGCGCGCGCGGCGACCAGAGCGGCGTATCAAAACCGGTTTTATCGGGCCAGAGCAGGCGGCGTTCGGCCTTGCTGTTGCCGCCGCGCACGGCGCGGGTGGTGTCGGGAAGAATGACGATGGGCGCCTGCAGGCCTTTTGCGCCGTGGATGGTCATCAGGCGGACGAAATCGCCGCTTTCATCCATTTCGCGTTTTACTTCGGTGCTCCCGCGCGACTGACGGTGGAGGAAAAGTTGCAGGGAGGGCGTATTATCCGATTCAAAATCAAGCGCGGCGTTCATGAGTTCATCGAGCGGTTCCATGATGTCGCGGCCAAGGCGTTTTTGCATGGCGCGGAGGCCGCTGCGCTCATCCGCAGGGCATGGATTTTGCAAAATGGAAGTGAGAAAATCGAACGGGCCGAGCGCGGCGTTTTGCAGGATCGTATTCAGGTAAGCCAAGATATTTTTGTGTTTGCTTGATTGCAGCGCGGTCCAGAGTTTATCGGTGCGCGGGTGCGCGAGTTGGAACAGTTCTTCTTCACTCATACCGATGAGCGGTGATTTCAGAAGACAGGCGAGGTTGAGATCGTCCATCGGCTGCAGCGCGAATTCAGCGCAGGCGAAGAGATCCTGCACTGAAATCTGTTCGTTCAGGATCATGCGGTCGGCACCGCTGATCGGGATTTTCTGGTCTTTAAGCGCTTTCGCAACCTGACGGAATAGCGCGTTGCGCGTGCGGAAAAGAATCATGACGTCGCCAGCCCGGATACGGCGGTTACGGGCGGGCAGGATAGCGTTCGGATCATCCAGCCAGTCGCGAATTGTTTTCGCAATGTGAGCGGCGAGTTTGGCCGCGCCGGTTTCAAAGCCTGTGACTTCTATGGGTGGCGCCCATGGCGCGATGTCCTCGGCCTCCGGCGTTTCGAAGAGCGGCCAGAGTTCGACGAGGCCGGCCTGGCCACGGCGGTGCGAGATGTGTTCGATGGCGGATTCGGACACGCCGTCCTGCATGGCGGGCGCGGCGAAGGTGGCGTCGACGGCCTGCAGCACGGATTTGGTTGAGCGGAAGGAAATGCTCATGGGCACGTCGTCCCAGTTTTTTTGCGCGTCGGTGATTTTTTCACGCAGCCAGCCGCGCATGCGGTGGAATTCCTGCGGTGCGGCGCGCTGGAAGCTGTAGATGGATTGTTTTTCATCGCCGACGACGAAGATGGTGCGTTCGGTTTCGGACGCTCCGGCGCCTGCCGTGAATTCTTTTGCGAGTGCTTCGACGACGCGCCATTGCTCGGGGTTGGTGTCCTGCGCCTCGTCGACGAGGATGTGGTCGATGCCGCCGTCGAGTTTGTAGAGCACCCATTCGGCGCGGCCCTCGAGCAGGGCGCAGGTCATGAAAATGAGGTCGTCGAAATCAAGCGCGGCTTGAGAGAGTTTCAGGGATTGATAGTGCGTGACGATTTCGCCACCGAGGATGAGAAGGTCGCGGGTGAGAAGCGCGGATGCAGCGGCGTTCATGCGGTCGAAAAGTTTGAAGAGGCGTTCGGCTTCGGCCTGCATTATTACGGCAGTGCCGGGTGCGCCGCGTTCGACATCGACGCCCGCGAGTTTGGCGCGGATCTGGCCGTCTGTTTTCTTGAGATAGGCGAACGAATAATCCCGGAATGACGTGGCGCGGTCTTCGGAATCCAGCCATGACTGGATGATGGCGGCGTTGTCGTTATCGGTTTTGTTGCCGTGGTCGGCGAGTGCTTTACAGGCGGCGCGCAGGCTGGGTTCGTCGAAGGCGGCGGAATGGCAGGCGTCGCGCAGCATGTCTTTGGGTTCGCGTTCCGGCGGCAGGCTTAAGCGCTCGCAGAGTTTTTTGTAAACGCCGTCCGCGCCATTTTGCATGACGCGCTCTAACTGGCCGCGTTCTTTTGCGATGGAGCGGATGAGTTCGAAGAATTGCTCCTCGTTAACGGCGCGGGCGACGCGGTCGAGGGCGCTCGCCAGCGGTGAGTTTTTATCCTCTTCAGCTTTTTTGAGAATGGTGTCGCGCGCCTGCTGGAGCAGCGCGGCGGCATCGGTTTCCTGCAGCGGACGGAAGTAAGGCGGGATGCCCGCCTCGAGCGGGAAGCGCCCCAGCACCGACTGGCAGAAGGAATGGATGGTGAGGATCTTAATGCCGCCCGGTGTGTCGGCGACCTCGGCGAAGAGCTGGCGGGCCTTGTCGAGGTCTGGCTGGCCGGGTTCGCGGTTCTGGAGTTTTTTGAGTTCGGCGCGGAGCTCTTCCTCCGGCGCGATGGCCCATCTGGTGAGCGTGTTGCTCAAACGAATGGCCATCTCGCCCGCACCCGCCTTGGTGTAGGTGAGGCAGAGGATTTTGGCGGCGTTCGTGCCCGGGCGGCCATCGGCACCCGGCAGGAGCAGGCGCAGAATCCGGTCGGTGAGGACTTTCGTTTTGCCGGTGCCTGCCGAGGCAGTGACCCAGACGGAATAGTCAGGACGCGAGGCTTTGCCCTGCTGGACGTTGGGGTCGGTTTCGCGGACGGTGTCAGAAGCCGCACCTTGAACCTTTTTCTGAACCTGCTGACTCATGCGGCCTCGCTCTCGTCATCGCCGAGCGCGGCCCATTCGGCGATACGCGCGAGGTGGCCGTAATCGCTGAAGCGGGGCGCGTTGTCCGCGCGCGGGACGCTGTAATAGGGCGTGGATTCATTGTCGAAGATGTTGATCAGGGTTTTGAGGCCGGATTCGGCGTCATCGATCATGTCCTTGAGGTCGCGCTCGGCTTTAATGATTTTGACGGGTGGCGCGCCGCCGGTGATGGACCAGTATTGCAGCGAAACGGGTTCAAGTTTGCCGATTTCCTTGAAGCCACCGCGTGCGAGGATGAGGCCTTCCAATGGCAATTGGGGCAGGCGGACGCCGGGCGCGGACTGGCCGGAGGATTTGTAATCGATAATCGCTGCGCCGCCGGGGACGGAATCGATGCGGTCGGCGCGGGCGGAGAGGAGGAATTCGCCGCCTTTTGCTGCAACCGGGATTTCACCTCGGATTTCGATGCCGATGGGTTCGGCTTGCTGCCGCCAATCGCGTTCATGCTGTGCGAGGGCCTCTGCGGATTTTTCAAAGCGGCGCTGCCAGAAGCTCCAGACGGCGATGTCTTCGTGCCTTTTGGAGATTTCTTCGGCGGCGATTTCGATCAGGATTGCTGCAGCATTTTCAGGCAACGAGTCTTTGGTCTTTTCCCCAAAGCTCTTCATGGTCTCGTGCAGCAATTCGCCGCGCTCGGCGGCGTCGATGTCTTTTTCGAGCGGCTCGGTCTTTCGGAGGCGCAGCACATATTCCGCATAAATACCGTAAGGGTCCTGCCGCCATTTTTCGATGCGGGTGACAGAGAGGGCGCGCGGGCGGGCGTTGACCGGAGGGCGCGGTTCGGGCCGCTGGGTCGGGGTGACGGAGGTTGCCTCGTCCATGGCATTGGCCCAGCCGATGACGGGAGACGCGGTTATGGTTTCGGGTTTGATTGCTGCAGCATTGAGGACGGCCCCGAGCCTCTGGAGCCAGCGGGCCGGGACGGCGGGGCCACCATCCTGACGTTGCGAACGGGTGAGCACGACATGGGGGGCGCAAAAACCCTGTACGAAGTCATGGGCGGCGAGGCCGATCTGGCGCTCGGGCGGCGGCAGGCCGAATTCAGCGCGCATGGGCCGGGACATCCACGGGTCATGACTCGCTTCCGGCGGCCAGGTTTTTTCATTGAGCCCGGCCATGATGACGAGGTCGGCGTCGGTCATCCGGGCTTCCAGCTGACCGAGGATGCGAAGGCGCGGGTGAGTGCCGTAGGCGGGCCGGACGACGATGTCCTTCATAAGTGCGGTTAGGACATGGGCGTAGACCGGGAGGTTCATATCGGGGAAGTCTTCGGCATGGTCGAGAAGGGAGGCGAAAAAGGACGCGGCTTTTTCGCCGTCCTCGCCCTGCCAAGGTGTTTCGGGGGTAAAGCTGAGCGTCTCGAGCATTGCGATGTGCGACTTCACGATTTTGCTGAATTGGCGGGGCTTTTCGGGGAGTGAACCATCCATGAACCGGGCCAGAACCGGCTCAATGATCCGGGTGATTTCCTGCGGCGCGCGTTCTTTCAGGCCATTCAGGCCGGGAACGGGTCTGGGACCGCGCAAGGTGAGATCGAGGGATTGGAGGCCTTCATGTTTGCAAAAGGGATGTTTGAGAAAAGCCAGCAGGGTGACGGGGCTGAAATTCGCGGCGGCGGCATCGGCGGAGAGGCGGATATAGCTGCCCGCCGGGGTTTCGCCTAAAGGCCGTCCGGCGGTGTCGTCCAGCATGATGCCCCAGCGGCGGCAGGTAGCGGCTACGCGGCGTGCAAGGCTGCGGCGGGGCGTAATGAGGGCGGCGGTGCGGCCGGGAATCTGGAGTGCCTGGCGCAGCAAAATGGCGATGGCGGCGGCTTCCTCGCGTTCGTTCGCACAGGTTAAAATATTGATGTTTTTCAATGCGTTAGTGATTTTTTGTTTTGAGGCGTTGTTGCCGGGCAGTTCGTTGGCCCAGCTTTCGGTGGTTTCGGCGGGGCGCATGATTTCCGAGGCAAGCCAGCGTCGGTCAGCGTGTTTTGCTGCATCGTTGTCCGGCCAGAGCATTACCTTTTCGCGCGGCACATCGAGACGTTCTAATAGATGTTTGATCGCATGTTGCGGATGGGACTCCGTAAGCACATCCCAGCTTGCGGGATCGATGTCGGGGTCCATACCGGGCAGCACAACGCGGCCCTGCGGGAGCGCAGCAATCACGCGCAGCAATTCCGCCGTGGCCGGAATGGTGCCGGTGGTGCCTGCAGCAATAACGGGATCCTTAGGCGGCGATTTAAGCCAGTGACCGGCCAGCGCGCGCAGCAAACGGCTCCGGCGGTCGGCCCCGTCGATGACGCCTTCTGCCGCCAGAATTTCGGGCCAGCGCTGGCTGAGGATTTCCATGAAAGTGAGGGTCACCTGCCAGTGTTCGGCGAGGCGTTCGGCGCTGACCAGCGAGGGCAATTTTTGAAGGTCCAGCCCTTCCGTATAGACATGGTCCATGAGGCGCCCGAGGGCTGCGGCAAGCAATAAGGCCTGGTCGAAGCTTTTGGCATAATCCGGCAGTTTCAGGATGGTTTTAGCGAGCAGGACCTGGCGTTTCAGGGGCGGTAGAGCGGGGGGAATTTCGAGCAGGCCGGGAGCATTTTCATCTGCCATCAGGGCGAGGGAAAGCTCCTCCTCGTCGATGTCGCCGAGGGCATGCATCTGCGGCAAAAGGAGTGGCTTGCCACCCGTCTCGTCCAGAAAAGCCTCCCGCAAAACACGCAAGGCGCGGCGCGTGGGGAGGATGATTTTATAGGTTGCTAGGGTCTCGGGTTTGCCGCCGGCCTCGGCAATTAATTGTGCAGCAAGACTACGCGCAAAGCCTGTTCCCGCATGAATATTGTAGATTCCGGGGGTTATTTTTGCTGCGCTCATGCTGCACCATTTTTACCTGCGAAAGCTTCGTTCACCGCCTGCAGGTCGGCGGGGGTGCTGATATGGTGCCAGTCGCCCTTATGTTCAATGGCAAAGAGGCGGCCCGCTTTTTCGGCCTTGTCGAGGAGGGGCAGATAGGAGGAGGCGCCGTCTGGGACACCGTCGAAAATCTTCGGGTGGTTGATGCGCATGCTCGTGAACATATGGGTGCCTTTTTGACCGTGCGAACGGGTGGCGCGGCCATCCGGCAGGATGTCATAATCGCCGACGCCGTGGGTGAGTTTCATGTTAGAGATGGGCTGCAGCAAAATCAGGATATCCATTGTCGCGGGGTCCCATTTTGCTGCAAGGGTGGGCAGGGCCGGGGCGGTGTTCGCATCGGTCCAGAGGCCGTCGCCGCTGAGCACAAAGAAGGGCTCGCCACCGAAATGCGGCAAGGCGTTTTTGATGCCCCCCGCGGTGTCGAGTAATACGGGTTCGTTTACCAGGACGATTTCCGGCCCGGGCCAGTCTTTCAGATGGTCGGTAATTTGCTGCGCCAGGTGGTGGGTGTTGATGACGATCTTTTTGACCCCGGTTTGCTGCAGCCGATGAATTGTCCGGCTGAGCAGAGTGCGCCCGCCGACCTGCGCCAGGGGTTTCGGGATGCTGTCAGTCAAAGGGCGCATGCGGGTGCCAAGCCCGGCGGCGAGGATGAATGCTTTATCCGGGGTAGCTATGTCTCTTTGAGGCATGGGCGCTCCGTCACGTGAATCGTTCTTGAACCGGCCTTATTTTTGACGGGTGCGAACAGGATGTCCAGCCCGCCAGAGGGTAAAAGGCCAGAGTCGATCCGTTCCGGCCATTCGACAAGCGTGATTCCTGAGAATGCGTCCTCCCAACCGAGTTCGTAGATTTCTTCGGGCGCTTTTAAACGGTAGAGGTCGAAATGCCAGATTGGGGCTCTCGGGGTGTCGTAGGTCTGGACCAGAGTGAAGGTCGGGCTCGGGACTTCGAGGTCTTTTTCCCCGGTTAAGATGCGGATGAGGGCCCGGGCAAAAACCGTCTTGCCGCCGCCAAGGGGCCCGCGCAGCAAAACGACCTGACCGGGGCGTAGCAGGGGTGCGATATCCGCCGCAAGGCGGGCTGTGGCCTCTTCGGAATCGGCCTGAATCTCAGCGGGAAGTTTCATGCGGTGCACTATATTACGCCAAACCGCCTGTGGCTATGGGGCCGGGGAGTTGGTAAAATGGAGATATGAGAGCCGTAGTCGCAACATTGGCCCTGATGCTGTTTGCGTTTCCCGCGCAGGCGCAGGAAATCGTGCAGGAGCCGCTTTGCTTTGGCGTGCGGAACGAAGCGCCCTACAAGGTCTACGGCAATTTCGGTACGGATTATTACGTGGCCGAAGGCGGCACCAAGGCGCGCCACCGGTCGAACTTCAGGCTGGAGGAGCCGGGGTCGGTCGACGATGAGGGGTATCCTTCCGACCGCGCGGAGTTCTGTTCCTACGGCCCGTTCTATCCGGATCGGAAGCTTGAGATTGTGCTGCGGACGCTGGTGCCGGTGTTCAGCTGCAAGACCCGCATCGACCAGGGCGAGATCGTGATTAAAGGCCACCGCAAGCCTGAGGGCGGCGCGGAAACCTGGGCGGAGTGTTTCGAGTAAGTAATTGGTTACCCGGCAGCAGCCGCAGGAATTTTCAAAGATGTTTTGGTGGAGGTAAGGGGCAGGACCAGCGTCACGGTTGTGCCTTTGCCCTGTTCGCTGTCGAGTTCCACCTTGCCGCCATGCAGGGCGACGATGCTGCGGACCAGCGGAAGGCCGAGACCGGCACCGGTGCGTGATGTTTTCCGCCTGCCGCCGCCGCCTGCGCGCTGGAAGGGTTCGAAAATCCGCGTGCGGTCCTCTTTCGAGATGCCGATGCCGGTATCTTTCACGAAAATGGCGATGTCGTCCTTGCGGCGTTCGGCACCGAGCGTGATCTGGCCGCCCGCCGGGGTGAAGGTGATGGCGTTGCGGATCAAATTGATGATGGCCTGTTGCAGGCGGCGCTCGTCGCCCGCTACAACGCCGACATCCTTCGGGCATTCGAAAACGATTTTGATGTCTTCCTTGCGCGCCCAGTCCTGTACGAGATCGAAGACGCTCTGCAGCATGGCGCGGACCTTCATGTCGGCGCGCGAAAGCTTCATGTAACCGGCCTCAAGCGTCGAGAGATCGAGAATGTCGTTGATGAGGCCGAGCAGGCGTTCGCTGGCGTCCTTGATGTCGCGCGTGTATTCCTTCTGCCGATCGTTCAGGGGTCCAAAATATTGCTGCTCGAGGATTTCGTTGAATCCCATGATGGCGTTGAGCGGCGTGCGGAGCTGGTAGGAAACGTTGGCGAGGAAATCGAGTTTCAGTTGTTCGGCGGCTTCGAGCGCGGCGTTTTTCTCGCGCAGGGCATTTTCCACGCGCATCTTGTCGGTGACGTCGGTGTAGGTGATGAGGACGCCGCCGTCGGGCAGCGGTACGGTGACGAAATCGACCAGTGCGCCGTCACCTCTTGTGAGTCTTCCTTCGTGCATCAGGCGATCTAAACCGCTGGCGATCAGTTCGTCACGGCGTGTGGGCCAGTCGTCGTTCTGGAAGTTGTTCTGCATTTTCTCGACGATTTTGGTGATGTGCGGCTCGCCCTCGAGATCTTCGGGGTGCAGGCCCCAGAGGCGGCCATACGACGGATTCCAGAGTTTCAAACGCCCATCGCCGCCGAACACCGCGACGGCTTCGGCGAGGTTGTCGAGCGTTTCCTTCTGCACGGCGATCAAGGTGTTGTAGGAGGATTCAAGCTGCAGGCGCGAGGTGACGTCTTCAAACGTCATCATCAGGCCGCCGAGTGAATGCGGCACAACGAGCACGCGCAGCGTCGAGCCATCGGGCAGGTGCATCATGTCTTCGTAGGGGCCGATCAGGCCGGTGAACATGCCGACCCAGCTTTGCTTGAAGCGTTTGAAGTCGGCCTGCTCGGGTAGCCTGCGCGTCTGGCGCAGTTTTTCCATGATGTCGCCGAGCTTCGGCCCGGTGTTAAGCCATTGATCCTCGAGGCCCCAGAGCTGGGAGAAGGCGGAGTTGTAGAATTCCAGTTTTTCATCGGCGCCGTAGATGGCGATAGCGCTGCGCAGCTGCTCGAGCAATTCTTTGTTCGAGGACTGGTAGCGCTTCATGTTGGTCTCTAACTCTTCCTCGCGCGTGATATTGAACGCGATGCCGAGCGTGACGGGAAGCGGCGCCAGCGGAATTTCAGAAATGCGCATCAGGATACGCGCGCCCTTGACGACGGCGTGCGCGGTGGTGTCGAGCGTTTTGCCTTCTTTCAGCGCAAGCGTCGCGAGGGTTTTACCGGGCGCGAGTTCATCGCGGCTGGCGGATTTTTTCTTGAGCGCCTGCGCGGCGATTTCCTTTTGATCTTTCAGAACGGTTTCGACAGTGGTGTTGAGGAAGTCGGCGTAGGTCGTGTTGCACCAGATGATTTTCTGGCCGGAATCGCGGAGCCACAAAGGACGTGGAATGGCGTTCAGCGCGGCGCGGGATTTGACCAGTTCGTTTTCGTGCGACTGCATGGCGTTTGAAAGCGACGCGTTTTGCATCGGCGCGGCGCTTTCGGTGTCCTCGATCCAGAGAACGTGGAAGACGTGTTTGTTATCCGGGCCCGCGCCCTTCGCGCCGGAAATGCGCAACGATTTTTTACCATCATGCGTCCGGGCTGCGATGGCGAAATTCGTGCCGCTGCGCCGCAGGCGGTCCATGAGGCCTTCGAGCGCGGCGGCATCGCCGGGGTCCAAACGCGACTGGATATCGGCAAGGCTGCGGATGGATTCGGCACCGAGCAGGGCGGGAAGGCCAGGGCTGGCGATGACCTCGCCGCGTTCCGACCAGCCGCAATATTCGCCCGGGAATGCTGAAAGAAAGGCCTCGAGCCGCGCGGCGTCATTGGCTTCCGCACCGCCACCGGTGAGTTTCCTTAAAAACGAGGATTTATTGCTGTCCTTCACACAAAGAGTCTAGGAAGGACCGGGGAAAAGAACAAGAGCGGAAATTCTGGTATCAGGCGGGGTGGAGCAACATATCGTCGGCAGATGTCTGGACAGGCTGCTGCGGAGGAGGCAGGCGTTTTTCTTTTATCAGGTTTTTAACCGCAGGATCCCACAGGTTTTGTATAGCGCCATATTCAGTAGACATATACATGAGCGCCCTGCGCGCGACATAAAGTTGTTCAGCCCTGTATTGTACTTTCTTTTCCGGTGACAGGAGCTTCATGTCTTCCCTTTCCGCGAGAAGATAATCTTCGGGAAATGCCGCCAAAAATTCCACGACGCTGCTGCCACGCCTGATTTTTCCATCCTGTATCGCGCGTAAGTAAGCCAAAGCTATGTCGTAACATTCACCACGCTTGTACATGTCATGTTCCTTGCGTATGCCCGGTATGGCGCGCGAAGAATCCATGTTGTGTTTAAGATCCTCGATCTTGATGCGGCCTGCGCGCAGGCTGGTGCCTATTTTGCGGATATAATCCAGATAGGGCATGTTTTTGTCGTGGGTCAGCAGTTGAATGTCATTCACAACATCTTTCGGGAAGTCAAAGTCCTTATGCCGGAGAAATTCAGCAACGAGATTTGAGTTCTCCAGGACATCATGCAGGAGGGCGATTACTTTTCCCCAGGGGTCTTCAAATTTCGAAGCGAGGTGCTCGGGGTGTTCGATATAGGGTTTATTGTCCGCCTTAAGGAATTGCCCTTCATGTGCCGCATGCGCAACAATACTGGCAATGCTCACGCGTATTACGGCTTCGAGCTTTTCCCTTTTATCTTGTATGGCTTTAAGATTGATTTTGACGGCCGATACAGCCAGGCTGGGGAAATATACAACCCTGAGCCAGCGCGCATGGTTTTTAGCAAGCTTCCTGAGCTCGTCTAATTCATCATCGTCAAAAATCTTCCTCCTCTTGCTTTTTGGGGGAGGAATTTTTTCCGTGCCGCTCTGAAATTTGCTTTTTAGCTTGTCCGTGGCCATGGGCAGTTTCTAGCACACCGATTAATATATGTAAATTTTATTATGTATATTAAAGGCTATATTAGATTTTTCTTATAAAATGACCGTCCGCTTATTATGCAGGAATATTCGTCTTTCCGCATAAAGCTGGAGGGCGCGGGCAAGTACCCGTGCCTCGGTGTCGCGGCCCAGAGCCTGCATTTTTTGCGGTGTGTAGGCGTGGTTAACATGGACAGTTTCCTGCTCGATGATGGGACCTTCGTCGAGGTCGGCGGTGGCGAAGTGGGCGGTTGCGCCGATAATCTTGACGCCCCTTTCATACGCCTGGTGGTAGGGTTTTGCTCCCTTGAAACCGGGCAGGAATGAGTGGTGGATGTTGATGATGCGGCCCGCATATTTCGCGCAGAGATCCTCCGAGAGGATCTGCATGTAGCGCGCGAGGACGATGAGTTCGGCCTTGGTTGAATCCACGAGTTCGGCGATTTTCTTTTCCTGCGCGTCCTTGCCGCCATCCATGTAATGAAAAGCGAGGCCGCGGTCGGTCATGAGTTTTTTGTGCGTGTCATGATTGGCGGCGACGGCGGTGATTTCAATCGGCAAATGTTTCGTGCGCCAGCGGTAGAGCAAATCATTCAGGCAGTGGTCTTCTTTTGAGACAAGAACCAGCGTGCGCACGGGATCGCTAGCGGCGTCGATGTGCGAGGTCATGGAAAATTTCTGCGCGATGGTTTTAAACGCGGCGCTGAATTTTTTTTCGGACGTTTCCTTCAGCGGCGCGTAAACGACGCGCATGAAGAAGTGACCTGAAAACGGATCGTGGAACTGCGAGGATTCCTCGATGTTGCATTCCGCTTCGCTCAATGCGCCCGCGACCGCAGCAACGATGCCGGGCTGGTCCTTGCAATTTAAACGTAAAACGAACATTCAAATAACCTTTATAATTTTATCGTCATTGCGAGCGTAGCGAAGCAATCCAGAGGCAACAACCGAAAACTGGATTGCTTCGTCGGCATAGATTGCCTCCTCGCAATGACAAGCTATATATTATTAATATGAAACCTGAAATCATATTTAACCAGGCTGAAAACCGCTATGAAATGACGGTCGAGGGCCATATTGTTTTCGCCAATGTCCGCAAGGATAAAGGCACGCTTTATATCGATTACGTTTTTGCGCCGCCGGAGTTGCGCGGTAAAGGCGCGGCCGGGACATTCATGGAAGAATTGATGGATGTTGTGCGCGCGGAGAAGATGAAGGCAGTGCCCATATGCGGCTATGCCGCCAGTTGGCTCCAGCGGCATAGCGGATATCAGGATCTGGTTCCGGATTAATAGCGGTATTCGTCTTTCTTGAACGGGCCGCTTGGCGAGACGCCGATATAGTGCGCCTGTTCCTTCGACAGTTTCGAGAGTTTCGCGCCGACTTTTTCAAGGTGCAGCATCGCGACTTTCTCATCGAGTTCTTTCGGCAGAACGTAGACCTTGTTTTCGTACTTGCCCTTGCTGTTCCAGAGTTCGATCTGGGCGAGCGTCTGGTTGGTGAAGCTTGCAGACATCACGAAGCTCGGGTGGCCCGTGCCGCAGCCGAGGTTAACAAGGCGGCCTTCGGCGAGCAGGATGATGCGTTTTCCCGAGGGGAATTCGATCTGGTCGACCTGTGGCTTGATGTTGACCCATTTCATGTTGCGTAGCGGCTCGACCTGGATTTCGTTGTCGAAGTGGCCGATGTTGCAGACGATCGCGCCGTCTTTCATGCCGCGCATGTGGTCGACGGTGATGACGTCCTTGTTGCCCGTGGTGGTGACGAAAATGTCGGCGCGCGGAACAGCATCTTCCATCGTAACGACTTCGTAGCCTTCCATCGCCGCCTGCAGTGCGCAGATCGGGTCGATTTCGGTGACGAGAACGCGGCAGCCGGCATAACGGAGCGAGTCCGCCGAGCCTTTACCCACATCGCCGTAACCCGCGACGACCGCGACTTTGCCGGCCATCATGATGTCGGTGGCGCGGCGGATCGAGTCGACGAGCGACTCGCGGCAGCCGTATTTGTTGTCGAATTTCGACTTGGTGACGGAGTCGTTGACGTTGATGGCAGGCACTTTCAGCGTGCCTTTTTTCGCCATGTCATGCAGGCGAAGAACGCCGGTTGTCGTTTCTTCCGAAACGCCCTTCACGTCTTTCATCAGGTCGGCATATTGCTCGTGCATGATTTTCGTGAGGTCGCCGCCGTCATCCAAAATCATGTTCGGCACCCAGCCGTCCGGGCCCTTGATGGTCTGGTGGATGCACCAGTCATATTCCTCTTCCGTCTCGCCTTTCCAGGCGAACACGGGCGTGCCGCGCGCAGCAATCGCGGCTGCAGCATGATCTTGCGTCGAGAAAATGTTGCAGGACGACCAGCGCACGGATGCGCCGAGAGATTGCAGCGTTTCGATCAGGACGGCGGTTTGAATTGTCATGTGGAGGCAGCCGACGATGCGGGCGCCTTTCAAAGGCTGCTTGCCTTTGTATTCTTCGCGCGTCGACATCAGGCCGGGCATTTCCGCTTCCGCGAGGTCGATTTCCTTGCGGCCCCATTCGGCCAGGGAAATGTCTTTTACCTTGTAATCATTCTGTACGGCCTGCGGCTTGGCGCTCATCGGGAGGTCTCCTAAGGGGGTTAAAAAACGCACGCTTCTTTTGGCACTTAACCCCCGTGGAATCAAGAGAATTAAGGATTTTTTTACCTTTAAAGCGTGATAATATGGCGCTATGGGACTGAAATTTAACGAACAAAGCGAAAAACCTGAATTCACCAGCAAACCGAATCCGCTGGTGCCGCATTCATGGCAGATTTTTCAGTACAAAAATAATAAAGACGAGTACGAACCGGTGGCCGATTATGTCCTGGTCGATACCGACGAACCCATTGAAATTACTGAGAAAAAAGTCATAAACATGGTGTCGATCCTGAACGGCAAAAAGAAGCTGATCGATTTCACAAATTTGACCGGAAAGCGGGTTTTGTTTAATATTATTCCAGAGGCATCGGATCCAAACCGTCAAAAAATAGTCTTCAGAACATATGACGGAGCCGGTGTTTCAAAAGAAAATGCGGTACTAACAATAGATAAGGGTGTGTTTCATGAAGATTCTTGATCTGGCAGTCGAATTCGCGAAAGTGAACAGCGATTCCAATTTATCCAGCCCCACGGCAATTCCGAGTCCGGGTCCTTTCGTTCCGGGTCGATAATTATTTCCTGATATCGCGGTGCTCGATATGGGCGGTGTAGCCCATCTCCTTGAGCCATGCGCCAAGTTCGCGCACGGCGAAAACCGAGCGGTGTTTTCCGCCCGAGCAGCCGATAGCAATCGTGAGATAGGATTTTCCCTCTTCGGCGTAGCGCGGCAGTAACGGTTTCAAAAGCGATTTGAAATTTTTTATGAACGGACCCCATTGCGGGTCTTTTTTTATGTAGTCGCCGACCGGTTTATCGAGGCCGGTTTTTGGTTTCAACGATTTCACCCAGTGCGGATTTTTCGCGAAGCGCACATCCATGACGAGGTCGGCCTCGCGCGGTACGCCGTTGCGGAATGCGAAGGACATCAATGTTACAACTAACCGCGCATCCTTGCGGCGGATGGCGAAATGGCCTTCGAGAATATGGCGAAGGTCATGAATGGAAAGTTCCGATGTGTCGATGGCGAGGTCGGCCTTGGCGTGCAGATTTTCGAGTTGTTTGCGTTCTTTGCGGATGCCGGTGCTGGCGGGCGCGTCTTTTGCAAGCGGGTGGCGGCGGCGCGTTTCGCTGAAACGTTTTTGCAAAACGGCGGCATCACAGGTGATGAAAAGAAGCGTCGCGCCCAGCGCTTTTGTTTTTTTCAAAACCGTGCCCACGGAAAAACCGCGGCTGCGCGTGTCGATGCCGATAGCGATAGAGCGGCCTTTTTTCGTTTTCTTCACCAAAGTTTTAACGAGCGTCAGCGGGAAATTATCGAAGACCTCGTAGCCGAAATCCTCAAAAGTTTTCATGACAGATGTCATGCCTGCGCCCGAAAGGCCGGTGACGATGACGACTTTGTTTTTTCCGAGCTGTGGCATCAGACCTTGCCCAGGATGACGGTGAAACGCGCGCCGGTGACGCGCAAATCCGGGTCCTTGATGTTTTCGGCGAAGATCTGACCGCCATGCGCGCCGACGATCTGTTTGCAGATGGCGAGGCCTAGGCCGGAATGGCGGCCGTAATCCTCGTGCTCGGGGCGCTCGGTGTAGAAGCGATCGAAAATTGTCTCAAGGCGGTTTTCAGGAATGCCCGGGCCTTCATCTTCGACAGTGACGACAACTTTTTTCCTGACGGGAACGATGGTGATGTGCACCGTGCCGCCGGGCGGCGAAAATGAAATCGCATTGGCGAGAAGGTTTTGAAAAACCTGCGCAAGGCGCATCTCCAGGCCCCAGACGAAACTGTCTTCTTCGCCCATGTCGCTCAGCGTTATGTTGACGTCGGCGTTCGCGGCGCGGGTCGTGCGGCTGCGGCTAACGGATGTTTCGCGGTCGAGGGGCGATTTGTGCAGATCGACCAGCTCGCTCAGTACGCGGCGCAGGTCGAGACTTTCGAAACTTTCGCGCGAAAGCTCGGCATCCAAACGCGAGGCATCGGAGATGTCGCTGATGAGGCGGTCCATGCGCTCGATGTCATGCGTGATGATGCCCATGAGCCGCGCGCGGTCTTCGTCTTTTTTGACGATGGATGCGGTTTCGACGGCGCTCTTGAGTGAGGTCAGAGGGTTCTTCAGTTCATGCGCGACGTCGGCGGCGAAACGCTCGATGGAATCCATGCGGTCCCACAGCGCCTGCGTCATGTCGCGCAGGACGATTGAAAGCTCGCCGATTTCGTCATGACGCGCGCTGAGATCCGGGAGTTCCACTTCGCGGCCCCGGCGCAGGGCTTCCGCCGCCACCGCGAGCTTGCGCAAGGGTCGGGCAATTGTGCCCGAGAGATAAATCGAAAGCAGGATGGTGATGACGAGCGTGATGCAAAATACTTTCAGAATATTCAGCCAGACATTGCCGATATCTTCCTCGATGTCCTGCCCGCCGCGTGCAAGCATGACCGCGCCGAGCAGGTTGCCGTTTCTAAACATCGGCGCTGCGGCGGTCAGGAAAATATGGCCTTCCGCGTCGTGCCAGGCGGAGAGGCTGACGATTCCCTTTACGGCGTCGGCGGCATCAGGGTGGCCGTCAGCGGTGCGGGACGTGATATCGGGATAGGACGGCAGAACCTGACGCTCGGGCAGGAACTGGATGATGAGCCCCGCCATTTTCTTGAGCACGCGGATGCTGGAGAGCGTCTTGGGATATTCTTCGGTGTCCCTTATATGCCCGGGCTCGGTGATCTCGGGGATGTGGTCGGAATCAAGAAGGAGTTCGCCGGAAGCATTGAAGAGGTAAACGCGCTGGGCCATCGTCTGGCTAAAGCGTTTCAGGGCGCGCGTGTAGGTTTCGGGCACTACGGCCTCGGGGTTCGGTGTCGCCTCGGACAGCGCGGCGGCGACCAGTTCGACTTCGGTCTTGAAGGTATCGAGTTTCGTTTCGATCAGGCTTTTCTGGTAATGGCCGAGATACAGCATGCCGATGGCCAGCATGAAGAGCGCAGCGGCGTTGACACCGATGATGCGGACGGTGAGGCCAGTGATGCGGCGTTCGGGTCCGCCCCAGTAAAGATCAAGAAGATCGTCGAAAGGGGCCTGCACATTGGGGCGGCCCAGCGGGAACCAGCTACTCTTCTTCTTTGTAGCGGTATCCGACTCCGTAGAGGGTTTCGATGTGGTTGAATTCCGGGTCAAGGTCCTTGAATTTCTTTCTGACGCGTTTGATGTGCGAATCCACGGTGCGGTCGTCGATATAGATATTCTCACCATACGCCATGTCGATCAACTGGTCCCGGTTGCGGACATGGCCGGGCCGTTCGGCCAGGGCCTTGATGAGGAGGTATTCTGTAACGGTGAGGCTGACGGGCTCGTCCTTCCAGGTACATAAATGCTTTGCGTCGTCGAGTTTCAGGTGGCCGCGCACGATCTGTTCTTCGGAACCGGAGGTCGCGGCGGCGGGTTCTGCTGCACTGTTCCGGCGCAGCAAAGTCTTGATGCGTTCGATGAGTAAGCGCTGGGAAAACGGTTTTTTGATGTAATCGTCAGCGCCCATGCGGAGGCCAATGACCTCGTCGACCTCGTCATCGCGCGAGGTCAGGAAAATCACCGGGATTTTGGATTTTTCGCGGAGGCGCGAGAGGACTTCCATACCGTCCATGCGCGGCATCTTGATGTCCAGTACGACGAGCTGCGGCAGGGATTCCAGCAGGCCCGCAAGGGCGGTCTCGCCGTCATTATAGGTTTTTACCTTAAAGCCTTCGGCTTCCAGCGCCATGGTGACGGAGGTCAGGATGTTGCGGTCGTCATCAACTAGGGCAATGGTCGGGGTGGTGGTCGGCGTCATGCCGTTATTATCGCCTATCGGCGCAGCTTTTCAAGACATGCCCGGCGAGATAAAGCGAGCCTGCCACTAAAATGCGGCCGGGGTCGTTACTGGCCGTGAGATTTTCGATGGCGGCATTGATATTCCCTTGAGTCGCGGAGTCGAGGCCGGGCAACTGCGATTTTGCCTGTCTTAACATGGCTTCGCCGGTGTGGGCCTGCGGCTCACCCGGGATATCGACGAAGGTGACGGATGAAATATGCTTTTGCAGAATCCTGATGTAGCGCACGGGGTCTTTGCGTCTCATCATGCCGAGGATGAGGTGGAGTTTTTTATCGTCTGCTGCCGCCCATTTTTCGGCCTGGGCGGCGAGCGCGTGGGCGGCGTCGTCATTATGGCCGCCATCCAGCCAGAGTTCCCAGCCATCCTGAAGCGCAAATTCTTTTGTCAGATTCTGAAGCCGAGCGGGCCAGCGGATTTTTATCAGCGCGGCTTTCAGTGCGTCCTGTGGAACGGGGAACTGGTCCCTGATGATCTCCAGTGCGGCGATTGCCGCGCCAGCATTAGCGATTTGATGACTCCCCTGCAAATTCGGGTGCGGCAGAGTCATTTCCACATCCTTATGCACAAATTTAAACACGTCATCATTCTCGTGTGTGAACCATTCCGCACCGCTGCGCGACAGGGGTGAGCCGTTTTGAATTGCGATGCCTGAGAGGATTTTGCCGACGCCTGCGGCTTGCGATTCCGGGCTCTGTGCGGCGATGATGCAGGGTACACCGGGCTTGATGATGCCGCCTTTTTCAGCGGCGATTTTGTGCAGGGAATCGCCCAGGAATTCCATGTGGTCGTAGGAGACGGAGCCGATGATGCTGACCAGAGGCTTATCGATGATGTTTGTGCAATCCAGCCGCCCGCCCAAACCGACCTCCAGCAGCAGAATATCCGCCGGGGTGCGGGCAAATGCTGCGAAGGCGAGGGCGGTGGTGAGTTCGAAAAAGGTGATGTCGTTATCGCCGTTATATCGAAGCGCTTCATCGACCAGTGATTCCAGAAAATCGTCCGCAATATTTTCACCGGCCAACACAATGCGCTCGTTAAATTGAATGAGATGCGGCGAGGTGTAGGCGTGGACCTTGTAACCTGCTGATTCCAAAGCGGATCGCAGAGTCGCGACAATAGAACCCTTGCCATTGGTGCCTGCGACATGAATGACGGGCGGCAGGTTTTTATGCGGATTGCCGAATTTTTCCAGCAGTTCAAGATACGGCGCGCGGAAGCCGGGATTTATGGTTTTACGGCCAAGCGTGTAGATGTGTTCGAGTTTTTTCCCGAGGGAGGGCGAAGGATGGCGGAGATCGCTCGCATACATGGTGTTCGGCTCTGTGCTTTAGGCCCGGCTCTGCTTTGTTTTCTTCTTTTTTGCAGGAAGGCGGAGTTTTTTGAGCGTGACACGGGCGGCGCGGACCTGTTGTTGCGCTTTTATGGCGCGCTCGCCTTTACCGGCTGGTGCGGAAACCATGGAGCCCGCCTTGCCGTTGGCGCGGGGGTTGCCGCCGCCGCTTTTCTTGCCGTTGCCGGATTGCGCATTCTTGTTCATCAGGATGTTCAGGATGCGGGACAGCGTTTCGTGCTGGTCCTTGCGGGCGACGACAAGGTCGACCATGCCTTTTTCGCGTAAATATTCGGCGGTCTGGAAATCGTCGGGCAGTTTTTCGCGCACGGTTTCCTCGATGACGCGGCGGCCTGCGAAGCCGATGGTCGCGCCGGGTTCGGCGATATGGATGTCGCCGACCATCGCGAAAGAGGCTGAAACGCCGCCTGTCGTTGGGTCGACGAGAATAACGATGTAGGGGAGGCGCGCTTCCTTCACCATTTCAACAGCGATGATCGTGCGCGGCATCTGGATGAGCGATAACATGCCTTCCTGCATGCGGGCACCGCCGGATGCGGGGATGATGATCAGGGCCGATTTTGTGCGCACGGCCTCTTCAGCGGCCATGATGATGCCTTCGCCGACGCCGGCACCCATCGAGCCGCCCATGTAGGAGAAATTGAATGCGGCGACGATTGCGTTCTGGCCGCCAATTGTGCCCTTGGCGACTGTCAGCGCGTCCTTGAGGCCGGTTGCATTGCGCGCTTCGCGGATGCGGTCGGCATATTTTTTGCGGTCTTTAAATTTCAGCGGGTCGGCGGCGACGTCAGGCAATTCCATACGCGTATATTTGCCACCGTCGAACATGATGGGCAGGCGTTCTTTCACCGTCAGGCGCAGGTGGTGATTGCAGTGATTGCAGACGTTGAGATTTTCACCAAGATCGCGGCTGAACAGCATGCCGTCGCATTTCGGGCATTTCTGCCAGAGATTGTCGGGAACCTCTTTGGGTTCGACGAGCGAGCGGATTTTCGGACGGATAAAATTGGTTAGCCAGTTCATATAGGGTCTATGTGCCGTTTGTTTTTATTTATCTTTAAGTGGCTCTTTTGCGATGCGGAAACTATCGCCTATGGGCATGGAAAGTCAAGCCCGGCCTAGCCCACAAGGCCGCCCGAAAGGCCAGAAACCTGTTTTGAAACAATGGTTTGAAGGTCTTTGGCATTCTGGTTTCCGGCGATAGTATTGACGATGGCCGAGCCCACCACGACGGCGTCGCCGATCTTGGCGAGGGCCTTTACGTCTTCCGGGGTTTTGATGCCGAAACCGATGGCGATGGGCAGTTTCGTGTGCTTGCGGATCTGGTCAATATGGGGGCGGATGGACTCCGGGTTGGCTTTTGCTGCGCCGGTGATGCCGGTGACGGAAACGTAATAGAGAAAGCCGCTGGCGTTTTTGACGACGGTCGGGATGCGGTCGTCTTTCGTCGTCGGGGTGAGCAGGCGGATGAAATCGAGGCCGTTCTTTTTTGCTGCGGCTTCCAGCTCTTCGGATTCCTCCGGCGGCAGGTCGACGATGATCAAACCGTCAACGCCCGCTTTTGCAGAATCAGCGCAGAATTTTTCGTTGCCGTATTGCAGGATCGGGTTGGCGTAGCCCATGAGAACAATGGGCGTCGTCGAATTTCCGGCACGGAATTGCTGCACCATTTTCAGAGTTTGCTGCATGTCGGCGCCGGTCTTCAATGCACGAAGGCCTGCGGCCTGGATGACGGGGCCGTCGGCCATCGGGTCGGTGAAGGGCATGCCGAGTTCGATAATGTCGGCGCCAGCGGCGGGCAGGGATTTCAGAACTTCCAGACTGCGCGCAGCATCGGGGTCGCCCGCTGTGATGAAGGTGATGAGGGCCGGGCGTTTCAGCGCAGCAAATGTTTGTGCAATACGCGACATCAGAGTTTCACGCCCAGCTTTTCGGCGACGGTGAAAATGTCCTTGTCGCCGCGACCGCACATATTCATGACGAGGATATGGTCTTTCGGCAGTTTGCCCGCGATTTTGCAGACATGCGCGAAGGCATGGCTGGGTTCGAGCGCCGGGATGATGCCCTCAAGCTTTGAGCACAACTGGAATGCATCAAGGGCCTCTGCGTCGGTGACTGACACGTATTCGACCCGTTTCTGGTCGAACAGCCAGGAATGTTCGGGGCCAATGCCGGGGTAATCGAGGCCTGCGGAAATCGAATGCGCCTCTTGGATTTGCCCGTCGTTATTTTGCAGAAAATAAGATTTCATCCCATGAAGTATACCGGGCTTACCCCCAGCTAAAGATGCGGCGTGTTGATCCGTGTCAACGCCGTAGCCGCCCGCCTCGACGCCGATGAGTTTGACGTCGGTATCATCGAGGAAGGGATGGAACAGGCCCATGGCGTTCGACCCGCCGCCGATGCAGGCGACCAAACTGTCAGGCAGCCGGCCTTCGCGCTCCTGCATCTGCTCGCGCAATTCCTTGCCGATAATGGATTGGAAATCGCGGACCATGGCCGGGTAGGGGTGCGGGCCTGCGACCGTGCCGATCAAATAGAACGTGTCGTGGACGTTCGACACCCAGTCGCGCAGGGCCTCGTTCATGGCGTCTTTGAGCGAGGCCGAGCCGGAGGTGCAGGGGCGGACTTCCGCGCCCAGCAGCTTCATGCGGAATACGTTCGGGGCCTGGCGTTCGATATCCTTGGCGCCCATAAAAATTGTGCAGGGGATTTTGAACAGGGCGCATACGGTTGCGGTCGCGACGCCGTGCTGGCCCGCGCCGGTTTCTGCGATGATGCGCGTCTTGCCCATGCGGCGTGCGAGCAGTCCCTGACCGATGCAGTGGTTGATTTTGTGCGCGCCGGTGTGGTTCAGCTCGTCGCGCTTGAAATAGATTTTCGCGCCCTTCAGGTGCTTGGTCGTTTCCGCAGCAAAATAAAGCGGCGATGGCCGGCCGATATAGTTTTTCGCGAGATCATCGAATTCCGCCCAGAATTTCGGGTCGTTCTTTGCTGCGTTCCAGGCTTTCTCTACACTCAGGATCAGCGGCATCAATGTTTCCGCGACATAACGACCGCCGTAGGGGCCGAAATGGCCTTTTTCGTCGGGTGCGTTTTTCAGAGTGTTGGGCTTCGAATTCATGCGGGTGTTATAGCTTTATTGGGGCTTGCTTGAAAAGGATTGATTTCGGGCGCGATTTTTGGAACCCTGAAGACACAATCTTCATTGTCTGATCTGCGTACGTACAAAACGAGTCGCCCAAGCGCGACACATAAACACTGGGATTCATCAATGATTCAGGACATTTTCGACGTACTTGGTTTCAAGCAGGAAGAGGCGAAAACCTACCTCGCCCTCGTCGAATCGGGACCGAGAACGGCGACTGAATTATCAAAGCTGGTCGGCGCGCCGAGGCCGACGATTTACGGATATCTGGAGAGGTTGCTGGCGGCGGGGCTGGTTTCTGAAAATGCCACGCGCGGGACGAAGGTTTTCATGGCGGCGGCGCCGACGCGCATCCGCACGCTGTACCGGAACAAGATCCGCGAACTGCGCGGGCGCGAGGATTCGCTGGAATCCCTTATTACCGATTTAGAGAACAAGACGGGTGGCGATTTGCTGAAGCCACGCCTCGTGAATTTCGAAGGCCGGAAAGCTTTGCAGGGCGCGATGGAAGAGATTTTGTTGACGCGTCCCGGCACGCCGACTTGTGCTTTCTGGCCGGTGCGCGCGGTGATGACGATGTTATCGCCGGAATATCTCGCCTATCACAACAAGAACCGCATTCGCAAAGGCATTCACCTGCAGGCGGTGTGGCCGCGTTCGCAGGGAATCGATATCGGCCAGCACCCGTCGATGGCGTGGGGCCCGGAATTCAAGGCCGAGCTGCGCTATGCGCCGATGGGCGTCGACTCGCCGATGGCCTACTGGGTTTACGGTAATAAAACGCTGTTCCTGACCTCGCGCGAGGAGCCGAGCGGGTTTGTGATCGAGAGCGCCGACATGGCGCAGCAAATGCGCGCGCAGCATAGCCAGATCTGGCAGCGCTCGGAGCCCGTGCCGTTTGATCGTAACGCGGCGAACGAATTCATCGCGCAGATCGCAGCATAAAATTATCCAGGTGCAGGCATTGGTATTGCTGCGGGGGTAATCGCCGCAGCATTCGCTACGGTGTTGAATGCCGTTAAGGCCATGTTGCCGATTTCGCCGAGGATGATCGAGCCGCCGGGCGCCGCGAATTCTACAAGCGTTTTTCCCATCATGCCCCAGAGCGTGAAGATCATATCGAGCAACCCCGCGCCCGGGTCCGCGGCTTTGGCGAGTACCGCCGCCTTGGGCAGGAAGGCATACATCGCCGGGATACCGAACAGGCCGACAAAGGGCGCGACTGTGTTGTGCGCTTTCCACACTTTCGACAGGAAGCCTTTTTCTTTGGGCGATGGTGTTTCGTTTGCCATGGCGGGAATTTGACTGAAATCGCGAAAACGTGCAAAATAGTGTCACGACAACTCGACAACATATGTCGTAATTTTCCGACAACACCGACATAAATGCTGAAAACCAATGATTGATGAGCTTTTTGAGACGCTGGGATTCAAGGAAGAGGAGGTTAAAACCTACCTCGCTTTGTTAGACCACGGGGCACGGACGGGGGGCGATCTCGCCAAAATCATGGGCGCGGCGCGGCCCACGACCTACGGCTATTTAGAGAGACTCATGGCCGGGGGCCTTGTGACGCAGAGCCAGAGGCGCGGCGTGAAAATTTTTATTCCCGAACCGGCGGAGAAAATCCGCCTGCTGTACCGCCGCAAGATTGAGGAGTTGCGCGGGAAGGAGAAAAGTTTAGACGCCGTCATTCCCGAACTTGAAAAACGCTCGGGCACGAATTTACTCCGGCCCCGGATGCAGTTTTTCGAAGGGCGCGAGGGCATGGAATCGGCGATGGAAGATATTTTGACCGCGCCCGGCGGGACGATGACCTATTCCTTCTGGCCGATTCATGCGGCGATGGATGTGCTGCGGCCTGAATTTTTCCGTTATCACAATTTGGAGCGCATCAAGCGTGACATTCACATTCAGGGTATCTGGCCGCGCAAGGGCAGCATCGATATCCGCAAGCACCCGTTTCTGGGGTGGGGTCCGGAGTACAAGCGCGAGTTGCGATATGCGCCCGAGGGAATTGAATTCGTGATGGGTTACTGGGTTTACGGGCACAAGGTCATGTTCCTGTCCTCGCGCGCCGAGAGTTACGGCTTCATCATGGAAAGCGCCGAGCTTGCGCAGACGATGATCACGCAGCACCAGGCGATCTGGAAGATGTCGGAGCCTATTCCGTTCGATAAAAAATACGTGCAGGGCTTTATTAAAGAATCGCAGGAATATTAGCGCTTCGCGGCCTTGATGAAGGCGCGGATTTTTGCGGCGTCTTTCACCCCGCGTTCGATTTCGACGCCGGAGGAGACATCAACGGCTTTGGGCCGGAGAATGCCGAGCGCGGAGGCGACATTGCCCGCGTTCAAACCGCCCGAGAGCATCCATGGTTTTTCAATTTTGCGGCGGCGGAGCAGCGACCAGTCGAAAGATTTCCCGGTGCCGCCATGCTCGCCCTCGACTTTCACATCGAACAGCAGCCAGTCGGCGACGGGCAGGAACTCGTCGAGTTGTTCAAGATCGGTTTTATCGCCGATGCGGATGGCTTTCATGACGGGAATGCCGAATGCCCGTTTGATATCCATGATGCGGTCGGGCGTTTCCTCGCCATGAAGCTGGATCATGTCGAGCCGCAAGCCGACGGCGAATTTTTCGAGGTCTGCGTTGGACGGGTTGACGAACAGGCCGACGGCCTTGACGTTTTCAGGCGTGAGCTGGCGCAAATTCGCGGCGGTGTGAAAATCGATGTTGCGCGGCGAGCCTTCGAAAAACACGAAGCCGACGAAACCGGCCCCGGCGTCGATGGCGGCTTTGAGGTTTTCGGAGTCTTTGAGGCCGCAAATTTTGACTTCGGTCATGGAGCGGTTCGCGGGTTATTGATCGCCCACTGGTAATAGTTGGAGAGGACGGTGACGCCGATGACAGCCAGCAAGGGCTGAGCCAGGACGATAACAGGCAGCAGGACGACAAACAGCAGGAGGTTGAAGCCGAGGGTATGGACGCCGAACAGGGTGCCGCCAATTATGCCGCCAATTGCACCGGCGCCAACCGCATAAACCATCATGACAAGTACGACGCGCCAGCCTGAAAGAAATCCGGCGGTGAAGATTTTCCACAGATAGCCGGTCGTCATATTCCAGGATTGTTTAAAGGTTATGCCCGCATCAACAGCCTTGGCCGGAAGGTAGAAACAAATTTTGAAGGCAGCAACAAGGCCGAAGAGGACAGCGATGGCCAGGATGATGCCTGCGATGGCGGGACTGCCAAGCTTGGCCGCAGCAACGGCAAGGACGATCGATCCGAATCCATATGCAAGCGCCAGCCCGAATGGAACGAACATGAAAGCAAGTTCGCTTTTTTTCGGCTTGAACGGGTTCATCGGTACGTAACGGTCGGCACCGTGGATGACGACGCGGTGCCATGAAATCATTAATGCACCGACGAAATAAGACGCCACGAGCGAGCCGAGCGTGAGCTCTTTGTTGCTACCCGCAAAAAAGAAATGATTGATGAAAATATCGATCAATTCGAGTCCGACAATGAAAGGCAGGAGCGGTTTCAGGATTGCCCAGAACGTGTCCATATTATTCTTGATGAAGTTGCGGACGTTTTCGGACGTTTCAACGGGCGGCAATGTGGGTGTGAAATGTTTCATGGTTTTTCCTCTTATAAGGTGTCCAGAATTTCGCGGGCGGCGAGGGCCGGGTCGGGTGCGCCGGTGATCGGACGGCCGATGACGAGGTGCGTTGCGCCTTTTTGAAGGGCTTCCTTAGGTGTCATGACGCGCTTCTGGTCGTTTTGGTCGGAGCCTTCGGGGCGAATGCCGGGAACCATGAGGATGAAGTCTTTTTTTATTTCCTTTTCTCTTCGGATCATCTCTATCTCATGGCCTGAACAGACAACTCCATCCAGTTCGCACAGACTCGATAAAATACCTAAAAACAAAACCTGTTTTTCGAGCGAGAGTGTTTCGCGATCTGGCTGGAAGATTGCCAAAATGCCTTTGTTCAGGCTCGTTAAAATTGTTACAGCCAATAGTTTTGTTGGTTTTGCACATGCCGCTTTCGCTGCGTCCATCATTTCTTCGCCGCCTGAGGCGTGCACGTTTAAATAGGTAGGCGCGAGGCTTTCCGAAACGGAACGAACGACAGAAGCGACCGTGTGCGGGATGTCGTGGAATTTCAGGTCGAGGAAAATATCGGCGCTGGGGCAGGCTTCACGCACTTTTTCGACGCCCTGCGGGCCGTGACTGCAAAAAAATTCCAAACCCAATTTTAACCCGCCTGTAACAGGGCCAACAATTTTTGCAAGTTCTACTGCGCGATTGAGATGAGGCGTGTCGATGGCGCAAAAAATGACGGGACGCGCGCTCATAGATCATCCGTCCCGTTACGGGGAAGGGCTGCCCAATCGCGCGGCGTGGATTCAACGGTTGGCGGTAATTTCGCAGCGACCAATGACTCTTTCGTTTCCTTTTCCTTCGCGGCGCCAAGCTGTTTCTCGAGTTTTTTGATTTTGCGGGACTGGACGGTTTTCTGGACGCGGACGGGAACCGATTTCAGCCAGGCCATGAAACCGCCGAGAATAAACCCAATTGCGAGCAGGCCGAGCGCGACGATATAAAGAGGCAGGCTGACGGCCGGGAGGACGGGATGCCAGACGATGTCGACGTTCTGGCGGTTCGCGACGGCGAAGATGGCAAAGAGAACGGCGAAGATGAGACCGATGATGCCGCGGATGAAACCCATCGACGCGATTCCTTTTCAGAGCAGGTTAAAAAAATTCTATTGGTATTCGCTGCCGCCCTGGGGCGCGCCGCCGTTGAGGCGCTCGCGCAATGCCTTGCCGGTTTTGAAAAAGGGCAGGCGCTTGGCGTCGACGCTCACGGTTTCGCCTGTGCGCGGGTTGCGGCCGGTGCGCGCGTCGCGGCTCTTGACCGAGAACGCGCCGAAGCCGCGAAGCTCGACCCGGTCGCCGCGTGCGAGGGCGCCGGTGATTTCATCAAAAACGGTCTCGACGATTTTTTCGATGTCGCGCAGGTACAAATGCGGGTTGCGCTCGGCAAGGCGTTGAATAAGTTCGGATTTCGTCATTGCTTTAGTCCCCTTTGCAATTCGCGCGAAAAAAGCAGATTTCGCAGTTTTCCGTGTCTTTTCAATGAATAGGACTCAACATTGCCCCAATCCGGGCGGGGGCGTCAAGCGAAAGTCATTGAAGGGAAAGGGAAATTAGATTTCACTCCGGCGCTTTCAGGAGGCGGGGGCGTGGGTGCACCGTTTCTTATCAGTTTGTTCGGCGTTTTTAGGGGGAGGGGGTGAGGGATGATTTTTCATAAGGCGTTATGTGGGGCGTAAGGAGGGCGCGGAGATGCGCGCGCGACGCGGCAGGCCTATTCACGATAGTGCTTGAAGTGTATGTTATATGAGTGGATACGTAAAGGAATTAATTCCTAATTATTGTTTTTAAACAAAATATAGATTAGAACAAAAAAGGAACAAATTATTTTGCGTGAATCTGACGTGTCACTTTTTGGAAATTAGCACTCTTAAGGATAAAGATGCTCACAGCCATAGACCTTTTCTGCGGTGCAGGCGGTTTGTCTGAAGGATTTAGACAGTCTGGCTTTCATATTCTCGCAGGCAATGATTTTGATGAATACGCGGGACAAACTTTTGCGGCAACGCATCCTGAGGCCACATTTTTACCCGGGCCGATTCAAAAATTAAAAGCAGAAGATTTTCTAAAAGCAGCTGGTTTAAAAGTAGGTGAATTAGATTGTCTTATTGGCGGCCCTCCCTGCCAGGCTTTCAGCGTTTATAATCACCAACGTGGCATGCATGACGAACGCAGTGCTTTATTCCGGGAATATTTGCGAATTGTAAAAGGCATACGTCCCAAATGGATTGTCATGGAAAATGTCACCGGCATTTTATCTATAAATGATGGCGATCCTGTTCAGGTGATTAAGGATGAGCTTGCTGAATTAGGTTATCAGGTTGAAACTAAAACACTGAAAGCTGAAGAATATGGCGTTCCACAAGAGCGGCGTAGAGTTTTCTTCATTGGAAATCGTTTAGGCATTCCGATTTGCTGGCCAAAAGCGGAGCATGGCCCTGATTTAAAACCATTTGTGACAGTATGGGATGCCTTAAGCGATTTACCGGTACTCAAAAACGGCGAAGCCGTCGGAGAGGTTGCCTATTCTTCCGAGCCAAAATCGGAATATCAAAAAATTCTTCGTAAGAATTCAAAAAAAGTAAGTAATCATTCGGCGCCCCGTTTAGCGCCTATAAATTTGCAAAGAATGAAGCATATTCCTGAGGGCGGCAGTTGGCGTGACATTCCCGTTCGTTTACTTCCTGCAGGTATGAAAAAAGCCAAGCGAAGCGACCACACTAAAAGATATGGACGACTTAAGAAAAAAGGTTTGTCATCGACGATTTTAACAAAATGCGACATCCATTGGGGTGCCTATATTCATCCCACACAAGATAGATCACTTACGGTTAGAGAAGCAGCGCGTCTGCAATCTTTCCCTGATTGGTTTAAATTTGAAGGGCCAAAAACCGAACAGTATGTTCAAGTTGGTAATGCTGTCCCCCCCTTGCTTGGGCGAAAAGTTGCAGAAGCAATTTTATCTGCAATGAGCCAGAAAAAATCTTCACGTTCTAAAATAAATCGTCGTGAAGAAGAGCAAGGGAAATATCTCGTTGCTGTATAAACCTGAAAATATTATCGGCGAAATTTTAGGAAAAAAATCTGTTAGTGGTTACGACCCGACAGTGGATGAGTTTTTTTGTCCTTTTATTAAGTCTAAATGTGTAAAGCGAAGCACCAAACTTACAACTCCTTATCCCGTGTGCAGTATTTGGAAGAGAAGTTCCAAAGAACATAGCACAATGGAAGATTTAATATGCGTATGTCCTAAAAGATTTTATGCCATCAATTTTCTGAGAGATGTAATACATCATTGCTGGCCTGGCCCTCCACCTAAAAATCCTCAGATTGCTCCTGAAGTTCAAATGAAGGGTTTTGGAAATGTCGATTTTGTTATTGCAGATATGCTGGACGATAATCGAATAGGACAATTTCTTTCCGTGGAATTGCAAGCCATAGATTTTTCAGGATCTGTCAGAAGTGCGTATGAGGCCCTTGTCTTGGGGCAGCCGTTGGAATCAAAATTAACTTATGGTCCCAACTGGAAAAATGTATATAAAAGATACATCACCCAATTGATCGCCAAAGGTTATTACCACCATCATTGGAAAACAAAAATTGTCGCTGTTATCCAAGAGCAAGTTTACAGGTACATAAAAAACGAAGCGAGTTTTATGTGTTCGTCAGATTTGGCGGATCCTAGTGTAAATGTTATTTTTATGACTTATGCATTTGATGATGATCCGGATGCCCCCGGTCAATATAAATTAGTATTAAAAACTGTTGAGGGGACCAGCCATTCCAATTTGCAGCAAGCCGTCATGTATAAAGACGCTCCCAGCAGGGACGATTTTTGTAAGCAAATTGGCCGTTCTCTAATTCGTTCAACTGAAACAATTGCAAGTTAATGAAAATAAAAAACCCGGGAGCAATCCCGGGTTTTTTGTATTTTTTTTATGGATCCCCCGGACAAGCCGGAGGATGACGAAGTGGAGGCGGATTAAATAATAACGCCGCTGCGGTCAATGTTGGTGGCGTCCTTGCGATCAGAGCGAGCGCCGTGGGTTTTGGCTTCATCTAAAATGCGCTTCACTTCTTTTTTCTGTTCGCCATCAGCGGGTTTCACGGCGATCAGGTAGCTGCCGTGGCCGAGTTGCTCTTCGTAGATTTTCGCTTCGTTCTCGGGGAAGCCGAGGCCTGCGAGCGCGCCGATGATGCTGCCGCCTGCCGCGCCGAGGCCGAAACCGGCAACGGCCGCGACGAGATAACCGGACACGACGAGGTTAAGGCCCGGAATGACGATGGCACCTGCGGAGGTCAAACCAGCCAGAACTGCGCCGGACAAGCCGCCGATGGCTGCGCCGGTGGTTGCGCCTTCTTCGGCTTTGGTGTTGTTTTCGATGACGAAATCGCCGCGTGTTTCTTCGGTGGCGAGAAGGCTGGTCTGGTCGGCGGTGACGCCGACGGATTCGAGCTGGATGAGGGCGCGTTCAGCGTCCTCGCGGGTTTCAAAGATTGCTGTGATGTGGTCCATGGTGGGTCTCCTTTGTGAGCTTGTAGGAGACAAACAGGGCGCGGGGGTATTGGTTCCGTGAGGGAATGGATCCCACGGGATCCCGGCTTTCGCCGGGATGACAAAGGGGGGGGGGAGAAAAAAACCCGGGAGATGATCCCGGGTTTTTGTATTCGTGAAGAGTGGGAGGAAATTATTCCTCGTCCTTCTTCTTTTTCTTTTTCGGCTTTTCTTCGCCTTCTTCGGCGTCGTCAGCTTTTTTCTTCGAGGCTTTTTTCGCTTTCGGCTTTTCTTCCGAAGACTCATCGGATTTCTTGCCGAGCGCCGCGCCGAGAATGTCGCCGAGCGATGCGCCGGATTCGGTCGAGCCGAATTCCTTCATCGCCTGCTTGTCTTCGTCGATTTCGCGGGCCTTGATGGAGAGGTTGAGCTGGCCTTTCTTGTCGGTGCTCATGACCTTGGCGTCGATCTTCTCGCCGACTGCGAAACGGTCGGAACGCTGTTCCGAACGCTCACGCGACAGATCGGACTTCTTGATGAAGCCTTTCTGATCGCCGACGGAGACTTCGATGCCGCCCGAAGTGATGGCCGAGACGGTCGCAGTGACCACCTCGCCCTTGCCTTCGGCGCCGCCCTTGGAAGCGCTAGACTTTTTCGGGCGCTTGCCTTCGTGCGGGTCTTTGGTCAGTTGCTTGATGCCGAGCGCAACGCGTTCCTTCTCAGGAGACATGTCGAGGATTTTCGCCTTGACCTTGTCGCCCTTGTTGAACGCTTTGAGCGTCTCTTCGTTGTTGTCTTCCCATGAAATGTCGGACAGGTGAACCATGCCGTCGATTTCATCGGTGAGGCCAACGAACAGGCCGAATTCGGTAACGTTGCGCACTTCGCCCTCGATCTCATCGCCGATCGTTTTGGAGTCGGCGTATTTCTTCCAGGGGTTTTCCTGCGCCTGTTTCAGGCCCAGAGAGATGCGGCGTTTGTCCGGATCGACGTCGAGCACCACGACTTCCACTTCCTGCGAAGTAGAAATGATTTTGCCGGGGTGAACGTTTTTCTTGGTCCAGGACATTTCCGAGACGTGAACGAGGCCTTCGATGCCTTCCTGAAGTTCGACGAACGCGCCGTAGTCGGCGATGTTCGTGACGCGGCCCTTGAATTTTTCACCAACGGTGAATTTCGCGGCAACGTCTTTCCAGGGGTCATCCTCGAGCTGTTTCATGCCGAGAGAAATGCGTCCGGTTTCTTCGTTGAAACGAATAACCTGGACGTCGATGCTCTGGCCGATCTGCAGCACTTCGGAGGGGTGATTGACGCGCTTCCACGAGATATCTGTGACGTGGAGCAGGCCATCGACGCCGCCGAGGTCGACGAACGCACCGTAATCGGTGATGTTCTTGACGACGCCCTGCAGGATCTTGCCTTCTTTCAGCGTGTCGAGCAGGTCGGAACGCGCGCTCTCGCGGCTTTCCTCGAGCACGGCACGGCGCGAGACAACAATGTTGCCGCGCGCGCGGTCCATTTTCAGGATGAGGAACGGCTGCGGCGCGCCCATCAGCGGCGAGACGTCTCTTACGGGACGAATATCCACTTGTGAGCCGGGCAGAAATGCAACGGCGCCGCCGAGATCGACGGTAAAGCCGCCTTTCACGCGGCCAAAAATAATGCCGGTGACGCGCTCGTTCTTCTTGTGGGATTTTTCCAGCTCGATCCAGACTTCCTCACGGCGCGCTTTTTCGCGGGAGAGGACGGACTCGCCGTCGCGGCCTTCGATTTTCTCAACGAAGACCTCGATGCTGTCGCCGATCCGGACTTCCGGATCTTCGCCAGGCTTGGAGAATTCCTGGACCGCGATGCGGCCTTCGGATTTCAGACCAACGTCGACGATGACGAAATCATCGGTCAGACCGACGACCGTGCCGGTGACGACATTGCCTTCAAATTTAGTGGAACCGCCAAGCGATTCTTTCAGCAGTGCTGCGAATTCGTTGGAGTCTTCCCTATCGATTAGTTTTGCGGCTGTACTTGCCATGGTGATTTACTTCCTTTCGTGGCGAACGCTTAAACCACCCTCGCTTTTTGGAGGCCGTGGTGCGAACACCTGCTTTAAGGGTTTTAATTTATGCGCGCTCCAGTCAGAGGCGAGAGCGGATATAGTCCATGGCTTTTTCAAAAGCCTGATCCGGGTTTAGATCGGTGGTGTCCAATTCGAGGGCATCACCGGCCGGTTTCATGGGGGCTATTTTCCGTTCAGCGTCGCGGGCGTCCCGCTCACGCATATCCCTTAAAACGGCCTCATATGTAGTGATAATGCCCCGTGATTGCAACTCTTTTAGGCGGCGCTCAGCGCGGGTTTCGACTGCGGCCGAGACGAACAATTTGGCCGGGGCGGCAGGGCAGATGACGGTGCCGATGTCGCGGCCGTCGAGGACTGCGCCTAAGTAATTGTTTCCATTAGGTGATTTGCCCGGATTCTGGGCGAAATCGCGCTGGAGGGCGAGGATTACATCACGGACATCCTGCATGGAAGCGACGAGCGAGGCGGATTCCGAGGCCGCGTCGGTGCGCAGGTCCGGGTTCTGGAGGAAAGCAGGATCGGTTTTCACGCGGTCAGGCAGGGAACGCGCGACGGTCAAAGCCGTTTGCAAATCGGACGGGTTGCCGCCGGTCGAGGTTACGCCGTAGCCGATGGCGCGATAGAGCAGGCCGGTGTCGAGGTAATTGAAATCCAGCGCAGCGGCGATTTTACGCGCGATGGTGCCCTTGCCGCTGGCGGCGGGACCGTCGATGGCTATGACTGGTCTGGTGTTCGTCATGCTTCGCTTCTAACATGCGGTGATGAAGTTGAAAAAAGAATTTTTGATCCTTTCCGTCATTCTTTTGGCAGGCTGCGCCAAGGGCAATGGTATCAGCATGATGCCGTATTCGAGCAAGAGCGACTGGCCGGGCGAATTCAAACTCTGCCACGGTTTTTCATGTTCCGAAAAAAGCCTTGTAACGCTGGATGAAAAGCAGTGGAACAAGGTCGCGGCTGTTTTCAAAAAGCCCGCGAAAACACCCGAAAAAGAGCGTGAACAGATTACGAAAGCGGTGGCAATTTTAGAGGCGGAATCGACGAAGGATGCGAAGCTCGCGCCTGATTTCGGCGAGGCGAATACGTTTGAGAACGACCAGGCGCAGATGGATTGCATCGACGAAGCAATCAACACGACGCATTATCTCGAGTTTCTGGATGAGGCGGGGTTGCTGGAATATCACGACGCCGCGCCGCCGATCCACCGGGGGTTCCTGGTCGACGGCCAGTGGCCTCACAATAGCGGTGCGGTGAAGGAGAAAAATTCCGGCGAGATTTATGCAATCGATTCCTATTATTTCGACAGCGGCAAGCCACCTGCGGTTGTTCCCATCGATGTGTGGCTGGATGAGTGGCGGCCAGCGAACCTGCCGCCGCGTAAGCGTTTGTAAAAATTTGTGGCACTGGCAGAATTTTTCGTATTATGGTTTGGCATGCGCACCAGTAGTTTTATCGACCGCTTTTTAGATTCACCGGATGTTCGCCTCATTGCGAAATTCGCCCCTGTAGCGGGTGCGGCGTCAATGATAGGGCCTGCCGCCGTGGAAGCTTTGCGTCAATTGCACGTATTGGAAGGCAACCAGCCGGGACTTACTGTTGTTTTCGGTTTGGCCGGCGGCGCAGTGGCTGTGTATTTACTCAACAAGGCAAAAGCCAGGTCTTCACAGGGACCTGAAGCGGGCCAGCCTTAAATCTCCCAGCGTTTTCATTGACATAATCTTAAATCTCCATTAAAACCAGATTTTCCAAAAGATTAACCGGTTTTAGAGAGAGATTTTTCAAATGAGCATTACCGATTTGACGAGTGAACTGAATGCGCGCGGCCAAGGCCTTGTCGTGCAGTTACTGCAGAGCGTTCACGATTATGATGTCGCTCATCAGGAATTTACGCTCGATCAAAAAAACCATTTAGCCGCTCAGTTTAAAATTTCCGCAACCCGGGGGTCGGACCTGCCGGAAGAGTGGCTGCGCGGCCAATTAATAAAGGTGTATTCCGCGGCTGATGCGGTGGTTGGCAATGCCCAGCTTTTTGCGGATATTCGGGGCGATAATCCCGTTGTGGATTCAATCGCGACGCGAGCCGTTCATTCGGTTAAAGGCTACTACGGTAAATTCGATTCTTATGATCTGGCGCGCGCTTTGAGAAAAACAGCGGCGGCCCACGCAGCGCAGGGGGAAAGTTTTTTCACAAAACCCGAGAATGCCGTTACGAACGAGATAACGGGTAAGGATAAACTGGTTTTGAGCCCGCCCGATTCCATGAGAGGAAGGGTGCAATACGTTGCCAAGGTGCTTCTAAGATCGGTCAGAAGTTATGGTCACATATGGGAGCAAATGGAGGCGGTGACACCGTCCATAGTCGATAGACTGGACTCTCAATTAAGCGAGATCGAGGAGGCGGCAAGCGAGCTGAACCCGTATCACGATATTTATATGCGGGACCGCGACAGGAACGAGGTCGTAGCTTCGGTCCTTGCGCAGGCGCACCGTTTTGCCAGGGGAGAGATGGACCGTATCGACCTGGTAGACAGGCTGGAAAGAGCGGCGGAAATACACGGGAGCGGCGAGTACGGTTTTTTCGACGAGATCGAAAACATCGCGCCGGTTATTCCGCGCGAAAAGCTGATCGATTATCCCTGCGATTTTATGCGGATCACGGATGAAGAACGGCACGCACATGCGAAAAATTATGCCGGGTCGGTACTGCTAACGGTTGAACAATATCACACCACCTTCGACGAAATTGTTTCAAAAAACCGGTCGCTCGGCGATGGTTTCAGAAACGAAAGAATTCGATACAGGGATTATGATGCCGAGACGATAGAGCAAATTTTTATCTACCTGGAAAAAATTATAAGTCTCCTGAAAGAAGTCGCGCCGGATTACAAGACTATGGATATAGGCCCGGTTGCGAACTCGGTCGTGCAGTATGTGCTTGATGCGGGGAACAACGGGGTTGATGCCACTGTCATTGCGCACAGGCTGAAGGCCGCGGCAATCGAGCACGGCAAAGACAAGAAAGCGTATTTTGAAAATCCCGGTAACGCGCTGAATTTTAATACGGTTCGCTCACCGGCGCACGAACTTCAAAATCTGGACCTGGTTTAAGATGCGCGGTTCATTTCAACAGGTGAATGCAGAAGACAAGCCTGCCGTCGAGGGGATGAATAGAAAGATGCATACGCAGGTTGAAGCGCTTTTGTCCGAGGTTCACAAGTATCATTGCCACCCGCCGCGCCCTAAAAAACTCCCGGAAGGAACAGAATCGCCATTCACGAGCAGGAGCCTGAGCCGTATCAACAGTCTGGCGCATATTATAAAGGCATTCAGCGAGCCGTATGCGAACATTCCGGATAAGGACAAGAACGCGGTTGTTCATTCCGTCGTTACGCTTACGGTTCATGCTTTTGAAAATGATTTCGACAGCAAAAATTTTGCGGAGCGCCTGCAAGCAGCGGCAGCCCAATATTTTGACAAGCCGGATGTTTATTTCACCAATAAAGGGAACGTAATTTCCGATACCGCGCCAGTTTCAGGACTGTAATTACTGAGTAAGAGGTTTAAATGAGTGATGAGAAGCTGACAGGGATATCAGGCCATGCAAGAGATTTGCTGGTGTATGTTGGTAATTATCACAAGGAAACCCAATATATACATCCGAGCCTGCAGCAATGCCGTCAACTATTCTCCCAGCTGGACGGGATCGATGATGTGGCCATGGCATTGGTTACGGATGTGGAAAACTGCCCCGGGAAAAGCAACAATCCCGTTGTAAATTCAATTTTGGTCCAGGCGCGGCGTTTTTGCAGAGGGGAATGCGATACGATTGAGCTTGCGCGGAGACTGGAAAAGGCATCGCAGATATATGCCGCAAATCCGCAATGGAACGATTTCATCAAGAATCATGAGCATGCGGTTCCCTATTCGGTGCCGCTTTCCTTCAGGGAAACAGACGGCCCGGAAAGCCAGGATCCACGATACTGGGGCGACATGAAGCGCGCGCAGGCCGGTGCAGAGTGGCTGCTGGAAAATGTCCAGAAATATCATGAGACCAGGGACAGGTTTAACGCGGAAGCGCAACATCTTCCCGATTCTGATTATAATTTGCGAACGTACACAATGGCTCAGAACGATGAGCTGAATGTACGTCTCAAAGATATTCAAAGAGCAATTAACCTGCTGAGAGATTATTCCGTACGATTTGAACGCATAAAAACCAAAAATCCAACCATTGAGGCAATCGCCCGGTATGTATTCCAGGCGTCGGATGACGGCTTCGGCCCGATTGCCATCGCGGATGAAATGAAAAAAGCGGCGGCTCAGTACAATCAAAGCGGAGAAACTTATTTTAATCTGCGTGAAGCAGAATCGACATTTCCGCGCCTGCCGGCTTCCGGCATTTACCTGCTTATTAATTATCCTTATGAAACCATACGGGCCGAAAAATTCATGGAACATCGCGAAAAGATGAGTGAATTTTATAAGAGCATGATCGCGGGAAGATCGAGCCAGATACCATATGACAAGAATTGTTTTTTACTGAAGGTTAAAGATCTTGAAACCGCCAGACAAATCGCCGTGGCTGATACGCTTTGCTTCAATTTCTGCACCTTCAAGGCGGAATATTTAACTTCCAAGGTTATTGAAGCAGCATTGGCCAAGATTCAGAAAGGACAAAAGGAAGAATATGTGGGCGAGATTGTACCATTCAGCCGGATGGAAACGGGCACCCAGATGTACAGGGATTTTGTGGAAGATGGCCTGTGCACCCATATTTTTATCTCGACAGCCTCGAACGGTGTGATGTTTCTCACTCCCGATTTCAAAAATATAATACATGATCCGTCCGCAGGAATGGTGTGGCCTGTGTCACCGGAGGAATTTCAAAGGGAAGCGGCGGCGGTGGCCGCGGCGAGGCAGGCGTTGCAACAGCAGTCTGCTGTGCCAAATGGGCCAGCGTAAAAGCACCCGGAGAAAAAATTTATTTAACCCAGATGAAGGAGACTTAAAAAAATGGAAAATTCACATGTCGTTATGTGGGGCCTGGTCGAGGATTTGCTGAGGGTCGTTAATGATTACGATTACGCCCACGCGGATTTGAAAAAGAAATCGGCTGATCCCAGCGCCGTTTTTTCAAAGGTCAGTTTCTATGACCCCAAGGATTCATTGCCCCGTTTGCTGCAGAGGGTACAGGATGCCGTTGATAGAATCGTTGAGTACGCGCCCACTTATCAATTGGCGCCCGAAAAAAACCTGGTTGTGAATTCGATCGTGAGCCGGGTGGTGATCGCCCTTAACGACAAGGAAAAAGGCAAGCAAAACGCCGCTTACGACATGGCGCGCCTCCTGGGCAAGGCGTCAAACACATACGCAACGACGCCCCGTAAGGAAAAGAACCGCTTTTTCTTTGACGAAAAGAACGCGGTTCCTGCTTATGTGCCGATGCCAGAGCCTGAGCCGGTACAATTTTAGGAAATATCCGTCCCGAGATCGTTCATTAGGATTTCGAAATTCGGGAACGAGGTTTTGATCGGCGCGGAATCGTCGATTGAAACGGGTTCGTCCGTCACGCTGCCGAGAACGAGGAAGCTCATGGCAATGCGATGGTCGAGCGCGGTTGCGATTTTGGCGCCGCCTTTCGGTGGTTTGCCGTTGCCGTGAATGGTGAGCGAGTCTTCGCCCATCTCCAGTTTCACGCCGCAGGATTTAAGGCCTTCGGCGATCATCAGCAGGCGGTCGGATTCTTTTACGCGCAATTCCTCGAGTCCTGTCATTTTTGTCGTGCCTTCAGCGCAGGCGGCAGCCATGGCGAGGACAGGGAATTCATCGATCATCGAAGGGACACGTGCGGCGGGAACGTTGACGCCCTTTAGTTTGCCGTTCGAAGTGACGACGATGTCGGCGACCTGTTCGCCGGCTTCCACACGCTGGTGCTCGAATTTCACGTCGGCACCCATTTCCTGAAGAGTCAGGTAAATTCCATTACGGCGTTCGCCGACACAGACGCGCTCGATGCGGATGTCGGAGCCTTGTTGCAGGAGCGCGGCAACGACGGGAAACGCGGCGGAAGAGGGATCGCCCGGCACGTCGACGGCGCAGGGTTGCATTTCCTGCTGGCTCGCGACGCTGATGGCCATGGAGCCGTCGGCCAGTTTTTCGGTTTTTACCTCAAGTCCGAAATGGCGCAGCATGTTTTCAGTGTGGTCGCGCGTGGGCGTTGCTTCGATGACTGTCGTGATGCCGCGCGCGTTGAGGCCTGCAAGGATGATTGCTGATTTGACCTGTGCGCTGGCAACGGGAAGTTTGTATTCAATCGAGAGCGCGTCCTGCGGCCCGTGCAGGGTGAGGGGCAGGCGGCCGCCTTCGGCAGATTCAAATTTTACGCCCATCATTTCTAACGGCGTCATGACGCGTTTCATCGGGCGTTTCGAGAGCGAGGCATCGCCCGTGAAGGTCGCGGAAATATTATGACCGCCGACAAGGCCCATGAGGAGGCGCGTCGAAGTGCCGGAGTTGCCCATCTCTAGCGTGGATTTGGGTTGCGTCAGGCCGCCGATGCCAACGCCGTGAATACGCCAGAGGCCGTCGCCGCCTTTTTCGATTTTGGCACCGAGTTTGCGCATGGCCTCGGCGGTGTGGAGGACGTCTTCGCCCTCGAGCAGGCCGGAAATCATGGTTTCGCCCACGGTGATGGCGCCCAGCATAAGGGCGCGGTGGGAGATGGATTTATCGCCGGGAACCCGGATGGTTCCTGTCAATTTGCCGGATTTCGTTGAGGTCAAAGGACGCATGGAGAAGGAATATAGAAGGTGGGCCGGGCAAGCAATTATTTTTGCTTGACGGAGGTTATGGAAAGGTTTTAATAGGACTCATTCAAACCATAAAAAGAGTAGAGAACAAACAATGAATGACCAACAATATGTGATTGTGCCCAAAACAGCGAAGCAGGTTCCGCAAATCCTGGCGGATTTTCTTGCAAATAGCGAGTTAACAACCAATGTGACGATTACAGTCACTGGCGATGCAGCGGCTATCAAGAAAACCCTCGGCAAACGCGGCGGTTTTGAACCTAACGATAACAATCTTGGTTAAGCGTTAGAGCTTACGTTTGATCGAAGCTTGAGAGCTTGCCGTCGTAGTTCTGCGCGAACTCGACAAACTTCTCATGTGGGACGGGGCGGCAATAGCGGTAGCCCTGGGCTTCGTCGCAGCCTTCGGCGAGCAGGAATTTTTCGTGCTCTTTTGTTTCAACGCCTTCAGCGATAACTTTCAGATTGAGTGAGTGGCCAAGCCGCACGATGGTGCGGGCGATGGAGGCGTCGTTGTTGTCGTTCAGCGCGTTGCGGATGAAGGACTGGTCGATTTTCAGGCGGTCGATAGGGAACTGGCGCAGGTAAGAGAGCGACGAATAGCCGGTGCCGAAATCGTCAATCGCGAGTTCAACGCCGATGGCGTGCAGGCTTTGCAACGTGCGGATCGTGTGCTCGATGTCATGCATGAAGACGCTTTCGGTGACTTCGAGCTCGAGTTTGTTGGCGGCAAGGCCTGTCTGGCGCAGAACTTTTTGCACGTAATTGACGATGTCGCCCTGGATGAATTGCGCGGCGGCGACGTTGACGGCGATGCGCAGGTCTTTACCGAGTTTCTTGTTCCAGTCGGCGGCGGCCTGGCAGGCGACATCCATGACCCATTCGCCGATGGGGACGATGAGGCCGGATTGCTCGGCGACGGGGATGAATTCGTTCGGCGGGATGAAGACGCCGCCCTGCTTGCTTGAATCGGGTTTCCACCAGCGTAGCAGCGCCTCGGCGCCGATGATCTCGCCGGTTTTGAGGTCGAGCTGGGGCTGGAAGTAGACGCTGAGCTGTCTTTGCTCCATTGCGTCCCTGAGGTCGCGCAGCATCTGGAAGCGCTGTTGCACGGCGCGGTCGAAATCCTCGTTGTATTCCTTAATTCTATCGCGGCCTTCTTCCTTGGCGCGATTAAGCGCAATATCGGCGTTTTTAAGAACGCTGTCGGGATCGGTGCTGTCGTTGGGGAAGGTGGACGCGCCGATGGAGGCGCGGACCTGGAAATTCTCGTTGAAGACCTTGAACGGTTCGGAGCGGATGACGCCCAGGACACGCTCGGCGACGTCGCGCGCGGTGTTGATGTCGGTCGAGAGCGGCATCATGATGGCGAATTCATCTGCGTCCATCCGGGCGACAACAGCGGTTTCCGGCATCGCGGCGCGCAGGCGCTTGCCGACGCCTTTCAGAATCGCGTCGCCGACATTGTGACCCATTGAATCGTTGATATCCTTGAAGTGGTCGATGTCGATGGTGACGACGGCAAAACGCGGCACTTCCTCGTCGTCATCATGCTTCGCTTTGTGAGCAAGATTTTGCAGGAACAAGGTACGGTTGGGGAGCGACGTCAGCGTGTCGTAGTAAGCGAGTTTGTGAATCTGGCTCCGCGCTTCGTGCTTGAAGTGGCGGAGGTTGGCGGCGTTCTGATGGATCAGGTCCTGGGCCATCTTGATGGCGCCGCCGATCTCATCGTTGGGGTCGAATGGCGAGGGCTGGATTTTCGGATCTTCCGGGCTTTTGCTTGCGGCCAGAAGGTTGGCGCGCATGAACAGGATAGGCTCCAGCAGCCAGCGACCGAGCGCGATCATGAGAACTGTGGTGACTAACGCCGACATCAGCATCATGACCAGGAATGTTTGCCTGACGTATTCGACCATGGCATCGCGGACATGTGCGGAATCAAGCCGGGCGACGATAACGTAGGGGAGGCGGAGGTCGCTGCTGCGGTAGATGACTTCGTAGGATGTGCCGTCGGCGCTGCGGTAGGTGCGCGAGAGACTGTCGGAACCGGCGACAAACAAAGCGAGTTGCCCGCCGTAGGTTTTGATCAGGTCGAGCTGGCTGGAATAAACGGCGATGGCGCTGATACTGGTTGCGGAGAAGAGGCGCGCGATGCTTTCGTCGGTGAAAGGGGAGGCCAGTAGATCGGAATTGGAAACGATGAGCGGCGCGATGGCGGCGCGGCCATTTTCACGCAAGGTGTCGAGCAGTCCGGTTTCAAATTCTTTCAGGCGGAAGTTGAGAATGATCGCCTGGACGGTGAGGATGGTCAAGAAGACCGCGATAATGATTCGCCAGCTGATCCGGCTTTTCCAGATTTGCCCTGACGACGAGACAAGCAGATTGCCCAGCATCGATGATTTTGCTTTTTGTGTATCCACTGTTTCGGCTGAATCCCCTGTCCGATCGGAGAAAATCAAATCTGAAGCACGTGCCATGGCGCCCTTATTATTCCTGATTATTTCCGAGCTGTACATGCCGCGCGATTTTTATGCACAGTTGCAAGCCAATCATGAAAGTCTCCCCTAGTATAATATTAGAGGCTAATGATTAATAAGCCGTAATAATCGGAAAAATGATCATCCGCTTTGATCTCAGCCCCTTGAATTTCCTTAATTAACACTCTTCATGATTTTTTAAGGATTATAAAAAAGTGGCGTTCGTGTTTCATGTTATGATTCTCGTGCGGACGCATGAAAAAGATTACCAAAAATTAACGATTTTTCGCGAGAATTGGCACGGCAATACCTGCGTATTTCACGTCGTTTTTAGGGCTTCATGAAACTTATCAAAGACAGCGCCGAGCATCATTTCGTCACCACGCTTGAAAAGCTGAAGGACAACCCGAAAGGATGGGTCGTGCTTTATTTCGCGTTGTCGCGCATGCTGGATCACAATGAACTGGTCAGTGTGCTGGATGAAATCCAGGTCAAGGTCGCCAAGGCGCGTACGACGTCGTCGCATTTTGCGGATGAGCTGAACGGCAAGGCGCAGAATATCGGCAAGGGATTCGTCTATCTGTTTTCCGATAATGACGTGCTGATGCTGGCGCAACCGGAAAATGAACAGGAAATGACGCTGGTGTCGTCGATCTACAAGGAAATGGGCAAGCAGGCGCAATCGGATTACGCCGACCGTTGTTTGCTCGGTGATGATTTATATAATTACCAGAAGCTGGCGGACGCGAAATTGCTGTCGGCGAAATGTTTCGAAGCGTATGAAGCGATGGGCGATGTGAACAAAGTGGCGAGCATCCCGGTGCGCCGTTCGCGCCGCGATGTTTCAAAAGTGATGATCGTCGAGGATGACAGATTTACGGCGAGTTACGCGGCGAATATTCTGAGCAAGGAGTATGAGCTTTCGGTGTGCCGGACCGGCGAGGAAGGCATTATCGCCTATATCGAGCATGCGCCGGACATCGTGTTTCTGGATATTCATTTGCCGGGATTGAACGGCCATGACACGCTGCGCGCGATCAGGGCAGTGGACCCGAAAGCGTTTGTCGTGATGCTCAGCGTCGATACGGCGAAGACGAGTATTGTGGAATCAACCCAGAGCGGCGCGCATAGTTTTCTCAAGAAGCCGTTTTCAAAAGAGCGGTTGCTCAACACCGTGAAAGCCTCACCTTACGTGCGCGGCATTCACGACGAGCCTGACGGTAGCGTTCACTAATCTCGTCTTTTGGTCTGCAAATCGCATCTTTCTGCGCTTCCGGTGCTCACGTACTAAACGTACGCTGCGCTCCGGTTCTCGAAAGACACGATTTTCGACTCAAAATCCTTCGATTGAATTTAGTGTCTGTGGCTATTTTTTCCCGATCATGGCGAGAAAACGCTCGCGCGCTTCGGCGTCGGTTTTGAAAATTCCCGAGAATGTCGTTGTGACTGTAGACGAGCCCGGTTTATTGACGCCGCGGATCGACATGCATTGATGGTCGGCCTCGATGAATACGGCGGTGCCTTTGGGGCTTAGCGCCTGGTCGATGCATTTCACGATGTGGCCGGTCATGTTTTCCTGTGATACCAAACGCTTTGCGAAAATATCGACGACGCGGGCGAGTTTGCTGATGCCGACGATTTTTTCATTCGGCCAGTAGGCGACATGGGCCTTGCCGATGATCGGCGCGATGTGGTGTTCGCAGTGGGAGACGAATTCGATATCTTTCACGACGACAATGTCGTCAAAGTCCTTGATATCCTCGAAGGTTTTGGAGAGTTCATCGGACGGGTCCATGGCGTAGCCGGCGAAGAATTCTTCGTAAGCGCGGACGACGCGGGCGGGGGTTTCAATCAGGCCGGCGCGGCTCGGGTCTTCGCCAGCCCATCGCAGGAGGATTTCAACCGCTTTTTCAGCCTCGGCACGGGAGGGGCGCGGGATGGCGCGGTTGCTGTTGCAGGGTTGCTGCGTATTGGCTTCTTTTGAGACTTCTTTGGTCATCTTTTCCTCTTATTTAGAGCTTGGTCTTAGCGTTTATTTGGCTTATTTTCCAGTAAAATAAACGCTTTCAAGACGGTGAAATATGCCGAAATTACGGCTTTACAATAGCCTGACCCGAAAAAAAGAGGAATTTACCCCCCTCGACCCCAGCCATGTCCGGGTTTATGCGTGCGGGCCGACGGTCTATAATTACGCCCATATCGGCAATGCGCGGATGGCTGTGGTGTTTGACCTGCTCGCGAATGTGCTGCGCTCGATCTATCCGAAAGTGACGTATGTTTCGAACATCACGGATGTCGATGACAAGATCATGGTGGCGGCGAAGGAGAGCGGCGAGGCGATTGACGTTATCACGCGCAAGTTCGAGAAAATTTATAACGAGGATATGGCGGCGCTCGGCGTTGCGAAGCCGGACGTGCAGCCGCGCGCGACGGAACATATTCCCGAGATGATTGCACTGTGCGAAGCGCTCATCAAGCGCGGGCATGCGTATGAGGCCGAAGGAAATGTGCTGTTCAATGTGCCGTCGTTTGCGGCCTATGGGGGGTTATCGGGCAGAAGCCGCGACGAGCAAATTGCTGGCGCGCGCGTCGATGTCGCGCCGTATAAAAAAGATCCGGCGGATTTCGTGTTGTGGAAACCGAGCGCGGCGGATCAGCCCGGATGGGATTCACCGTGGGGTTTCGGACGGCCGGGCTGGCATATCGAATGCTCGGCGATGGCGGAGAAACATTTAGGTTTGCCGTTCGACATTCACGGCGGCGGGGCAGATCTGAAATTTCCTCACCATGAAAACGAGATCGCGCAGAGCTGCTGCGCGCATGGGAAAGACGATGATTTGTCGGCGTTCGCGAAGATGTGGGTGCATAACGGTTTTGTCACCGTGGGCGGCGAGAAGATGTCGAAGTCGCTCGGCAATTTTTTATTGGTGCATGATTTGATCGAGGAATTTCCGGGCGAAGCGCTGCGCCTGACTTTGCTCTCGGCGCATTACCGTCAGCCGCTCGATTTGACGAAGGAAAAAATCGCAGAGAGCAAACGTATTTTGGATCGTTTATATAGAACATTGTACGACTTACGCGATGTTCAAATTTCAAAAAGTCCGGCTGTTGCAGATATTGAGTTTCAAGAAGCATTGTTAGATGATCTCAATACCCCGCAGGCTATAGCAGTTCTTAATCAAATTTCTTCTGCATCAGCTAATGATGCTGAAGAGAAAAAAACGCTTTTAGCGGCAGGAGGGATGCTTGGTTTGTTACAACAGAATCCCGCTAAATGGCTTGGTTATGATGTAAGCGGCGACAATGACGTCGAAAAACTTCTGGCCGAGCGCACCGAAGCGAAGGCCGCAAAAAATTTCAAGCGCGCTGATGAAATTCGTGATGAAGTGAAGGCGCTCGGCTTTACTATCGAAGACACGCCCGAAGGGCCGAAGGCGCGGAAGATCTAGCGCACAATCAAAACCTTGTAATAGAAATAACCGAGGCCGGGCGCAGCCGGCGCGGAGCTGTGGTAAACGCAGGCCGCCGTTACTGTTGGCATCTGGACGTGAACATGGACGCCCGTCGGGTAGGTGCCTGCGAATTTGGGGGCCGTGGTGTTGATCATGGTGCCGCCTATAGCAGGTGGTTCGTTACTCGGATTGGGCACGCCGAGCAGTTCGTTGATCTGGATGCAGACTTCGCGCCTGACCCAGGGCAGCCAGACCATGAGTTCCGTAACATCGCCGGTGTCGGCGTGGCAATTGTCGCCGCCGGTGCCGACTTGCCAGACGCATGTGTTGTAAGGGAAATACCATTGACCGATTAGTCCGCCGACAGTTCCGAAGCTGGTGGCGGCGGCTGCGGTCTCGTCGAGCCATTGCATGTCGGGTGTGCTGTAGGTCAGGCCCGCGCCACCGGGGTGAAACAGTTTGCACGTATTGTCGGTGCAATTGGCGTTGGGATAGGAAACGACCGGGTTGTCGAAATCGATTTCGGTGTCGCGCACGCCGCGTAAACGTAATTGCGCCACGCCGTTGGCCATGGTGCCGGTGTTCTGGATGATTTCCGTGGCGAAAAGCCGCGCTTTTTCCTCGCTGACCTGCTGGATGTTGCCGCGCCCGCTCTGGGCGACAGCGAAGATCAGCGCCGCGAGAAGCGCGACGGCGATCAGGATATAAAACAGGACGTTACCGCGTTCGGCGGTGTGGGTTCTCATGCAGGGGATTTTACATCAGCCCGGAAAGGTTTGAAATCGCTTTCGCTGGATTTGGGAATATGGACCGGCATGGTTTCGATTCCGGCGGCGGCGAGGGTCAGGAGTTCGGCCCGGCCAACGCCGATTTCAACATTGTCCATCATGCCGATGCCGAGGATGGGCATGGGGATAGCGGCGCCGGCTTGAATCAATTGTTCGACGGCCTGGCGTTTTTCACGCTCGGCGGGGTTAAGTTCAGCGGCGGATTTGATTTTGCCGTCGGGGCGGAGCCATTCGAAGCTGAAGAGCGAGCCGCGCCAGCTTTTGACGATTTCCGGCACGCGGACATGCACGGACAGGTACCGGCCGGTTTCGTCGGCGGCGAGAGGGTTTTCAGTGAAATGTATATTCTTTTCTATTGGCATGTGTCCTTCCGCTGTTATTTTATAGGGATCGATTTATCAAACCGTAAAAGGATTATGAAATATGCCGATTCCCGGCCCGAAGGCTCCCAGACCCGAAATCATCACGGTGGATGAAGATGCTGACCAGGTGAGTTGCGATGGCGGCGGCGGCGCGCTTGGCCACCCGAAAGTCTGGTACACGTTCGATGGTACGGATGAAGTGGAATGTGGTTATTGCGACCGGCTGTTCACGAAAGGGCGCGCTTAAAAATACCATAGTATCAATAGCTTAAATCAAATCCCGGCGGCTATTGAAAACCATGCAAAAAGAACAAAATTAATGAAACAGGGTTACTATGCGTGGTATACTGAAAGGATCGAGGGGTGAAGCATGATTAATAACAAAGATATGAATTCCATTGCCTTCTTCAAAGGGCTGTCGTCCCAGGATTTCCGCAATTTCGGCGTTCAGCAGCTGGCCTATATCCGGCCTGTGCTGATTCAAAACCGGACGGCTTATGCGATTCACGCGGCTGACGGCACGCCGCTCTCGGTGATGGATACGCATGACACGGCGATCATTGCGGTTCGTCACAACGATCTCGAGCCCGTTACAGTTCATTAAAAATTTAAATTAAGCGGCGATCTGCCATTCTTCGGGCATCATCAGCAATGCGCGGATGCCGTCTTCGTCACGCGCGCTGCGCAGTTCGGCGCAGAGGCGCTCGCTTCTGAAGATGCGCGAGACATGCGCGAGGCGGCAGAGATGCAGCGGCCCGTCTTTTTCCGGCGAGAGCAACAGAACCACCAGGTCGACATGTTCGTTATCGACGGCGTGGAATTCAATGCGCTCGTGCAGGCGCGCGAGCATCATGAACGGTTTGGTCAGGCGCGGTGTCTGAAGATGTAAAATAGCGACGCCGCCGCCGATGCCGGAAGGTGTGTGCGCTTCCTTGTGCACGAGGCCGTCATAAAGAAATTCCGCGTCAGCGTTTACATGGAGCGATGCTTCGGCTGCGACAAGCTGCAGAACCTGTTTGTCGCTGCCGGCTTTCAGGTCGGGCAGGATTACGTTTACTTCGATATCATCATTTGCGGAGGACATTATGACCCTCTTATAAATCCATTTGGCACACAGATGGATAACTAATAGATATCGACGAAAAAACGCCAGCAAAAAAAATTTTATTTTTTTTGCGATGTGGAAGGAACCGGATTGCGCAAACAAAAACCCGCGAGTAAGGAGCGCCCGCGGGTTTTTTATTAATTAGTCGCTATAAAATAAGCGTTATTTTATTTCGTTATTTTATTTTTTTGGCCTTGTTGTCGGGATCGACCCAGCCGACATTGCCGTCGGGACGGCGGAAGACCATGTTGAGGCCGTTATGGCTGGCGTTGCGGAACATGAGCGCCGAAAGGTCGGCAAGCTCGAGCCGCATGACGGCTTCGGAAACGGTGAGCGTTTCGATGTTGGTGGTCATTTCCGCGATGACGGCGGGGCCTTCCTCGGGCGGAAGTTCCTTGTCGTGGCCGTCGGTGGCGAGAACGTAATCGCGCGCCTTGGTGATTTCCGCCTCGGGCGTTTGTTCGGTTCGCTCGTGATGGTCGCGCAATTTGCGCTTGTAACGGCGGAGCTGCTTGCCTGCTTTTTCGGCGGCGGAATCAAACGCGACATATGGGTCGGCCTCGACAGCGTCGGCGACGACCATGATATTTTTTCCGAGTTTGAGGGAAATGTGAGCGCGGGTGCGCGGGTGGCCGTGGCCTTCTTTTGAAAATGTGATATTCGCAAATGTTGTGTGGTTGAAATATTTTTCGCTTAAGTCTTCGATCTTCTCCTTTACATGACCGCGTAGTGAATCACCGACATCTATCTGTTTTCCATGAACTGACAGTTCCATATCGTTCTCATCCTGTTCTTAATTGATGGGTATAAGTACTATTATAACATAAATTGCCCGAGCCGGATAACCATAGATTTCAAAGATTTATTTCGCGCAATTTTATGACTTTTCTTAAGATTTTTTCTGGCGGCGGCGCAGGACGGAGGAGGGGATGTTAAGGCCCTCGCGGTATTTGGCGACGGTGCGGCGGGCGAGCTCGATACCGTCGGCCTTCAGCATTTCCACGATTTTATCGTCGGAGAGTATTTTTTTCGGGTCTTCGGCGTCGATCATCGTCCTGATGCGGGCTTTTACGGATTCAGAGGAATGGGAGGTGCCGTCTTCGCCCTCAAGCGCGGTGGAGAAGAAGAATCGCAGCTCGAAAATGCCGCGCGGCGTGCCGATAAATTTGTTGGTGGTAACCCGGGAGACGGTGCTTTCGTGCATACCTATGACTTCAGCTATCTCTTTCCGCGTCAGCGGTCTCAGAAATTCGATTCCGTAATTGAAGAAAGCATCCTGCTGTTCCACGATTTCAGCGCCGACTTTCAGAATAGTTTGCGCGCGCTGGTCGAGGGCGCGGACAAGCCAGTTGGCGGAGCTCAGCTGTTCGGAAAGATATTCCTTGTCCTTTTTCTGCGTCGCGCTTTTTGATACTTCCGTGTAGTAGGTCTGGTTGACGAGAACCTTGGGAAGAGTTTCGGAATTGAGCTCGACCCGCCAGCCGCCGCCGACATTTTTCGGCAGGCGTTTCATGAGAACGTCGGGAATGGCGGTCTGCACAACGAGATGGTCGAATTCACCGGCGGGGCGGGGATTGAGACGCTTGATTTCTGCGATCATGTCTTTCAGGTAGGTTTCATTGACGCCGCAGGCTTCGCCGAGTTTTTTCATTTCATGCGCGGCGAGAAGATTTAAATTTTCGAGAAGTTTTTTCATCGGCGCGTCGAGCGCGTTTTTCTCGGCGAGTTGCAGTGCGAGGCATTCGGAAAGATCAGCGGCGAAAACACCGCACGGATCGAATGTTTTCATTTTGGCGAGGAGTTTTTCAACGCGCTCGAACGGCGCGCCGAGCTGCTCGGCCAGCGGTTTCGGGTCGGTGCGGAGATACCCGGCTTCATCCAACTGATCGATCAACAGCGCGCCGAGCACGCGGTCGCGGTTGTCTTCGAAGGTGATATAAAGTTGCTCGGTCAAATGTTCGCGCAGGGTTTTTTCCGTGCTCATCCGGCTTTCGAAGCCTTCATCCATTTCATCGAAACTGGAATTGCCGCCTGCGCCGACGGTGGCCATGGAGGAGCCGGCATCGAAATCGGGTGCTTCGTTTTCGCCTGAATCGCGTTGCATCGCGCCGTCGAACTCTTCCTGGATGTTGTCGATTTCTTCTTTTTTCTCGTGATCGGCGGACTCGGTGGGGTCGGCTTCGGCTTTTTCAAGCAGGGGATTTTGCGCGAGTTCCTCCTCGATGAATTCGGCGAGCTCGATATTGTTCAGCTGCAGCAGCTTGATCGCCTGCTGGAGCTGGGGGGTCATGACGAGCTGCTGGGACTGGCGGAAATCTAAACGCTGGCCCATTTTGGGAGGAGGACTGCTCATGCCGCATTATAACACGGCAGAAATAAATTAAATCTTGAAATTTTCGCCGAGATAAACGCGGCGGACGTCTTCGTTGGCGACGATTTCCTCAGGGCTGCCTTCCATCAGGACGCGGCCATCATGAAGGATGTAGGCGCGGTCGACGATGCCGAGACAGTCGCGCACATTGTGATCGGTGATGAGCACGCCGATGCCGCGCTGTTTCAGATAGGTGATGAGTTTGCGGATGTCGCCGACGGCGATGGGGTCGATTCCGGCGAGCGGTTCATCGAGCAGCATGAATTCAGGACGCGCGGCGAGGGCGCGGGCGATTTCAACGCGGCGGCGTTCACCGCCTGAGAGTGCGAGGGCTGGTGTGCGGCGAAGATGTTCGATGCCGAATTCGCGGAGTAAATCCTCGAGCAGCATGGCCTGGTCGTCGGGCTGGAGTGATTGCGCCTCGATGACGGCGAGAAGATTTTGTTCGACCGTGAGGTCGCGGAAGATCGAGGCTTCCTGAGGGAGATATCCGATGCCGAGGCGCGAGCGGCGGTACATGGGGAGGCTTGTGATGTCCTGGCCGTCGAGCTGGATATAGCCGCCGTCGGGGCTGATGAGGCCGGTGATGATGTAGAAGCAGGTGGTTTTACCCGCGCCGTTGGGGCCGAGCAGGGCGACGGCTTCGCCGCGCTGGATCGAGAAGCTGACGTTGCGCAGCACGGGGCGCTTTTTATAGCTCTTGGAGAGATGCTCGGCGGTGAGGCCGCGGGGCACTTCCCTGATGCGCGGGTGCGGGTTGATTTTCATTTCGGTCATAGGGCTGCCATCAGCCATTCAGAGAAGAATTCCATGGGCTTTTATATAGGTTTTATTGGGTTTTGTCACCCGCTATGGGTTTATGAAGGAGTTTAGTTGACAGCCGGGCCGATATTTTCGTAAATATCTGTTTCAAATATGTAAAAGGAGTTTTGCCAGATGAGCACTGAAGACCAGATCCGCCAATATGATGGCAATGCCGGGCAATGGGCCAGCGTGGTTAAAGGGGAAAAGGAGCATCTTGCATTAGAGATTGCGAATCTTTTTGCCCTGTATGCCGTCAAAAATGATAGGCCAACATCCGTGGATTTTGGCGCGAAGGACGGCGTTATGGCGATGATGGCCGTTGAGCAGATCGAGCGTCAAACCGGCTATTTTCTGCGTCCCGCCTTGTATGACATTTCCGAGAAGAGTCTCGATGAGGCCCGCAAAAATTTCGGGGACCGCGGCATACTGATTACAAGCGATTACAACGCGCTGCCGAAAAATAACGATCTCGTGCTGGCAACGCATGTCGCGCAAGCCTTCGAAACGGAAAAGAGCCTGCGCGAAGATTATTTCCGCGCGAATTTCAACCTGCTTGCGCCCGGCGGACGTTTTATTTCAACCGGCAATCATCCCCTGACGCTGACCGAGCTGCATTCGACTTATCAATGCCGCTTCCCGTACGGAGCGGAGCGTGACGGTGAAAAAATTAAAACAAAGCTGTATTCAGTCGACGCTGAAGAACCATTCCTGACGGTTGACGATTATTACTGGTCGCTGAGTACGCTGCAACGTGCAGCGGAGGCAGCGGGTTTTGTTCTCACCGGCCAAACGAACATCCCGGACATCAAAGTGCCTTTCAAGAGAGGGTACAGCCCGGCTTACGTGGCGCTGGTTTTTGTAAAACCAGAGGCGGATATTTAATCCGGATCATCATGGGCGTTGCTAAAACATTGAAGAGCATTACCCGCGATTTTTGCGATCGCAGCGGCGTATGGGCGAGCAGGGCTTACCTGGGTGCGACGGCCATTCTTGGCGTAAAAAATGTTCTTCCCGCCCTGAGTGAAGGGCGCATGTCGCAAGACGCAATCTGCGATACGATTGGCATGCTTCTTTTTTTCGGCAGTTCGCTTTGCTACCCGAAAGTCAAAGATGACCCGAGATATCTCCAGCTGGCAGGATTGTGCACGATTTTTGCATCTTCGACCGTGGCGGCGGGCCAGTGGAACGGCGACTTGAGCGATCCCAAGTTCCTGACACATGCGGGGAGCATGGTGCCTACATTTTTAGGCGGGTTGATGTTCTTATTCAACAAGCCCGGTTTCGGCGCCCTGCCGGAGCTTGCTTCGCGTCCGCTTCATTTTATCGCGGGAGTTCAGCAGAAGGATCCAGGACAAATGCTTTTTGCAGTGTTGTGTATGATCGGCGACAGCGGTGTTGCGATGCTCGACCCGAGAATAAAAAATTTCGTTAAAGAAAAAATTCTTGGCGAGCAGGCACCCGCAGCGCAAATTCCCTAAATGTTATTGCACAGTGAGCAGGCGCGGCTGACCGGTTTCAGGCGGTGGCTCGGTAGGCTGTGCTTTTCCGGAGCCTGCGTTCGGCATCGGTACGTCCATCGGCGAGGGCGGAATGATCATGCGCGCGCCGCCGTTTTTCTTTTCGGTGCCGGGATAAAAGATGCCGCGCACCTGGCCGCCGGTTTTGGCCATATTGGCGCCGCCGAAAAGCTGGCTGGTGTTGGTGTTGAGGTCGACTTCGGCGCGTTCGCCCTCGAGCTTGTTGGGGCCGCGGTGGAGAATGACGCCGCCGGTGAGCAGGGCCTTGTTGGTCTGCGCGTTATAGATGCCGTGTTTGCCGGTGACTTTTTCGGCGGGCGTGGTGATGACGACGTTGCCGTCGGCTTCTAACGAATGAAGTTCGCGTTTGCCCGCCGCGTTGTCTTTCAGGATTGCGGAGATGACATCGGCCTCGAGTGTGTCGGTTTCGCCTTTCGCGTTTTTCTTGTCGACGCGGGCGTTGCCGATGGCGTTGATTTTGCCGTCGGTCACCCAGTATTCAAAACGGTCTTTGGCGGTGACGGTCTGGTTCGGCGAAACCATTTTCAGATTATCGCCGGTCATGATGGCGACGCCTTTGGCGAGATCGTAATCGGCGCGCTGCCCGTAAGCGGTGGAATCTTTGGAGCTGAGCTCGACATTTGAATCGGCTTCGACGCGGTGGATGTCCATGCCGCCGCCCTGGCCATCGCGGTAATGCGCGGTGAGTTTCGCCGCCGCGATGGAGGATTCACCCTGTTTGGCTTTCGCGTTATCGCGCGCGATGAAGAGTTTTTCATTGCGGTTCCATTCGAGCGAGCCGTCGGCAGTGATTTCCACGGGTTCATCGCTGGAGGAACTTAATTCCTGGGCGGAGGCGGGGATAGCCGTCATTGCGAGCGTCAGCGAAGCAATCCAGAAAAGAATGGATTGCTTTCCCCGCTTTCGCGAGGACAGGCTTGCATTCGCTCCTCGCAATGACGAGAGGATTTTTGTCATGGTATGAACTCCTTTGGCCCGCCGGATGTGTTGGTGAGGATGAGTTTCGCCGGCCCGTTGAAAACGAGATTGCCGGTTTCGGATGATCCTTCGAGGCCCTTCGCCGCCAGCGTGCCATCGGGGCCGTGGCCCGCGATGTCAACTTTAGAGGACGCAGTATTCTGCATCATATCGACATCGAGCTCTTCCATCTCGAGCTGATAGCCCTTGTCATGGTTGAGCTGCACCTTGCCGCGCAGGAGAAGAATTTTGCTGTCCTGACGGAAGCTGCCGCGGTCGGCGCGGACGGCGATTTTTTCGCCGCTGCTGAGCGTCATGTCACCGAGCGGTTCATCGAGCATGACAAGCTGTTCGTCGCTTTTGTTCTGCACGGCGCGCTTGGCTGTGATGGTGAAGGGCTGGTTTTTTTCATCGACGCTTTCGAAGCGCGGATTGACCAGTTCATTCTGGCCGACATTGGTCGGCATTTTTGCTGCGTCGATGGAGGGCAGGATGTTGTTGCGCTGGACGTCGCTCCAGACGAAGACGATGGCGAAGAGCGCGAGCGCGATCACAGGCAGGATGAGGCGCATGCGGCGCACGAAGCGCGACCATTTCGGATTATGCGTGTCGCGTGCGGACGCACCGCGCACGAGGCGGTCGTACTTACCGGCGCTTAAGGTGTTTTCCGGGTTTTCAGGGTCGTCGTTCATGGTGTTTTTCCTAGACGAGCCCGGCTTGCAGGCAATCCTGAAGCCGGATCATGCCGACAAGCTTGCCGGAGTCCATGACGAGAAGAGAAGTGAGATAGCGGCCTTTGACTTTGGTCATCATGTCGAGCGCCTCGGCGGCGAGCGCGCCCGGTTCAATCGATTTGGGCGACGTGGTCATGATTTCGGTGACGGATTTTTTGAGAAGATCATCGGACATGTGGCGCTTCAGATCGCCGTCGGTGATGATGCCCCTGAGGTTTTTATTCTTGTCGACGACGACAGCGGCGCCAAGATTTTTCTCGGCGAGGACGATGATGGCTTCGTTCATTTTTGCGCTGTCTGAAACGAGCGGCATGTCATCAAGCGCGACCATAAGCTCGGAGACTTTCATGAGCTTGCGACCGAGTTTGCCGCCGGGATGGAAGACTTTGTATTGTTCTTTCGTTAGGCCCATGCGGTCGAGCAGCGCGACGGCGAGCGCATCGCCCAGCGCCAGCATCATGGTGGTGGAAGTTGTGGGCGCAAGTCCGTTCGGGCAGGCTTCGGGTGCCTGCGGGAGCTGCAGCACAATGTCGGAATGTTTCGCGAGGGTGCTGGTCTCGTTGCTGGTGACGGCGATGAGGGTGAGGCCGTAGCGGCGCGTGTAATGGATGAGATCGGAGAGTTCGGAATTTTCGCCGGAGTTTGAAAGCATCAGCACGATGTCTTTGTCGGTGATCATGCCGAGATCGCCGTGGCTGGCTTCGCCGGGGTGGATGTAATAAGCAGGCGTGCCGGTGGAGGCGAGGGTGGCCGCGATTTTGCGCGCGACGTGGCCGCTTTTGCCGATGCCTGCGACGATCAGGCGGCCTGCATTGAGGCCGTCTTTCATGGCGTGGATGGCGGTGACGGCTTCGGTGAAGCTATTGTCGATGGAAGCCGCGAGTTTTTTCAGGCCGTCGATCTCGGTTTCCAGCACGCGGCGGGCGGCGGCGATATCAGGGGAATTTTTCTGCTCGGGTTTCGCGGCTTTCATCAGTGCTCGAAAATATCAACGTTCGCCCATCCGGCGAGATCGAGTTCGGCGCGGGCAGGCAAAAATTCGAAACATTTCTGCGCGAGCTCGACGCGGCTTTCGCGCACGAGCATGTCATCAAGTTTGCGTTTCAGCGCGTGCAGGTGCAGCACGTCGCCCGCGGCGTAATTGAGTTGTTCCTGGCTGAGTGTTGCTGCGCCCCAGTCAGAAGATTGCTGCTGCTTGTTGAGGTCGACATTCAGCAGTTCCTTGCAGATGTCGCGCAGGCCATGCTTGTCGGTGTAGGTGCGGACAAGGCGCGAAGCGGTGCGCGTGCAGTACACAGGTGTGCAATCGATTTTGAGATAGGCTTTCATCACCGCGAGGTCGAAACGCGCGAAGTGGAAAATTTTCAGGATGTTATTATTCGAGAGAATTTTTTTCAGGTTGGGCGCGTCGTAGGTGTCGCGGTTGAGCTGGACGATGTGGGCATTGCCGTCGCCTTTTGACAACTGGACGAGGCAGAGCGGGTCGCGCGCGGGGTTAAGGCCAAGGGTTTCCGTATCGATCGCGACGCTTGCGCCGAAATCGATGCCGTTCGGAAGGTCGTTCTTGTGCAACGTTATGCTCATCCATGCCTCTTAAATGGTGCCCAGGAAAGGACTCGAACCTTCACAGCCGTTAAGCCACAGGTACCTGAAACCTGCGCGTCTACCATTCCGCCACCAGGGCTCACCATCAGGGGGTTTGTCTAAACCAGTATTACCGGAAAGTCAAACCAGCCAAGGGGGTTAGGGGATGGGGGAGGAGGGTAGAGATCGTTAAAATAAGGCTTCCCATTTACCCTTTTTTTAACGATCATGGATAGTATTAAAGCCGGGGTCTTTTCAGGCCCCCTGGCTCTTCAAAAGGATACATACATGAAAGTTCTGGTTGTTGATCGGGATGCGCTTGCCGGGCAGCTTATCAAATCGCGCCTCGAGCCTATGGGCCATAAAGTGAGCCAGGAAGGCGCTAAAAACAATGCCGTCGAACGTCTGGCCGGCGAGCAATTCGAGGTTATCTGCCTCGATCCCGCGCCGCTGACCAGCCCGCGCCCGGTGATCCTGAACATTCGCCGCTCGGTCAAAAATTACCCGTATATTTTCCTGCTTTCGGAAACGGCCTCGCGCCAGGAAGCGCTGAAGCTTGGCTGCAACGACGTTATGAACAAGCCATTAGACGTAACTACGCTTGATGAGCGGATGGGGAATTGCGAGCGGCTGACGACGCTTATGCGCCGGATCGGCGATGATTCAGAAGATTTCCCGAGCGCCGGGGGCGTCATCGCCAAGTCGGCGTTCAACCAGCTGTTTCTCTCCGCCGTCGACCGTGCCGACAGGTATGGCGAGCGCACGTACATGCTGTTTATTTCGGTCAGCAATTACAACCAGATCCGCGAGATGGACGGCGCGTACGCCGCCGATTACGCGGTAGCGAAGCTTTCGCAGTATCTCGTGCTTCTGCGCCGTCAATCGGACATTATCGGCCAGACGGCGAAGTATGAGTACGCGCTGATGCTGCAAAGGCCGGTGTACGACACAGAACCTGTCGAGGCGGCGAACCGTTTCGCTGAATCGCTGGCGGGCTGCGAGGATATCGTTTCCTCGGGATCGTCGCCGGTGGAGATTACTGTGACGCTGCTCGATGTTCCCGTGGGAACGAAAATAGTCGAGCATGTCGTAAGGCCGGGTCCCAAGGCCTAGGCGTATAGTCCCAGAACTCGGGGGATGACCTCAATCATACTGTTGTATGGCCCTCGCGCGGGGCATAAAATAATGACGTGGGCCATGCCCGCGTCTGCGTTCCTAAATCATTGATAATGTTGAGTTATGAAGCATTTACGCAGCCTTGCTTGCGCGCTTGCGATGATTGCATTTTTAACGGCAGCCACCGTTCCGGCGATGGCAGCGGAGGATCTGTACGCGCTGGGCGCTGACGATGTGCTCGAGATCGTGGTGTACGGCGAGAAAGATCTGTCGGGCAGTTACCGGATCGGGCCGGACGGGGCGATTGCGATGCCGTTGATCGGCGAGGTGAATGTCGGCGGCATGACCGCGCGCACGGCGGAAGAAAACATCGAGGCGAAACTGGCGGATGGATATCTCGTGGAGCCGAGCGTGACCATGCAGGTGAAATCGTCGCGGCCGTTTTACATCATGGGCGAAGTGAAAAATCCGGGCAGCTACGCGTATGCGAGCAACATGACGGTGCTCAATGCTGTGGCGCTGGCGGGCGGGTTCACGTACCGCGCGGCGGAGGGCAGCGTCGAGGTGACGCGCGGCGGGGCGGAGAGGCAAATTTTGCCCGAGGAAAAAATTGCGCCGGGTGATGTGATCACTGTCAATGAGAGGTTCTTCTGATGGAGGCTGCCGCGCAGGAAACAGATGTGCGCGGGTTGCTGCTGATATTATGGCGGCGGCGGGTGGTGATTTTCGGGGTGTTGTTGCTCGGCCTTGGGTTTGCGGGATTGGCGCTGGCTTTGACGAAGCCGCATTTCACGGCGCGGGCGATTATTCTCGTGAACACCGGCGCGCGCGATATTATCCCGCGCGAGATCGCGCCGCAGGCTTCGTCGCGTTATGATGCGTCGCTGGTGCTGAACGAGGTGGAGATCATCCGCTCGCGCAGCATGGCGAGTGCGGTGATCGAGCGGCTGGGATTAAAATCTGACACGGAATTTTCACGCGAAGATGCGGTGTCGGCATTCGGACGGAAACTGGCGGTGCGTCCCGTGCCGGGATCGTACGCGATACAGCTGGAATTCAATTCATTAGACGCGGAGAAGGCGGCGAAAATCGCGAATGCGATTGCGGATTCTTACGTTGAGAAAAGCATGGAGAGCAGTTTCGCGGCGTCGCAGAAGCTGGCGGCGTGGCTGAATAAACGATCGGCTTCGTTGCGCGCGGACGTGCAGGCGCAGGAGCTGGCGGTCGAGCGTTACAAGGCAGCGAATAATATCAGGCAGGATACGACGACGTTGTTATCGGGGGAGCAGGTGCGTTCGCTGAATGAACAGCTTGCCAAGGCGCGCGGCGAGCAGGCGGCGGCGGATGCGAAATTGCAGCAGGTGAAGGCGATGCTGGAGTCGCCCTCGCGCATGGAGAGTTCAGGTGCGGTGATGAATTCGGAAGTCATCCAGAAACTGAAAATCGATCAGGCGCGGCTGGAGGCGGAGATGGCTGAATTGTCCAGCCGATACGGGCGGAAGCACCCTCAGATTTTAAATTTGCAATCGGAAATTGCGGGGACGCGGGATTCGATCCGCGCCGAGATCGCGACGATTGCGAAGGGGATCGGGGCCGAGATGGACCTGGCGGCGGGGCGCGTGAATGCGCTGGAGCAAAGCCTGGATGTTTCAGGCGGCGTGAAAATGCGCGAGGATTCTCGGATGGTGGGATTGCGCGCGCTGGAGATGGAAGCGGAATCGACGCGTGAAACGCTGAATGGTTTTATGGAGGCATCACGGCGCGGCGAGCGGCAGGAAGAATTGCAGGAGCCGCGTGCGAAAGTGATTTCACATGCGAGCGTGCCGCGTGCGCCGAGCTGGCCGAACCAGATGCTGGTTTTGAGTTTGAGTGCGGTGGCGTCGCTGTTCGCAGGCCTCGCTATCGCGCTGCTGATGGAGAAGATGGATAATGCGTTCCGCAGCGCAAACCAGATCGAGAAGGCGATGGGCCTGCCGTGTTTTGCGCTGATCCCGTCGGCGGGGAAAGTGCGGATGCCGTTCCTCGGGCGCTACCCGCTGGCCGAGCCGACATCGGGGCTGGCGGAATCGGTGCGGACGCTTCGCATGGTGATGAATTTACGCTCCGGCGAGAAAAAACCGAAAGTCGTGACGATGACGTCGTCGTTTCCCGCAGAAGGGAAAACGACGCTTTCGCTGTGGCTGGCGCGGAGTGCGGCGGCGTCGGGCGAGAAGGTGGTGCTGGTGGATACGGATTTGCGCCGCCCGAACGTGCATAAATCGTCGGGGCAGAAGGGGCCGGCGAATCTGGCGCAGTATTTATCTGGTGAAAAGCAATTGAACGAAGTGATCTGCAAGGACGCGGATTCCCCGGCGCATATTATTTTTGGTCACAGCGTGCCGAACGCGCTTGATTTGCTGGGCACCGAGCGGATGAAGGAGCTGGTGGAGCATTTGCGCGGGATGTATGACCTCGTGATTTTAGATTCGCCGTCGTGTCTCGCCGTGCCGGATGCGCGGCTGCTGGCGACGCTGTCGGATTGCGTGCTTTACGCCGTGAAGTGGGACAAGACGCCGCGCGAAGCGGTGGCGGGCGGTGTGAAACACTTCACCGATTTCGGGTACAGTGCGCTGGCGCTGGTGCTGACGAATGTGGATGTAAAAAAGCACGCGGAATACGGGTACGGGGATTCAGCCGCGTATTACGGGACGTATGCCAATTACATGAAGAAGGCAGCGTGATTACAGCGCTGCAGTGAATTCCATCAACGGGCTATGCTGCATTCCCGTCGCAGGCTCGGAATATTTGACAGTGCCTGTGGGAAGAATAATTACGTTTTTAAGATTTATAGGTCCCTGACTAACACCGGTTTCCGCAATCGTGGCATAAACCGCGCGCCTCGCTTTTTCAGGCGCTTTCGTATCGTACTGCTGTCCCAGTGAATAGATGCAGATATTATCCGTTGGGTTTTCAGTTGCGATCTCTATCAATTTGCCTTCGAGAATACGGGCAAATTCTTTCGCAAGCACGGCGTGGCCGTTAAGTGAGGCAAACCCGTCGCCGTTTCCATTTACGTGGGGAGTGCTTTCTGTGGTTTCTGCCGCCGGTGTTGCGGGCGTTTCAGCATTCGCCGATTGATAAACTCTTACCGCGATTAATTCTGAAGCGTTATGTATGGCCTGTTCAAAAGCTTTGGGAAGTGTCATGAGCACGTATCCTTTTTTATTTAATTGATGGGCGATATTAGCCGCCGGGTGGCGGGTATTTCAACCACAAGAGTTATAGGAAAAAATTCCTTGACATTTAGCCAGTAATATCAAAGAATAAGCGCTTCACAGGCCATTTTTGCGCCTTTTTTCAACCACATCATAACCCTCGTCATCGTGAGCCGACATGGTCGGCGCGGCGATCCAGTTTTTTCTGGATTGCTTCGTCACTTCGTTCCTCGCAATGACGGCGTACATATAAAGGAGAACTCCCATGCCTACACTTTTACCCCAGGACAGCGACTCGAATGTCATTCCAGCTATGAGACTCATGCCGAGTGGCGGTCATCACATCAGCGCCACGAGCAGTTCGGCACGCAACTCGACCGACTTCAACTCCAACACGCGCGTCGTGAGCGTCTACGCGACCGAGCCGGTCTATATCAAGTTCGGCGATTCAAGCGTGACGGCGGCGGCGACCGATCATTATTTCCCAGCCGGGGTTTATTACGACTTTGCCATCGGCGGCGACCGCACGGGCATTATACGCGCCTTGCGGTGTTGCGCGTGACGGGCGACGGGGATGTTTATATTTCCGAGAAAGAATAATTACGCCGTGCGGCGCGACTTGAGAGCCGTGGTGATGGTTCCGTCATCGAGGTAATCAAGTTCGCCGCCGACCGGCATGCCGTGGGCGAGGCGCGTGACGTTGAGGCTCGCGGTGTCGAGATGATCGGCGATGTAGTGCGCGGTAGACTGACCGTCGACCGTGGCGGAGAGGGCTAAAATAATTTCCTGCACCTCTTCGTTTTCGCTGCGGGCGACGAGGCGCGGGATTTTCAGATCTTCCGGGCCGATGCCGTCTAACGCAGAGAGCAGGCCGCCGAGCACGTGATAGAGGCCTTTATAAGCGCCGGTGCGCTCCAGCGCCCAGAGGTCGGAGACTTGCGCGACCACACAGATTTTGGCGCGGTCGCGCGCGGGATTGCGGCAGATATTGCAGGGCTGGATCATGTCGAGATTGCCGCATTCAGGGCATTCTTTTATTTCCTCGGCGGCTTTTTTCAGCGCATCGGCAAGCGGGATCATCATCCCGGCGCGTTTGCCGAGGAGATGCAGCGCGATGCGGCGCGCGGAGCGATTGCCGAGGCCGGGCAAACCGGCCAGCATGCGGATGAGGTGGTTCAGCGGACCTTCGTCGTTACTCATTATTTTTTGGGGAATTTTAGTCATTCACGCCTTTTTTGACCGGGTCCTTGTAGACGAAGAGCGAGGACGGATGTTTGACGCCGGTCTTGAGATAGAAAAGCTCGACCTCGGTGATCAAGCCTTGCGCATCGACGATGCGCCATTTTTTCAGCGTGATCGGGTCTTCGGAGAAGCCCAGCGTGAGCGAGCCCGCGTCGGGGTCGGTGGTTTGCACGATTTCGATCTGGATGAGATCGCCGCCGCGCTTGATGTCTTTCACAGTTAGATCGTCGCGCAATTTTAATTCATCGCGCAGGATGAAATCGGCGAGGGTCTGGCCGATGGGCGCGTTGGTCTGCTCGCCCAATTGTGAGTCGTAGAAATAAATAAAGAAGCCGTCGGCGACGACGAAGTCCTTGATGGGTGCGTCATATTCGAATTTCAGCTTGCCGGGGCGTTGGAGATAGAAGGTGCCGACTAATTGTGTACCGTCATGCGTGGTCTGGACGAAGCGCGCGCGGGCGGTGCGGAGGGTTTTGAGATAATCCTCGGTAATCTTGATGTCGGCGTTCCAGGCCTCGTCGCCTTTTTTCGCTGAAGCGGAGAGAGGCAGGAACAAAATCAGGGCAAGCAGGGCGGCGGTCAGAAATCTCATGAATCAGGTCTCTTTACGTATCTATGCAGGTTATACGCTTTTATAGGCGATAACCTTTGGAATGTCATCTAAATGAAAGAAAACATATGTCTTTATTTTCAACGATTTCAAAATTTATTACAGGCATGGTGGGCGATCAGCGCGAAAACAGGCCGGAAGATGTCCGGCAGGTTAAAAACGTGCTTGATCGACTGGGCTATTTTGATTTTAAAAAAGAGCCGGAGCCTCATGGATATATCACGCGCGAAATGGATGAAGGAATCAGGCGTTACCAGAAGGAGCGCGGATTGCGCGTGGATGGCTGGCTGAAGCCGGGCGGCGAGACGGAGAAAGCGCTGCGGAAGGATTTAAAGCGGCGTGTTTCGGATGATATTCAAAAGGAAGAATTATTGCCGCCTACTATTCCGGGTACAAATATTCCAGATGAAGGCGTCCCGGAGGATTATGTGCCACCTAGGACTGTAAATGACAAGGATCAATCACTTTATGACGTTGATAGGGAATTTGAGAAGATTCCACCTATAATTGACCAAGATATTTTCTTAAAATATAATCGTCGTCTTCAGTTTCCAAAAAACATTAAAAGATGAGAGCCATATGGTTTCAAAAATATTTTATTTTTTAATGGTTTCGGCTTTTCTGATTTTTATGCAGTCAGAGGCTTCCGCGCAGACGTATTCGATTAAATTGAAGACATTTGACGCATGTGGAGAATATGAATCGACGTGCACAGTAAAAGATAAAACTTGTTCTTCGACGCTGCAGTTTCCGTTTGAGAAAAGTGGAAAATATGGTCAGATTAATGCAGAAATTTCCATTAAAGATAAATTTCTTGATATAGGGTTTAATGCAAAAGGCCAAAATTTTTCTACTTCGACACAAGGGTGGCAATCTTTTTCAACAAGACTAGAGGATTTTTCATCCAAGCCACACATTGTGGAATTATATTTTCCTAACCCATCTATAAAAAATGATGGGATCGGGATGCCTCTCGTTATTCGTACGCCGAATAAATTTATAACAGCAGTTTTAATTGACGTTCAGCTTATGCCGTCGGATCAGTAGATCAGGCATCACTGAAATGGTTGCCGACCAGCACTTCGCGTTTGCCGGTGGCGTTGGCCTTGGAAATGACGCCCTGGCGTTCCATTTCCTCGATGATGCGCGCGGCGCGGTTGTAGCCGATTTGTAAATAGCGCTGGACGAAGCTGGTCGAGGCCTTGCCCTCGCGCGCGACGAGCGCCACGGCCTGGTCGTAGAGTTCGTCGACGCCGCTGCCGTCTCCGCCACCGCCGAACATGGCGTTCATGACTTCGTTATCGCCGAAATCGTCTTCGCCTTCGGTGACTTCGTTGATGTAATCGGGTTCGCCCTGGTCTTTGAGGAAGTCGACGACTTTTTCGACTTCGTTATCGGATACGAACGGGCCGTGGACGCGCGTGATGCGGCCGCCGGGTGCCATGTAGAGCATGTCGCCCATGCCGAGGAGCTGTTCGGCGCCGGATTCACCGAGGATGGTTCTGCTGTCGATTTTTGACGTGACCTGGAAGGAGATACGGGTCGGGAAGTTCGCCTTGATGACGCCGGTGATGACGTCGACGGAAGGTCTTTGCGTTGCCATGATGAGGTGAATGCCGGCGGCGCGGGCCATCTGGGCGAGCCTTTGAATTGCGTTCTCCACGTCCTTGCCCGCGACCAGCATGAGGTCGGCGAATTCGTCGACGATGACGACGATGTAAGGCAGGTCGTTGAGATCTAACGGTTGTTCCTCGAAGATCGCCTGTCCGGTGCCGGGATCGAAACCCGTTTGCACCTTGCGCATGATGGTCTCGCCTTTTTTCTTGGCTTCGCGCAGGCGCTCGTTATAGCCCTCGATGTTACGCACGCCGAGTTTCGACATGGCGCGGTAACGGTCTTCCATTTCGCGCACGGCCCATTTCAGCGCGACAACGGCCTTGCCGGGTTCGGTGACGACGGGTGTGAGAAGATGTGGGATGTCCTGATAGACGGAGAGCTCGAGCATTTTCGGATCGATCATGATGAAGCGGCATTGCTCGGGCGAGAGGCGGTAGAGCAAGGATAAAATCATTGTGTTCACCGCGACCGATTTACCCGAGCCGGTGGTTCCGGCCACGAGCAGGTGCGGCATTTTGGCTAAGTCGGCGAGGATCGGCTGGCCGGAGATATCCTTGCCGAGCACGAGCGGGAGTTTGGCCGTGCCGGTTTCATAGGTGCGCGAGGAGAGAAGCTCCTGCATGTAAACGATCTGGCGTTCCTTGTTCGGCAGTTCGATACCGATGACGTTGCGGCCCGGGACGGTCGCGCAGCGTACGGAGACGGCGGACATTGAGCGCGCGATGTCGTCGGCGAGGGAAATGACACGGCTGGTTTTTGTGCCGGGCGCGGGTTCGAGTTCATAGAGCGTGACGACGGGGCCGGGTGAAATGCTGACGATATCGCCCTGCACGTTGAAATCGGCGAGAACGTTTTGAAGAAGTTCGGCGTTTTTACGCAGTGCGTCTTCGTTGAGGTCGTTGTGTTCAGTATTTTTGGGCGGCGATTGAATGAGGGTGAGAGGCGGCAGTTCCCAATCGCCTGCGGCGAAGCTCATCTTGCGCTGGCCGCCGGTGCCGGCGGCTTTTTTCATTTTCTTGGCGACGACGGGAATGGCGGGCGGGACGGGACCGGTGACGGCCTGTGCCAGCGTGCGCACCGTGCGCTCGGGCTTGTCGAAGCTGCCGATTTCTTCTTCTTCATCCTCTTCTTCGTCCTCTTCGTCCTCGTCATAAATCTCGCCGGTGTTGATGGCGGGGGCGCGTTTCGGTTTCGCGGGTTCGGGACGCAGGTTTTTCAGGAAGGTGAGCGGTTGTGGTCTGTAAGAAGGATCGTTGTGATGCAGCACCCAGTTCACGAAATTGGACGCGGCGGTCCAGGCGAACAAAGCGGTTGCGGCGGTGAGCGCGCTGACGCCATGAAATACCGCGCCGAGTTCTTCGGATGTGACGGCGATGGAAAATGAAAATGCGAGCGCCGCGACTATGGCGGCGGTGATGACAAAAAATCCGTGATCGAAAAACGGCGCGATGCCGGTGCCGAATTGGTTGAGATTTTCTAAAATCAATGTGCCTGCACTGCTGCCCAGAAACGGATGCACCATCCAGCCGTTTGAAGAAATTTGCGCGGCGGCAACGGGGAGCACGACGGCGGCGATGACGAGCGCGATGGCGCGGAGCCAGGCAGGGCTGAGAACTTCGCGGCGGAAAAGGCGGATGCTCCAGGCGATGATACCGCCAGCGATAACGAAACCGCCGATGCCGATGGTTTGCAAAAGAAGATCGGACAGCCACGCGCCGGGCGCGCCCATCCAGTTATTGACGGGGCCAGAGGTAATGGTGCCTGCGGTGTTCGATGACGGGTCTGCGTGGTCGTAACTGGCGAGTGCGATGAAAAGGAACAGGCCGAGGCAGCCTAACGTGCCTGCGAAAATATCGAGCAGCCGCCGCGCCGTGAAGGCCTGGACGGAGTCGGGCAAACGGAAGAGCGAGCGTTTTTTCCGCCGGTGGCGGTAAATGGTACGGGAGCGGGACATGATTTCAACTAACAGTGGGGACAGAGGAGTGAAAATAACTATCCACAGAGTACCGCGCCTTGGTCATAAAAACAAGAAAGCACGCGTCTTTTATTGATTTTTGAAGCGTTGCAGCATGGATAGGAAGGGCCATATTAACGATTTGTTAACCATTAAGGGCGTATTTAGATAAAGCCAAAAAAATACGGAGAAACGCCCATGACCATGTCAAAAGCGAACGAGGGAGAACGTAAAACGCCTCCCGACGAATATTCGGTCTATATTTTTCACAGACCTTTTCATAACGATAACCGCACCGATCCATGCTCGAAATGGGAGAGGCGTCACACCACGCGTACGGCGGAAGCTGCCTATCGCAAGGCTGAAAAACTTTTCAGGACGAAAGAATATGACCGCGTGGAGATCAAGAAAAAGTTTTTCGACCGCAGGGCGAAACGGCGCTTCGACAAAACTTTGAAAATTTACCGCGAAACTGAAGACAGACTGGTTGGTATGTTCATTTCATTCCTGCTGGTTTTGATGGCGGGATGCGCGCTGACGGGCATGGCGCTGCTGTTCATGTTGCCCGCAGATTAATCAGTCAAGAATGGCTAAAGGATCTTTTGCAACGGCCTCGGCAACCTGGTCGTAGATGTTGGCGTTATGCTCCATCTGCTCGCGGATCGGTTCGTTCTGAACGGCGAGCTTGCGGAACAGGTTCGCGGTGTCCTGTAAAAGCCGGGCGCTTAGCTGGCCGAATGTCTGACCGCCGGGCGCGGCACCGCGCGGATCTTTTTCCATCATCTCGGCCATGCGTTCATAGATGGCGGCGTTGTCCGTCATTTCTTTTTTGACGCCTTCATTCTGGTCGGCCAGCGTCCGGAAAAAAGTGGCGGCGTCCTTCAGTAGATCGACAGTAATGGCCGCATAGGTCGGCATGATCAGAACTCGCTCTGGTTCTTCCTGTACGTACGGCGGAGGCCGTGAGCCGGCCAGGCACCGAGAAATTTCACATCCTTAGCATAAAACCCAAGTTCCTCGAGGGCGAGGCGGAAGGCCGTGCTTTCAGGATGGCCTTCGATCTCGCAATAGAACAGCGCGCCCTGGAAATTCGGGTCGATATAGGATTCCAGCTTTGCGAGGCTCAAATTATTGGTCGCGAAGCCGCCGAGGCTTTTATATAAAGCGGCGGGAATGTTGCGGACCTCGAACAAAATGGCGCTCAGCGTGTCGACGTCTTTTTCATCGAGTTTTGGAATCTCCGGCTCGGGCGACAGGATGATGAAGCGCGTAGTGTTATGTTTCGCGTCCTGTACGTCTTCCTCGATGATCTGCAATCCGTAAATCTGCGCGGCGAGTTCGGAGGCGATGGCGGCGTGCGCGGGGTCGTTGTTCTGTGCGACTTCTTCCGCGGCGCCTGCGGTGTCGGCATGAATATGGGCTTTCAATCCCAGCCTTTGAATCACTTTCCGGCACTGGGGGATGGCATGCACGTGCGAGTGTACGTGCCTGATAGATTCTTTTTTTGCGCCCTTAACGCCGAGCAGATGGTGGCGGATGGGGAGGAAATATTCACCTATGATGAACAGATCGCCCTTGGGCATCAAATGGTGGACATCGGCGACCCGTCCGGCCAGCGTGTTGTCGATCGGGATCATGGCGAGGTCGGCCCCGCCTTCGCGTACGGCATTGAAGGCGTCCTCGAAGGTCGGGCAGGGCACGGTTTCCATGTCCGGATAGACGGCCCGGCAGGCGAGATCGGAATAGGCGCCTTTCATACCCTGGAAGGCTATTTTCCCAGCTTTCTTGGCCATAGACAGTTTCCTGCAAAAATTTCGGTTGAATGAGTACTGACATTGGGTATAACACTCTCGACAACCGCCCTCAACCGGGATATTTTCGAAAAACGTAAAGAAAACAGTACAGATAGCCACACCCGCCGATGTCCCTTGAATCCAACAAAATCTTTGCCGCAGTCCTTGTTGCCGGAATTACCGCCATGCTCGGCGGATTCGTGGCGGAAGTGATGATTCACCCGCACGCGCTTGAGACCGATGTCGTCAGCATCGAAGGCGCGCCGGAACCGGGCGCAGCCGCCGGGCCGACCGGGCCGGAGCCGATTTTGCACCTGATTGCCACGGCAGACATTGCCAAGGGCGAAAAACTCTCTAAAGCCTGCGCCTCGTGCCACAATTTCCAAAAAGGCGAGCCCGCGAAAATCGGGCCGACTTTGTGGGATACGGTTGGGCACAAAAAAGGCGGCCATGCAGGTTTTGCCTATTCCGAGGGCATGCTTGCCAAGGGCGGCACGTGGACTTACGCCGATCTCAACAAATTCCTTTATAAGCCGAAAGCATTCGTAAACGGTACGAAGATGAGTTTCATCGGCCTCAAGAAGCCGGAAGACCGCGCGGCGATTATCGCATGGCTGCGGACGCTGGAAGATTCGCCGCCGCCGATGCCTTCACAAGGCGAGATCGATGCTGAAGCGGCGGAGCTTGCACCGCCAGCAGCAGCGCCTGCTGCGGATGCGGCTGCTGCACCGGCTGAAGGTGCCGCGCCTGCGGAAGCTCCCAAAGAAGCGCCCGCGCACTAAATCTTAAAAAAAGAAGCTGTCATTCCGGCGTAAGCCGGAATCCGGTTGCCATTAATCTACCCGATCCCGGCTTTCGCCGGGATGACATTGGGGGGATTAAATGTCTTTTTTCTCCCAGGATTTTTCGCCCTGCTGCCAGTAGGTGAGGGCGTGGCCGGAGTCTTTGTATGACTTCCAGTGCGCGCGCGCCTGCGCGACCTGAGATTCATCGCGGCCATCCAGGAGTTCGCAGCAGAGTTTGAAATTGCCAATATCGTCGGCGCTGGTTCCGTTGGTGAGAATGAGAACGTCGGCGCCGTTCGGGTTGTCATTCGATGAAGTGAGATAGACAGGCTGCAATGCTGCGTGGTTGTCTTTTTTCGTGCCGTGCGGCAGGAAGATGTTGGCGTTGTAGATCCAGAGATGTTCGGCGAGACGCTCGGCCTCGGCTTCATCATTCGTTTTGACGAGAATCTTGTGGCCGTTTTCGAGGGCTTTGGTCAGGAGGCCGGGCAGGACCTGCTCGAGCGACTGGCGTTCCATGTGATAGAAGCGCACCTCGGTCATTTCGCATTTTCCTTTTGACCCTGCGGCGGGTAGTGATGTTTGAAGCCTTCGAAATCCTCGACAATGTATTCGCCGTCTTTTTCCTCGAAAATGTAATCGCGCGTGACCGGCACCTTGCCGTGGCCGCCGGGGATGTCGAGCATGTAATGCGGCTGGCAAATTCCCGAGACGCGGCCGAGTAATTTTTTAACGATTGCCTTGCCCTCTTTTAAGGAAAGGCGGAAATGCGACGTGCCGGGCGCGAGGTCGGGGTGGTGGAGGTAATAGGGTTTCACGCGCAGTGCTGCGAGTTTGCGGAAGAGGTCTTCGAGGATGTGCGGGTTGTCGTTGACGCCCTTGAGCAGCACGGATTGCGAGAGGAGAACGCAACCCGCTTCGTGGAGTTTTTTGAGGGCGGTTTCGACTTGCGGTGTGATTTCCTGCGCGTGGTTGATATGGACCGCGACGTAAATTGCTTTCTCGCGTTTCAGTGCGGCGCAGAGTTCATCGGTGATGCGTTTCGGGTCGGCGGCGGGAATGCGCGTATGAATGCGGATGACTTTGACGTGTTCAATCGCGCAGAGTTCGTCGAGCGTTTCGGATAATTGACGGGCGGAGAGAACGAGCGGATCGCCGCCGGTCAAAATCACTTCCCAGATATTCTTGTTGTCGCGGATGTAGGCGAAAGCGTCCTGTTTTTCTTCGGCGTTCAGGACGTCCGAGCCGGGACCGACCATTTCGCGGCGGAAACAGTAGCGGCAATAAACCGCGCAGACATTCGCGAGTTTCAGGAGGAGGCGGTCAGGGTAGCGGTGGACGAGGCCTTTCACGGGTGTGTGCGCGTAATCGCCGATGGGGTCCGGGTTTTCCTCCGGCGTGGTTTTCAGTTCCTCGATTTGCGGGATGTATTGTTTTGCAACCGCGTCGATAGCGACCGAGCCCTGCATGGTTTCCAGCACATGCGGCGTCAGGCCGACCGCGTATTTTTTCGAGACCTGCTCGATGGCGGCGAGATCTTCGGTGCGGATGGTCGGGGCGTTCTCGAAATCCTTCGCGGATTTCAGGCGCGGTTTTTTCGATTTAAAGGTGCTCATTTTTTCTCAAAATTGTTGGCGATCAGGCGGTCGAGCGTGCGGACGCCGAAGCCGGTACCGTATTTCGGTACGGTTGCGCGGTCGGCCTTGATCCATGCCGTGCCTGCGATATCCATGTGTGCCCAGGGCATGCCCTTGTCGATGAAATGCTCTAGGAAGCCAGCAGCGGTGCAGCCTCCCGCGAAGCGTCCGGATTTCGCGAGGTTCTGGAGGTCGGCGACGGGGGATTCCATTTCGCGTTTCCAGACTTCGTCTAACGGCATGCGCCAGAGTTTTTCGCCGGTTTCCCTGCCTGCTTTTTCAATGTCCGACCAGAGTGCGTTGTCGTTGCAGAACGTGCCGCAATATTCGTAGCCGAGAGCGATCATCATTGCGCCGGTCAGGGTGGCGAGGTTGATGATGGCGCGGGGTTTGTATTTTTCCTGCACGTAGGTCAGGCAGTCGGCGAGGACAAGGCGGCCTTCGGCGTCGGTGTTCAGGACTTCAATCGTTTTGCCTGCGTAGGAGGTGATGATATCGGAGGGGCGCGTCGCGTGGCCCGAGACCATGTTTTCCGCGAGGCCGACAATGCCGATGACATTGGTTTTTGCTTTTCTCCGGGCGAGGGCCATCATGGTGCCGATGACGGCGGCGGCGCCTGCCATGTCCATTTTCATTTCTTCCATGCCTGCGGCGGGTTTTATCGAGATGCCGCCGGTGTCGAAGGTGACGCCCTTGCCGACCAGCGCGAACGGTTTTTCTTTCGATGATTTATCGCCGTTCCAGCGCATGATGACCATGCGCGGCAGATTGTCGGAGCCCATGCCCACGGCTAAAATCGCGCCCATGCCGAGCTTTGCCATTTTCTTTTCGTCGAGAATTTCAATCTCGACGCCGAGCGGTTTGAGTTCCTTCACGATCCGGCGCGCAAAGAGTTCAGGGATAACCTCATTGGGTGGTTCGTTGACGAGGTCGCGGGCGAAGAAGACACCTTCCGTCACTGCGCTGAGTCGGGCGAATGTTTTTTCCGCGTCGGCGGGTTTTGAAACGACGATGTCGAATTTAACCGGTTTGGCTTTGCCGGATTTTTTCCCTGTTTTGTATTTCGTGAATTTGTAGGAGCGGAGCTGGAGGCCTGCAGCAAAACGCGCGGCGATTTCACCTGCTTTCAGATTTGAAGCGTCTTCGTCGACGACCAGAGTGATATGTTTCGCGCCGGATTTTTCGGCGGCGGCGTAAATTTTTCCGCCTGCGTCCTCGGCCTGTACGGCGTTCAGTTTGGCGGCTTTACCAAGGCCTGCCAAAATGACCTGAGAGAAGGATGCCTTGCCGGGCAGCGTAAGAGTGAGGGATTCACCGTTTTTACCGGAAAAGCTGGGGTTGGTTTTCAGGACCTTGGCGATGTAGCCGTTCGCGGCCTCATCCAGTTTTTTGCCAAACGCGCCCAGTTTGCCGCCTTCGAAAACGGGCAGGATGGCGGCGTCGGAGCCTTTGCGGGGGGTTTTGGAGAAAGAAATCGCCAGTGTCATGTGTGTTAATTCTCTTTGATTACGATGAAGGCCCACTATAATGCATTCCATTCAGTTTTCCAGAGGGAAGCAGCCGCAATATGTATGTGTTCGACCGGTATGTTTTAAGGAATTTGGCCATGGCGACGGGCTTCATTGCCGTGACGCTGGCGGCCATCGTGTTCCTGACGCAGTCGTTGCGGTTCCTGGAACTGGTGATTGAATCCGGGGCGTCGGGTACGTCGTTCTGGCTGCTGGCGTTTCTGGCTCTGCCGCGTTTCCTTGAGATTATCCTGCCCATCGCGCTGCTGGCCGGGATTATCTTCATTTATAACCGCATGACCATCGATTCCGAGCTGGTTGCCATCAAGGCGGCGGGATATTCGCCGATGCAGCTGGCCCGGCCCGCGCTGATGCTGGCCGGTGTCATTACGCTGCTTCTATGGTCGATCACGATGTGGGTGACGCCGGCGTCGCTCTCGTCGATGCAGCATTTGCGGCAGGTGATCAAAACGCAGTTTTCGGCTTTGCTGTTCCGTGAGGGCGTGTTCAACCAAGCTGGAAGCGGTCTCACCGTTTACATGCGGGCGCGTACCAGCGAAGGCGAGTTGCGCGGCCTGATGATCCACGACACGCGCAATCCCGAGGTCAATCCGTCCACCATCATGGCCAAGCGCGGCGTGATTGTTGCGCAGCCGGAAGGCGAGCAGGTTCTGGTGTTTGACGGATCGCGGCAGGAATATGACCGGAAAAAAGGCACGCTGCACCGGCTGAATTTCGAGCGTTATACGATTGATCTGCCCGCAAGCGACCCGGTGCGTGCGCGCTGGCGCGAGCCGGAGGAGCGGACGATTTTTGAACTTGTGAATCCGGCCCCTAATGATGAGGCGCGTGCCGATCCCAAGGCAAGGTATGAATTCATCGTCGAGATTCACAGGCGCATCGCCGCGCCGCTGATTGCGCTCGCCTATACATTCATGGCGTGCGCGTGCCTGCTGACGGGGCCGCTGGAGCGGCGCGGGCAGGGCAAGAAAATCGCGTTTGCCATCGCCAGCGCGGTTACGCTGCAGGCGCTTTTCCTGATGACGTTCAGTCTTGCGCGTGACAGCGTGATCGGCCTGCCGCTGATGTATTTACTAGTGACTGCGCCGTGCTTCATGGCGCTGTTTTTCCTGAGCGGTTCGGGCGAAAAATTCCGCCGCCGCGTTCTTTACCAGCAGGGGAAAACGTGATGAAAATTTCGCCGACGCTCAGCCGCTATCTCGCGCGCACATATCTGATTAACACGCTGTTCCTGCTACTGGCGCTGCTTGGCGTGATTTACCTGTTCGATACGGTCGAGCTGATGCGGCGCGCGGGGAAAATCGGTGAAGTGCCTTTGTCGGTTATTTTGCAGATGGGTTTGCTCAAGCTGCCGGAAGTTGGGCAGATGCTGCTGCCTTTCGCGATTTTGTTCGGCGCGATGTTCACATTCTGGCAGATGACGCGGCGTTATGAATTGATCGTCGTGCGTGCGGCGGGTTATTCCTGTTGGCAATTCCTGACGCCGATCATCGGGGTGGCGCTGACGATAGGTATATTGCACATCACGGTCATCAACCCGCTCAGCGCGTTGCTGCTCGGGCGGTTCCAGCAGATGGAGAATACGTATCTCACGCGGCAGGACAACCAGATCGCCCTGTTCAAGGAAGGTTTGTGGCTACGGCAGGGCACAGAGAGCGGTTACGTGATTTTGCATGCTGCGAAAATCGAGCAGCCGTCGTGGAAGCTGAAAAATGTCATGGCGCTTTTTTTCTCGAATGACGACCGGTTCCTAAAACGGCTGGATGCCGGGATGGCGTCGCTGGAGGAGGGCGAGTGGTTGTTCCAGGATGTGAATGTCAGCAGCCCCGACGCCCAGCCCCTGAAAGAAAGCGTCTATATATTGCCTACCGAACTGACCGTGGCGGATATCGAGGAAAGTTTCTCGTCCGCCGCAGCAATGTCATTCTGGAAATTGCCGGGTCATATACGGACATTGGAGAACACGGGGTTCGATGCGAGTCCGTTGAAAGTTTATTACCAGAACCTCCTGTCGCAGCCTTTGATGTTCGCGGCGATGGTGCTGCTGGCGGCGTCGGTTTCCATGCGCCCGCCCCGCAGTAGAGGGGTTTTGAATTATTTTGCGGCGGGAATCCTGATAGGATTTGTCATATTTTTTATGTCGAGCTTTTTGCAGGCGCTGGGCGCTTCGCACCAAGTGCCCGTCATTTTAGCGGCTTGGTCGCCGGCCCTTATAAGCCTTTTGCTGGGGCTGACCGTTATGATGAATCTTGAGGATGGCTAGGGTTCGTAACCCAAATGTCACAGTTCCGGGGAAAACAGTCGTATCCGGCTTGAAAGGTGTTGCCGAAAGGTTACACTAAAAATGGAACAAGCCTTTGTTTTTTAAGATTCTGGTAACTTCAATCTGTTCTACTATAGATATCTTAAGTCCGGGGAGTTGACTCGGGTAGGGATTTAAAAGATATAAGGGCTTTGAAACTATATTATACGGACGGCGTTATCATCCATGACAAAAAATAATCTCGCAACAATCCTGCTGGTCGCTGGCACCAGCCTCGTTCTCGGCGCATGTTCAACAAACAGCGAATACCGCGAAGGGTCGATGACCGACCCGTTCGAGAGCTCGAACCGCACAATTTTCGCCTTTAACAAGGCCGTAGACAAAGTCGTCATTCACCCTGTCGTGAAGGGTTACCGTTTCATCGTGCCCGAGCCGGGCCGCAAAGGCCTGCGCAATTTTCTGCGCAACCTGAAATCTCCCGTAACGCTGGCCAACGAAGTCTTGCAGGGCGATGTTGACGGCGCGGGCAAGGTTGTACTACGCGCTGTCGTGAACACGCTGGTTGGCGTGGGCGGTGTGTTCGATGTTGCCGGTGCTGAAGGTTACGAATACGAGCAGGAAGATTTCGGCCAGACGCTGGGCGCCTGGGGCGTAGGCCATGGTCCGTACCTCGTTCTGCCGATCCTGGGTCCGTCTTCGGCCCGCGATTATGCCGGTTATATTGTTGATTCATTCGCAGATCCGCTACGCTGGTATCTCTTCAATATCGATGAAGAGGGCTGGTATTACGCGAAAGTCGGCGTTGAATATCTCGACCTCCGTGAATCGCTGGTTGATGTGCTCGAGGAGCTTGAGAAGAGCTCGATCGATTACTATGCCGCAGTCCGCAGCACGTATTATCAGCGCCGCGAGGCCCTGGTGCGGGACGATATGTCCACCCCGGACGATACCGGAGCCGATCACCCCTAAGCTTGCTTTTAAAGCGCAGGGCGGGCGGGGATTTCCCGACCGCAGGATCGGTATTGATAAATCCGTATAAAGTATATATAGAACAGGCATTCCGGCCTTAGGGGAATGTGCCTGTATTTTAAGAGGTTTAACGTGCGCCATATCAATCTGATCGCTTTTTCCGTTGCCGCCCTGACGGGTGTATCCGTAGCCGCGCCTGCCGTGGCCATGGATGTGCGCGAGACGCCGCGCGGTTCACTGGTTGTGACGGTTGCCGCGAACACGGAAGCCGCAAAAAGCTTCGTCGATAAAATGGCGCAGACCGGTATCGGCTTTCTCGGTAACGAAGGTTTGACCGACGAGCAGCGCACGGCTGAATTCCGCAAGCTCCTGAACGCGAATTTCGACATGGCGACGATCGGGCGCTTTGCTTTGGGACGTTACTGGAAAACGGCGACGCCCGCGCAGCAGACCGAATATCAAAAACTCTTCAAGACCATGATCGTGGAAATCTATTCGCGCCGCTTCAAGGACTATAACGGCCAGAAACTGGAAGTTACCGCCGCACGCGCCGACGGCGAGACGGATGTCATCGTTTCATCCTCGATCATTCCCCCGAACGGCCAGAAGGTTTCCGTCGACTGGCGCGTGCGCAACAACAAGGTCGTGGATATACTGGTTGAAGGCGTGAGTATGGCGCTGACGCAGCGTTCGGATTTCGCATCGGTCATCCAGCGCGGCGGCGGCAATGTCGACGTTCTGCTCGAGCATTTGCGCACGCAATAATAAAAAATAATTTCAGAAAATAATTAACTTCCGGTGCCCATAAGCGCGGCAAGTTTGCTCGCGTCCTTGGTGAAGCCGAGGCCGATATTTCCGCCTTTGAAGACTTTATCGATGAGCTGGCCGGCGGGGTCGCCCGCAGCTTCGCTGAAGGTCGAGACCGAGACGCCCATCCAGCGCAGGATGTTGTTCGGCACCTGGTCGATCAGCTTGAAGAAGCCAGTCGCCATCATATACACCATGATCGCATACATCATCGTGAAGAAAAATTTGTCGACCGGCAGGCGGTAATATTCGATTGAAGACGGGCCTATGCCCTTCATTTCGGCCTCCATGTCGTAGCCTGATACGTTCGAAACGACGAGATCGAACACATCGTTCAGCACGCGCACGCTGGCGGCGAAAATGGTCAGGCTGGCGACAAGTCCGAATACGATCAAGATTGGCCGCAGGAAAATTTCAAGCAGCAGGAAATAGCCGTTGTTGGCGGCGGGACCGGGCATGCCCTGGCCGTCCATGCGACTGATATGCGCGAGCGCCCAGAGCGGCATAGCCACAACTGCTTCGAAGATGCTTTTGATCCAGCCGCTCAGGGCGAACATGAAATAAATGAAGGGCAGGAACGGCAGCACGTAATAGAGAATAAAGCTTATGATCATCGTGAATTTTCCGACGCTCACCGCCATGTTGATGAGCGCCTTTAGTGTCTGTTCGTCGCCGCCCACGGCCTTGCCGAATATGGCGACGAGAGAGGTTCCGACCAGGCCGCTGCCTATATTACGGACGGATGCATCCATCAGGCCTTTCCCGAGGACGCTGAGCTGCGCGAGGGGGTGGATATCCGTGTTTTCCCGCATCGCGAAGACACCCTCGGTGCCGAAAATCATATTGACGACGTCGTTGAAAGTGTTGCCCGACGTTCCGCTCTGCAGTTTCGACGCGTTGCCGCTTTTATCCCAGAACGTATAGGCGTTGTAGAGAACAGCGGCGATCATTTTATCCTTGTACCGCGGGTAATCTGATTCCTTTCTGCCGCCGAGTGCGGGATCGAATAAATCTTCGGGGCTGATATTTTCATTCGTCGCTTTGTTCTGTTGCCCGATATGCTCCATCAGGAAAGGATATTTGTCGGCGAAGGGCATGTTTCCGATTGCCGCGGTTATCTGGCCGTTTTGCTGCGCGATGCGGTTGTACCATATGGCGGCGCCTCCCCAACCCATCGCGCGCAATTCGGGCGTAACCGCAAAATTGGTCGAGGCGGCTTCCTGCGCGACCGCGGCGGGAATCTGGTTTTTGACGAAATTGGTCCATCTCTGGATTTCGTTGTTGGCGAAATTGGTTGTCGGCCAGGCGTTGCAGTTCGGGTCATGGTCGATCTGCATAATGCGCCCGCGCACGCATGCGGCATTGACGCTACCTTGCGCGTCGTCCCACATGGCCCTGACCAGTTCGTAATAAATTTCCTGCATGATCCAGGCACCGGAATCGGGATCGTTCGAAGTTACAGGCAGATTGACGACGCCGCACACGGCTTTAACGGCGCCTTTATCAAGCGGGTACCGTTCTTCGTTGTAGACACCGAAGCGGATTTCGATGTTGCCGGCGTCGTTGAAATCAAGGGCGCCGGCAAAATCCACCGTGTCCAGAGGCAGGACGTTCGGGCCGGGCAGATTTGCGCCGGTAATCTCGTCGCGCACGAGATAACCCTGGACTCCGTCGGGTGCGTGAAGCGTTTCGCCATAGGCGAATTCCTCGGCGATCTTGCAGGTTTTTGCGACGAACATAAAACGCACAAGTGCGTTGATCTCGGGCGCGTTCGGCGTGGCGATCAGGGTTTCCTGCGGCCCAAGATACGTTTCAACGAGGGACTCATTAAAGTGACCCCACGCATTGGTCGCGAAGTTCGATCCGAATTTTGCCGTCCAGAATGTGAGCATCTGGGCGGTGTTCATGCCGTAATGCTGGTCGTCGACATTGACGGGAACGAGGAGCGCAAAAAAGATAATCAGGCGGACAGGGCCCCATGTCTTGTTAAATCGCTGGCCGAAGGGCGTGCCGTTCACGGCGGTTTCGCCGATGATCGTCGTGACGAAATAAAGGATGACGATAACACCCACCATGAATATGCCGATGGAGTAATAATGGAACAGCGTATGCAGGGCCCTGTGCATCGGCCAGGGGTAGGGGCCGCCAATGTTACCGATCTGCTGGCCGTTCAGGCCCATGCAAGGTAGCTGCAACGAAATGCAGGAGCCGTAAACGCGCGAGCCGAGGCCGAATACGCGATCAAGAATTATAAAGGCAATATCCTGTTCGCCATTTCCGAGGTTGCCTCCATGGCCGAAAATCGATTCTACGCCGAGAATATTATTGAGTGTGACGTCGGCAGGTGCGATGCCGGCCATGGCGGCAGGCGCCAGGACCGCCATAACAAGAAGGACGACCTGCAGCATCAGCATGATGGCGCCCGCAAGGATCGCGAAAAAAATGATGATCTGGTCGATGTTGCGCCGGGCGAAGACGAGATTGTTGGCGGCTTCGGCTATGACGTGCCTTATGCCGTAGCGGCCAATGTTGGCCGGATTCAAATAGGGGTGGCCATCGGGCAGCAGGCGAACAGAGTGATAGACGATTGCTATCATGTAGGCGACATGCATGAAGCCGGTGGCAAAAAACGCATGCAGCCGCGGCAGAAAGCCCGGGAGGAGTGTGTATTTTAGTACTTTTCCGGTGCTGAGCGTTGCCATTTATCCACCGCCGCCGCCACCGCCGCCGGGTCTGGCCATTTTCTCCGAAATATCTGTCAGCTGCCTGCCGATAGCGCCCGTTGCCTGGCTGGCGCCGACGGAGCTTGTGCTGACGAGGCTTTCGGCGGCATTTTCGCGGGCGTCGTTTTCGGTCGCAACGCTCTGGCCCATCCAGCGCAGGATGTTTGCCGGGATCAGGTCGATGAGTTTGAACGACGACAGGGCCATCATGTAGACGATGATTGCGTAAATCGCGGTGAAGAAAAGTTCGTCGACAGCCGAGCGGAAATACTCGCCCATTGAGGGGCCGATGCCCTTGGCTTCACTGGGGACGTCGAAGCCCGACAGGTTTGAAATCACAAGATCCCATGTCTGGTTCAGGGCATAGACCATCGCAGCGAAGATCGAAATGCTGGCCAGCAGGCCGAAGATGATCAGGATAGGTCGCAGGAATATTTCAAAGATGAGGAAGTAGCCGTTTACCGCCGCCGCGCCCGCCAGTCCGTTGCCGTCGATGCGGATGTGTGCGAGTGCCCAGAGCGGCGCACCGATCATGGCTTCGAAAATCGCCTTCAGCCAGCCGCCGACCGCGAAGAAGAAATAAATGAAGGGCAGGAAAGGCACGATGTAATAAAGGACGAAGCCCATCGTCAGGATGCCCATGCTGATTGAAATCAGGAAGCTGGTGAGCGCGGCGGCGCCTGCGCGGCTGTTGTTATCAAGCGCCGGCATGATAACCATACCGCCGCCCGCGAGGAAGAGGTCGAGCGCGGCGCTTTCGACGAGCGATCGTCCAAGGCCAACCAGTTGTGCAAGTGGGTGGATATCCGGGTTTTTGCGCATGCTGTAGAGGCCGCCGGTGCCGAAAAGGGCGTTGATTGTGTCCATGACGATGTTGCCGGTGGGCTCGGTATGCGATGTTGTCGCAAAGCCGCCGCGCTGCCAGTAGTTAAAGGATTCCCACATGGCCGCCGCAAAAGGAAGCGTGTAACCCTCGCGCATCGGGACGGGCCCGCCATTGGCCAGCTGCGGGTTGAAACGTTCGGCTACCGGCACGCTCTGGTCGCTCTGGCGTTTTTTCTCGTACACATATTCCATGAGGCTTGGCCAGCGCGATACTGACGGGATGGCCCCGACCGCTTCGGTCAGTGAGCCGTTGATCTCGGCGACCTTGTTGTACCACATGCCCGCACCGGCCCAGCCTTTGGCGAGGAGTTGCGGTGTGATCAGCCATGTTGCGGATTCAATCTGCGCCCGCACGGCGCCGCCGCCGCCGCCCAGTACACCGCCCAGACCGTTTCCGCCGCTCGTAAGCGCCGCTTCGACGTCATTACGATAAAATTCCTGTATCCGGCTTCGGAAATCATCAGGGGGCGGAGTCTGCCCATTCGGCGGGCAGTCGCCGCTGAGGCGTTGACACGGGGTATGTTTGAGCGCGGTGTAAGATGCGTAATTATAAGGCGTCAGGAATGTACCGGTATAAACCGACTGCCAGAGTTCCTGGACGACGTAAATGTAATAACGTTGCATCATCTCGGTGCCGGGTTCCGCCAGGCCGGGCATACGCGGGTCGCTTATCGGGATAATGAGCTCACCGCAGATCGGTGAGACATAACCTTTGTTGAGCGTGGTTCTGTCGATGACGCCAAAGCGGATAACGAGATCCTGGTCGCCGCGAAGAAAGGTCATGACCTGCTGATAGCTTGCCTGCGCGCCGCTGCCAGGCGGGCCACCGGGCAATCCAGGCCAGTCGGCGAAGAGAAGGTTGGGCGGATTGCTTAGCGGATCGCGGACGGCATAGGCCCTTATGTGTCTTCGTTGGTCTGCGGGTCTCAGCCACTCAAGCCACGCGCAGACCGAAGCGGAATACATGAACTGCAAAACGCCGTGAATTTCAGGGACGTTCGGCGTCGAAACCAGGTTCCTGGTCTGGCCGATATAGCTTTCGGTAAGGCCCTGGTTGAAAAGAATCCAGCCGTTGGTGGCAAAAGCCGAGCCGAACTTCGCAGCGTAGAGAACGATATATTGTGATGAGTTCAGGCCATAGCCGATCGGGATCAGAAGGCCGAAAGCGACAACAATACGTATGGGGGCCCAGAGCTTGTTGAAACGTTTGCCGAAGGGCGTGCCGCTTTGCGCCGTCTCCATCACGATGGTGCTGATGAAGTAGCAGGTGATCAGCGTGGCAACGACGAGTAAGCCGATGCTGTAAAGGCGGAACATTTCATGCAGGGCGTCGTGAATGGCATAGGGCCAGCTTGGCTGGACGAAAACCGATTGGCCGGTCATATCGAGGATTCCACCGCCATAGTTATCGAGGCATGTTCCCTGGTTGTTCACGCAGGAATTGAAAAGATCAGGCACGCCGAAGACGAGATCGAGCATGATATGGGCGATGTCCTGGCCGGGGTTCTGCGTGACAAAAAATCCGGCGAAATTGGTCGGCATGGCCGCACCAGCCATTACGGGCTGGAACATAAGAGACGACGCCAGCAGGAAAACCTGCAGGAAAATAAGAATTATGCCGAAAAGCACCGCGCCAAACATGATGACCTGGTCGGCGTTTTTGGTTTTGAACACGAGGTGATTGGCGGCTTCGGCGATGACGTGGCGGATTCCAAAGCGCCCTATATTTGCCGAGTCGAGATAGGGGTGCCCGGCGGGAAGCAGCCGCACCGTGCTGTAGACAAGCGCGATGAAGAACGGAATGTACTGGAAGCCCGAGAAAAAAAGATTCTGCAGCCGGGGGCGAAGACCCGGCAGAACCGCATATCGGATAAATTCTTTTTTCGTTACATTCAACATTAGTAAGCCTGTCTATAAATCCTTTATGGCCCCGGCGTGCCGTCACCCTGTATTCTTTGCCTGAGTGAAACCATAGCTCTTTCGAGATCGCCGCCAAAACCCTGCGCAACATCGCGGAGGCCGGTTGTTGTTGTCTGCGCCATCTGGTAACCGCCGTAAGCCGCATATTTGGTGAGGCCTTCGGTCGGGTCGGCGTTGATATCGGAGAAGGCCGATACGCCCGCGCCCATATAGCGCAGGATCTGGTCAGGAATTTTGTCAATCATTTTGAACGAAGCCGTCGCCATCATGTAGACGATGATCGCATAAACAACCGTATAGAAAAACTCGTCGATCTTGTTCTGCGGCAGAACCTTGTATATGTAGCCGGGATAATTGACCTTTTGCTGCGCGCCCGGGCCGGTTTCCGTCCAGCCTTCGAAGCCTGTCAGGCTGCTGGTGACGAGTTCCCACAGAACGTTCAGCATGCGCACCTGCGCCGTGAAAATAAGAACCGCTGCGACCAGGCCGAACACCGTCAAAATCGGACGGACAAAAATTTCAAAGATCAGGAAATAGCCGCTCGATGCGGAATCGCCGGGAAGGCCCTCGCCGTCGATGCGCAGGTGCGCCAGCGCCCAGAGCGGCGCGCCGACCATCGCTTCGAAGATACTCTTGATCCATGTTCCGAACGCGAAGAAGAAATACAGGAACGGCAGGAACGGCAGAACATAGAAGAGAATGAAGCCGATGGTCATTGCCAGCATCGCGATCGTCATCATCATGCCGCTGGCGTAGCCGGCCAGGGGCCCCGTGTGGCTGTCCATCAAACGCAGAAGACCGCCGGCGCCCGCCGTGATCGTGGAGCCGCCGATATTGATGATGGCGCTGTCGACCAGCGATTTGCCTACGGCTGCGAGCTGGGCGAGCGGATGGATGTGGGCGTTAGCGCCCCGCATTTCCATGAGACCGGTCATGCCGAAAATCGCGCCGATGACGTCATTGATGACCGAGTTGCTCACGGTTTTGCTGGCCTTCTCCATGTCGGGGTCGTCTTTGTTCCACCAGTTGAAGAAGTCGTTCATCAGTTTTGCAACTTCCAGACAGTTCGTCGGGCAGGCGAGCGTCACAGGCCTGCCTTCCGCGAGGTTGGGATTGAACTGCATCTTGCTGGAGAGATCGGCGTCCGCTTTTTTCCGTTCCCTGCGGGTTTGGTCCATCACGTCGGGATAGGTTTCAAAATAGGGCTGGCTGACGACGGATGTAGCGAAAACGCCGTTGATCTCGGCGATCTTGTTGTACCAGATCCCGGCGCCCGCCCAGCCGCGATCGAGAATATCGAGCTGCATCTCGATGTCGATATTGCTCCGGTTGAAAATTTCCCAGGCCTGCACAATTGTGGATTCATAGAAAGGCTTATAAACACCCAAGAGAGTCTGGCGGCCTTGTGCAGTGACCTGGATGGCCGCGCAGCCGTTGGGTGCGTTGTTGCATGGCGGCAGCGAGCCATGTCCGCATCCGATGGCGCATTGTTCGTGCGGCGCCCTGTTGATCGCGAATTCCATGTAACGGTGGGCGAGATCAACCATCAGCGTGCCGTCCGTGAACCACATGCTCTTGATCAGGTTGAAATAGAATTCCTGCATCATGTCCGCGCTGCCCGGCATTACGGGGCCGGCAGTCGGTCTCATATAGGTGATCGGGATGCGGATATCGCCGCAGTATTTTCCGACCTGGCCTTTTTCCTTGTCGTAGCTGGTATTGTTGGGATCGTAACGGCCGAAGCGGATGACGATATCACTGTTGTTGTAGAAATTCAGCGCGGCTAAGTAATCTGTCCCGGGCTGAAGCTCCATTCGCGGCAAAGGATTCGGCATCCAGTCCTGCGGCTGCTTGACCAGATAGGGCCTGATGTAGAAGTTCGGCGATGGAGGCCTTGCGGTTCCTAGGATGCCACCGAAGGTGCCGGTTTGCGGGTCAAGCTTCCAATGGGCGTAAGCGCAGGCGTGAACGAGGGACATAGCCTGGATGATCGGCATCAGACTGGGTGCATTGGGTTTCGCGAGAAGTCTTTCGCGTTCACCGGTCGGGTTGAAGCCTGCACCCATTCCGGCTTGCAGCGTGTCGTTGAACTGAATCCAGCCATTGGTCGCGAAACCGGAGCCGAACTTCGCGGCGTAGAGCACGATGTACTGCGCGCTGTTGAGGCCGTAGTTGATCGGCAGCAGAAGGCCGAGCGCGACGACAAGGCGGACAGGCACCCATGCGTTCTGGAAGCGCTGGCCGAAGGGATGACCGGTGGTGGCGGTCTCGCCGACGACAATCAGCACGTAGTACAGGAAGATGACGACGCCGACGATGAGCAGGCCGAGAGAATAGAATCTCAGCAACTCATGGAAGGCCGTGTGGAACGGCCATGGTAACTGGGCGTTGATCGGCGGGCATGCGCCGGCTTCCGTGCAGAATAGATCGGGAATTCCGAAAACCTGGTCGAGCACGACGAAGGCCATATCAGTAACGGGACCGCCGCTGGGCGGGTCCTGCGTGAGGAATATCGAGCCTGCGAAAGCGGGCTGGATTATGAAGATGTATATGATCATCACCAGCTGAATGAGCAGGATGATCACGCCGGCCAGCAGCGCGAAGAAAATAAAAACCTGGTCGGCGTTTTGTTTCCTGAGCACCAGATTGTTGGCGGCTTCGCCGATGGCGTGACGAATTCCGTAGCGGCCGATGTTGGATGGATTGAGATAAGGGTGATTGGGTGGCAGAAGGCGCACAGCGCCGTAGATGCTGGCCATCAAAAACGCGATATAGCCGAAACCGGACGCGAAAAGTGCCTTGGCACGCGGAATGATCCGCGGCAGCAACAAGATGCCAAGAACTGTCTTCGCTTTAACGCCGTTCACTAAGATCCACCACTACCTATATTTTACCGCCGGAATACTTAAAATTTTAGTAAATTTTGTTCTAGTTTATATATTGTAACATCTTTTAATGCCTGAACGCATATTGTGTCTAAGTTATTGGAATTAAATGATAATATTCACCGCCGGGACCGTGCGCCGCGCCGGGTTTTTTGCTTAAGTTATTGAAATTATTCAATTAAGTTGATTTTTAGCCCGCGCGCCGGAGAGGCTTGTATTTGATGCGGTGGGGCTGGTCGGCGGCAATGCCGAGGCGGCGTTTACGGTCGGCCTCGTAATCCTCGTAATTGCCCTCGAACCATTCGACATGCGAGTCGCCCTCGAAAGCGAGGATATGGGTCGCGAGGCGGTCGAGGAACCAGCGGTCGTGGGAGATGATGACCGCGCAGCCGGGGAAATTTTCGATTGCCTCCTCAAGCGCCGAGAGCGTTTCGGTGTCGAGGTCGTTGGTCGGTTCGTCGAGCAGGATGACGTTGGCTTCGGTCTTGAGCATTTTAGCCAAATGGACGCGGTTGCGCTGACCGCCGGAAAGATTGCCGACTTTTTGCTGCTGGTCGGGGCCACGGAAATTGAATGCGGAGCAGTAGGCGCGTGAAGGCATTTCGATCTTGCCGAGTTTGATGATGTCTTCGCTGTTGGAAATTTCCTGCCAGACATTGTTGTCGGGATTGAGCGAGTCACGGCTTTGGTCGACATAGCCGAGCTTTACCGATTCACCAACCGTGAATGTTCCGCTGTCCGGTTTTTCGGTGCCGGTGATCATGCGGAAAAGAGTCGATTTACCTGCGCCGTTCGGACCGATGACGCCGACCACGCCGCCGGGCGGCAGGCGGAAGGATAGATTATCGATGAGCAGATGATCGCCGTAGCCCTTGGAAATTCCTTTTGCCTCGATGACATTTTCGCCAAGGCGGGGCGGGGCGGGGATGACGATCTGCGCGTTGCGCTGCGTGTTGGTCTGCGATTCAGCGAGCAATGTTTCGTAAGAGGCAATACGCGCCTTGGATTTTTTGCGGCGACCTTCGGGCGTTTTGCCCATCCATTCCATCTCGCGTGCGAGCGTTTTCTGGCGCGCGGCTTCTTCCTTGGATTCCTGTTCCATACGCTTGGCTTTGGCTTTGAGATAGCCTGTGTAGTTGCCTTCGTAGGGGATGCCCTTGCCGCGGTCGAGCTCTAAAATCCAGCCGGTGACGTTATCGAGGAAGTAACGGTCGTGCGTGATCATGATGACCGTGCCCTTGTATTCTAACAAGAAGCGCTGCAGCCATGAGACGGATTCCGCGTCGAGGTGGTTCGTCGGTTCGTCGAGCAGGAGGAGGTCGGGGCGCTCCAGCAGTAATTTGCAAAGCGCGACGCGGCGCTTTTCACCGCCCGAAAGATTGTCGATTTTCGCATCGCCCGGCGGGCAGCGCAACGCATCCATCGCGATTTCGATTGTGCGATCTAACTCCCAGCCATCGACAGCGTCGATTTTGGTTTGCAGTTCGCCCATTTCCTCGCCGAGTTTTTCGAAGTCGGCGCCGTCTTCGGCCATTTCGGCACTGATCGCGTTGTAGCGATCCACCATGTCCTTGATTTCTTTAAGGCCCATCAAAACGTTTTCGTGAACGTTCTTGGTTTTGTCGAGCTGCGGTTCCTGCTCCAGGTAACCGACGCGTACGTTATCGGCGAGCGTGTAGTCGCCGGTGAATTCCTTGTCGCGGCCAGCCATGATGCGGAGCAGGGTCGATTTACCCGAGCCGTTCGGTCCGAGCACGCCGATTTTCACGCCGGGCAGGAAGCTGAGCGTGATGTTTTCGATGACTTTTTTGCCGCTGCCGTAGGCTTTGCCCAGGCCGTGCATGGTGCAGATATATTGATAGGCTGCCATGGTTTTTCTTTCAGTCGTTTAAATTTAAAATGGTTTTATAGGGTTTTATCGTGCCGATCAAATTTTATCGCGTTGACAGAGTTTTCGTATGCGCAACACAGCAACTGGCGAGAACGGACGGGTTATAGCCGCCCTCCAGCACCGAAACCAGGCGGCCCCCGCAATATTTATCGGCGATCATCATGAGTTTTTTAGTCATCATGTCAAAATCCTCTTCCAGTAGCATCTGACGTCCAGGCGCATCGTTGAATAAAACTTCTTTTGGCGGATCGTCGCGGTGCGCATCAAAGCCTGTCGAGAGAAATATAAAATCGGGTTTCCATTCCGCAAGGGCAGGAATGACCTGCTCGTCGAAGATTTTGTGATGCATGGCCGGGTCGGCTTTGATCGGGACGGCGATATTGTTGATGGTGCCGTGAGGGCCTTTGTCCACGTGGTGCATGTTGGGCCAGAGCGGATTTTGATGGATCGAGAAAAAGAGAATGCCAGGATTTTCTTTCACTATATCCTCGGTTCCGTTGCCTTGATGGACATCGAAATCAACGATGGCGATTTTGCGTATGCCTTTTTTTTGCAGGGCGTAAATGGCAGCAATAGCAAGATTGCTGAAGAAACAAAATCCCAGCGAAGAATTTTTTGTCGCGTGGTGGCCCGGCGGGCGCGTCACGCAAAACGCGTTCCGGTATTTCCCTGCTAGGATGTCGTCAACGGCCTGACAGGCGGCGCCGACCCCGTAACTGACCGATTCAAGAGAGCCCGGCCCCATGCGCGTATCAGGATCGATTGAAATCGGCGCGTCGCCCGGTTTGAATGCCCGGTCTTTTTTCTTCAGGTTATCAAGATATTCATGCGCGTGGCCCAGCAGGATTTCATTGTCGGTACCCTTGCGCGCGCTCACCCACGCGACATTTTCTGAGTTGTTTTCGGGAAAGGCTTTTCTCATCGCCTCGAGAATGGAAGAGAGGCGTTTCGGGCTTTCCGGGTGCCCGTCGCCAGCGTAATGAGCCAGAAGCGCTTCGTTAGTATAAATGGCTGTTTTCAATGTCATAAGAGACCATTCCATGTCTGAACCGGCATTGTCAAAACCCATTTATTTTTATTGATTCCAGCATTGTGACCGTGCTAAAAACAATTTTCATAAGAAACACAAGGCATGGTCATGAATGTCATTCCATTTAGAGCGACTCCGGAACTGCGCAAAGGATTCAATTTCTACGGCAGAAATTATGTTGAGCCGACCCGTCCTCTGCGGGTCATGATCGCCACATCCATACGCGATGTTGGCGTGGACGATAATGTCGGGAAAAATATCCTGATCGAAGGCCAGCCTGTTTACCTGAAAGGCGTGCTGGAGAATTTGCTTTTTGTCAGCAACGCAGAGGGTCCCGCCAGGGACCAATTCCAGATCGTCGGTATTGCCGTCGATGACGTTGAAGGCCAGGACAAGCTTGATGATTACACGGCGCTGCCGCAGCAGGGCCGCCAGTGGATTGTTCCGGTAAGCACGACTTATAACGGCGAACCGCTGACAGAGATGGTGCATTCACATCCCAGCATGTTCCGCAAAATTGTCGGGAATAAAGACCTTAAAAAGGATGAGAAATTACGTTTTGAAACGGAGCTGGTTGAGCTTGCGCAAAGACTTGGCGCGGATGTCATTCTTTCAGATCATTTCATGCTGAGATTCGAGCGCACGCAACATTTGATGCCGACGATTAACATTCACCCGGCCGTGACTAATCCCGCCAACCCGGCATGCTGCCGCGGAAAAACCCCGACCAAGGATATCCTGGAGAGGGCTGCGAAAGACGGCGGCACCCGGACGGGCGCAGCGCTGCATTTTGTGAATGATGAATTCGATGACGGCGTGATTATCGCCGATACCGACGTGGTTGTCGTGCCGGATGGCTGGGACAGGAATAGGCTGCGGCTGGCGGTTTACCAGCAGGCCAAAAATCCCCTGGTTGAGCTTGGACTTATACATCTGCGGGAGCACTTCGATTATCTTTATAATCTGAGCAAACGGGCACCGGAATTACGCGAAAAATCCTTAAGGTTATAGAGGACAATTTCCCGCTGGCCCTTGCCCGTCCGACCAGTTGGTCTATTGTGTGGGAAAGGGAGATCACCATGGCCCAGCAAGCAACCCAGAAGAAAATCATCGCCACTGCCGAGCGCCTGATTTTGAGACGCGGATATGACGGGACGTCGCTGAACGATGTGGTCAGTGCCGCCGGGGTGAGCAAGGGAGCGTTCTTTCATTATTTCCCAAGCAAGCAGGCAGTGAGCCGGAACGTTCTGGAGAAATATGCGAAGGAGCAGATTTTCGCGCCGCTGGAGAAAAATATGAGCCGGGCGCCGAATGTAAAGCAGGGGTTGCTGGACTGGCTGCAGGAAACCTACAACGCCTATGCGCAGTGGAAATTTGCGGGTGGATGTCTGCTCGGGAATTTTGCGCTGGAGTTGTCCGACCGTGACGAGGAAATGCGCGAGCAGCTGAAGGCGATTTTCCTGCAATGGGAAAACCAGCTGGCGGGATATTTAAAACCGCTGGCGGCGGACGGGAAGATGAAAATGGAGCCGAGGCAGTTTGCGCGGCTTTTGATTTCGGCCTACCAGGGCGCGACGATGACGGCGAAAGTACACAAGGATAATAACCGCGCAAGCCGCGAATTCCAGGCGATCGGGCAGCTGATTGAGTCGGTAATTGTAAATTAATTCATACTTTTGACTCTCGTAAAAAGCGCACCATCTTTCTTCTCGTAACAATTGGGAAAGGGGATTTCACATGACATTCAAGATTCATGAACGTGATTTGCGCGGCCGCACGAAGACGGGCTGGCTGGACAGTTACCACACATTTTCATTCGGCGATTTCCGCGATCCGGAGCGGATGGGATTTCGGAGCTTGCGCGTGATCAATGAGGATTTCGTGATTCCGGGCGCTGGGTTTCCGACGCACCCGCATTCCGACATGGAAATCATCACGGTGATTTTAAAAGGCGAGCTGGCGCACAAGGACAGCACCGGCACCGGCGCGGTGATCAAGCCCGGCGAGATTCAGAAAATGTCTGCAGGCAGCGGTATCACGCATTCGGAGTTTAATCCTTCGAATGACAATCCCGTTCACTTGCTGCAGATATGGATCAGGCCGGACACGCGCGGGATTGCGCCGGGTTACGAGCAGATCACCGTGAATGCGAAAAATGCGGCAGATGGCTGGGTTCTCGTGGGGGATCGCAAGGGCAACGATACTGTTGTGAGCATTCACCAGGATGTGAAATTGTTCACCGCGAACGTTAAAGCGGGTGAAAAAATTTCGTATGAATTCGCGAAAGATCGTTACGGGTTTTTACAAATCGCGCGCGGTGAAATCACGCTCGGCAGTGAAACTATCCGGCAGGGCGACGGCGTCGAGATTTCCTTTGAGGGAAAAATCGAGATTACGGCGAAGGCGGATTCGGAATTGCTCCTGTTCGATCTGGGTTAATACGCGTATCCACAAGCAGCATGGCGGAGAGTTCTTTTAATTTATCGTGCGGAATTACGAACTCTCCTTTGCTCCAGATTTTGGCAGCGCGGGACCAGCTCACAACAGCATCCAGCACGTTGCTTTGCTTAATTCCCTCTGGGAAGAGGCGCGGTTCCTCGGGTTGTAATATTCCCCGCGACAGCTGATGGCGAGTGATTTCCCAGCGACGTTCTCCCTCTACGGGGCGAACAAGCAGAGCGCAGGGCGTGTCATCATGATAATCGAATAACATCTCATATTGTTTGTATTTGAGCAGTAAGACCCTGCCGGCATTTTTAAAAACAGGCGTCAGGTAAGGCCATTCCTTATTCGTGAGGGTGAGTTCAGATCCCGTAGAGAGTTCTTCTGGCATCCGGCGGAAGGTGTCTATTTCTTCTCCTGCCTTAACCGCCCAGGCTACAAGGGCGTTTTTGATTATGATCGGATCAATATCTCGAGATACGGTTTCTATCTGCTTTTGCCATCTGGGTTGACCAAGGAGGCGGGCGTGACGTGTCAGATTCCAGCCATTCTCTTCTTTCTTGGCCCTGATAGCGCATTCCATGTTGATGGGCTGAGGCAGCCGAGGAAATTCAACCAGGTCACCGACCCAGTTTATAAAGCCTGCACGTGTGAAGGCGTGGGTGAGAAAATGGTTCTGCAGCGGATTTCCATTTAAGGACGAAGCCGGTTTTATAATTTCCTGCTGCGGTTGTGCTGCGCGTTGTTGCCGCGCTTTGTCTTCCTGTTTTATTTCTTCAAAGGCACGATCAATGTTCCTATTACCTTCATGATCCGGGCTTCCCCAGTTAGGCCATTTTGAGAAACCTCCGGATTTTTTCCCGCGTGCCATCGATCAACCTTTCCCTGATTTTTGTTATGGATAGACCATAGGGCATGAGGTTGTCATAAGTCAATATGGCCAAGCCCATGGATCGGGGCCCTGCGTTTGCTTATGTTTGTGGCATGAAAACGAAAGATGGGTTGATCAGGGGGACGGACGGGAAGATGCGCTGCTGGTGGCACGGGGGCGATCCCGTATACCAGCGTTACCATGACGAGGAATGGGGCAGACCGGTCGATGACGATATCAGGCTGTATGAGAAAATCTGCCTCGAGGGATTCCAGGCGGGGCTGTCGTGGTTCACGATTTTAAAGCGCCGCGATAATTTCAGGAAAGCGTTCGCCGGTTTCGATTTTGTGAAGGTCGCGAAGTTCAAGAAGAGCGATGTCGAGCGGCTGGTGAAAGATGCGGGGATTATCCGCCACCGCGGCAAGATCGAGGCGGCGGTCAATAACGCGCAGAAAACCATCGAGGTTATCGACGAGTTCGGATCGCTCGGCGCTTATTTCTGGCGGTTCGAGCCGGAACCTTCATCCCGTCCCAAGCGTCTGGATTACAAGACCATGAAAGCGATGCCGGTGACTGAGGATTCAAAAGCCCTGTCGAAGGACCTGCGCAAGCGCGGGTTTAATTTCGTGGGGCCGACGACGATGTATGCGCATATGCAGGCGATGGGGATGGTGAACGATCATCTTGAGGGGTGTTGCTGCCGCGAGGACGTCGAGAGACTTAGAAACAAATTTAAAAGGCCTGCCTGAAATGGTAGGATCATGGGCGCATGACGAAAGACACCAAGACATCTTTTGACTCCCTGGCTGAGGCCAATCGCGACCGCGCGAAATTCTCGGGCCATGGCAAGGCGCTGGGCGCGGCGGGTGTCAAAGAGCATAGTTATGATCCGGACAACAGCACGTACTTACGCAAACCGGGAGAGAGCCTGGCGATCACGCCCGGCGAGGACGGGTTCAAATATATCCTTGTCGGCGCGGCGTGGGAGAATATTGCCACCAAGAAATCGGGATTGTTCAGCAAGGCGGCGAAAAAGGCGCTGAAGATCGGCGTCGACCTCGATGTCGGGTGTCTTTATGAATTGCAGGATGGCACGCGCGGTGCCGTGCAGGCCTTCGGTGAAAAATTCGGCGATTTCGAACAGCCGCCTTACATGGCGCTGTCGGGTGACGAACGCACGGGCGAAGCCAAAGGTTATGACGAATATGTCCAGATCAACGGCGCGCACTGGGACAAGATCAAGCGTGTCCTCGTTTATTTCTATATTTACAGCGGCGTGCCGAACTGGGCCGAGATCAACCCGAAAATCATATTGGACGTGCCGGGCGAGGAAGATCTGGTGGTTGCGCTCGCGTCCCATAACGATGCGCTGGCGGTTTGCGCGGTGGGCGGGCTTGAAAATGTGCGCAACGGCATAAAACTGACGAATTACACCGAATATTTTCCGGGCCACGCGGAAATGGACCGGGCTTTCGGTTTCGGGTTAGAATGGGCAGATGGCAAGAAAAAGGGGTAATTCATAATGCCGGATATTCTCGATACATCCTATGAAGGTAAGGAAATCGAACTGACCGACGGCAAGGCCCGGGTCGGCGACAACATCAACCTTACAGCCAAAGACCCGACATTGCACAAGATGCTGGTCGGCGTGGGATGGGATCTTAATGTTTTCAATGCCGAGGCGCTGGACCTTGATGTCAGCCTGTTCATGCTCGACAAGCACGGGAAGACGCGCGTCGATGAGGATTTCGTTTTTTACAACCAGCCCGTGACGCTCGAGGGCGGCGTGCGGCATGGCGGCGACAGCCGCACCGGGGCGGGCGACGGCGATGACGAGGTTTTGCTGGTCGACCTGCACAGCGTGCCGTTCGATATCATGAAGATCGTTTTTGTGCTGACGATTTATAGAGGCCGCGAAAAGCAGCAGAATATGGGCATGGTTCGCAACGCCTATCTGCGCATAGCGAATGAAAAGAGCAACGTCGAGCTCGTGCGTTATGAATTTTCCCACGACCTGGAAGACAAGATGGAAACCGGCATGATCGTCGCGACATTAAACCGCGAAGGACCGAAATGGCATTTCACGCCGGTGGCGGAATTTGTCAATGAAGGGCTGAAGGATCTGGCTCCGCGCTTCGGTCTCACGATCGTTCAGCAGTAAATTTTTTAAATCTATAAACTTAAAAGCCGCGCTTGATGCCGAGCAATTGCGCCGGCTTGATTTTCGGCGATTTTCGGCCGATTTTGCCGCGCTTGCCGCCGCCCCAGTCATCGTCGTCACCGAGTTCCTGCTCAATCAGCGCGTCAATGTCAGGCAGGTCACCCATCTGGATGGCCTGGATGCAGGCGCGGAAAAAATTACAGCCCTTGCCTTCCCAGTCATAGATTTTATTGACGTAGTCTTCGCCTTTGACTCGAAGGTCCACCGGCGACCACAGCCCCGCGCCGCCGCCGGGCAGCATTTTCATGAGCATGATTTGTTCCACGGTTTTTCCATTTTCATCCGGCGTGTCTTTCAGCATCTGGATTTCGGATTCGATGTCCTGCGAATCCGGGCCCATACGGACCTCGGCGCTGCAGGATATGCCCCGGGAGGCATCGTAATGGAGCCATGGCTGCGTCTCGTAAGGGGCCAGGACCCGGTTAACGCCCAGTTTCTCCATCAGGTTTTTCAATTCATAACGCATGCGCTTTACCTTAACGCCGCAGATTACCTCAATTCTAGCAGAATTGTTAAGGTTTTGGCTGAGGGGGGAAGGATTTTTTAGAATTTTGGTGGTAGAATTGTATCCGGATGAAGAAATCACAAAAAAACGCCCGGATGGTGTGCCTTATTCTTGCCCTGTTCATAATGGGGGCGGGTTTTGCTGCGCCGGTTGCCGCGCAGACTGAAACCCCGGCGGCTGAGTCTGTACCCGCCGCTGCCGCGCCGCAAGCCGACGCAAAAAAGACATTTGAAACACAGGCGCGTGCCGTCAGCGCGACAACGCTGCTTGCCGGGCAGACCCCGGTTCAGCTCTGGGGTATCGAGGCTGTGGAAGCCGCGGACCCGGCCATCAAGCTCAAGGCGCGCACGACGCTTGATAATCTTATCAACGGCAGAAAAATATCGTGTGAGTTGAAGGCGAAGAATGGCAGCGACGTGCGGGCGCAATGCGTTAATGCCGACGATCTCGATTTAAGCCTTTATATGCTGCAGCAGGGATATGCGACCGCCGACCGTGCGGCTGTTTACGGATCGGTTTTCGAAGACGCCTATATCCAGGCAGAAACGCGCGCGCAGGATAAAGGTTTAGGAGTCTGGATGCCGACAGGCACGAGTTCGGGCAGCAGCAGTTCTGACGGCACATTGATGCTGAGCTTCGGTTTCATATTATTCCTCTGCATCATCGGCGCGTTCACATTCCTGAGCATCATCATCATGCGCGGATTCCAGAAAGTGGTCGACGCGCAGAACGACAATATCGCGATGATGACGAAGGAAAGAAAACTGCGCGACCAGGAGCGCGAAGTTGTCGCGGTGATGCTGGATTCAGAGCTGAAAGCCAACAAGGCGAAGATCGAGGCTTATCTCGCGGTTTACGAGGAAATGCTGAAAAGCATGAAAGATATCGACCGCCAGCCGAAATACAAAAAGACGGGCGATATCGTGCAGCGCCAACCTGCGCTGGCGCGCTCGGTTTTCGACCGCAATACGGACAAGGTTGATGCGCTGGGTCCGCGTTTATCGAGTGAGCTCGTGCATTTTTATGCGCGTATCAAGAGCAACCCGGAGTATGTGAATCTCGAGCCACACATGGAGCTCGATGAAGCGGTGGATGTGGTGGAGCGTTCGCTGCGGCATGCGCGGCGGCTGAACGAACTGGCGGGGCGTATTCTGGATTCCTTCGCCGCAAGTGGCATCATGTCGGAAAAATTTCAGGAATAATTATTTCTTCCTGACTTCCGCCGAGACGAATTTTTTATCCTTAAATTGCAGTTCGATTGTTTGCCCGGCATTGGTGTTGGCGGCATCAGTGATGACACGGCCCTTATCATCGCGTACTACGGCAAAGCCGCGCTGGAGAACGTTTTCAAAGGAATAGGCCTCGAGCATTTTACCGGCGTAATCGACGCGTTTTTCCCAGTCGCGCGTGAGTTTCGGTGCAAGGGCAGCGAGATGTTCGCTCCAGCGGTCGAATATTTTCTGCGTGTGATCGAGGAAGGTGAAGAGGCGCGGCAATTTATCGGCGGCGTGATCAAGGCGCTGGGTTTTGACTTCGAGAAGGCGGGTGGGGTCGCCAAGACCGCGCGATTTCGCTTCCAGTTTATGCTGCAGTTCGGAAGCAAGGCGTGTGAGACCGGAATAAAGGCGCTGGCCGTCATCCATGATTTGCGCCTGCAATTGCGCACGGACCGGGACAGCCATTTCCGCCGCGCCGGTCGGTGTAGGCGCGCGTAAATCGGCGGCGTGATCGATCAAAGTCGTGTCGGTTTCATGGCCGACGGCGGAGATCAGCGGGATTTTGGAATTTGCTGCAGCCCTGACGACGATCTCCTCGTTGAACGCCATAAGGTCTTCGAGCGAGCCGCCACCGCGTGCGACGATAAGAAGGTCGGGTCGCGGCGAAAAATTCTGAAAACCGTCGATGGCGGTCGCGATTTGTTCGGCCGCGCCGGGTCCCTGGACGAGCACAGGCCAGACAAGGACATGGCGGGGAAAGCGGTCTTCAAGCCTGTGCAATATATCGCGGATTACAGCACCGGTCGGTGAGGTGACGACGCCGATGATTTCCGGCAGGAAGGGAAGGGGTTTTTTGCGTGCCGGGTCGAACAGGCCTTCGGCGGCGAGTTTCTTGCGGCGCTGTTCCAGCATTTTCAGAAGGGCGCCTTCGCCCGCCAGCTCCATGGATTCGATGATGAGCTGGTAGTTCGAGCGGGCGGGATAGGTGGAGATGCGGCCCGTGCAGATGACCTCAAGGCCTTCCTCGGGTTTTACAGATAATTTGGAAACCGTGCCTTTCCAGCAGACAGCGTTAATAACGGCGTCGGCATCTTTCAGGTCGGTATAAAGATGCCCGGATGTATGGATTTTAATGCGGGAGAGCTCGCCGCGCACACGGATGCGGGCATATTGTTCCTCGAGCGTTCTTTTCAGCGAAAAGGCGAGTTCGGAAACAGAAAACTCGGGGACATTCGATTTGATTGCTTCGGCTTCGGGCATAGTTTGATGATATGATTCCAGCCTGGCTCTGACAACAGGGATAATATGTCTTCTAACCTCGCGGCCTATCTATACGCCGATGAAACGAAAACAGCCGATGCGCTGCTGAGGGAGCTGCCCTGGCCGCGCCAGCGCACGCACAGAATTGAAGACCGCGCCGCCACGCTGGTGCAGCTGATGCGGAATGAAAAAGTGCCCGCCGGGCAGCTTGAAACTTTCCTGCAGGAATATTCGCTCTCGACCGATGAGGGGCTTGCGCTGATGACGCTGGCCGAGGCTTTGCTGCGCATCCCGGACAAGGCAACCGCGCGGGCCTTGATCCGCGACAAGATCGGCAGCACGGGATGGTCCGGGAGCGGGGGATCGGGCGACTGGGTCGTGCGTGCGGCTGGGTTGGGTTTGCTGGTGAGCAGCCGTACAATGGATAGCGCGCTTTCCCTGATCAGTGAACCCGTCGTTCACACCGCCATGGCCAAGGCGATGCGCATCATGAGCAAGCAATTCGTGCTCGGCACCGATATCGAGGACGCGGTACAGCACGCGATTCCCTACAATCAAAAAGGCTACCGCATGTCGTATGACATGCTGGGTGAGGGCGCGCGCACGGCGCTGGATGCGGACCGTTATTTCAGCGCCTATGCGGAGGCTATTCGCTATATCGGCGAGCGCAAAAAACCGTCCGGCGAAAAAATGCCGGGCATGTCGGTGAAATTATCGGCGCTGCATCCGCGTTATTCATTTGCGCAACGCGAGCGCTGTGTGCCTGCGTTGATCGAGCGGCTGGTGGAGCTATGCAGGTTGGCGGCGGCGCGCAATGTGCCGCTGACGGTGGATGCGGAAGAGGTCGACCGACTGGAAATTTCGCTGGAAATCATTCGCGGTGTGCTGCGCGACCAGGGATTCAACGGCTGGGATGGTTTCGGCCTCGCCGTGCAGGCTTACCAGAAGCGCGCGTCGCCGCTGGTGGATGAAATCATTGCGATGGCCAAGGCGCACCGCCGCCAGTTGCAGGTGCGTCTGGTGAAGGGCGCGTACTGGGATACCGAGATCAAGCGCGCACAGGTGGCGGGATTGCGGGATTATCCGGTTTTTACCGCCAAAGCGAATACGGATCTTTCGTATCTGACCTGTGCGCAGAAAATGGTGAACGCCAAGGATTATATTTTCCCGATGTTCGGCACGCATAACGCGGCGACGGCGGCGGCGGTGATGGAGATCGCGGAAGATGCGAACGCGCCATTTGAATTCCAGCGCCTCTATGGCATGGGTGAATCGCTCTACAATATTTTGCTGCGCGACAAGGCGGCGGAGGTGAGCGTTTATGCGCCGGTGGGATCGCAGGAAGATTTGCTGGCGTATCTTGTACGCAGGTTGCTGGAGAACGGGGCGAATACCTCTTTCGTGAACCAGCTGGTGAGCGCGGATGAACCGGTGGACAGTATTGTGGACGATCCGGTGGAAAAAGTGCGGCGACGCGCTGACAAGCGCCATGCGCATATTCCGCTGCCGCGTGACATTTATATAAATGAAAAGCCGCAATGGCGGCTCAATTCGGAGGGGCTGGATCTTAATGACGCGGCAACACTCGCGGATCTGCAGCGCGAATTCAAAGGTTTCGTGAAGCCGTATGAAGCGTTTCCGCTGATCGGCGGTCAGGGATACCGCGAGCGCACGCAGCAGCAAATAAAAAATCCCGCGCAACTTTCCGATGTTGTCGGGCAGGCGTGGATGAGCAATGTATCGCTCGTGGAAAAGGTGATGCGCGTTGCGGGTGAAGCGTTCAGGAACTGGTCGATGACGCCGGCGAGTGAGCGTGCGAAATGTCTGGAGCGTTATGCGCATTTGCTGGAGGCACACCGCGAAGAACTGATGAATCTTTGCGTGCGCGAGGCGGGCAAGACTCTGCCTGATGCGCTGGCCGAAGTGCGGGAGGCCGTGGATTTCGCGCGTTATTACGCGAACAGGGGCCGCGCGGATTTTGCAGATGTGCATATGCCGGGGCCGACGGGGGAAAGCAATGTGCTGCGGCTCGAGGGACGCGGGGTTTTTGTCTGTATTTCTCCGTGGAATTTCCCGCTGGCGATTTTCTCGGGGCAGATCATGGCGGCGCTGATGGCCGGGAATACAGTGATTGCAAAATGCGCGGAGCAGACGCCATTAATTGCGATGTATGCCGTGCGGCTGATGCACAAGGCGGGAATCCCGACGAATGTCATTAATTTTATTCCCGGCGGCGGCGATGTGGGTGCGGCGCTGGTGGAGCATAAAGACGTGGCGGGTGTGGCGTTCACGGGCTCGACCGATGTCGCGTGGAAAATCAACCAGACGCTGGCGGCGAAGCGGGGGCCAATCGTGCCGTTCATTGCCGAAACAGGCGGCATGAACGCGATGATCGTGGATTCGTCGGCGCTGCCGGAACAGGTGATTGATGATGTGCTGCTCTCGGCGTTCGGCACGGCGGGGCAGCGTTGCTCGGCGCTTCGAATTTTATGCCTGCAGAATGAATGCGCGGATAAAATCATCAATATGCTTGAGGGCGCGATCAGGGAAATGAAGGTCGGTGACCCGGCGCAGATTTCATCTGATCTTGGCCCCGTCATCGATGAAGAGGCGCATGGAAAGCTCGTGTTGCACCGGGAGCACTTAAGAGGTTTCGGGAGGCTCATTCATGAAGCGCCGATGGATTCACGCCTTAAAAACCAGGGATATTATTTCGCGCCGTGCGCGTTCGAGCTGCAAAATCTGCATGGGTTGAGCGAGGAAATTTTTGGCCCGGTGCTGCATGTCGTGCGGTATGAACGCGGCAAGATTGATGATCTGATCGATGATCTGAACGATAAGGGTTTTGGCCTGACGCTCGGTGTCCATAGCCGGATTGATACGTTTCAGGATTATGTCACGAGCCGGGTGCGGGCGGGCAATGCCTATATCAATCGCGGCATCACCGGCGCGGTGGTCGGCACCCAGCCTTTCGGCGGGCAGGGGCTTTCCGGAACGGGGCCGAAAGCAGGCGGGCCGCATTATCTTGCCCGTTTTGCGCAGGAAAAGGTCATTACCGTCAACACGACAGCAGCGGGCGGGAACGCCAGTCTTGTATCTCTTGAAGAATAGTTTAAAAATCAGGTCATGAAAGTTCTTATTGTCGGCTCCGGCGGCCGCGAACACGCGCTGGCATGGGCGATTTCGCAATCAAAATATTGCGACGAGCTTTATTGCGCGCCGGGGAATGCCGGGATCGAGTCTTTGGCCGAGTGCGTGCACATCAACGCCGAGGACATCAACGGCATCGTCAATTTCATCAGGGAAAACAAAATAAATTTCGTTGTCGTCGGGCCGGAAGGGCCGCTGGTGGCGGGGCTGGCGGATGCGATACGCGCGCTGAAGGTTCCGGTATTCGGTTGCAGCAAAGCCGCAGCAAGATTGGAGGGCTCCAAAGCCTTCATGAAGGATTTGTGCGCGAAGTACAACATCCCCACAGCGGCGTACGGGCGCTTCACAGATTTCGACAAGGCGCGGGACTTCATTAAAAAGAACGGCGTGCCGATTGTCGTTAAAACCGACGGGTTGGCTGCGGGCAAGGGCGTCATCATCGCGACGACGGAGAAGGAAGCACTCGAGGCGGCGAAGGATATGTTATCCGGAAAATCGTTCGGCACGGCGGGGAGCGAGATTGTCGTCGAGCAATTTTTAGATGGCGAAGAGCTCAGCTATTTTGCGCTGGCGGACGGCAAGACGATGCTGCCGCTTAGCTCTGCGCAGGATCATAAACGCGCGTTTGACGATGACATGGGGCCGAACACGGGCGGCATGGGCGCTTATTCGCCCGCGCATCTGATGACGCCGGAGCTTGAGGAAAAGATTTTAACGCGCCTGATCAAGCCGACGATTGAAGCCATGGCGCGCGAGGGTTGCCCGTTCACGGGCGTGCTGTTCGCGGGAATTATGGTGGTAAAGAACGAGCCGATTTTGCTGGAATATAACGTGCGCTTTGGCGACCCGGAATGCCAGACGCTGATGGCGCGGCTGAAGGGCGATGTGCTCGAAATGCTGCGCGCGGCAGCGGAAGGGCGGCTGCACCAGGTGAGCGACGATATTGCGTGGCTGGCGAAGCCTGCGCTTTGTGTCGTGATGGCGGCGAAAGGTTATCCGGGCGAATATAAAAAGAACACTGTCATTCGCGGGCTGCAACATGCGGGTCATGTGCCAGGCGTTTATGTGTTTCATGCTGGAACGGCACGCGGTGCGGGTGGAAAAGTTGTCAGCACGGGCGGGCGCGTGTTAGGTGTAACGGCGCTCGGGAATACAGTGGCCGAAGCGCAGGCGCAGGCTTACCGCGCGGTGGACAAGATCGACTGGCCGGATGGTTTCTGCCGGAGAGATATCGGTTTCAGGGCGATTAAGGGCTAGGGCGATTGAGGGCTGATGCCTAAAGGTCCCCGTTCGGTGTCAGGCTCAGATGGCTTTTCGATTTTTTCCTGTTCACCAAATGGTGGTAGCGGAACGGGCGTTGGCAGTGGCGCGGACTTAGTGCGCTGTTCGGTTGTTTCAGGTTTCACATGTTTGCGCGGCTCATGTTTGCTGCCGTCCGACATTAAAAATGCGGTGCTCAGAACACCGCTCAGAACAACGATACCGGCCCCGGTAGCAAAAATATTTCTTGCCGTGTCAGCGGCAACCTGATGTTCGCGCAGGCGAAGAAGAAAGAATTCCAGGACTTCGCCCGCACTTACCATCTTTTCGACTTTTTTTATCTGCTTGTTTTTGATCTGCAAGCCATCACGAGATTTTATGTAGTAGTAACGGCTCTCGGCGGCGATCTGGTATTTAACTTCCCTGAGATCTTCTCCTACCGTTTCGGGGATTACGGTTATCACGAACCTCTTCCCGGATTTCTCCCTGGAAAAAATCGATGTATGTCCGTCATAGATGCGGAATGCCAGATGGGCTGATAGTCCTCCGCCCTCCCGGTGCTGCGTTATGCTGAGGAACCTGTTCCATGGATTAAAGGGGCCCAGTCTGCCCAGATGACCGGCAGCCTGGAGTTCTAACTGTTCGCGCAGTTCCTCGTAAATCTTGTCGATTGCGCGGCTTTTTCTCGGGTCGTATTCGTAAGGCATTTAATCCTCTTGGGCCTAAAAGACCCAAAAGTTGTATGCTTTGTTATAAAAAATGTCAATTTATTTCGGAAAATACAATAAATGGAAAGTTTTAGCGCTTGGTTTTGAAATAATCTTTCAAAATCTGTCCGGCGGCGGGGGTGTCGAGGTGAAGGGCGTCGGGCCGGTGGTGGCACGTCGGCTGCTCGTAGAACTTGCCGCCATGCATAACGCCGCCGCCCTTGGGGTCGAGCGCGCCGAATACGACACGTCTTAGCCTCGCGAAGCTGATGGCTGCCGCGCACATCGCGCAGGGCTCAAGCGTGACGTAGAGATCGTATTCGGGGATGCGCTGGGCGTTTTCCTCGTTGCAGACTTGCCGGATGACGAGGATTTCGGCGTGGGCGGTCGGGTCATTCAGCTCTAACGTGCGGTTGCCGTTGGCGGCGGCGATTTCACCCGTGGCGACGTGGACGAGTACGGCGCCGATGGGCACTTCGTCCCGCGCGGCGGCGCGTCTGGCTTCTTCCAATGCCAGTTCCATTGCTTTAGTGTCTGCATTCATGACGGAAGACTCTACACAAAATGGGCACAAAGGCGAGCGAATAGCAAAGGTGATGGCGCGGGCGGGCTTGTGTTCGCGTCGCGACGCCGAGCGCTGGATCGCGGAAGGGCGCGTGCGCATTAATGGCGAAGTGCTGAAAACGCCTGCGGTGACGGTGAGTGAGGGCGACGAGATTATCGTCGATGGTAAACCGCTCAGGGCGGCGGAAAAAACGCGGCTTTATATGTATCACAAGCCGGAAGGTCTGGTGACCAGCGCCAAGGACGAGCGCGACCGGCCCACGGTTTTTGGCTCGCTCCCTTCGGAACTGGGCCGCGTGGTGAGTGTGGGGCGGCTCGATTTAAGCACGGAAGGTTTATTGCTGCTGACGAATGACGGTGGGCTGGCGCGGCATCTGGAGTTGCCCGCGACGGGATGGCGTCGGCGGTACAAGGCGCGGGTGCATGGACGCGTCGATGAAGGAAAATTACAGGCGCTGGAAAAGGGCATCACGATCGAAGGCTTTCATTATAAATCCATCGAGGCGCGGCTGGAGAAGCAGACCGGCGCGAATGCGTGGATTGATATTGTGCTGACGGAAGGGAAAAACCGCGAGGTGCGGAAGGTGATGGAGGCGCTGGGGCTGCGCGTCAACCGTTTGATACGCACGGCGTACGGGCCGTTCAGCCTGGGTGATCTGCCGAAGGGCGCGATTCTGGAAGTGAAGCCGAAAGTGCTGCAGGAACAGCTGGCCGGATATTTCAAGAGCAAGGAATGAGAATTGTCGGCGGGAAATATGGCAGCCGGATTCTGAAAGCGCCATCGGGCGACGCGATCAGGCCGACGAGCGACAAGCTGCGCGGCGCGATTTTTAATATGCTGCGCAGCCGGGGTGTGCTGGATGGTGCGATGGCGATAGATTGTTTCTGCGGCACAGGGGCGCTGGGGATAGAGGCGCTAAGCCAGGGCGCGGCGCAGTGTGTATTTGTCGATAACAGCCGTGCGTCGTTCGATCTTGCAAAAGAAAATGCTGCGGCGCTGAAGATCGGTAGTGAGGCGGAATTTATTTTCCGCGATGCGACGAAGATGGGGGCGAGGCCGCAGACGATTCCGACGCGGACTCTCGTTTTTCTTGACCCGCCTTACCGGAAAAATTTTGTACCACAGGCGCTGGAGTCGTTGAGCCAAGGCGGATGGCTGGCAGCAGATGCGATGTGCGTCATTGAAGTTGAAAAAGATTTTGTTGCGGCGTTGCCACCCGGGATTTCTGCAGTGGACGAGAGAATTTACGGCGAGACGAAATTGATACTCGCCATCGCGTCGTCAAGCGTTCCCGAATAAATCAAACCGATGAGCAACAGCCCAAGCGCAATGCGGTAGATCGCGAAGGGCGTGAAGGTCCATGTGCGCAGGGATTTCATCAGGAAGGCGATGGTTGTCAGCGAGGCTACGAAAGAAAAGCTCACGGCAACGACGGCGTCCAGCGTCATTTCCATGCTGCCTTTATTGAGTAGATCCAGCGCGCCGATGGCGCCTGCCGCCGATGTGGCGATGATGGACAGCAGGAAAGAAAAATGCGCGGCTTCGGGGCGGTTCAGGCCGAGCGCGCGGCCAGCGGTCATGGTGATGCCGGAGCGTGAGGTGCCGGGAATAAGCGCGAGCGCCTGCGCGCAGCCGATGAGGATGGCGTCTTTAAAATTCATGTCCTGAATTGTTTTGCGCACGGGCGCGCGGGAATCAACGACCCAGAGTAAAATTCCGTAGAGCAATGTGCACCATGCGACGATTTCGACCGAGCGCAGGAAGTCCGGCTGGGTTTTGTGCAGCAAAAACCCGGCGGCGAGAGCGGGGATGGAGGCGACGATGAGGTAAAGATCAAAGCGCGCGCCGGAATCTGAAATATTCCCGGTGAGAAGTTTCGGTACGCCCGCCAGCATTTTCAAAACATCTTTCCTGAAATATAAAAGCACAGCGAGGAGCGAGCCGACATGCACGGCGAGATCGAGGATTAAATCTTCCTGCCATGCGCCGTCGACCTTGCCGCCTTCGAGCACGGCGTGAGTAAGCAGCAAATGGCCGCTGGAGCTGACGGGCAGGAATTCGGTGATGCCCTGGACGAGCGCGAGTATGGCGATATGGAGAAGTGGCATGGAACCTGAGTGAAACCTTGATTTTTTTACAGCATAGAGGAAAATAAATGCATGATCTATGCCATGGGTGCAATCGGTTTTGTAATGGGTTTTGTCTTCGGGCAGATGCTGCTCTATTTCCTGCTGCGGCATCGCAAGCGGTACGAATTGCTGGAGGATAAAAGCCTGTGGTGGCAATATGGAATTATAAACTGGGCCTGCGCGGCCATGGGTGCATACGGGATGATTGAAATGTACCGGCTTTATTACGGTCCCTATTGATCCCCATTGATCTTGGGGGTGAATGTCCTAATATCTCTTCTTAAGGTTTTACCCCCATGAAGGAGACAGATCATGCGTTTTATTCCCGCTTTGCTTGGCGTTGCGATTATCGGTTTTGCCGGTCCCGCGTCGGCTGAAAAATTCGTCCTCGACAAGCCGCACACGCAGATCATCTTCAAGGTGAACCATATGGGCTTCAGCCATTCCTACGGCAAGTTCACGGATTACAGCGGCGTGATCAATTACGATGAAACCGACCCGGCGAAATCGAACGCCGATGTGACGATCCAGACGGCGTCGCTTGATCTCGATGACTCTAAATGGAATGAACATATGAAGAGCAAGGATTTCTTCGATGTCGAACAATTCCCGACCATGACGTTCAAAAGCACGGGTATCGAGAAGACCGGCGAAAAGACAGCCAACATTACGGGCGACCTGACGTTGCTCGGCGTGACGAAGCCGGTAACGCTGGTAGTGCAGCAGAACAATATGGGCAAGCACCCGATGAAGGGCATTAACGCGACGGGCTTTTCCGCGAGTGGAAAAATCAAGCGCTCAGATTTCGGCATGAAGGGCGGCATCCCGATGGTGAGCGATGAAGTCGATATCATCATTGAGGTCGAGGCCTACGGCGAAGACAAGAGTGTGGGCAACAATTAAGGTTTCGTTGCCGTGCAGTTCAAGAACACGCGGAACAATTTCGGTCTGATCGCCAAGGGTTTTCACTGGATCCTGGCGATTTTGATTTTGTGGTTGTTGTCGGTGGGTTTCGCGATGGTGGGCATTCCGCCCGGTCCGGATAAGTTCTGGGTTTACGCGCTGCATAAATCCTTCGGCATTCTCATTCTCGTTTTGATGATCGGCAGGTTGCTCTGGCGGCAGATTTCACCGCGTCCGGACCCGTTGCCGACCCATAAAGAGTGGGAAGATAGACTAGCGAAGATTGTGCACTTCGCGTTGTATGTGTGCATTTTTATGATGCCGCTGTCGGGCTGGATCATGTCGTCGGCGGGCGGGTTCCCGGCAGAATTTTTTGGGTTGTTCGCGCTGCCTGCCATCGTGCCGAAGAATGAGGGCATTTTTGAATTTGCGCGCAACGTTCACGGTTTTGTGGCGTGGAGCATTCTCGGATTGCTGGCGCTGCATTTCGCGGGTGCGTTCAAACATCATTTCATCGACAAGGATGAAACGCTGCAGCGCATGACCAGCAGGAAGGTTGGTTTGTACTGGGGTGTTTTGTTTGTGCTGGTCGCGGGTTTCCTGTGGACGTCGCCGGTGGCTCTCAGATTGCTGCGTGATGACAACAGCAAAGGCGAGGTTGCCGAGGATAGTTCCGGCAAGGAAGGCCGCGATGAGGCTCTGAAAGATCAGCTCGGTGAACTGGATAAAGACGCCTGGCAAATCGATATGGGTGCCAGTGCGATCAGGTTCGAGGCCACGCAGTCCGGCGAAAAATTCGAAGGCGGATTCAAAAATTTCGGTGGCAAGATTATTTTCGACCAATCGAAGCTGGATGAAGCCTATGCCGATATCTGGATCGATATCACAAGTATTGAAACGGGCAGCGCCGACCGTGACGGGCAGGCGAAATCAGCCGATTGGTTCGACACAAGCAAGTTCCCACGCGCGCAATTCGTGGCCGATTCGTTTTCCAAAACAGGGCCGAATCAATATCTTGCCCGCGGCGCGTTGACGATCCGGGATCAGGTAGTGCTGGTGGAGCTGCCATTCACGCTGCAGGTGCGGGAATCGCCGGAAGGGCAGGCTGCATTGATGGAAGGTGTTATTACGCTGAATCGCCTCGATTTCGGCATCGGGCAGGGCCAGTGGCAGTCGACCGAGACCATTGGTAATGAAGTGAAGATCAGCATTACCGTTGTTGCCGATTCGCGCTGAGTTGCGCTTTTTCGGAAAACAATCTAGGAATCAGAGGCATAACCGTATTTTAGGGACTGTTCATGCAAGAACTGCTCCGTTAAGGTGAAAATGTTATGAGAACATTGTTTCATCTGTGGCTTCACCCTTTTTCACGAAAGGTCAGGGTTGCTCTGACCGAGAAGAAACTCGATTTTGAGCTGCAGATCGAAAAAGTCTGGGAGCGCCGCACGGAATTCCTGGCGCTTAACCCGGCGGGCGATGTGCCTGTGCTGATCGAAAAAGACGGTACGACGCTGGCGAATTCACAAGTCATCTGCGAATACCTCGAAGAAGTTTACCCGGAAGTGAATTTACTCGGCCACGATCCCGTTCAGCGCGCGGAAACGCGCAGGCTTGTGAGCTGGTTCGACGTGAAATTCAACCGTGAGGTGACGGATAATTTGATCGGCGAGAAGCTGATGAAGCAGTTTCTGAAAACCGGCGAACCGCACGCGCCGGCCGTACGCGCGGGCCACGCGAATATTCATTATCATCTTGATTATATCGGTTTCCTAACCGAGAAACGCAAATGGCTGGCGGGCGATAATTTCAGTCTCGCGGATATCGCGGCGGCTGCGCATTTGTCGGCGATCGATTATATCGGCGATGTGCCGTGGGAAGAGCATGAGGCGGCGCGTGAATGGTATGCGAAAATGAAATCGCGTCCGAGCTTCAAGCCGTTATTAGATGACAGAATTCCCGGCTTCACGCCTTCCAGCCATTACGAGGATATTGATTCCTAAATAACAACAATCCGGGCCATGAATGCCCGGGAATAACAGGGTGCGATGAAAAAACTTTTCTGCTTTGGTTACGGTTATACTTGCGATTATCTCGGCCATGAATTGCTCAGCCGGGGCGGGTGGAGCGTTGCCGGAACGACGCGCGACCGCGAAAAGCGCACTTCGCTGCGCGCGCGCGGAATTCAGGCGCATATTTTCGATCATGAGCATCCGCTGGCGGACCCTCATCTTATCCTGCAGGGCACGACGCATCTTATTATTTCCACGCCGCCGGACGACGAGGGCGACCCGGCCTATGCGATGCATGCGGCGGATATTCTCGAAATTCCGACGCTGGAATGGGTTGGTTATCTTTCGACCACGGGCGTTTACGGCGACCGGGCCGGTGAATGGATCGATGAAAATGCGGAACTGACGCCGTCGTCGCGGCGCGGCAGCCGCCGCGTGCGGGCAGAGGAGCAATGGCTTTCGCTGCGGAGGGATCACGGGCTGGCGGTGGAGATTTTCCGGTTGGCGGGAATTTACGGGCCGGGCCGCAGTGCGCTGGATTCCGTGCGCGCGGGCGTTGCGCGGCGTATTAACAAACCGGGCCATGCGTTCGGGCGGATTCATGTCGAGGATATCGTGCAGACATTGCTGGCGTCGTTCGAGCGGCCCAATCCGGGGCAGATTTATAATGTCGTCGACGATGTTCCGGCGCCAAGTCATGAAGTTATTGCTTACGCGTGCGGATTGCTGGGCCGCCCCGCGCCGCCGATGGTGGATTTTGAAGAGGCGAACCTGGCGCCGATCACGCGCAGTTTCTACATGGATAACCGCCGCGTTAAAAATGACCGGATCAAAACCGAGCTGGGCGTACATCTGAAATATCCTGATTTCGAGTCAGGCCTGCGTGGTTGCAAGGAAGCGGAAGAGCATGCTGTCGCGAACATCTTTAGGGGAATGGACGGTGAAGACGCCCACAACACAGGCTAATTTTTCGGTTTTTGTTTCTCGCTCGCGTCGCGGGGCAGGCGGATGGTGACGGACGTTCCGGCACCGACTTTTGAATCGATCAACAGCGAACCGCCGTGCATTTCCACCAATTCTTTTGTAATCGCAAGGCCGAGGCCCGTGCCTTCATGGTCGCGCGTATAGTGCGATGAAACCTGTTCGAACGGGTTGGTGATGCTGGCGAGCTTGTTGGCAGGGATGCCGATGCCGTTGTCGGTGATTTTCAGCATGACGGATTCTTTTTTCTCGGTGCATTCGATCTGCACGTGACCGCCCTTGGGTGTGAATTTCACGGCGTTAGAAAGAATATTCAAAATCACCTGCAATATCGCGCGGCGGTCGGCGATGATGTGAAGATTTTCGTCGCCGAGTTTTTCCATGTCGATGCGCACGGCGGCGTCGCTTGCCCGGCTTTCCATCATGTGCGCGGCGAGGCGTACGGTCTTGGCGACGTTGACCTCTTCAAATCCGAGTTCGTATTTCCCGGCCTCGATTTTGGACATGTCGAGGATGTCGGAGATGAGATCCAGCAAATGCTCACCGGATTCGCGGATGCCCTGGATGTATTCGAGATATTTTTCCGTGCCGATGGGGCCGAGCAACTGGCGGTACATCATTTCCGAGAAACCGATGATGGCGTTGAGCGGCGTGCGGAGTTCATGGCTCATATTGGCGAGGAATTGCGTTTTCGCAGCGTAAGCGCGCTCGACGGCTTCCTTGGATTGTTTCAGTTCTCGCTCATGCAGCGTGCGTTCGGTCATGTCCTGCATGATGCCGTAGAGCGCCGTGACCTCGCCGTTAGAATCCTGCGCACAGCGTCCTTCGCAACGTAGATAACGTACATCGCCGCCGGGGCGCGTGATGCGGAAATCCATTTCGTAGTTCTGTTGGCCGAGACCGGCCCGCTGAAAGCCGTGGTCGGCGCGCGCGCGGTCGCTTTTGTGCACGAGCGCCATCATGCTCTGGACTGTGGGGGTAAAATTATTCTTGTCGACGCCGAAGATATTATAGAGCTCCTCCGACCACTGGATATCATCCTGTCCCAATGTCCAGTTCCAGTGACCGAGGCGGCCGATGGATTCAGCCTGGCCGAGCTGGCGTTCACGGCGGCCCAATGCCATTTGCTGTTCACGGATAGCGGTGACGTCGCGGCCCACGCAATAGAGACGTCCGCTGCTGCGGCGCTGGCGCCATTCGACCCAGCGCGCCGCGCCGGATTTCGTGACGATGCGGGCCTGGAAATCGGTGGGCGCGTTGTCTTCCGGTTCGTCGAAGCCGATGCTGCGGATGGTGCTGCGGATATAAGGTTTGTCTTCGCTGTGGAAGAGATCGAGGAAATCGGTTTTGGTTTCGCCGAAAAGATCCTGGAAGGCGGCGTTGAAGCGGACGATCTCGCCGCCGTCATCGACAACGACCATGATCTCGCCGGAGAGATCGGAGAGAGCGAGGAAATCGGTTTCGGCCTGGGTTTCGGTTTCCGAGCCGACGAGATAGCTTGTGTTGTCGGGCGCGATCAGCCAGTTGAAGCGGAAATCGACGTCGCTTTTGCGGCTGCGTGCAAGGGTGCGGAATGTTTCGTTGGTGAAGACGCGTTCGCCATCTGCGGAAATGGCGAGGCGCGCCACGTCTTCCTTGTGAACGGGGATGGACTCTGAGTCCTGGTGTTTTATTTTGCGGTTCAGCGAAAACATAATGAAATCAGATGAAAAATAATGTGGGGAGCGGGACTGGATGCTCCTATATACCATAATTGAATTCGCGCCGGATGTAAAAAGAAAAACCCCTCCGCCGTTGCCGGGAGAGGGGTTTTAAAAGGGTTTAAGCGCTTAATCGCCGTATTTCACGGCGCAGCCATAAGGCTGGGAGGTCGGGGTTTCGACCGGCTTGCCGGCTTCGATATCGTTCAGCGCGGCGAGGACGTAGTTTTTCGCCGTAGCGGCGTCCTCAGGTTTTGGCGAGGGATTATCATCGATCGCACCGGCATAGGCGAGGGTGCCTTCCTTGTCGATCACGAACATATGTGGCGTAGTTTTGGCGTCATATGCCTTACCAATCGTGCCGCTCTCGTCGAGGATTTCAGCGGAAGGCGTGCCGCCCGCATCACTCATGATTTTTTTTGCGTCTTCAGCGCTGACGTGGCCCTGGCGGCCCGGTGCGCTGGAATTGATGGTGATCCATTCAACGCCTTTGGCGGTGGCTTCTTTTTGCGTTTTCTGCATGTTGCCGCTGCCGTAATGTTTTTTCACGTAGGGGCATTCATTGTTCGTCCATTCAAGCACGACGATCTTGCCTTTGAGGTCCGCGAGCTTGATGGCCTTGCCGTTGACGTCGGTGGCGGAAAAATCGGGTGCTGGGCTACCAACGGCGGGTGCGGCAATCGCGGGTGCGGCGATTGCGAGGGCGCCAACCGCCATAATAGTTGCTAAAAATTTCTTCATGAGTCTCTCCTTTGTATGAGTTTTAAATCTAGTTACCGGTCACAGCTTTGGCAACAATGCCCGGCGTTAAAATCTGCGGCAGCAGGACCGGCTCGGGTCTGACGCCGTTGCTGCGCGGGCCATAATAGACATAGATCGGCACGCCGTTTCGTCCAAACTCGTTCAAATATTGAGTAATTTCCGGGTTCTGGTTGGTCCAGTCGCCGACCAGATATTGTACGTTGCGCTCGCTGAAAACCCTGCGCGTGGAGGGCGTGTCGATGGCAATGGCGTGATTGACCTTGCATGTAATGCACCATGCGGCGGTCATTTCGACGAAAATCGCGTCGCCGCCCTCGAGCAATTGGGAAAGTTTCTGCGGCGACCATTCCTGGCTGAAGCCGGTTGATTTTTCGGGTTTCTGTGTGCCGCCGGGGATCAACATCAATGCCGCGAGGAAGGCAAGAATGGCGAAGACGCGGACAAGGTTTTTCCAGAGCAGTTTCGCGGGTTCGTGACGCAGCAGCCAGATTCCAAACGCGATGAGCACGAGGCCCATCAAGGCGGCGAAGACGCCCATCTGGCCGGATTGCTGGCTGAGCACCCAGACCAGCCACGCGGCGGACGCATACATAGGGAAAGCGAGGAGCTGTTTGAATGTATGCATCCATACGCCGGGCTTGGGCAATATTTTTTGCAGCGCCGGGATGAAAGACAGCGCGAGATAAGGCAGTGCGAGACCAAAACCGAGCACGGCAAAAACGAGGAGATTCGAGAATGCGGATTGTGTGAGTCCAAAGCCGAGTGCGACTCCCATAAAGGGACCAATGCATGGTGTTGCAACCAATGTTGCAAGAACGCCGGTGAAGAAAGAATGGCCGGGCGTGTTTCCTTGCGTCAGTTTGTTGCCAACATTGCCGAAATGCCCGCCAATTTCAAAAATGCCGGAGAGGTTGAGGCCGATGATGAAAAACAGCCATGCTAGCAATGTGACCATTTCAGGATTTTGCAGCTGAAAGCCCCAGCCAATCTGTGCGCCGCCGGATTTCAACGCAATTAAAAGTCCGGCGCTGATGAGAAAACTAAAAATCACCCCGGCGGTGTAAGCGATACCGTGCAGGCGAGCCTTGGCTGGTTCCTTCTCGGCGATTTTGACAAGGCTAAGTGCTTTGATCGAGAGAACCGGGAAGACGCAGGGCATGAGATTTAAAATAAGGCCGCCGAGCAGCGCGAAGAACAGAACAACGATGAGCGATTGATCAGGCGCGGTGTTCGGTGCGGGCACGGGTGTCGCGGCAACCGATGTATCGGAGATGGTGGCGGTGAAGGCATAGGCGTTCATCGGGCCGGTATCTTCCATGCTCCAGAGCAGGAGGCCGGGAACTTCGTTGACGTCGCTGAGGGCACGTTGGCCGCGCGGTTGTTTGATAGTTAAGCGTCCACCCTCGACCGTGATTTCACTTGGCGCGGTATTCTCGACCATGCCCCATTCCGTGGGAATGTAATCGTAACGTTTGATGGTCTGCGGCCACGCTACGGGCATCTCGATCACGAAGGTGCCGCCCTGTTCAGCGTAGGTGGCGTGACCGGGGGCGGGGGCAGGCATTTTGCCGCGCGCATTCCCAAAATAATCGGTGTTGTCGGCGCTGGAGGAATCAAGGCCGTTGAGGATGAGCTCGTACGTCCCGCTTTCGGGGATGCAGATTTCCTTGCAGACCAGCACGTCGATGTCGGCCTTGAGTGTGACGGCGCCTTCGGCCAGTTCGGCAGGCGCGCGGATTTTCTGCAATAAAATGACGCCGTCTTCGTAGCCGTAATTCAGAAGCGGGCCGTAGGGGAGTTTATGCGGCACGGGCCATTCGATTTCGCCAACTTCGAACCCGGCGGGAAGGGACCATTTGATGCGGGGAGCAGCGCCGGAATCGCCTGGGTTTTTCCAGTAGGTGTGCCAGCCGGGCGCTATGGATTGCTCGATCGCCACATAGATTTCGCCGCCGGGCTTTAGAACGCCCTCGGGGACGAGGCGGATCTGGACATAGGGGCCTTCGCCGTCCTGAGCGCGAACGGGGCCGATGCTTAAAAGGAAAAAAAGGCTGACCAAACAGGCTTTTAAAAGACGGCGCATGAATCCCCTACAGACTTGACTTGGACGGCCAGCCCGGAAAGACTGACCCGTATGAAAGTAGCACTTTCCGATACGCAATCAAAGGCATCCTCCCTTCTCTGGGACCCGGCAAAAAATGGCGCGGAGGCCTCGCGGCTGGGAGATTTCGTGCGTTTCGCGGAGGCGCGCGGGGCAGGGCCTTTCGGTGGTTATGACCATAAGGCATTTTTGAAGCTGCATGCCTGGTCGGTGAAGGAGCCAGAGAAATTCTGGGACGCGGTGTGGGATTTTTCCGGCGTCATCGGTGACAAGGGCGCGAAAATTATCGAGAAAATTAAAGATGTGCCGTGGGCGCGGTTTTTTCCGGACAGTAAAATTTCGTATGCGGAGAATTTATTACACCGCGTGCACAAAAAACCCGACGACCCGGCGATTATCGGGCGGACGCAGAACGGGCCGGACCGGGTCCTGACATGGGAAGATTTATGCCACGAGGTGAGCATCTGGCAGCAGGCGCTGGAGGCGGCGGGAGTCGTGGAGGGTGACCGCGTGGCGGTTTACCTGCCGAACATCCCGGAGACGGTGATCATTTTACTGGCGGCGTCGAATATCGGCGCGGTGTTCGCCTCGGCGGGGATGGAGATGGGGCAGGCCGACCTGATCAACCGTTTCACGCAGGTAAAGCCGAAGGTGCTGATTACCGCCGAAGGATACACGCACGGTGATAAAACGATCAGCCGCGCCGCGGTGATCGATGCCGTGCGGAAGGAAATCGAGTCGATTGAAAAAATTGTAATTTTAAAGGACGGCGCGTGTGAATTTATTGCGGGGATCGAGCCGCAGCCTTTGAGGTTCACCCGGCGCGATTTCAATTACCCGCTTTATATCCTGTTTTCATCGGGCAGCACCGGCAAGCCGAAATGTTTTGAGCATTCGACCGGCGGGGTGATGCTGAAGCATTTGAGTGAATATTTACTTCATTGCGATATTCACCCGGGCGACAGGGTTTTCTATCACGCGACGCCGAGCTGGATGATGTGGAACTGGCTGGCCGGTTCGCTCTCGACCGGCGCGACGATTTTGCTGTATGACGGCTCGCCCGCTTACCCGGATGCGTATGCCCAGTGGGAATTTACGACCTCGAACGGTTGCACGCATCACGGTTCCGCCGCGCCGGTGATTTTAAGCTGGGATCAGGCGAAGATTGTGCCGCGCGAGCGCTATGATTTGTCGGGCCTGCGCATGGTGATGTCGACCGGCGCGGTGTTGCCGAAGCAGGGATTTGAATTCATTCACAGTGCCGTAAAGCAGAACGTAAAAATCGGCAGTATTTCCGGCGGTACGGATATCGTGGCTTCTTTCATGGGTGGAAATGCGTTTACGCCGACCTATGCCGGGCAGCTCAACGGGCCGATGCTGGGGTGCGATGTGCAGGTGTGGGACGAAGACGGCAAAATCCTGGGCGCGGGCGAGGCGGGCGAGCTGGTTTGCGCAAATGCCATTCCTTCCATGCCGCTGCGGTTCGTCGATGATGACAAAGGCGAGCGGTACGAAGCGGAATATTTCGAATTCTATCCGGGAAAACATGTCTGGCGGCATGGTGATTCAATCGAGAGAACGGCGCAGGGGCAGTTCGTGATTATCGGGCGCTCGGATGCGACGCTGAATCAAAACGGCGTGCGCATCGGGACGGTGGCGATTTACGACCAGCTCAAACCGTTCGCGGATAAGATCAAGGACGCGGCGGCGATTGATTTCACGCGGCCCGACAATAAGCAGACGATTACGGTTTTGTTCCTCGCGTTGCCGGATGGCTCCAATGACGTGCCGGAAGATTTAAAAGCTGGGATTAAAAAGGCGGTGAAAGATAATATTACACCTTACGCAATTCCGACGGAAATTATCGCGGTGCCGGGGACGTTAAAGACGCCGAATGGCAAGATTGCGGAAGTGGTGATGAAGAAAATCGTCGGCGGAAAATCGATTCCGAATGCGTCGCTTTATGGCGAAGACCTCGTGAAAAATTTCGAGGAAATCGGCAAAGAGCTTAATAAAAAATACGGTGGCTGATGCGCGGATATTTTGGCATGGGCGTCGAGCAGATCAGCAAGGAATATAACGCAGGCAATCTCGTGCGTTCGGCGCATGCATTCGGTGCGAGTTTTTTCTTCACGATCAACAGCGAACTTGACCTACATAAGCTCCGCATGTCGGACACGGCGGATTCATTCGATCACCTGCCTTACCATCAATTCAAAAGTGTTGCGGACATGGAGCTGCCGAAAGGGTGTGCGCTGGTGGGCGTGGAATTCGTCGATAATTCGATCGATTTGCCGAGTTTTCGTCACCCGATCCGCGCGGCGTATGTATTGGGGCCGGAGATGGGAAGCCTGTCGCCCGCGCTGGTGAAGCGTTGCGATCATGTCATCAAAATCCCGATGAAGTTCTGTGTGAATGTCGGTGTGGCGGGAGCGATCGTGATGTATGATCGTTTGCTCTCTATGGGGCGCTTTGCGGAGCGCCCGGTGCGGGCGGGCGGCCCGGCAGAGCCGCAGGAAAAACCGGTGTTCGGTCACCGTCGCAAGGTGCGGACAAAGAAGGGTTGAGCCATGCTTAGATATTTTGTGATTTTTTTAGTTCTGATTGTTGTTTTCCCTCAACATGCTTTCGCCGACCAGCAAAGAACGCGCATCCAGCGGCAGATCGAAACGCAGCATTCCCGCCAGGACCAGGCGGAGCAAAACAATAAAATGCGTTTGCAAAAACAAAAATCACAAGACGAACGAAAATACGACAGGGAAATACGTCAGCAGGAGCAAAGACTGCGTCAAATTGAGCAGCGTACGCGCACTATAAAACAGGATAATAAGAGCCGGTTAAACAAGCAGAAAAACCGCGCCAAGAAACGCCTGAACGACGATACCGCTTCTTCCCGTTTTAACGATTAAACAATGAATGCAGCAGCTGGTGCAGGCCGCTGAAATGCGTGGGCGCTGACGTCACCACCATATAAAATCCGCCCTGACGGTCGCACGATGTTGCGGCGTGGCGGCAGGTTTCATCCATGATGACAAGATCACCGCGCTTGTGAACACCGGTTTCATCCATCAATGCGCCGTCAAGAATGAGCGTGAGTTCCATCGCACGCGGCGCCATGCGCGGAGATTCTACACCGCGTCCGGCTTTTAAAAACCGTGTCTTGCTCTGGCGGCATTCGAGGGAAAGCTCGAAGCTTTGCACGCCTGGACGGACCGTGCGCCAGTGCACATGCTGGACGTGGCAGGCGACGGAGCGTTTGAGGCAGAGCGGAATTGAAAGGCCTTCCGGGAATATCAGTTCATACATTTTCTCGTGCTCTTGCGGCGCTTCACGTGCATCGAGGCGATTCAGAACATTGGCGAGGCTTTGTTTCCCCATGGAAACGGGTTCGCAATATTTTTCCATCAGCGCGCCGCCGAGCGCTTCGCATTCCTGCACTTTTTCTTTCGCCTGCGGCGACATCGCGACGTGGCTGGCGACAATGAGGTTTTGCGCCTGATCGAGAAGCCCCGCCGCATAGCTCAGCAGCAATGTTTCATATGCGTCCTGCAATGCGGCTTGTTGCTGATTCATTGCCACAACTCCCTGACTGTTTTATTTTTCCGCAGGCGCTCAAGCGCGAGGCGGATTCTAGATTTGACGGTGCCGAGCGGCAGGCCGGTTTCTTTGGCGATGTCGGCGTGTGATTTGTCCTCGAAGAACGACTGGCGCAGCAGCATGGCCTGTTCCTCGGGCAGTTCATCCAGCGCTTCGGCAATCGATTCAATTTCCTCGCGGCGCATGGTGTTGCCGCGCGGCGAGTCGGTGCTTTGGATGAGATCGGGGTCGGTGGGTGCGACTTCAAAGCGCCCAGTTTTGCGAAGGGCATCGATCTTACGGTTCCTCGCGATAGTGAAAATCCATGTGCTGGCCCCGGCTTGGGTGGGGTTAAAGGAGGGTGCCTTGTTCCAGACGGTCAGCATCGTTTCCTGGGCGAGTTCGTCGGCGACGTCTTCGGCGGTGCCGCCCTTCATCAGGAAGGATTTCACACGCGGGGCGAAATGTTCGAATAATTGCACGAAACTCTCCTTGTTCCGGTTTTCCGCGACATCCTGCAAAAGCTGCTCGAAATGGCCATTCCGGCCTGTTTCAGCCGGGCGGTCAGGGCCTTCCATAGGGGCTCTATCCAGGGGTTTTTGCGCCATCGCGATATTCATAGGCCTTTTTGTCTCCGGGTCCAGCAAAAACCATGGGGATAACCCCTATGGCTTTTACGTTTTGGTAAGGATTTCGGATCACTTTTTTTACTTTTTAGGCTTACACTTATAGGAGAGATGTGTTTAACTCCCTTGTTATCCCCCAATTTATTTATGGAAAAGGTTAAATCAGGTACTGGACCCATGGTAAATAAGATTTCTCTAATACTTGGCCTGGCGATTATTTGCGCATTTTCAGCGCCCGCTTTCGCAGGCGAGCCCCGTCTCCTGAAAGCTTATGGCGACTGGGAAGCGTATTTCTTCGAAGAGGGAGGCAGCAAGGTTTGCTACATGGCGGCCAAGCCCAAGAAGAATGAAGGCGAATACAAGGCGCGCGGCGACATTCACGTGTTGATTACGCACCGCCCCGGCGAAGGCAGCCGTAACGTGTTCAGCTATATCGCAGGCTACAGCTACAAGCCCGCATCCGATGCGACCATCGAGATCGACGGGCAGAAATTCGTACTGTTCACCAAGGACGATACCGCATGGGCGGTGGATGCGGAAGATGATGACAAGATCGCTGCTGCCATTCGTTCCGGCACGAACATGACGATCAGCGGCGTTTCGTCGCGCGGCACCAAGACCAAGGATACGTTCAGCCTGTCGGGTTCTTCGGGCGCTTACGAGCGCATCAGCAAGGAATGCGGCGCTTAAAAAATACGGAATATTTTTGACTATGAAATACGTTGAAGTATCGAAAAAAATCAAACTGGGTGTGGATGTTTCGGAAGAAGATCTGAAGCAGGCCCTGGTGACACGTTTCCGCCGCACTTTCGCCGTAGATGATCTGCGCGAGCAGCCCGGCAATATTCACCTCAGCGCCACAAGCGGCGGTCCGGGCCGCATGATGCGCCATGCGCGCGTTAATCTCAACGTCACGTTTGTAAAGACCAAGGATACGGTGCGCATCACCATGTATGGCTACACACAGGTCGCGAAATCATTGCTGATTTGTTACAGCTTTTTGTTTTTCATGGTCCTGCTGACCGGCCTGCTGCCGGGATCGGTGTCGACGAGTGAGGATAGCGGTCCGCTAGACACGCTGGTGTTCCTGATTTTTGGAATTTTCATATTTTATGATATTAACAAGCGGCTTAGCGACGCGCAGGAATACCTGAAATCCCTGCTGGATTCACTTGAAACCGAATTTGGATGATTTTATCCCAAGGTCTTTACCGGCCCTGAGGCTATCGGAAGTTGGAATTGAATGTTTAGTATGCTAATCGGAACAAGGCTAAGAAAGTCAGTATTAAGCAACGCGTTTACAAGCGTTGTTCCCGGTAACGTACAACCGGCAACCGACAAAGTTAAAATTTTAGAACGCCGGGTTGGGTCATTGATGACATCGCTGAATAATACACTCGCGTTGCACAGGTTTTTACGCCTGCGTCGCCGCCACATCTTCACACGCCATGAGCGCATTCGTTTGCGTTATGTCGCGGGTACCGCTGTCTGTGCGGCTGTTGGCCTGTTCAGCATTTTCAGCGACACCGGCGCGGCAATGTTCAGCAGGCTGTACGGCAACCCGGCTGCCTATTACGCAGCGCTGAACCCTGCAGGCGGCGAAGGCAACGAGAATTACACCGTTTCATCCCTAGCATCGCCGGGCCTCTCGACCGTTATCCAGGACCGCGTCTCAGACGGTATGCGCCGCGCGAGCCTCGCTATTCAAAAGGCGCCGAAGAAGGATTACCAGGACATTGAAATCGGCCGCGGCGATACGCTGGCCGGTGTGCTGCAGGAAGCGGGCGTGACGGGCACGGATTCCTACCAGGTCGTCAAGGCTTTGAGCGAGCATTACGATCCGCGCGGCGTGAAGCCCGGCCAGAAGCTCAGCGTTCACTTCAAGCCCGGCACCGAAGATGTCTTTACGAAGATGACCATGCAGGTCGATCCCATTAAAGAAATCACGATCCTGAAGGACGGCGAAAAATTCGCGGCTGAAATGTCCGAGAAGAAGCTGGTGAAGAATACTTATGCGGGCAAGGCCGAAATCGAAACATCGCTTTACGGTTCCGCAGCGCGCGCAGGCATTCCTTCGGCTGTTATCGCCGACATGATCCGCATCTATTCCTGGAACATCGACTTCCAGCGCGATATCCAGCCCGGCGATAAAATGGAAGTCATGTATGAAGCCGAGGAAACCGAAGACGGCGAGTACGCGAAATTCGGCAACATCCTTTATGCGAACCTGACGGTCGGCGGCAAGGACGTCCAGATTTACAGATATGAAATGGCCGATGGCCGCGTCGATTATTTCCAGCCGAACGGTTTCAGCATCCGCAAAACGCTGATGAAGACGCCGATCGACGGCGCGCGCATTTCATCGGGCTTTGGCCTGCGCCGCCACCCGGTTCTGGGATACAACAAGATGCACAAGGGCGTCGACTTCGCCGCGCCGACAGGCACGCCGATTTATGCGGCAGGCGACGGCATTCTTGAATATGCGGGCCGCTTCAGCAGCTACGGCAATTACATCCGCATCCGCCATAATTCACAACTCAAGACCGCTTATGCGCACATGCACCGCCTCGGCAAGGGCATGAAAGTCGGCGCGCGCGTTGGTCAGGGCGATGTCATCGGTTATGTCGGCACAACGGGCCGCTCGACCGGGCCGCATTTGCATTATGAAGTTATGCTGAACAGCAAGCAGGTAAACCCGAAGTCGGTCAACCTGCCGACGGGCGAGCAGCTGACGGGCAAGGACTTCCAGAAGTTCAAATCGTATATCAATACGATCCACCAGCAGTATGTCTCGCGCAGCGAAGGCCTGAAGTTCGCGCAGAACTTCTTCTTCCCCGGCAGCGCCAAGGGCCTCAACTAATCAAGGTTTAAGTTCCAGGTTCGACAGCCGCCCCATGTAGGCGACGAAGTCGGCATCCTCGCCGGCGACAAGCGCAGGCAGCATTTCAATGAAATTGGGGCGGCTGATCCAGACCTTGATGTAGTCTTCCCACGAATTCCACATGCGCCGGTAAGCCAGCTCCTTTTCGCCGTAGAGCAGGATGAAGGCGCGCTCGAACAAATTGATCAGCATTTCATAGAGAATTCTTTGCTGGCGTTTCAGTTCGGCGTCCTCGAGCGGTTTGTGGTGCTGATCGATATCGGGATGCTCGAACAGACGACCGAGGATATGGTCGTAATGATCCATGAGCTTGTCGTAGATTTCTTCCTGCTGGGCCTGGCGTTCTTTTTTCTGCTCATGCATGAAGACAAGAATTGCGAACGGAATACCGAAGATGGTCGCCGCGTAACTGAGGAATTCAAAAAATTCGAGCGTCTGCCAGTTCATTTTCTTAAAAACCTGAGCACGAAGATGACGGCGAGAATGCCCGCCATGGTGAACCAGAATATCGCGTATTGCAGGTGATTGTTAGGCGGCGTGACTTTCGTTGAAACCGCGATCGGATAATCTCCTTCAGTCTCGCCGCCTTCCAGCATGAAAAGAACGTCATGAAGCGCGGGAATGTTTTTGGCCCTGGCGATGGCTTGCGTATCGGGCTTATACCATTTGTCGGCTTCGGGTTTGTTGTCAGGCGTGAAAGGGCTGCCGTCCCATTTCCGGCGCAGCATGCCGATGATACCGCCGCTTTGCGCGGCATTCTGCGCGGCATCGCGGCTTTCCGGTGTTTCGTGGCCAGAAGTCCAGTCAACGGGAACCCAGCCGCGATTGATGAGAATATAGGTGCCATCTTCGAGGCGGAGCGGTGTGTAGACATGACGGCCCGGAAGATTTTTATAAGTGCGCGGGCCGACGAGGATTTGCTTTTCAAAATCGTAGGTGCCGCGCACGCTGCCGCGCCGAAGATCGTCGTCACTTTTGAAGTCTTCTGAATCGAGAAGAATTTGCGAGGCGTCTTTTGAAAGTTCGGCGTCCATCTGGCGAAGCAGATCTTCCTTCCATGACAGGCGGTGCATCTGCCACGCCCCGAGTCCGCAGAGAATTGCAATTCCCAGCAGGGTCATAAGAGTCGGCAGCCATAAATCCTGCTTAGACATTTATTCCCAGTCAGTCGCCCGATGTTTGTATTGCAGGGCTATTATATAGGCTTTCAGGGGCCGCAACATCCCGATTGTGGCGCCTATAGCGATAACGCCCCAGAGCAATGTATGTACCCAAAGAGGCGGCTCTATCCATGCATCGAGGATGAGGGCCGAAGGCACCAGCGCAAAGCCGAGGATAAAGATAAGGAAAACAGCGGGGCCGTCGGCGCTGTCGTTTTTGCTGAGATCAAGGCCGCAGATTTCGCACTTGTCGCGAAGGTCCATGGTGATGCCGGGTTTATACAGATCGCCCTGTCCGCATTTCGGGCATTTGCAATGCCAGCCGAGGCGTAAAGGCTCCCGGTCCGGCAGCATGATTTACTCGGCTGCGGCAGGAGCGGGTGCAGCAGCAGGATCGGCAGGGGCCTCGACGGCGGCAGGCGCCCTGGCTGCAGCAATAGCTGCCGCCCTGGCCGTGTGATCGATGCCGCCCAGATTGCCCCACCAGTAAACGGCGATGAACAGGAACAGCCAGACCACGTCAACGAAGTGCCAGTACCAGGCGGCGGCTTCGAAACCGAAGTGACGCTCGGTCGTAAAGTGGCCCTTGGCGGCGCGCACCCAGCAGACGATCAGGAACACCGTTCCGACGAAAACGTGGAAGCCGTGGAAGCCCGTTGCCATGAAGAAGGTCGAGGGGTAAATGCCGTCGGTGAATTTGAAATGCGCGTGCGCGTATTCGTAAATCTGGAAGCAGAGGAACATAACGCCGAGGCCGACGGTGATGCCGAGCGCCTTTACGGCTTCTTTCTGGCGGCCTTCGAGAATGGCGTGGTGCGCCCATGTCACCGTACAGCCCGAGAGCAGCAGGATCATGGTCATCAGGAACGGCAGGCCGAAGGGCGGAATGGTTTCAAGTCCCTTGGGCGGCCAGACATAGCCGATGGCCTCGGTCGGATAAAATGCTGCGCCGAAAAATGCCCAGAAAAACGCAACGAAGAACATGACCTCGGATGCGATGAACAGCGCCATGCCGAAACGCAGGCCGACTTCGGTAATCTTGTTGTGCACCTTCTCAGTGATGCTTTCGAAAATAATATCTTTCCACCAGAAGAACATCACGGCGACGACGGCCAACACGCCGAGAACAACGCCTTTCAGCCCGACAGCCATGCCGCCGATCTGGACCTTGTGCATGAACATGATCGCGCCCGTGGCAAGAAAGCCGGCGGCGAGAGAACCTACGATGGGCCAGATGCTGGGGCGGACAAGGTGGTAAGGGTGGGGTTTGCCTGTGCTTGAGTATTCGACGTTATGAGCCATGATTTTCCATTATCGGTGGGTTAGTTAATTCGTGCCCTGTATAGCAGGGGCGTCCTCATTGTAAAAGGCATCGAGGGCGTCTTCAAGCTCTTTGGATTCAACCGGATAGAACGTATAGGAGAGGGTTATGACCTTTACGTCCTCCATGTCCGGATCGTCATTCAGGGCCGGGTCGACAAAGAACATAACGGGCATGGAGACGTCCTGCCCGGGCTGCAGGGCCTGTTCGTCGAAGCAAAAACACTGGATTTTGTGGAAATACTTGCCCGCCTTGAAGGGGGTGACATTATAGATGGCGGTGCCTGCCGTTACCGTATTGCTGCGGTTTTTCGCATGGAAGGCCGCCAGGCCCTTTTCCCCCAGCCGGACGTCGATTTCCCGGAGTTCGGGCTTGAAGTCCCACATCATATGGGGGCCTGTGCTGGCGTTGAATTTGATAGTGATGGTGCGGTCCAGAATGTGGTCGGGCAGGGCGGCGGCGGTCTGGGTCGTGCCGTCGAAGCCCGTCATGCGGCAAAAAAGGTTGTAAAGCGGCACAGAGGCAAAAGAGAGGCCAACCATAAAGAGAAAGACTGCGAATACAGCAAGTCCCGTGCGGGCGTTTTTACGGATTAAGTCCTGCTGCGTCGGGGACGGGGGGACCGGCTGTTTCGTCTTCTGAGTAGGTGGGGGATCCGGATTGTTCTGACTCATCGTTACCATGCGAAGCTTTTAAATTGTTCTCGTGTCGCTGGAGCACTTCCTCCCGCATCGCCCTGTAGTTACTACTGCGTGTTTCCAGGTCCCGACGGAATTTAACGTTTTCCCGCATATAATCAACCTGGCGGGTGTAGATATCGTAGTAGGGCCCGACGCCGGGTTCAGTCTGGGTGTGCCCTTCCTGGACCCCTTGTTCAGCCATGACCGGGCGGGCGGTGGAAACCGCCAAAAGCAGCGCAAAAAGGGCAATGAAAAGGCATCTGGGCATGGGAAACCTGAAATCTGAACCTATAGTCCAGTTTACCTGAGAATGCCGTGCCTATCCACCGGCAATTTTAACCATGGTGATAACCCAGAACAGGGCGATGAAGCCTAGAATCGCCGCGCCGACCGCGACATTTTTCTTAAGCTTGGCTTTGTGCAGGGGGCCGTGCGGCATCAATTCATCTCCCTATAAGACCATGACTGCAAGAAAAAGCGCGAAGAGATAAAAGACCGAATAGCCGAACATCAGTTTCGCGTTTTTGAGGCTGGCGCTGGAGAGGACGCGGATGGCGGTGAAGACAAAAAATCCGCTCAGCGCTGAAGCGGCGACTAAATAATTGAAGTTCTCAAAGCCGAGGAAATAGGGGCTGAGCGTCAGCGGCAGAAGAATGAGCGTGTAGACGAGCATCTGGATTTTCGTGCGGTGCTCGCCGGCGACAACGGTCATCATCGGGATGTCGGCGCGCTTGTAATCTTCATTTGCAAAAAGCGAGAGCGCCCAGAAATGCGGCGGCGTCCAGAAAAAGATGATGAGGAAAAGAATGACCGCGTACATCGTGATATCGCCCGTGACAGCGGCCCAGCCGATCATGGGCGGGAACGCGCCCGCCGCGCCGCCGATGACAATGTTTTGCGGTGTCAGGCGTTTCAGCCAGATCGTGTAGATGAAAACGTAAAATAAATTCGCGGCGGCGAGCAGCGCGGCGGCCAGCCAGTTGAGCGCGAGGCCCATCATGACGACGGAGGCAAGCGAGAGAATGATGCCGAAGGAAAGTGCTTCTTCGGGACGGACGCGGCCCATGGGCAGGGGGCGGAAGCGGGTCCTGTGCATCACGGCGTCGATGTCGCGGTCGAACCACATATTGATGGCGCCGGCCGCGCCCGCGCCGACGGCGAGGCAGAGCATGGCGATGAA
>DLHX01000001.1:0-231 GCA_002483465.1 Micavibrio sp. UBA7657 | reverse complement strand
CCGGTGAAGACCACGAGGCTCATGACCTTGGGTTTCAGCAGGATGAAGTAATCGGATATCCGGTCGTCGGTTGCGGGGATGCTGTGGGCGCGGTTCATACCCGTTATTTAGGCCATCCGCAGGAAAGGCGCAAGATCAGCTTCGATGATTGTAATTGTTGTTAAATTACAATTACTTGATCATCGGCTGGATATCGAACTGGTGGAAGGGCGGCGGCGAGGGCAGCGTCCA
>DLHX01000010.1:128106-178198 GCA_002483465.1 Micavibrio sp. UBA7657 | reverse complement strand
CGCCACATTTCGCGGTAAGCGTTCTCCATGTTGCGGGTAAAGGATTGCTGGTTCATGAGGGGGCTGGTTGCGATTTTTTCACGCAAATCATGCCGCAGTGTTTTCAGCCGCGCGCGGTTGGTTGCGAGATCCACCGCGATTTTAATATATTCCTCCCTGTTTTCTGCGATCAGTTCCTGCAGCCCTGCGTTGGTGAGGATCGTCACGCCCATGCGCGCGCCGAAATGTTTGCCTGCCAGTGTGACAAAGGGTACGCCCATCCAGAGCGTATCCATGCTGGTGGTCCCGCCGACGCAGGGGAAGGGATCAAGAGCGATGTCGATCTCGTTATAAAGCACGAACTGGTTGGATTTGCGGCGCGGTTCGAGGATGACCCTGTCCATTGGGAGACCGAGTTTTTCCATGCGCTGCGAATGCTCGTTTCTGATTTTCGGGCCGTCGATGCCATTGATCTCCAGCATCAGCCGGGAACCCGGCACCTGCGCCATGATTTTTCCCCATGTCTCGAGGACGGGATCAGTCACCTTGGCGAAATTGTTGAAGCAGCCGAATGTGATATAGCCGTTATCCTCGAAGAGAGGGTAGCCGGTCACTGGCGGGCTGTTTTCATGCGCCTGGTAGCAGCAGAAAATTTCCGGCAGGCGCCAGAGCTTCTCCACGTTGTACTGCTCGGTCATGCCGGGCGGCTCGGCATAAGAATCTGTAATCCTGTAATCCATCGCCTGCATGCCCGTGGTGGCCGGGTAAGCAAGCCATGTGACCTGGACGGGGGCGGGCTTGCGCGCGAAAACCATCAAGCGATTGCCCCGCGTATGGCCAGAAATATCCATCAGGATATCGATCCTGTCCTTTTCGATCAGGTCCGCCACGGCGTCGTCATCCATGAAGGCGATATCGTGCCAGTGATCGAATTTTTTCCTGAGCCGCTCCGTAATTTCATCCTCACGCTCCAGGTTTGCGTAAGCGTAGATTTCGAATTGCGCATGATCATGAAGGCTCAGCAGCGGCTCGAAGAAATAATTGACAGGATGTTTGCAGAAATCGGCTGTGACATAGCCAATATTCAGCTTGCGGTCGGGCTCGGGGTCGCGCACGAGTTCTCTTGTGCGCAGGGCCGGCCTGGCGTGTTTTTCATCAAATTTCTGTGTTTCAGCAAGCAGATCCTCTGGCGTCACTTCAGCCGAATAAATCATCGCCAGCAGAAGATTGCTGTAAATCCATGATTTATGAGGAGCGAGTTCCATGGCTTTCCGGCAACAGGCCATCGATTCTTCCAGCCGGCCCAGATTTTTGAGAGTGCCGCTGATATTGTTATAGGTCTCGTCTGTGCCGGGTTGCAGCACGAGGGATTTCTCATAACATTCCAGTGCTTCCTCGTATTGGCCGACGGCGTTGTAGCTGACCCCCAGATTGCTCAGGATTTCCGCCGCGTCCGGCAGAAACTCAAGCGCGCGCTTGTACTCCCGGATCGCTTCTTCACAATTTCCCTTGCGATGCAGGATCTGGCCCCTATTCGCATGGGCGTTCGCGCGGGTTTCCTCATCGGCGTCGAGGGTGGGGATTTTCGAGAAATAATCCATCGCTTCGTCAAATCTGTTTTGCACGCGTAGGATATGCGCCGCGTTCAGCAGCGCGTTGGTATGATCCGGCTTGAGTTCGAGCACCTGTTCATAACCGGCCAGGGCTTCGGCTTGTCTACCCAGGGATTTGAATATCTGCGCCACATTGTAACGCACATTGAAGGCATCAGGTTTTACAGTGATCGCCTGAGCGTAATATTCAAGCGCTTCCTCGTACTGTTTCCTGTTTTGTAGGGCCGCGCCTATATTGCTGAGCGCGTTGAAGCTCTTCGGATCTTTTTCAAGAATCTTCTGAAATAGGGGAAGCGCCTCGTCATAACGGCAAAGAGCGATGAGAGTCGCACCAAGATTGTTCAGGAAATCCGGCGTGTCGGGCGCCTTCTCCAGCGCTTTCTTATAGTGAGCGATCGCCTCGTCGAGCCTGCCGCGCGCGTTCAGTATGTTCCCGAGCGTGTGGTGGAAAGCAGGCGTGCTTTCTTCGGCCAGGGCCTTCCGGACAAGGTCTTCGGCATGATCCGGATGCTTGAAATCCAGGGCGATAATGCCCAGCATATGCAGCGCGCGTGCATAGCGCGGGTTGAGGGACAATATCTGTCTGTAAAGTTTTTCGGCTTCCGGTATTTGGCCGGATCGGTGAAATTGCAGGGCCTGATTGAACAGGTCATGTTCTCGACCGGCAATCGCTGAAACGTTCTTTTGGGCCATAGTCGCATTATGTCCTTAGGGCATCGTCATGCCGTAGCAGGATAAAACAAAAAGCGCCTTAAGGGCGCTTTTTTCTATTCGTTATATGGAGTGTTTTTAATAGCTGAACGATACGTTAAACGACGCGCTATGTGTCGCGTCTGCCGGTGTCGCATCGGCCGTGATCGTGGCGCCGAAGGTAACAGGCTCGGCTACACCGCCGGATTCCACGGTGACGTCAACAGGCGTAGCCTGAGCCAGGACCGCAGGGGCGATATCGTCCGTATCGTAGCTCACGGCTGTCAGGGCAAGTCCGCCATCACTAAAATTCGTGATCGCACTGCGCGTCATCTGCAAAACAACGCCGTCGGCGCCTGCCGGCAGGGTCACTGTAACTTGTCCGATTGTTCCGGCCGTATCACCGTCCAGATTGATAAGCTGGGAGGTGCCGAGCGCACCGGTTGTAAAGCCGCCGCTCGTCGGACCGAGGGTGATTGTGGGTGTGTCACCGGAGGCGATACCGACCAGCCAGTTGCCGAAGCCAATATTGGCAACATTTGCTGCTGTGATCCCTGCGCTTGTCGTAATAGATGCATTGACGTTGGCGTTGTCTGCTGCGAAAGCCACGGCCGGCAAAGATGCCATCCCCAGAATAGCCGCGCTTGAAAGAAGTTTACTTCTCAGTGTCATAAGGTTTCTCCTTTACCTTTATCTGATATAAGCCAGTCCAGCGCGCTTTTTGTTCGAGTTCTTCTCAGAAAGTGCGCCGAAATCCAAATCCAGCTTCCCTCTCTATATATCACACTAAAAACCTTAAATCATGGTTAAAAATACTTTTATAATAATATGTTAACTATCGCCCACAGAAAAATCTTCCTTTAACATCACGGACTTGCACGGCGATGATTTTTAATCATTTTTAACAGGCCGGCATTTTATTTGAGCCAAATGCGATGTATCATGAAAGACCGGATTTCCGGTCTTTTCCTATTCTTATCCACAAAGATATACATGCGCCGCGCTTTGATTTTGACACTCTGGTTTGTCGCCGTTTCCGCGGTGTTTTGTTCTGTCCATGCGCAGGAAATTTCTCCTGCGCGTGACGCAGGAGAAAAACTTAAGGAAAAAACCATCCCCAGGGCCGCTCTGATAGGGCTGGCGAAAGATTTTGTGCGCAGGGTTTCGAAAGGTTTTGTCACCGCCGATCAGGCGATGGGAGAATCGGCCCCCACGAAGGAGGACATGATCGCCCGCATGGCCGAAGGCGAGGAATTGCTCTTCAAGGTCGTGCTGGAAGGCGGGGTTACTCTGACCAATCCGCTGCTGGGTATAGTTCGGCAGGGTAAGGTCGTCCTATCGCTTCGGGATTTTGCCAACTCCCTGGAACTGCCGATCACGGTTAATCCTGCTGCCGGAAAGGCGACAGGCTGGTATATTCGTGAGAATAAAATTTTTGATCTCGATATCGCGAATCGCTCGGCAAAAACCGACAACGGCGCCTTTGCGTTTTCCTCGCACGTTTCGGTGATAGAGAACGATATTTTCGTTCCGGCGGAGGAAATCGCAACCTGGCTTGGCTTTACCATCGACCTGAACATCGCCGGCCTCTCCCTCATCGTCAAAACACCGGTACCCTTGCCGATTCTGGAGCGGATCACGCGAAGAAAACAGCAACTTCCTGGCAAGGGCTTTGGCCCCGCCAAGCTGCCCTTGATGGCCGAGGCTCCGCCTGTGGCCGATATACCTTTTGTCGATGTTTCAACGCGCAGTACCTATAAAAAAGATGGGCAAATCGGTCGCGACGCGCAGTTCACGAACAATGCTTCGATTGTTACCGCGGGTGATTTCGCCGGCGGCACGCTCAGAACCCAGGCTCTTCTGGACGATAAGGAACTGTTGTCCAGCCTGGGGGTCAATTACCAGCGCAAATCAATGGAGCCGGAACTGCTCGGTCCGCTCAGGGCGCGGTTGTACGAAGTGGGAGACATCAATACGGTGAGTATGCCCCTCCTGGATCAGAGTGGGCAAACTGGCCTGGGCATCTATGCGACTAATGCCCTGCCGATCCGTAATTTTTTCAGTCCGTCGACAACGATCACCGGCATCGCCTTCCCCAACTGGGACGCCGAGCTTTATCGGGACAATCAACTATTGAGCTTTCAGAAAGTCGGCGATGACGGAACCTACAGGTTCGAGGACGTCGACCTGTTCAGCAGCGATAACAATTTCAAGGTTGTGCTCTACGGTCCTCAGGGTGAGGTCCGCGAGGAAGAGCTCTATGTTCCTGTCGATCCGGACAGGCTTGCGGAAGACGGCAGCGCCTATGCTGTTTCTGTGACCCGCCAGAATGCCCATACATATTCGCGCGGCCCCGAGGATGAAGAGAATAATGGCGTTCACGTGGCCGGAGTCTATGAGACCCCAGTCGGCGACAAAAGCGTGCTGGCCCTGGGAATGGAGTCAGGAGAGGTGAACGGCGCGCAGAAAGGTTCGGCGCAGGCGGGGCTTTCTACCAGTATTGTGCAGACTTTGTTCAATCTCAGTGGCGCTGTTGATACCAATTCTGAAATGGCGGCGGAACTGGTTGCACGCCGGGAATTCAGAGGACACCGCCTGCGTAACGAAACCAACTGGGCGACGGAGGAATACGGGGCGAGGGCCGAGGGGGATATCGCCGAAATCTTCAGCAACCGTTTTGGCCTGACAGGTCCTTTGCCCGGCTTTATCGGAAAAAGACCTCGTTACAACCTCAATCTAGGATACTCGCTCGATTCCGCAGGGGAGAACAGCAGCGATGTTGGTGCAGGCTTCAACACGACTTGGGGGCGGATCGGGTTCAACCAGCAGTTCGAATATCAAATGAGCAGCCGGGCGGAGGAAAACGCGCTGCATGGCGCGACAGCCTTTTTCGGCACATTGGGGCGAAACCGGCTGCGCTTCGGCGCCAACTATCAGTTCCAGCCCGACAGCGACCTGCAAAGCATCGCGGCCAGCTTAAACCGGGACCTGACCAAAAATCTCGATCTGCAGGTGGGCGTCAGCCGCGATATCAACACCAAGCTGACCGAGGCGTCTGCTCAAGTCAACTGGGATGCGAAATTCGCGCGGATTTCGCCGGGCGTGACGTACAACACGGACAAGGACCTGACTGCGACTCTGAACACGCATTTTGGTTTGGCCCGCGACCCACACAAGGAAACGATACGCATGCTTAGCCGCCCCTTGGCCAGTATGGGCGGTTTGACGGCTTTTGTGTTTCTAGACAAAAATGGCGATAGAGAATTCGACGAAGGCGATACGCCGATTCCCGATGCCATGGTCGCCTCTCTGCAAAGCGGCGGCAGGCAGAAAACCGATGCCGAAGGTTATGCCTTTTTCCCTAGCATGCCGGAGTTGCTGCAAACGGATATTGTGCTTGACCCTAATTCGCTGGCCGATCCTTTCTGGATTCCGGGCTCCGAAAGCGTATCTGTTATACCGCGCGTAGGCCATGTTTCCGAAATCGAGTTTCCGGTCCATCTCGCCGGCGAGATGGATGGAACGCTATATATGAAATCCGGCGGGGGCACTGAGCCTTTGCGCGGGGTGCGGATCAGACTTTACGACGAAAGCGGCAAGGTTCGGGATTCATCTGTGACCGGGCCGGACGGTTATTATCTTTTCAGCAAAGTCCCCCCCGGCGAATACACGCTGGTCATCAATAGCGACGATGCTGCGGCCGATAAGTTCGTGCGGCCTGAGAGCGCGGATAAAATCGTGATCGGTTATGACGGCACGATGATTTACGGTCATGATATTTATGTCGTGCCGGGGCAAGATATAGCGACCAAAATACTGGCGGAAATCCCCGAACATGCGCCGTCGAATGCTGCGCTCGTGAAGTCGGGGGCCGTGTTTATCAATCTCGGTTCATTCAATTCGCGCCTGTTGATGGGGCTGACATGGTACAGGCTCAAGATGCAGTATGCGGATGCCATCGGCGGGGCGGTGCCACTCGTTCCTGTGACGGCCAGCGAGGCTGCAGCTAAAACAGGCAAGCACACGTTACGCGTTATTATCCCGGGCGATACGATGAAGCAGGCGATGGAGCGCTGTAAAATTATCGCTCAGGGCGGTTTTACCTGCGGTATTGAAACGCTGCCGGAAAAATTGAAGCTCGCGAGTGCGGAATAAATTTTAAAGAATTAAACTGTTTAATTCCCTGCTTTTTTCGCGGCTATAGGCAGCTAAAGGTTTCAGGCCATAGTAAGCGCCCACGCCGGCTGTCAAAGCCGTCAAGCCGCCCATAGTATCTGTCAAAATCGTGTCATCATATATGTTGTAAGTGCCGAATGTGCCAGTGGTGCCGTTGATTCCATATCCCCAGCCCAGTGAGCGTGCAGCCATATCCACCAAGTGGGCGGTATCCGGATTAAAAAGTTCTTGTGCCTGGCCGGATAGATCGATCCCGATAATGGCGGCTGTTCCGGTGGCCGCGCTTCCGATCACAAGCTTTTTATTGGGAATACTTTCATAGGCGGCTTGTGTCTCACGCGAAGCGCGAACAATGCTGTGCCACAATGCATTGCTGCCTAAAACGATGCCCGATTTCGCACGATCTTCCAGTCTGGCGAAGATTCCGGTTTGCTCGGGGCGGGCAAAGCGTTCAAAATAACGGGCCATGCGTTCCTGGCGTTTCATGGCAGCATGTTTTGTATTGCCATGACGTGTGAGCAGGTTAAGTGTGTGTGCATCGGCGTTTTGATTAAACAGCGTTTTATAAATCGGCGTTGTTTCGGTATGCCTTGTTTGCGCCCCCAGAATATCTGCGAGCGATCCGTTTAACGTTGTTTGCAGGGTCTTGGCGTCATTGTCGTGGCTGAATTGCGTGAATGCCTGTGCAACTGCGGCGATGCTTCCGTTCAAAAATTCCTGATAATATTTGTTATCAATGCCGATCTGGTTTGAGGCGTGATTAATTGCATGTGCAAACCGCGAAAGCTCTTTCAGAGTCGAGTGTAGATTATGCGCGCTCAATGTGAATTGGTGTTTGACCCCGGCGATACGCGTGCTGAATGCGGTTCCACCGGGGTGCTGCGTTAATTGTTCTTCCAGCAATGTTTGAAGGGCCTCAATATCATTGGCCTGGAGTTTCAAGTCATCCTTTGTGCCGGGAGAGCGCTGCCAGAGTTTATTGCCAATTGCTCCCGCAGCGAGGGTGGATAGTATGATGGCCGTGATACCGGCATCGTTTGTGGCGGCGGCAGCAGCCGTGCCCAAAGCCCCGGGAGCCACGAGGGGGCGGTATTTCAACAGCGTCCAGAACGGATCGGCGAATTCGCCGAACAGATTTTTTGTGCCGCCGTAGGCATGAATGCCGTGGCGCGCGCCGCGAGCGCCCATCATCGCGAAAAAAGGAATATGCGCCATCAGCTGAATCAGGTTGAAATACATCCAGAAATTGGCGGTGGGGCCGATTACTTCGCGCGCGCCTTGCGAAAATTGCGAGAAGGCCGATTGCGGTTCGCGAATGATGTTTGCTGCCATAAAAATGCGATCGGCTATCTGGTCGACCGTGTCAACTGTGCCCGTCATGAAATTTTTAATTTTATCATTGAAGTAACAATGCAGAACCGTCGTTTTCCCCATATGCGGGTGGCAGAACATCGGCGTGGAATCGTTGGCTGGTAGGATTTTTGATTGAAGGTCACTTTTCGGAACGGCAACGGTTGTTTTCAGATCTTCGCCATCCAAGCTAAAACCTTCAAAGCTGGCCGACACAATTTCTTCCGACACTGTTTGCTTTTGCATGTGTTGTTCGACCTCATGTCGAAGAGCGGTTGGAAGCGGTGCCTGCTGATTGTTTTTGAGATGCTCTTCAATCGCCTGCTGCAATTCGGGTGAGAGTGACGGTTGTTGAGTTGGTTGCTGCACGGCAGCCGTCGGTTTGCCGCCGCCCATAAAGGCAGGCATTTTTTCCATGAAAGCCGGGTTATTATAAAGAGGAATTGCGGCCATATACATGGCTGTCATCAGAGCTATAGCACGCAAGCGTGAATCGTTGGTTGTCGTAAAATTATATACGTCCGAAACGACTGTTTTCAGGGAGGCCCATAGACCGTTAGTAAGTTCCTTTAACGGCGATGCTGCTTCCTGCTCCATCCCCTGCCTGATCAGCGCCAAACCTCTCTGGTGATGGGGGCTGAGGAATTTTTCCGCGACATAAACGCTGCCCGGATCCTGGCGCATCGCGGCTTCCATATTTTCGAAGCCCATTTCTTTTGCTGCCAGCCTGACGAAACTGGTCAGTGATGCAAATTCTGTTTGCACGGCAGAGAGACGTTCCTGCGTAAAGTCCGGGCGTTCCAGTTCCATGCGCAGGCGTTCTTCCAGCACATGCATTTCCCTGGAAATTTTGACGAACGGGCAATTACCTTCTTTAGTCCAGTGAAATTTATTCCATGCATTTTTAACAGCAGCCGAATTAATGAGGGGCGATAGCGCCGTTGTGGACTTCAAAATATTTTCAAGTTCATTTTTCAGCGTATTATGTCCCGCAACGGCATCCAGTTCATGCGCAATGGTCTGGCGCTGCTGTTCATCCAGATCGATCCGGTGTTTTGCGGCCTGCTGCATTTCGTCCTGTTCGACGTTGCGCAGCAAGGATTTCATGTGCGGGTGATGGATAATTTTGCCCGCCAGTGTTTCAAGTTCTGCGGCGGTGAGATAAACAGTCTTTTCCGTCATAGAAACGGGTTGTTTTTTGGCGTCTGACAAGAGTGACCAGAATGTGTCCCTCAATTCGGCGGTATTGCCTTGGGCATTCTGACGCAGCGTGTCATCTACGAGCAGATAAAATCCGCGTTCGGCGTCAAACCCTGTCCCCGGCACGGCGGTTTTGACACGATCCGGATTGCCCAATTCCATCTGCTCGCGCCAGGCATCGAAATCCTGCATTTTTTCACCGGCTTCGGCATGGCATTCGGGGCCGGTATGGATAATTTTTTGATCCGTCGTGAGCTGGACCGAGCCCGTCGTTGCAAAGCGTAAAAATTGATGCAGCATTTCACGGTTTTGTTGCAAAAGTTGTTTGCGGTCTGCACGGCTTAAATTTTCTGTGTGCGTTACGCGCCCTGCAGAAACGCGCAGAGGCTGGTGCAAAAATTCAAGCGTGGTTTTTAATTGGGAAAGGGTAAGGGGGCCGTGTTTGTAACCAGCCCCGGCAGGACAAATGTTTTTAACATTAAAGTCAGGGTTTTGATGACGCAGCTCATAATGGTTGCCGCCCGTGTGATAAATCTGCAGGCCATGTGTTTTTGCAGCGTCGTGCAAAAACTGATCGACCATGAAATTTCCGGCCAGTCCAAGCTTGTGAATGATCCGGGGGGATGCCGCAGCCATTATTTAGATCCAAAAATTTACTGAAGGCCGTAATAGGCTTTGCAAAGAAGGGCGCTTTTCTTGAAATCTTCCTCGGCAACGCCGTGAAACCCAATGGCATGCGTTATCTGTGATTTATTGAAGGGCTTTAGATCCGGCGTGACTAAACTCATTTCCGTTCTTGCTCTATAAAAAGCATCTTGTGTTTTTTCGTCCATATTCAACATGGATTTAAGAACGCCCGCTGTTTCATGATTCATGATCGCGAGCGCTTCGTTCTGCTCGACTTTGCTCATCGTATTGAATTTTTTTAGAAGCTTGTAATCCGGTAAAATATCAAATTGTGCGGCGAAGGCGATCCGCGCCAAGAGCGCTGGCTTACGCGTCTGTAAATCCATGAATGCAGGGATTGTATCGCAATCAATTGTAATGGTTCTTCTGCCAGGTTCAAGGTTGTACGATATTTCAGAATCGACATATCGCAGATTCGGATTAACGGGTTGAATTTTACTGGACTGCAATGGCGTTTGTGCTTTCGATTCACCGGAGAATATAAGCACAAGGCCTAGCACTGTTGTTGCTGCCGCTTTAGAAAATGTCCCCCGCATCAAACCCTCTTTTGTATCTTTAATACCATTTGAGAATTGTTCTCAATCACTCTTGACTTTGATAATCACTTGCAACAAAGATGTCAACTGAGAATAATTCTCATTAACAGGTAGAGGGTGATTATGGCTGATACAAGCAAGCTATTCAGTTTAAGCGCAGTATTTAGCGTTGCGGCGTTGGCTGCGGAGGTTGTTCTGAATGCGTGGATGCATCTTGACCCAACCGGCATGGCGTTCATGGCAAAAATAGGCAGTATGTTAGGTTTTACTTCTTCGGGAGGGCTTGCTGATATGATGGGCGTGTCTGGTTTTGCGCCTACCTGAACTTTAAAAGATGGTGCCCAGGGGCAGGATTGAACTGCCGACACGTGGATTTTCAATCCACTGCTCTACCACTGAGCTACCTGGGCTTCCGGGGTTAGGTTTTAGGTTATGGGTAGTGGAAATGCAAGGGGTTAGGCCCCAAAACCGCCTTCGAATCGCTCCTGCAGCGGGGGCGTGCGGCGTTTCCGGGTCAGTTCCACGAGGCCGAGGGCTGTTTTCCCGTGAATCTGGACCGTGCAGGGATCCTGGCCCACAGCCCTTTCAAGGGCTTTGAGCACTTCGGTTTCTTCTTTCTTGCCGTGGAATTTCAAAAAATCGATGACGATGATGCCGCCGAAATTGCGAAGACGAATCTGCCGCGCGATTTCCTCCGCAGCTTCGACATTCACCGCGAGCAGCGATCTTTTGTCCGCGCCCTTGTTCACATCGACGGCGGTGAGCGCGGCCATGCTCTGCGTGATGATGTTACCGCCGCCTTCCAGCACGGCATAAGGCTGAAACAAATCCTCGATCTGGCCCATCAGGTCGCGGTAGTAAAACAGCGCGAGATCCTGATCGGCGTCCTCCATCTCAATTGGCGTGATTTTAGTGACGAGATCGGGCGCGAAAATCGAGCACCATTCCTCGGCCTGATTGAGATGCTCCAATGTCACAACTTCGATGCGGTCGATGAGTTGCCCGGCCTGATCGCTTAAGGAGCGCTGGATGGCATCGGGGCCGAGTGCGACCAGTTTGGGTTCTTTTCCCTTGAGATGTTCCTGCATGTCTTTCCATGCGCCCTGAAGAATTTGTCCCTCGCGCTGGAGGATTTCCGTCTGCGTGTTGGCGGCGGCAGCGCGAAGGATGCAGCCGCGCGTGTTGTCCATATCGCTGAGCATTTTCTCGAGCGTCTTGCGCAGTTTTTTATCGCGGATGCGCGCCGAGATCCGGTTGCCGTCCATCATCGTGCCGTAAATCAGGTAACGACCGGGCAGCGTGATATCCATGCTCATATGGGCGATTTTGTTTTCGCCGGAAAGATATTCGCCGTCGGAGCGGGGGAGATAAGCGCTTTTGGCTTGCACGGCGACCATCGAGCCTGCTTTGAAGCGTTTACCTATAGCGGTTGCGCCGCCCTTGGTAACCTTGCCATCCTTGCTGCGCGTGCGCACATCACTGTTGTAAAGGATGCCGGTGTTCTTGCCGTCGAGATCGAGGAATACTGCGTCCAGCGCCGCGTCAATGGTTTTGACTTTCGCCAGGTAGATGGAGCCCCAGCGCACTTCTTCGGCTATCGGGTCGATCTCGAGGCCTTGCAGGCGGTTGCCTTGCGTCGCGGCGACGCAAACACTTCCCCTGATTTCCTCGATAAGAATATCCACGCTGCCTCTTAGTTTTTAGCGGACGCAGAATAGCCCGCGCCGCCCAGAAGTTTCACTGTATCATACACAGATAGCCCGACAACGTTCGAATACGACCCGCGAATGGATTTTATGAAAGCGCTAGCAAGGCCCTGTATGGCATAGCCGCCAGCCTTGCCCTGCCATTCCTTGCTGATGATGTATGTTTCGATTTCTTCGCGCGTCAACGTTTTGAATTGTACGACCGTATCGGAAAGTTTTTGCAGCAATTTTCCGTGCGGCGTGATCAGCGCGATGCCGCCTAGTACATGGTGGCGGCGGCCCGAGAGAAGCTGTAAGCATTCCCGTGCTTCTTTTTCATTTTCGGCCTTGGGAAGAATTCTGCGACCGCAGGCGACGACTGTATCTGCGGCAAGAATAAATGAGACGGGATTTTTTTTGTGCACGGCTTCGGCTTTTGCTGCGGCAAGGCGCATGGCCAGATCGCGCGGTGCTTCGCCTTTAAGGGGCGTTTCGTCTATTTCAGCAGCGATGATTTTATCAGGAATAATATGGACCTGTTTCAGAAGGTCCGTGCGGCGGGGTGATGCCGAGGCGAGTATTAAATTATTTTTCACGGAAAATAATGCGGCCCTTGGAGAGATCGTACGGGGTCATCTCGACGACGACAGAGTCTCCCTGCAGGACGCGGATACGATTCTTGCGCATTTTGCCCGCAGTGTGGGCGAGGATCACGTGGTTGTTTTCCAGCGTGACGCGAAACATGGCGTTCGGAAGAACTTCCGAAACAACGCCCTTCATTTCTATTAGATCCTCTTTAGGCATAGGCCCCTATAAGTTGTTAAAAGCCCACTTGTTATACTCCCCGGATTAAAAAATGCAACGGGGATAATTGGTTAAGCAGTCGCTTTCCTGAAATTCTCGACCCATTCGCCAAGGGCTTCGGGCTCGGTTTTTATCGCCGTGCGGTTGACGACCAGCCTTGAGGACACCTGCAATATGGTTTCAGTTTCGCGCAGGCCATTGGCTTTCAATGTGCCCCCGGTGGAAACGAGGTCCACGATATAAGGTGCGAGATCGAGGGCCGGGGCGATTTCCATGGCGCCGTTCAGCTTGATGCATTCGGCCTGGATGCCCTGTTCGGCGAAGTGGCGGCGGGTGAGCTGCGGGTATTTGGTGGCGATGCGGATGTGGCTGCGTGCCGCCGTGCGGGCCTCTGTGTCGTTGGCGGGGGCGGCGACCGAAAGGCGGCAGTGGCCAATGCCTAAATTCACCGGCGCATAAATTTCGGAGTAATTGAATTCCTCGAGAACATCCGAGCCTGCGATGCCCATATGGGCCGCTCCATAGGCCACGAATGTTGCGACATCGAAGGCGCGGACGCGGATGAGATCGAGCGATGGATTGCTTGTCCTGAAGCGGAGGGCGCGGCTGTCTTCATCATAAAAATCAGGGTCAGCCGTGATGCCCGCTTTTTTCATGAGCGGTTTCAGCTCTTTCAAAATCCGGCCCTTGGGCACGGCGAGTATGAATTTTGGTGTTGCGGCCATGACGAATTAAGCGTGTGCGCGTTGAATATGAGCGCCACACGCAGAAAGTTTCTCAACGAGGTTTTCGTAGCCGCGCTCGAGGTGATAAATGCGGTTGATCGTGGTTTCGCCTTCGGCAACGAGACCCGCGAGAACAAGCGCGACGGAAGCGCGGAGGTCTGTCGCCATGACTTCGGCGCCCGTTAGCTTTGGTACACCGCGAATAATCGCAGAGTTGCCGTGCACGGTTATGTTGGCGCCCATGCGGCAAAGCTCTGGTACGTGCATGAAGCGGTTTTCGAAAATGGTTTCGGTGACGAGGCCTGCGCCATCGCACAAGGTTAGCATCGTCATGAACTGCGCCTGCAGGTCGGTCGGGAAACCGGGGAACGGTTCCGTCATAATGTCAGTGCCGCGTAATGGTGTGCCGTTGCGCGAGACGATGATGTCGGTGTCTTCCTGTTCGATTTTTACGCCGGCTTTCTGCAGCGGGCCGATAAGGGCGGTGAGAAGATCAGCGCGTGCGTTTTTGAGGCGCACGGTGCCGCCCGTTAGGGCGACGGCAATCATATAAGTGCCGGTTTCGATGCGGTCGGGAAGGATTGAATGCTGCGCGCTGCCGAGTTTTTCAACACCCTGAATTGTTATCGTTGGTGTGCCGAGGCCTTCGATTTTTGCGCCCATTTTGACCAGGCATTCGCCAAGATCAACGATTTCCGGCTCGCGCGAGGCGTTCGAAATAACCGTTTCACCGTCGGCCAGTGTCGCGGCCATAAGTGCATTTTCCGTCGCGCCCATCGAGACTTTCGGGAAGAGGATTTTTGCGCCTGTGAGGCGTCTGCCCGGTACTTTCGCGTGGATATAACCGTTTTCAAGCGTAATCTGCGCACCGAGCGCTTCCAGTGCGTGAATATGAAGATCAACAGGGCGTGTGCCGATCGCGCAGCCGCCGGGTAATGAAACAGTGGCTTCGCCGAAACGCGCGAGCAGGGGGCCGAGCACGAGGATGCTTGTGCGCATCTTGCGGACGAGATCGTAAGGCGCAGTCTGGCTGGTGATATTCTTCGCGTTGATTGCCATGCGGCCATCTTCACGTTGCACAACGCATCCGAGATGCTGCAGCAAATCTGTCTGAGATTGAATGTCGCGCAGGGCGTTAGGTGCGTTGGTCAGGAAAAGTGTTTCTTCGCTGAGGAGCGATGCGCACATCAGTTTCAGCGCAGCATTTTTCGCGCCGCTGACGGGTATGGTGCCGTTGAGTTTGTGGCCGCCGATAATCTTGATTTTGTCGAGGCCGCTTTCCTTTGGCGCTTCCGCGGCAAAAGTTTCGAGGGCTTCGACTGTCTTTAAATTGGTCTTCATAACGTCTCACGTTCAGGACGGAGTGTTATACTCCTTTTCCCCCGAAAAAAGCGAGATTTTTTAGGAGGATAGGCTAAATGGGCGGAATCTTTAGAGTTTCGGCAGGGTTACGCCCCGCTGGCCCATATATTTGCCCTTGCGATCGGCATAGCTGACCTCGCAGGCGCTGCTCCCCTTGAAGAACAGGAACTGGGCGACGCCTTCGTTGGCGTAGACCTTGGCGGGCAGGGGGGTGGTGTTTGAGATTTCGAGTGTTACGTGTCCTTCCCAGCCGGGCTCGAGCGGCGTGACGTTGACGATCAGGCCGCAGCGGGCATAGGTGCTTTTGCCGAGGCAGATGACGAGCACGTCTTTCGGGATGCGGAAATATTCGACCGTGTGTGTGAGCGCAAAGCTGTTCGGCGGAATGACGCAGACGTCCGTTGTTCTATCGACGAAGCTCTGGTGCGAGAAATCTTTCGGGTCGACCATCGCGTTGTCGACGTTGGTGAAAATCTTGAATTCCTTTGCAGCGCGTGCGTCGTAGCCGAACGAGGAAAGGCCATATGAAATTACGCCTTCCTTGGTCTGCTTTTCGACGAAGGGCTCGATCATGTCCTGGGTTTGGGCGAGGTGCCTGATCTGGTGGTCGGCGAGAAGGCCCGGCAGCATGGCCAGGTCCTGCATCGTGCGCGGGTTATTCTTTTCTTTCACTGCTTCCATCGTCCGTTTTCCTGTCGCGCGTTTTTGCCTGTTGCTTGCGGCGGCGTAAGTTATCGCGCAAGGCCGCGGCGCGCTTGTCCTGTTTCAGTTTTTTCCTGTCGTCTGCAGGCATATTCTAGGGCTTTCGTAGGGACTCAACTATAGAAAATTTAGGCGGGTTTTGGGGCAGGCAAATGGAAACTATCAACAGGATTAGGGGTGGGCTTCCGGGACGTCATGCGCTGAAGCGGGTGGAGGAGTAAGCGGTTTAACACACATTAAAACGGTATTAATTGTGTCTTCTATTAACTTTATATCGATACGCTTTAGCAGGAAGCAGTTAGCGTCGGCTTTAATGGCTGCTTCGTGAAAGTCTTTACCGGAGTTGAGGACAATCACGGTGTATTTGCCACTGTATTCTTCTTCTTGGCGAATAGCCTTTGTCAATTCCAGTCCGTCCATTATGGGCATCTCGATATCGCTCCAGACGAGGTGGGCATCTTCCTGTTTAAGAAGCTCAAGGGCTTTTGCGCCGTTTTCTGCCTCACGGATATTCTCCTCGAGCATGCCGAAGTTTGTAAATATTTTCGCCAACAACTGGCGAATATCGGAGCGGTCGTCAACAAGGACCATTTTTAAATCTTGTATTTGCATGATTTGTTTTTACATAAAACTAAAGAAAAAAGCAAGCTTTATCTGGGAGAATTGAGGATTAGTTTACGGGGAAGGCATGCCGGGGGTCTCGGCAGCGACTTCCGTCACTTCAGGAGTGGTCGCGAGACGTTCAACTGCATGTTTTTTTGCGTGATCAATAGCGCGCTCAATAGCTACGCTCAGGTTTTTGTAGATGCCGTTCTTTGAGCAAAAAGCATCGACGCCCTTAGCCCGCACCTCTTCATCCGTGTAGTCAGTTGCGGATGCGATAAGAACAGGCATGGTGCAGAACGGCTTATGACCGCGGATTTTTTCGGTAAGTTCAAAACCATTCACGAGGGGCATCTCAATATCGGAGAAAACGAAATCGAATCTTTGTTTTGTCATTTCTTCAAAACCGAGCGCTCCATTCTCTGCCTCTACTAAATTATTTTCAGGAATGCCCATTTTTTTGGCAAAAAACTGAGTAACCATACCGCGCACGGATTGGCTGTCGTCGACGATCAATATTTTTGAGTCTTTATTCAGCATGGCATTAATTTACATAAATATAATGAATTTCGCAAGCTTTTTCAGGATGGGGAGTGTGAAGCGGGAGGATTTTTAAATCTTTGAATCAGAAGCTTTTCTGCCACTTCCGGCAGGTCTAGCGCCTGATCCTTGGGTAAAAACAGGTCCGCTCTGGCATGTTCGTAAGCCGAAGCCAGGCCTGGGCTTTTATCGCTAGAGATGCCGATGATGACGGGCTGTGAGGGGAGGCTATCGTCCGATCTAACTGTTTCCGTTAGCTGGATTCCCGTCATGCCAAACGGCAGGCGTGTGTCGGTGACGAGAAGGCCAACATCTCCCTTTGCCATTCTTTTAACTGCTTTGTCGAAATTTTCGACGGCATCTACCTGGGGGAAACCGTGTTCATGAAAAAGCTTAGAGAGCGCCTTTCGCATTATAGGATGATCCTCGACGACCAAGACTTGTGTTTGATGTATTGACTGTCCCATGTTCAATGCCCCTGTTTTTTCTTTGATTCTTTACATAAAATAAGAAACTGCGCAAGTTTCTCAAATTGACACAATAGCTAAAGCTGTTTAAGCACGGGGGCTGTATTTATATGCCTTCTCATGCTGCCGTAGCTCAGTGGTAGAGCACCCCCTTGGTAAGGGGGAGGTCGGAAGTTCAATCCTTCTCGGCAGCACCATCTCCCCTTATTTTATGGAACCATGATCTCCCTGTTCCGTTGGTTAGGTCCAATCGAAGAAGGAGCATTTAAAATGCAAAACAACACTCAAAATCCGAAGCCTGAGCAGGACCCGAACCGTCAGGACAAAATGGATCCCAACAAGAAGAATCCTGAAAAACAAGGCGGCAGCTGCGGTTGCTAATTTGTGTGATTAAATAAAAAACCCTCCGTGTAATGCGGAGGGTTTTTTTGTTGTCTTAAACGTAGCCGTTATTTCTTGTCCGGCGTTTCCGGCTGGATGACGAAGGGTTCGGGCTCTGGCACGAATTCCACAGGCTCAACCGGGCCTTCGCAGCGCGGCTTGTCGGCCAGGAATTCCGGCCATTTCTCGACCCAGCCCTGATCATGCTCGGCTTCCTGGATGAAGCGGTACTGCACGCAGTTGGAATCTCCAACCGCCTGCAGGTAGCTATGCAGCAGTGCCGGTGAAATCACCTTGTCCTGACCGCCGATGTAATGTGTCTGCGGGACGTCGGCGAGTTCAGGTGCGAAGTCGATGGGGTTGAGCGAGCCAGCAAGCGGTGCAATTTTGTTTTCGCTGGCGTAGAGGTTCGTGTTCAGCGTTCCTGCAACAGTGCGGAGGCTCAGGACATCGCCGCGCTGCGCCGCGAGGATGGTCGCGACCGCGCCGCCGCCGTCAAAGCCGACGAGGTGGAAGCCGTCGATATCCCAGCGTTTCTTGATTTCATCGAGCGCATGGTTATAGGAGCTCAGCACTTCAGGACTGAAACGCTCGTTACCCCAGTAGGCTTCGCCGCAATTCGCAATGCCGTAGTACTGGCAGGGGCGGGCGATCCAAGCAACGTTTTCAGATTTATCCTTGGTGGCAAGATGGAGCGACACAGGATTACGCGGTGTCGGGTTTTTTGAATCCATGCGGAAATCGGTGGTGAGTTCGCCATCGCCCTCGATGTAAATCGTGGCGGGCGCGTGGCGTTCATGCATGCGTTCATAGGCGGTCAGCGCAAACGGGCCGGCCGGGATTTCCCGCTCGACCATCCAGACCGGGTGCGCGAGGCGGTCGGCGACATCGTCGCGAAGGTAAGGTTTCACGGCGCCTTCACAGGCGGCCAGGGCGCCCAGTGTGGCAAGCCCGAGAACAATGTTTTTGGAAAAGCGCATGATCGACCCCATGGATGAATTCAGTAATTTCAGTCCCCTAAAGTAAATCATGAACGTCCGCGGGTTTCCAGCCCTGTTTCCATTCTTTCAGGCTGATAATGTCTGCGGGCGCGCCATTATCCCGGAACCACGAGTCTACCGCGTACAAGGTTTTGCTGCTGGTTTCCTCGATCACGGCTGTCTGGTGCGGCCAGCGGCCAGCATGGATGATCGGGAAGCGCATTGTCGGGCCTTTTACCGTGTGGAATTTCAGCAGGCCACTTTTTTCAAGCAGGGACAGGTAGGTGGTGGTGTTGGTGCTTTCATCGACGCAATCCAGCTGGAAAACGCCGGTTTCACGGAAGGTGCCGCGCACGTCGTTTTGTGTACCGGCGCGCGGTCCGATTTTATTTTCAAACAGGGCGATGGCTTTGGAGATGCGCTGGCGTTCTGCTTCCGCGTTTTTGGGTTTGGGCCTGAAGATGGCATTCACATCGCGCCAGTCTTTTTTGCTGAACGCGATGTTGTCGATGCGCTGGCAGCCATAACCATGACAGTGGCGAACCGTTTCGGATGTGGAGAGGCCGACGTTGCGGCCCTCGAGATAGGGTTCATAATTGCCCGGTTTTCCCGAGCAGGCGGTCAGAAGCACAAGGCAGAAGAGGGATAAATGTCTCATGCTATCTCCACCATGACGGGTGTGTGGTCGGAAGGTTTATCCCAGCTGCGGGGACCGGGATCGATCGAGCAGGAAACGAGCCGGTCGGTCAATTGCGGCGAGAGAAAGAAGTGGTCGATGCGGATACCCTTGTTCTGTGGCCAGCACCCGGCCTGATAATCCCAGAATGTGTATTGCCCGGGCGCAGAATTGAAAACGCGGAAAGCGTCTGTCAGTCCAAGATTAAGGATGGCCCTGAGTTTCTGACGGGATTCGATACGAAACAGTGCGTCCTGTATCCACACTTTCGGGTCCCAGCAATCTTTCTCTTCGGGGATGACGTTGAAGTCGCCGCCGATGGCGAAGGGAATGTTATCGAGACGAAGTTTTTGGAGATGGTTTTTGAGCCGTTCGAGCCATGCGAGTTTGTAAGTAAACTTCTCCGTGTCGACCGGATTGCCGTTGGGGGCGTAAATATTTATCACCCTCAGGTTGTCTGTTTCGATTTCGAGATAGCGGGCGTGTTCATCGGTATCGTCGCCCGGCAGTTTGTTATGAATCATCTTGAACGGGATTTTCGATATCATCGCGACGCCGTTATAGGCTTTCTGGACGACTGCGTCGGTTTTATAGCCCAGCGCTTCGAATTCACCAGCGGGAAATTCCAGCCCTTTGAGTTCCTGCAGCATGAGGATATCGGGCTTTGTTTCAGCCAGGAATTTTTTGACGTGTTCGAGCCGTGATTTGACCGAATTGACGTTCCAGGAAACGATTTTCATGCAAAAATCTTAGCGGTTGAGTACTTCACCGCGGACGCTTTCGACCACGGCTATTAATTCCTCGATGGTGCTGTATCCCACGCCGAGTTCCTCAAGGGTTTTTTTCAGGAGTTCAACAATGACGTCGAAATGACTATCGTTCAGACCGTATTTGAGCACCAGTTTGCGGTGGGCATCCCGCAATGTGCGTCCTGTATAAGCGCCAGGACCGCCGGTCACGGTCAGAAGGAAATTGTACTGGTGCTGCGCCAGGATGGCGGTGTTTACATTTTTGAAAAAATGACGGACGCAGTCATCAGCCAGAACCTTGTCGTAAAACAGGTAAACCGCACGCTCAATGGCTTCCTCGCCCAATCGGTCGTACAGAGAAAGTTGCTTGTCTGAACCGTCCATAATTTTGCTTAATCCTGCCAGCGCGTTAGAGCAAGCGTTTTTTTGATTGGGGGGAAGTTTTTCCTAGACGGCGAACGACGCGCCGCAGCCGCAGCCGCCCGAGGCATTGGGATTTTCGATCACGAATTCCGACCCGATCAGTTCCTCGTTAAACCGCACGACCGAGCCTTCAAGATAGGGCAGGGAAATTTCATCGGTGACGATGACATCGGCAAATTCAACGTCGCCCGAGCCCACATCGTCCGTTAGTTCTAGTTTATATTGAAAGCCCGAGCAGCCGCCGCCTTCGACGATGATGCGCAGCATCAGCCCGTTCTTTTTCTGAAGGGTTCGAAGGGTTTCAATGCGCTTTACGGCGCTGTCATCAACGGTTATGGTCATAATATTATTATAGCATCTAGTGTGAAAAAATCATATGGCCAAGCCCGTCCAACAAGCTTCCTATAATTACTGCGCCCTGCCGCTGGCTTCGTATGCGTGCCGACCGGACCAGAGCAGGGGCCGCGTTCATGATGAACCGGAAAGCCGCTACCGCACGCCCTTTCAGCGCGACCGCGACCGCATCATCCATTCCAGCGCATTTCGCCGCCTGAAATATAAAACGCAGGTGTTCGTTTATCATGAGGGTGATCATTACCGCACGCGCCTGACACACACTCTGGAAGTTTCGCAGATCGCGCGCACACTGGCACGGGCGCTGATGGTGAATGAAGATTTAGCGGAAGCGATTGCCCTCGCGCACGATCTCGGCCACACGCCGTTCGCGCATATCGGCGAGGAATATCTTGCGAAATGCATGGAGCCTTATGGCGGCTTCGATCACAACGATCAGTCGCTGCGTGTGCTGACGACGCTTGAGCGTAAATACCCGAAATGGAACGGTCTCAACCTGACATGGGAAACGCTCGAGGGCGTCGTAAAACATAATGGCCCGTACACCGGCAAGCCGCACATCGCGGTGCGTGAATTGCAAACCAAAACCGATCTGCAATTGAAAACATACGCATCGATGGAAGCACAGGCGGCGGCGATTTCCGACGATATCGCTTACAACAATCACGATGTCGAAGATGGTTTGCGCGCGCGGATGTTCACGCTGGAAGAACTGGAAGATATTCCGTTGCTGCGCGAGGCGATGCAGCGTGTGCGCAGCAATCACGGTGAATTGTCCGAGCATTATGTCGTGCAGGAAACTGTACGCGAGATGATCGGCGCGATGGTCGAGGATGTGCTGGCTGAATCCAACAAGCGCCTTCAGAAAATCAATCCGCAGAACCCTGACGATATCCGCAAGGCGGGGCAGCAGATCGTCGCGTTTTCCGATGACATGAAAGACAAGGTCGATGCGCTCCGTGATTTCCTGTTCGAGCGCATGTACCGTCATTACACGATGAAAAGGCTGTGGCTGAAGGTCGAGCGCATTGTCACCGACTTATTCACAGCTTTTACGAAAAATTATAAATTGCTGCCGGATCCGTGGCAAAAGCGCGTTGAAGAGGCGGGCGGGTTGCAGGATGAGAAGGCGCTGGCGCGGGTTGTTGCCGATTATATCGCAGGCATGACCGACCGCTACGCCATCCGTGAGCATGAGAAAATGTTCGATATTTACTGGGATCACCGCTAAAGCGCACTTGCATTGGCAGGCGACTCTTTCTAGGATTTAAACCTGTTTTCCTACATTAGGATTCGGCCAATGATTAAGCGTAACCCTTACCTCCAGCATACTTACGAAAGTTTTGACCAACCCGTGCCTCCAAGAAGACATTCTCAAGAAGAAAGCCTGACGGAACGCGTATTCGGCCCTGAACTGGCCGCCCGTTTCCGCAGCCCGTTGTTTGCGACCGCAGCCCTTCTGATTACAGGCGTTGCCTTCGCCGGTATCATTATCGCCAGCTATCCCGACAGCGATGCGCCGGACGGCAGCATCCCGGTGATTACAGCTGATGCATCGCCGCTGCGCGAGGCGCCCACCGAACCCGGCGGCATGGATGTCGCCAACGAGGACAGCACCATTTTCAACAGCATCCGTTCGGCTGAATTGCAGGAAACTGCGCCGATTGAAAATCTTCTCGCGGATGAACAGCCTGTAAACACGCAGACTGCTTTTGCCGATGGTCAGGCCGTTGCGGCGGTTGAACCTGCTGCAGGTGATCTGCAGCCCGCGCCGCAAGCTGAAAAGATTATTGCCGACGCCGGTGAAGCACCGCCGCCATCTGAAATGGCCGATGCAACGAAAGAAGTTGAGGAAGCCGGGGAGCCCAAAGTTCCAGGCGTCAGCGTTGCCGAAACACGCAGTATCCCGATGAAGTCCGAGGTAACGCCGCTCGCCAGCGCTGAAAAGCCGACGATGGCGCCAGCCGCGACGACACCGGAAACGCTGGACTATGTCCGCTCGGTTCTTGAGAAAAAAGACGCCGGAGCCGGTACGAAAACCGCTAGCGCTGACGCAGCCGCCGAGCGCGTTGCCGCGACAGAACCCGCATCGGGCGCCGCCACGTCAGCCGGTGCGACAATTTCTCCGGGCAGCAGCTTCGTGCAGCTCGCGAGCATTTCATCGGAATCCGCTGCGTCGAAGGAATGGACGAAACTACAGAAATCCCACCCTTCACTTTCGGGTCTTGAATACCGCGTGCAGCGTGCCGATCTCGGAGCTAAAGGTGTTTTCTTCCGCATCCAGGCCGGACCGATGAGCAAGGACAGTGCGAAAAGCGTATGCGACTCCGTTAAGGCCCAGAAGCCCGGCGGGTGCATAGTTGTCCAATAAGAGTTTCGCGGACGGCGCTGAAAATGCCCTGGCCGCGATTTTTTCCCTCAGCGGCCCGGAACTTTCCAAAGATGAAGCCCGTTTTTTCCGCGAGAGCGATCCGCTGGGGTTCATTCTTTTTAATAAACCCGGCACGCGAAACATAGAAAATCCGCAACAGCTCCGGGCGCTCACACAATCGTTGAAAGAAGTTGTCGGGCGTGAATGTCCTATCCTCATCGACCAGGAAGGCGGGCGCGTGCAGCGGCTGAAGCCGCCGCAATGGCGGCAATATCCTCCCATGAAAACTTTCGGTGATACGGCAGTCGAGGATATGGATGGCGCGCTGGACGCGTTGCGTTTTACCACGCTGCAGCTTGGTGAAGAATTGCACTCCGCTGGTTTTAACGTGGACTGTGCACCAGTGCTTGATGTGCTCACGCCGCAGACGCATGATGTGATCGGCGATCGTTCTTTCTCGTCCGATTCTGCGATCGTTGCGCGGCTCGGTCTTTCGGTTTGTCGCAACCTTCTGGCGGCGGGGATCACGCCCGTTATCAAGCATATTCCCGGTCATGGCCGCTCGACGCTGGACTCGCATCTTGATCTGCCGGTCGTGAAGGCCTCACTTGCCGAACTGGAAAGCGATTTCCTGCCATTCAGAAATCTTGCCTCGTCTGATGTGGCCCCGGCGCTCTGGGGTATGACGGCCCATATCATTTTCACGTCCATTGATGCCGAAAAGCCGGTCACGCTCTCGGAGCCAGGCATCCAGGGCATTATCCGGGACTCGCTGGGCTTTGACGGGTTTCTCCTGGGCGATGACCTCGACATGAAAGCCCTTGATAAATATGGGGATCTTGGCCAAAAGGCGGTCCTGTCGCTGGAGGCCGGGTGCGATGCAGCCCTCTATTGCGCGGGCAAGCTTCAGGATATGAAAAAAATCGCTGAATCTGTGCCTAAATTGGCTCCGAAAAGCCTGCAACGCTTGCAAAAAGCGGCGGAATACATAAGATTGGCCGCATAATGCAAAACGCCGTCCAGTTTGAAGAAGATGCGCCCCGCAGCGCCGCCGACCTCGTTGTCAACGAGGCCGATAACCTGCTGCTGAATATCGACGGTTACGAAGGCCCGATTGACGTGCTGCTTGATCTCGCGCGCAGCCAGAAGGTCGACATTACAAAGATTTCGATCCTGCAGCTGACGCGCCAGTATCTCGGATTTATCGAGCGCGCGCAGAAACTCAATCTTGAACTAGCTGCCGAGTATTTGGTTATGGCGGCGTGGCTTGCTTACCTGAAATCGCGCCTGCTGCTGCCGCGCGAGAGCAACGATAACGAACCGAGCGCCGCCGAAATGGCCGAAGCGCTGCAATTCCAGCTTCGCCGTCTCGAGGCCATGCAGAATGCCGCCAAACAGATCAGCGAATTGCCGCGTCTGGGCCAGCAGGTTTTTGCGCGCGGGAATCCTGAGGGGCTCGGCGTGCGCACGACCGTGCACTGGGATGTGAATTTGTACGAGATGCTCAAGGCTTACGGCGACATCGAAAAACGCCGCACCGACAGCCGTTACGATCTGCCGCATTACAATCTGATGTCCACCGAGGACGCGATTACGCGCATGACACGCATGCTTGGCAAGTTACCGCGCATGGGGCTGAACAGCGCATGGGCGACGATTGAAAGCTTCATCCCCGAGGGCATCAAGGACAGATTGTTCGGCCGCTCGGCGCTGGCGTCGATCCTGACGGCGAGCTTAGAGCTTGCCAAGCAGGGCAGGCTGGAAATCAGGCAGGAAGGGCTTTTCCGCCCCGTTTACATGCGCGCTAAGGGAGAAACAGAATGAGCAACGAACAAAATATCCGCATCCTTGAAGCCTTGCTGTTTGCGAGCGCGCAGCCTGTCAGCACGAAGGATCTGCATGAGCGTATGCCCGAAGGCGCAGACGTTGGCGGCGCGTTGATGGAATTGAAGGCGCAGTATGAAACGCGCGGTGTTAATTTAATTGAATCTGATGGCCACTGGGCGTTCCGCACGGCTGCTGACCTGTCGGGCGTACTTGAAATCCAGCGCGAAGCGCAGAGAAAACTTTCGCGCGCGGCGATGGAAACGCTTGCGATCATTGCCTATCACCAGCCGGTTACGCGCCCCGAGATTGAAAATATCCGCGGCGTTGCGACGCACCGCGGCACTGTCGATGCGCTGATGGAGATGGGCTGGATCAAGCCGGGCCGCAGACGCGAAGCGCCGGGCCGCCCGATGACATGGGTGACGACACCGGAATTTTTAGACCAATTCTCGCTTGAAAATCTGACGGACCTGCCGGGTCTTGAAGACCTCAAGGCCTCGGGCCTGCTCGACCGCCGCCCGGCGATCGAAGCGATCCCGACCGGGAATCTTTTCGCGGATGAAGATGAACTTGAGTCACTGGACGGTTCTGATGATGATTCAGAATTCGAGTCCGAGCCTCCCTCAGAACTGGAAGAAGAAGCCGCCTAGCTTTTAAAGGAGCGAAAATCATGTCTGCTGGCCCGTTGGAATTATTCCTGATTGTTCTCGTCATTCTGCTGCTGTTCGGTGCGGGCCGTGTGCCGGGCATCATGGAAAACATCGCCAAAGGCGTGAAAAGTTTCAAGCAGGGCCTCAAGGACGATGATGCTTCTCCTAAAATCGAGAAAAAAGACAACAAGAACTAATCCGGTTCGCCATGTTTGACATCGGCTGGTCGGAATTGCTTCTGGTTGCGGTTGTCGCGGTTCTGGTGATCGGGCCGGACGAGCTTCCTGCCATCATGCGCATGCTGGGCCGTGTCGTTCGCAGGCTTCAATATGTCCGTTACGCTTTCACCCAGCAGTTCGAAGATTTCATGAAAGAGAACGACCTGTCTGACATTCGCAAGCAGGTGAATTTCGAGGCGAAGGATTTTGATGAATCGCAAAGTGACGAAGCGGAAGAATTAAAGCCGCCGCAGAAGGCCAGCGATGGAAACTGAGCGCATGACATTGATCCAGCATCTGACGGAGTTGCGCAAGCGGCTCCTCTGGGTTCTCGTGATCATGGCGGCGGGCATGGGGATTTGTTACCTGTTCGTCGACCAGATTTACGATTTCCTTGTTGCGCCGCTCGCAAATGCCATGGGGCCTTACGATTCACGCCGCCTGATTTATACTGGTTTGACCGAAGCGTTTTTTACATCGCTCAAGGTTACGTTTTTCGCGGGCGTGTTCGTGACATTTCCATTTTTGCTGTGGCAGATATGGTTGTTCATTGCGCCGGGTCTTTATAAAGCCGAGCGCAATGCATTCCTGCCGTTTCTTGTTGCAACGCCCGCGCTGTTTTTCCTCGGCGGCGCATGTTTGTATTATCTCGTGCTGCCGATGGCGCTGCCGTTTTTCCTGAGCTTCCAGACGACGCCTGCCGAAACGGCATTGCCGATCCAGTTAGAGGCACGCGTCAGTGAATATCTCAACCTTCTCATGACGCTGATTTTTTCTTTCGGATTATGTTTTGAAATGCCGGTGCTGCTGGCACTGATGGGTAAGATGGGTATGATCACTGCCGAGACGCTGAGCAAACAACGGCGTTATGCGATTGTGATTATTTTTGTCGTCGCGGCGATTTTGACGCCGCCCGATATTCTCAGCCAGGTTCTGCTGGCCTTTCCCCTGCTGCTGCTTTATGAACTCTCGATCATTCTCGTGCGCCATGTCCAAAAGCCCGCAAAACCGGTATAAAGAAAGCCTTGAGAAGGGCAACCTGAAGCCTGACAAGGCGCAGGAAGCGGCGTTGCGTTCGTTCCAACGCCTGCATGAACAGCTCAGCGAGAAACCCAAAAATCTCGTTCAGAAAATTCTGCGACCCAAAAACAGGGAAGTCTTGAGAGGCATTTATATTTACGGCGGCGTCGGGCGCGGCAAATCCATGCTGATGGACCTGTTTTACAAATCGCTGCCGTCCACCCTCAAAAAACGCCGCGTTCATTTCCATGAATTCATGATCGAAGTGCATGATTATATTCATACGCGCCGAGAGGATGAAGGTTTTGATGAAGGCATAGACGGCGTTCTGCCCGCGCTGGCGGCGCGCATCGCCGAACGCGCAAAAGTGCTGTGTTTCGATGAATTTCATGTTACCGATGTGGCTGATGCGATGATTTTAGGTCGCCTGTTTACGGCTCTGTTTGAATGGGAAGTGGTTATAGTTGCCACCAGCAACTGGCCGCCGGATAAGCTCTACGAAGGCGGATTGCAGCGCGACCGTTTCCTGCCGTTTATCGCACTTCTGAAATCGAAGATGGAAGTCATCCATCTCGACAGCCCGAACGATTACCGGACTTTGTTTTTACAGACAGAGGGGAGTTATTTCTGGCCGCTCGGCGATAATTCTTCCGCGCGTGTGAAAGAATTGTTCATCAAGCTCACCGATGGCATCACGCCGCGCGAGGAAACGCTGCAGGTGAAGGGCAGGGACATCCCGGTCATCGCCGCGAAGGGCGTTGCGTGGTTCACCTTCTCGCAGCTCTGCGAGCAGCCGCTGGGTGCCGAGGATTACCTCAAGATCGCGACCTCGTACCACACGGTGTTTTTAGAGAACCTGCCGAAGCTCAATTACGACCGCAGGAACGAGGCCAAGCGCCTGATGACCCTGATCGATGCTTTATATGAGAACCGCAACCGCCTGATCGTCACGGCCGATGCCCCGCCGGACAAGCTTTACCAGGGCCACGACCATGAATTCGAGTTCCAGCGCACGGTTTCACGCCTGCTGGAGATGCAATCCAAGGAATACTTGAATAATTTTCTATAATATCCTAGATTATGGCATCAATTTCTGAGTAAGGGGGTAATGTGACTAAGATTGCAATTGTTGGCGGAACGGGCGCAATCGGTGAAGTGTTAACTCACCGTTTGGTTAACTCAAATCTTCCTATAGAAAAAATTGTTTTAATCGGGCGTAGGCAAGATAAAGCGAAAGGCAAAACGCTTGATTTTGAAGACGCCTCGATCATAACGCAAAGCAGCACTGAGATTTCCTATTCAGACGACTATGAAGCTGTTGAAGATGCAAAAATCGTTGTCATGACGGCTGGTCAAATCCGCACAGAAAAGATGCAGAGAGAAGATCTTCTCAGGCAAAATGCGCTCATAATCAGCGGGGTTGGCCAAGCCATCCGTAAAAAAGCATCCTCCGCTTTCATTATCGTTGTTACCAATCCGCTCGATAATATGACGGCGCATATGCACAACGTGGTCGACGGGCCGCCGGAAAAAATCTGCGGCATGGCGGCTCAACTGGATAGCGCCAGATTTACAAAGGCTATAGCCGAAGAATTTGCGGTTGAACCCGAAGCTGTTTCGAATGCCATGGTTTTCGGAGAGCATGGGCCGAGCATGGTTCCTGTTTTCAGTCAGGTCAGGATAAAAGGCGAACCGATTACAGTCACAGAGGAACAGCAGGAAAGAATCCGCAAGAGGGTTCAAGGTGCCGGTGCGCAAATCATTGGCTTGTTGAAGACCGGCGGCGCCACACAGGGGCCTGCCGCAGGCATACAAAGCATCATCGAAAGCCATCTTCATCCCAAAGGTAAGATCATACCGAGTGCGGCCTTATTCAGAGGTGAATACGGAATAAAGGATGTTTTCATGGGAGCGGCTACATATATCGATCGGGACGGGGTAAAAATCATAAAAACCCCCTTAAGCCCATCAGAGGCGGGACTTCTGCACATGTCCGCCTACACCATAAAGAAAACAAACGCGGCGCTGGATCTCGCTCTTCAGCATTCCTGATTTGTGTAAGCCGAACCCTATTTCAAAACCCCCCATTTCCCGCTATATTTAACGCCGGGATTATTCAACACATGGGGATTTTTAATGGCACGCAGGAATAAAATCGGACTGGTTGGCGCAGGCATGATCGGGGGCACGCTCGCGCACCTCGCGGGCCTCAAGGAGCTTGGCGATGTTGCCCTGGTCGATATCACCGATGGCGTGCCGCAGGGCAAGGGCCTGGACCTGGCTGAATCCGCACCGGTCGAAAATTTCGATGCGCATTATCAAGGCAGCACCAGCTATGACGTGCTGAAAGATTCAGACGTTATTATCGTCACCGCGGGCGTGCCGCGCAAGCCGGGCATGAGCCGCGACGATCTGATCGGCATCAACACCGGTGTTATTCAAAAAGCCGGGGCGGAGATCAAGAAATACGCGCCGAATGCATTTGTCATCGTTGTAACCAATCCGTTAGACGTGATGGTTGAAGTCATGCAGCGCGCGACGGGCTTTCCGGCGACCAAGGTTGTCGGCATGGCCGGTGTTCTGGACAGCGCACGCTTTCGCTATTTCCTCGCCGATGAATTCAAGGTTTCGGTTGAAGATGTCACCGCGTTTGTTCTCGGAGGCCATGGCGACACGATGGTGCCGCTGGTGCGTTATTCCACTATCGCCGGCATTCCGCTGCCCGACTGCATCAAGATGGGCTGGAGCACACAGGAGAAGTTAGATAAGATCGTCGAGCGCACGCGTAACGGCGGCGGCGAGATTGTTGCGCTGCTGAAAACCGGTTCGGCTTATTACGCCCCGGCTGCAAGCGCGATCGTGATGGCGGAGAGCTATCTGAAGGACAAGCGCCGGGTTCTGCCCTGCGCCGCCAAGCTCAACGGCGAATACGGCATCAAGGGTCTTTATATCGGCGTACCGGTGATTATCGGCAAAAACGGTGTTGAGAAGATCGTCGAGATCAAGCTGAATGCGGATGAACAGAAAATGTTCGACCATTCGGTGAACGCGGTGAAAGAACTCATTACTGCGATGGAAAAGGCCGCCGCCTGATTTAGCGCGTAGCTAATTCAGGTTTGCTGCTGCCTGGCGCTGCGGCTACAAGCGCGCCGTTCAGGCCGTCGCCATTTCCGGTATTCTCAAGAGCCGCCTTCCTGAACGCCTCGTTCTTCATCAGGGAAGGTTCGATCTCGGGCGAATGTTTGATTAGATCCCTTCGAACAGCGGGGTTGCTGAGGTCTTTGGAAATCGCATCCAGTTCGTCGATCACATAAAATTTATTTCCTTCCCGGATCCACAATTCGTGATGCAGGTGCGGCCCCGTGGCTCTGCCGGATTGTCCTGTTTTGGCCATTATAGTGCCAGGGGAAACATGCTGGCCCTCTTTGACCAGGATTTGGTCCAGATGGGCGTAGACCTGATACAGCATGCCGTTGCCGTGTGAAACGATCAGGGTTTTGCCGTAACCGTTAAATGTCGTGGCTTTGAAAACTTCACCATCCAGCTTGGCAGGGACAGGCGAGTTCATCGGGGTTTTATAATCTGTACCTAAGTGATGCGTGCCATGCTTGTGCGTGAAGGGGTCGTCGCGGAGACCGAAATGGCTTGTGGTGGGGAAATCAACCGGCCTCAAGATAGCCAGCTTCGCGGTCAACTCGGGGGTCGGCACGGTCAGGGCGTAATGGCTGACTAGTTCCCTCAGCGTGTCCACTCTTTTTTTCCAGCCTTCTAGCTGAGCTTGATATTTTTTCGGGTTTTCTTTTGCCAGAGATTCAAAGCGCTTGGTGCGCATATCAAGCATGATGTCCGGCATCTTCGTGATATCGCCGCGTGCTTTTTTGTAACTTTCGTCCAAAAGTTTGTTTGCATAGGACTGGCTATTAATCGCGGTATCGAGCGCAAGAAACTGGACGGCTTGGCTCATTTTGCTGGCATCGCCAGTCGGCCACTGTATATTTTGCCAATATTTTTCGCGGATGATTTTGATTGCTTCTTTTTCAGTCAGGTTCTCAACGTCGACTCCGGGATTAGCTATGCTATTTATCCCGTATTTTGAAATGCCGCCGTTCGGCTCATTTCTGTTTACCTTGTCGCCACCTTCTATCAGAAGGATTTGCTTTATCATGTCATCAAATTTGCTCGGGCGCTCGATGCCTTTTGTCAGTTTTTCAGTGAGTTTTCCGAGCGGCAATTTCCAGTCGGGATGATTGGGGTCGGCGCGCATCTCCCTCATGGTATCGACGCTTTTTTGCATCAGGCTTCTTTGATCGACAGGCGCAGTCTTTTCCTGCGTGCCAGAAGAGAGAGGCTTTTCAGAAGGCGTAGCAGTTCCTTTGAAGTCTTGCGTGGGCGATAGTTTTTGCTGCGATGTTTCTTCAGCAGGTTTGGTCGACGCGGGAGGTTTTTCTCCCGTACCCTCTGATGATGCAGATGGCCCAGGCGTTTCTTGCTGTTTTTGCCCAGGTTTCTCTTCGCCTTTTTTCTGCGTTTCTCCAGGAGTTTTCGATTCAGGCTTGCCCTGAGGCACCTGCGGTTTGGGAACAATTATTTGTTGCTGAGGGGCGGGAACTTCGACTTCGCTTTTTGGCTGAGGCGGAAAATAGACGCTCGAGAGCAGATCGAAATCGGCGAAGTCCTGTGTCCAGATGCCTTTGAAAAAGGCGAAGAGGACTTTAAAGAAATTTCCTATATCCGTGCCGATAGATGTGACCTGGGGGCCTTCGCTGTCGTCGCGTACCGGCACATGACCTGAAAAACCGTTGCTCGCGGGTTCCGTGTGTTCGCGCCTCGAGTGGCCGCTTTTGGCCCACGATCTGCGATTATTAAAGCTGTCGGTGATACCGCTCTCGCCGTCGCGAGGCTTGTCGCCGTTCATTATCACACCCTAAGTATCTCTATTTACCAGTATTTTTTTATAATTTAATTACCCTCATTGTATTCGAAATGGGGCTTTTTTTCAAGTTTTCGAAGGTTCGTTACGCAGCGTGGTTTTCCATTAAGATATTGAAATTGCTGTATTTTCTAAATTAAGTGGGCGGCCCGCCATTTTTAGACGGTATTACAGCCGGGGCATGGTGGTGTTCGTGGCCTGGCGGCTCTGTATAAGGCTGACCTGCGGCGTCGGTGAATACGCCGGTGAGTGGGGGCGCGAGCTCCTTTTCATTACTAAAAAGGACATCCGAAGCTGATTGTGGATTCTTTCTTTGCTGCTCTATGTCTTCGAGGCTTTCGGTTTCTTTATTAAGCGCCTCGAATTCATGCAGTGTGTGGTGGAATTTGTCAGCCTTTTCATCATATCGCCGCACGGCTTCCGTTATAAGTAAGCCACCCGAAAGATCTTCAACAGCTTTTGTGCCCGGCTTGATTGAATCGGCATTCACATTCTGACGCAGGTCGCTGGCGTCAAGATAGTAATAGCCGCTTTCATCCCTGTGCACCGTGTGCACCATGTGGGCGTGTGATTCCGGATGCGCGGGATCACGGTGTATTACTGCGACAAGCGCGACTCCCATTTCGCGGAGCGCTCTTTCGTCTTTTTTGCAATCCTGATAGCTTTTCCATGTTTCCTTGAGTTTTTTGGTGTAATCGTCCCGTGCTTCCAGGGCTTCGAGATATTTCTCAGCGGCACCCGTCTGGTCCTGAAGTGACTCGTGAAGCTCTTTCCTTTTTTGTTTGAGCTCTGATTTTGCCAATTCACCGCGCGCGTTCAGGGCATTGCGCTCTTCATATAATTTTTCCAATTGAATTTTATTTTGTCCCAGCTCGTCTTTATAACGGGCGGTCTTGTTTTTTAGGTCTTCAATTTCTTTATCTTTAGTCTGAAGTTTCTCTCTGAGATCATGCACCTCTTTTAACTTTTTTTCGTATTCACCTTTTTTTGTGTCGTAATATTTTTTTGCAGTTTCGAATTCCTCGTTGTGTTCGTCAGCGTGCAACGCATGCACCATGACATTATGAGCGGCTTCGTGGAGATGCTCGATAAGATGTTTCATATCGTCCGACTCGGTATCGTAGGTTTTCTTGCCGTCTTTCAGCTGTTTTTCCAGTTCCGCTTTTTGTGTTTCGTCGGTGACTTCCTCCTCTTGTTCCGTCACTGGATTTATGAAGAAATATTTTCCGTCTTTCTGTTTAACCGCGACATCGACAGAACCAACTTCCCGGTCGCCATTTTTAACTTTAAATGTGATTTGTGCGAGGTGGCTCGGTAAAGCATCTTTAGGAAGGGCTTTCATTGCTTCCCATTTAAGATTTTCGGCAGCTTCTATTTTTTCTTCTATTTTCTCGAGGGTTTTTTCGGCTTCGCGAAGCTCTTTTTCGCAGATTGTAAGTTGTTTTTCCGCTTCTTTAAGCTTGGGAATAATTTCTTCGCGTTCCTTCTCGATGCTCTGCAGTTCTTCTTCTGCTTCAAATATCAACTTGTAAAGTTCATCGTTGCGGCTTTCGAGATCATCGATGAGTGCCTGGTTGAGCAGTGCCCTGTAGAAGCGCCGTGCTTCCTCGCGCTTTTCTTTTTCTTCAATCTGATCTTGGAGGCTGCGATGGGCAAAGCTGGCTACATGTCCGCTTGCTGACAAAAGTTCGTTATTCGCGTGACGTTGGGCAGTCTGGGGGCCGCCAACAGAATAGGGGCTTTCCTCATCGGAAATGCCCGGGTCAGGACCCTTTCGGTGAATCTCGTCCACCATTGCTTCACACCTTCTATTATGTGGCCGTTTTTTTATGGCCTTTATTATTTATCTTTTACCGCCGATTGCCCGTAGTATGTAAAGTAATTGTTAATTCTTAACAAAAAGTTAACCGATCACCGCTTTTGCCTTGCCCACATTTTACCTGTTTGTGTGAAATTGCGCAAAATTGGGGCAGGGCTGGCCATGGACAGGCCGTAATGCTAGATAAAACAGGTATTTAAATCGTTCGCCCGGAGCTGATGTGCCCGTAAAACAAGGACAGGCCATGAAAAAAATTCTTTTGCCACTCGTCGTTTTAATCGTCGCCGGAGCGGCATTTGTGGTCGTTCAGGGCCGGAATGCGTCGGCGCTGGAAGCCGTGCATCCGGTGCGCGGGCCGGCTGTGCAGGCGGTTTACGCAACCGGAACGGTCGAGCCGACGGTGATGATGCCGATTGCGCCGCGCAGTACCGCGCGTCTCATGAGTCTGCAGGCCGATGAAGGCCATACGGTGAAAAAAGGCGATGTACTCGGCCAGCTGGAAGACAGCGATATCCAGAACCAGCTTGAAGAGGTGCGCGCCCGCGCCGCATTCGCTGAAAAGGATTATGTCCGCAAGGCCGAGCTATTAAAACGAGGCGCGATCTCCAAGGGAACCGCAGACCAGAGCAAGGCCGATTTAGACGCCGCGCGTGCGTCGGTGGAGCGGGTTAAGGCACAACTTGGCTATATGCAGTTGATTGCGCCGGAGAATGGCCTCGTCATGCGCCGCGACGGCGAGGTGGGCGAATTGATCCCCGCGAACCAGCCCGTGTTCTGGCTTTCCTGCTGTGCGCCGCTGCGTATTTCGGCGGAAGTGGATGAAGAAGATATCGCGCTCGTGAAACCAGGTCTGCCGGTTCTGATCCGTGCGGATGCTTTTCCTGGGCGGGATTTCAAAGGCAAGGTCGACAGCATTACGCCGAAGGGCGACGCAGTCTCACGCAGTTACCGCGTGCGCATTGGTCTCGATGGCCAGACGCCGCTGATGACCGGGATGACGGCTGAAACCAATATCCTCATTAACGAGACGAAAGATGCGCTGCTGGTTCCGGCGGGCGCGGTCGAAGGGAATGCTGTGTGGATTGTGCAGGATGGCAAGCTCGCGCGACGCATTGTTGAGACGGGCGCGAAGACACCGTCTGCCGTTGAAATCCGCAGCGGTATTACGCCGGAAGATGTTGTGATCCTCGATGCGGCGGCAGGGTTTGAAGAGGGACAAAGCGTTCATATAAAAATGACGGACTGGAAGGCGCCCTGATGCGCCTGACGGTTTTCATTGCGCTCCGGCACTTACTCGCCCGCAAGCGGCAGAGCGTGGTGTCGCTCCTGGGAATCGTCATCGGCGTCGCGTTTTTTCTTGCCATTTCCTCGCTCATGCAGGGATCGCAGAAAGATTTTATCGAGCGGCTGGTCGATAATTCGCCGCACATCACGATTTCCGATGAATATCGCGGCGTCAAAAAACAGCCTGTCGAGGATATGTATCCAGGCGCGCTTGTCGAGCTTCGCAACGTAAAGCCATTGACCGAAACACGCGGCATTCGTGGCTACCGCCAGATCGTTGAGGAACTGAAGCGCCAGCCCGGTGTACGGGCCTCGCCCGTGCTGAGCGGGCAGGCAATCCTGAGTTTCGCCGGAAAAGACGTCAATATTGTCCTCAACGGCATGGTGCCGGAAGATATCCGCGATATCACCACCATCGAGGATCACATGGAGCAGGGATCGGTCGATGATATCATTGCTGATCGCAACGGCATCGCTGTCGGCAAGGCGTTGATGGATAAAATGTCGCTCGGCATGGGCGATAATATTACGCTGGCATCGTCTACCGGGCAGGTGCGCGTGTTCAAGATCGTCGCGCAGTTCCAGACGGGACGTTCCGATTACGACGAGACGCAGGCTTTCGTCGATATCAAGCGTGTGCAAGCGCTGACTGACCGTTCCAACCGTGCCAACACGATCATTATAAAATTAGACAAGCCCGAGCGCGCTCGTGGATTCGCCGAGCGGTTAGAGGGTCGCATCGGTTACAAGGCTGTTTCATGGCAGGAAGCTTCTGAAGACATTACCAGCACGCTCGTCATCCGTAACATCATCATGTATTCGGTCGTCAGTGCGGTTCTGATCGTCGCCGCTTTCGGCATTTACAACATTATTTCCACCGTCGTGATGGAAAAGCACCGCGACATCGCCATCCTGAAATCGATGGGTTTTCGCGCGGGCGACATCAAGGAAATTTTCCTGATCCAGGGTGCGCTCCTTGGTTTTGCGGGGCTGGTGGCCGGTTTGCCTTTAGGATGCGGCTTGATGTTCGCGCTCATGCAGGTGCGGTTCAAGCCGCCGGGGCTGACCGAGGAAATTTCTATGCCGCTCGACTGGAGTGCACCGCAATTTTTTATCGCAGGCGCGTTCGCGTTTTTTGCGGCGCTGTTCGCGTCTTATCTGCCAGCGCGCAAGGCGGCGCAGGTTCTTCCTGTCGAGATTTTAAGAGGAGGGATGTAAATGACTGAAACCCTCCTGAAAGCCGAGAACGTTACGCGCACCTTGCCGGGCGATGTGCCGGTCACGCTGGTGCGCGATGCTGATGTGGAGATAAAGGCGGGTGAATTCGTTGTTGTCACGGGCCCGTCGGGCTCGGGAAAATCCTCGCTGCTTTATTTGCTTGGGTTGCTCGATCACCCGACTTCGGGAGAAATCCAGGTGAGCGGCGTAAAGACCGCCGAGCTAACGCCCGATGAACTTGCCGCCGTCAGGCTTGAAAAGATTGGGTTTGTTTTTCAGTTTCACTTCCTGCTGCCGGAATTTTCGGCGCTTGAAAATGTCATGATGCCGATGCGCCGCCTTGGCAAAAAATCAGAGCAGGAGATGAAGGAGCGCGCGGCGCAATTGCTGACGGATCTGGGCCTGAAGGATCACATCCATAAAATCCCACGTAAAATGTCAGGCGGTCAGTGCCAGCGCGTAGCGATTGCGCGGGCTTTGGCTAACGATCCCATGCTCGTGCTCGCGGATGAGCCGACCGGGAATTTGGATACGGCGGCTAGCGCCGCTGTGCATGGTATTTTCCGCGAGCTTGCCAGCACGCAAAAACGCGCCGTGATCGCGGTCACGCATGATATGGATTTCGCCGGTATGGCCGACCGCAAAATCCACATTGTCGATGGAAAAATCGTGAAAGATTAAGTCGCGCTGCGCGATAATTTGCGCAGCATGACGTAGAAGATCGGCGTCAGCACCAATCCGAAGAATGTCACGCCCAGCATACCCGAGAATACGGCGATACCGATGGCATGGCGCATTTCCGCACCCGCACCGTGTGAGGTGATGAGCGGTGTGACGCCCATAATGAAGGCAAAAGAGGTCATCAAAATCGGGCGCAGTCTCAGGCGGCTGGCTTCGATGGCGGCTTCGACGGTTGTGCGGCCGCGATGCTCGAGTTCGCGGGCGAATTCGACGATCAAAATCGCGTTTTTACAGGCGAGCCCGGCTAATACAAATAAACTGATCTGTGTGAAAATATTGTTATCGCCGCCGGTCAGATGCACGCCGAAGATAGCGGAGAGAATGGTCATGGGAACTATAAGAATGACCGCGATGGGCAGCGTCAGGCTTTCGTACTGCGCCGCCAGAACCAGCAGAACCAGTAAAATGCACAGCGGGAAAATAAACACGGTCGTGTTGCCCGCGAGGATTTTCTGGTAGGTCAGGTCCGTCCATTCATAGGTCATGCCCTGCGGCAGGGTTTCATCAAGAATTTTTGTGATCGCCGCCTGCGCTTCGCCGCTGGAGAAGCCGGGTGCGGCGTCGCCGTTGATATCGGCGGAGCGGAAGGCGTTGTAGCGCATCGCGGTTTCGGGTCCGAATGTTTCCTTGACTGTCACGACGGAGCCGAGCGGCACCATCTGGCCGTCATTATTACGCACCTGCAGCTTCATGATGTCTTCGGGGCGCGAGCGGTATTGCTTGTCGGCCTGCGCGATGACCTGATAGGTGCGGCCGAACTGGTTGAAGTCGTTGATGTAGAGCGAGCCGAGATAAACCTGCATCGCCTGGAAGATTTCATTGATCGGGATGCCGAGCTGGATGGCTTTCGCGCGGTCGAGATCAGCGTAAAGCTGCGGCACGTTGATGTTATAACTCGAAAACACGCCAGCCAGTTCCGGCGTTTGCCAGGCGCGGCCTGTTACGGCTTTCACGACGCCATCGAGCGCCTGGTAGCCCTGATCGAGGCGGTCCTGAATCTGCAGTTTAAATCCACCAATAGTGCCGAGACCCATGACCGAAGGCGGTGGGAAGATGACGATGAATGCATCCTGCATTCCCATGTATTTCTGCTGGATGCTGTTGGCGATCGATTGCGCGCTGAGTTCGTGCGAGGTTCTCTCTTTAAATGGTTTCAGCGTCAGGAACACTATGCCGGCGCTGGAGCTGCTCATGAAACCATTAACCGAAAGACCCGGGAAGGCGACGGCATTTTCAACGCCGGGTTCCTTCATGGCGATTTCGGACATATCGCGGATGACTTTTTCCGTGCGCTCAAGCGTCGAGCCGGAGGGAAGCTGCGCGAATGAAATCAGATATTGCTTATCCTGCGCGGGCACGAAGCCCGGCGGCACGAGCTGGAAAATATAAACGGTCAAGCCGATGAGGCCGAGGTAAACGAGAAAGGCGAGCGCCTTGAAGTTCAGCGTGTTCCTGACGACGCCGGAATAAAATTTCGTCGCCTTGCTGAAAAAGACATTGAATGCCTTGAAAAACCAGCCGAAGGCAAAATCCATGCCCTTCATCAGGGGGTCTTTGGGCTGGTCATGGCCGCGCAGCATCAGCGCGCACAGGGCGGGGCTGAGCGTCAGGGAATTGACCGTCGAAATCACGGTGGCGATGGCAATCGTCAGGGCGAACTGCTTGTAAAACTGGCCGGTCAGGCCGCTGATGAAGGCAATGGGCACGAAGACGGCGGTAAGGACCAGGCCGGTAGCCAAAATCGGGCCGGTCACTTCGCTCATCGCCTGCATGGCGGCGGCGCGGGGGCTCAGGCCATTCTCGATGTTACGCTCGGCGTTTTCGACGACAACGATGGCGTCATCGACGACAATACCGATTGCGAGGATCAAGCCGAAGAGCGAGAGCACGTTGATCGAAAATCCGAACAGCATCATGAAGGCGAATGTGCCGATGATGGATACAGGAACCGCGAGCAGCGGGATGAACGATGCGCGCCATGTCTGGAGGAAAACGATAACGACAAGAACCACCAGAAGAATGGCTTCGAGAAGCGTATGGATAACGGCCTCGATGGAGTCTTTAACGAAGGTCGTGGGGTCGTAGACGATGGCGTAGTCGATATCCTCGGGGAAATTCTTTTTAAGCTCTTCCATCGTTGCGCGGACATTACGCGAGATTTCCAGTGCGTTTGCCTCGGGCGCGGAGAAGATACCGGCGCCGACGGCCTGCTTGTTATTCAGAAGCGACATCATGCCGTATTGCTCGGCGTCGATTTCCACGCGTGCGACGTCGCCGAGGCGTGTAATCGCGCCTGTGCCGTCGCGCTTGATGATGATTTTTTCGAAATCTTCAGGGGTCTGCAGGCGGCCTTGCGTATTGATCGGGAACTGCATCTGCGCGCCCTCGGTGTAAGGCGGGCCGCCGATCGTTCCGGCTGCGACCTGTATGTTCTGGCCGCGGATGGCCTCGACGACTTCGGTTGCGTTCATGCCGCGCTCGGCGATCTTGTCGGGGTTCAGCCAGACGCGCATCGCGTAGTTGCCGGAGCCGAAAATCTCGACATTGCCGACGCCCTGGACCTTCGCCAACTGGTCGCGGATGTTCAGCGCCGCGTAGTTGCGCAGGTACAGCATATCGTAACGGTCATTCGGCGAGAGAATGTGCACGACGAGCGTCAGGTCAGGCGAGCTCTTGATCACCGTGACGCCGAGCTGGCGAACGATATCGGGCAGGCGGGGCAGGGCCTGCTGCACGCGGTTCTGCACCATCTGCTGCGCGAGGTCGGGGTTGGTGCCGATCTTGAACGTAACCGTTAAACTCAGCTGGCCTTCCGCAGACACCAGCGAGGACATATAGAGCATGTTCTCGACGCCGTTGATTTGTTCTTCCAGCGGACCGGCGACTGTATCAGCGACGACGGACGGATTGGCACCGGGGAAGAACGCGACAACATTGACCGTGGGCGGCGTGACGCCCGGATATTCGGCGACAGGCAGCTGGAACATCGCGATGGTACCGGAGATGAAGACAAGGATCGAGAGCACGGCCGCGAAAATCGGCCGGTCGATAAAGAAGCTCGAGAAAGTAATGGGGCCCGGGTTCTCCAGCTGTTCTTTGGATGGAATATGCGTCACGGCTCGGTCTTTTCAGGATTTTCTGCAGGCACCGCTTCAACGGGTGTTTCAACAACAGCAGACGCGGGTGCGGCTTCCGTCGCTGCTGCATCGCCGACCTGCGGTGCGACAACCATGTCAGGGTGAATCTTCATGATGCCGTCGGTGATGACGATCTCGCCCTGCGCAAGACCGCTGGTGACGATGCGGTTGCCGTTCACGGACTCGCCCGGGACGATTTCACGGTAGGTAACCTTGTTCTCAGGTCCGACGATGTAAACATATTTGCGGTCCTGGTCGGTGCCGATGGCGCGCTCGGGAACCACGATTGCGGTTTTGGTTTGCGCGCTGCCGAGGCGCACGGTCACGAACATGCCGGGCAGCAATGTGCCGTCTTCGTTTTTGAAGTGCGCGCGGGCGCGGATGGTGCCGGAGCTGGCGTCGATCTTGTTGTCGAAGGACTGGATATTGCCTTCGTAAACCATGTCCGGCGCGCTTTGCAGCGCGAGTTTTACCGGGATTTTCTGTTCTTCCTCGCGGCTTGTTGTCACGCCGCGCAGGTGGCGCAGATATGTCTGCTCGTCGACGTCAAAGCCTGCATAAATACCATCGCTGGAAACAATTCTTGTCAGGATCGGCGCGTTCGGCCCGGCCTCGACCAGATTTCCTTCGGTGATTTCAGCGCGGCTGACGCGGCCCGAGATCGGTGCCTTGACGTAGGCGTAATCCAGATTGAGTTGCGCGCGTTTCAATCTTGCTTCTGCAGAAGCAATCGCGCTCTTGGTCACGAGTTCGGTGTTGAGACGTTCATCATAAGTACGTTTTGGAATTGCGCCGGTGCCGATCAGTTCTTGCGCCCGGTTCAATTCCTTCACGGCGAGGTCATATTGATTTTTTGAACCTTGAAGATCGGCGCGCGCCTGCGAGACTTCCGCTTCGTAAGGGCGCGGGTCAATGACGAAGAGCACATCGCCCTTGTTCACGCTCTGGCCATCTTCGAATTTGATTGCGTTGATTGTGCCGCTGACCTGCGCGCGAAGGTCAACGCTGTCGACGGCCTCTAACCTGCCGGGGAATTCTTTCCAGATCTGGACGGGGGCCTCTTCGGCCACGATGGCCGGGACGGGCATAGGGGGCATTTCAGCGGGTGCGCCAGCAGCGTGGGCACCCGCGCCGTCAGGGGCTTTTTCGCCCTTGGTCAGCATGCGTCCGGCACCGAAACCGATGGCCGCTAACACTATCAAAACAAACAATAATTTAAAAATTTTCATCTCGCCCCTTAGTCCCCTGGCCCTCTGTATATATGGTGCAGAAACGCAAAGTACAGGGTTACCCATATTCTTCAACATAAAAAGTAGGACTGGGCCCCTAATCTTCCATAATAAAAACAGTGCGATAAGGTTTTAATTTCGGGAGGCAGGGTGCTAGTTATTAAAAGCTCATAAAACAGGCCACCTTGCTCCATGGACAATCAGTTTCAATTGCTGAAACACAGGCGCTTCCTGCCGCTGTTCGTCACCCAGTTCCTGGGGGCGTTCAACGACAATCTGTACAAAACGGCGCTCAGCGTTCTGGTGGCGTATGCGGTGTGGGATATCGGCGGCTGGCGTCCGGAAATTGTCGTTAGCCTTGCGGCGGCGCTTTTTATTTTACCGTTCATGCTGTTCGCGCCGCTGGCCGGGCAGATCGCCGACAAATACGCCCGTAACCGCGTGATGCAGATTATCAAGGCGACTGAAATTGTGATCGTCTGCGCGGCGATGGTCGGTGTATGGCTTCATTCCGTGCCGCTGCTGCTGGTCGTCCTGTTTGCATTCGGCACGCATTCGGCTTTTTTCAGTCCCTGTAAATTTTCGGTGCTACCGCAGCATTTAAATGATGGTGAACTCATTGCGGGGAATGCGCTGGTTAATACGGGCACGTATCTCGCCATTCTTTTCGGCAGCATTATCGGCGGGTTGCTGGCGCTTGCGGGCACCGGGATTATTATTGTGTGTGTGTTGCTTCTCCTCGTCGCTATCGCCGGGCTGGTGTTCAGTTTTTATATCCCGGCTGCGCCGCCGCCATCGCCCTATCTGGTTCTTAATTATAATCTGCCGGTAGAAGCGAAAAAGATTTTTACTTTCGCCCGTGAGCAGCAGAATGGTGTTTTTACGGCTATGGTCGGTACGTCATGGTTTTTCTTTGTCGGCGCGATGGTTCTGGCGCAGCTTCCCAATTACACCAAACAGGTTCTTGGCGTCGATAACGTCGTGCTCGCGTTTTTTATGGCGGTGTTTTCCTGCGGCATTGCATTGGGCGGCCTTGTGAATGATGCGTTGTTGAAATCAAAGGTCGAGGCGACATACGTGCCTTTCGCGGCGCTGGTCCTGACATTTTTTGCGTTCGATCTTTATCTCGCGAGCGGCATTTATCACTCCGTCAGTCCGCTGCTTGGGGATTATCTCGTGACGCTGCCTTCTTTTCTTTCGCATACGTCGGGTTGGAGGATTGTGATCGATTTGTTCATGATTTCCGTTGCGGGCGGGCTTTATGTCGTCCCGCTCAAGGCTATTGTGCAGGAACGCGCCGTGCCTGAAATGCGCGCCCGTATCATTGCCGCGGGCTGTTTCCTGGATGCCGTGTTCATTCTCGGTGCTTCGATTATTGCCATCTTTATGCTTGGCGTTGGATTTGCTATAGAACATTTGTTCTTGCTGGTCGCGGCTGGAAGTACCGGCATGGCGTTTTATCTAAGCCGACTTGTGCCGCGGCATGTGATCGGGAAAATTTTCAGGAGGCAGAGTTGAGCAAGCCATTACTCGTTTTTGCGATGAAAGAGGAAAGCCAGGAGGTTTTCTCAGGCTATGATGTTTTGCATTCCGGTATCGGCAAGGTTAATGCGACCTACGCGCTGACGTCGCGGCTTAGAAAAGCTAAGCCTTCGCTTGTCATCAATATGGGTACGGCGGGCAGCCGCAAACATGCGGGCGGTTCGATCATCAGCTGCACGTCTTTCATCCAGCGCGACATGGATGTTACGGCGCTCGGTTTTGAAAAATGGAAGACGCCGTTTTCCGATGATCCGGTTGTTATCAATCACGGTGTTCATGTGAAAGATTTTCCTCTGGGTATCTGCGGTAGCGGCGATAATTTCGATGCAAGCGCGGGTGCAGAAGGTTTTGATGTCGTGGATATGGAAGCTTATGCGCTGGCGCTCATCTGCCAGCGGGAAAGTATTCCGTTCATGTGCCTGAAATATGTTTCCGACGGCGCGAATGATGACGCGCACAAAGACTGGCACGAAGCTCTGCATCACACTGCGGAGAAGCTGAAAGAAGCGCTCGTGAAGGCTGGATACTGATGCAGAAGGCGCTCAAATTTATTGTTCCTGTGGTTGTTGCGGTTGTCATACTCGGTGTCGGCGGCAGCGTTTATTACAAGCAATATTCCGCCGACCAGAAAGAGCGCGCTGCGCGTGATGCGCTCAACCAGAGCTTCGAGGATTTTCTCAATAATTTTCTCAAGAACGTTCATGCGGGCATGGTTGATTACAAACAGGAGCGCAAGGTTCTGGTCGAGGCAACCGGTCCGCGCAATCTGGTTGATCCGGCTTATGTCGAGGAAAATCATCAGCTCGTGCAAACGCTCATACCTTCGCTGCGCCAGCGCATGGCGAATGTGATCAAGACTTTCGAGGATGCCGAGCCTGAGATTGCCAAGCTTGTGGAAGGCCAACCCGAAACTGTAAAGGCCGGAATTTTAAAGAAATGGGCGGATTTAAAGAGTACGCAGGGACAGGTTTATATTGGCTATTTCGCGGCGGAAAACGATATTCTGGCAGCCTATGAAGAGCTGATGCGCTTTTATTACAGCAAGCGTAATGAATTCACTGTCGTTCCTGAAACCAACGCGCTGGTTTTCAAAAATCCGAAAGACGATGATGAAGTGAAAAAACTGCAACAACGCATCAAGGATCTTTACGCGCAGCAGGATGAATTGCTGAAGCAAGGCTCAAGCGAAAAACAGCCCTGATTATTTCCCGCAAACTTCGTTATGGGTGCCGTCGCAATAAGGCGGCGTTTTTGTGTGCTTACACATACACAAGGAAGCAGAACCAGATTCTGTTGGTGTGAATTTGTGGGAGCGGAATTCCGAGCCCTTGTGCGCGCCGTCGCAGAAGGGTTGTTTCTGCGATCTGCCGCAAGTGCAGAAGGAATAGAGCTTGTCCTTCTCCAGCTCGACGGTGATCGGCGCATTGCCTGCGATGTCAGGTTTCAGTGTCATGAAGATGTTCTAGGAGATTTGGACGGGTTTTACCAGTCCATGCTGCGGTAATTCTCACAGCCATTTCCGAGGCAGAGATATTCGACAGTTCCGTTGGAATTGAGCTCGGTTCCGAGGATCAGAGGTTTCGCGCTGGCGACCGAAACGGCGAGACAACCGACCAAAAGGACGACGAGAAAGGCTCCAAACAGAATGGCCTGGATTTCTTCGCGGCGACGATGTTCGTAATAACGGATCATGGATATGAGTTTAGGAGAGAAGGTTTAAAGCTTGGTGAAGTGTGGCAAAAATGCGCGTGAAAGCCAATATTTTCAGCGTTTTTGCATACAAGGATATGGGGGTAATTGGGGGAGATGGTGGCGGTGCAGGGATTTGAACCCCGGACACAAGGATTATGATTCCTCTGCTCTACCACTGAGCTACACCGCCATGGTGCGAGGGGTTTTATGGCCTTTTCCGCCCAAATTTGCAACCCCAATCCAACCCGATCCCGGCTTTCGCCGGGATGACAATGATAGGGTTATAATTTCCCCGTCCCTGAAATCCAGCCGCCGCCGAGGACACGGCTGCCGCTGTAAAAGACGCAGGCCTGGCCGGGGGAAATGCCGTACTGGGGCGATTCCAGCGTGATTTCGGCTTCGTTGCCCTTGCGCACGATGCGGGCCGGAACGGGTTTCATCGAGGAGCGGAATTTGACCATGGCGTCTTCGTCCGTGTCAGCGCTCAGCCAGTTGCATTCCTTCACATGGAGAATGTCTTTCGCGAGGGCTTCTTTCGGGCCGACGACGACCTGATTTTTCGCGGGGTCGATGCGCAGGACGTAGAACGGGTTGTTGTCATCGTTGTGACCGCCGCCGATGCCGAGACCTTTGCGCTGGCCGATGGTGAAATGGATGATGCCGTCATGCTTGCCGAGGACGCGGCCATCGATGTGGACGATCTCGCCGGGCTTCTCGGCTTCGGGGCGAATTTTTTTGACGATCTTCGCGTAGTCGCCGCCGGGGACGAAGCAGATGTCCTGCGAGTCCGGTTTGTCGGCGGTGAGCAAGCCAAGCCGCTCGGCGTGCTTGCGCGTGATGTCCTTCGTCCAGCCGCCCAGCGGAAACCTCAGGAAATCCAGCTGTTCCTGCGTGGTGGCGAACAGGAAATAGCTCTGGTCTTTCGTGTCGTCGATGGCGCGGTGGAGTTCGGAAGCTTTGTCGCCATTCATGCGTTGCACATAGTGGCCCGTCACCATGCAGTCGGCGCCGAGATCGTTGGCGACGCGGAGCAGGTCGCGGAATTTGACGGATTGATTGCAACGCACGCAGGGGATGGGCGTTTCGCCGCGCATGTAGGAGTCGGCGAAATCGTCGATCACCGACTCGCGGAAATTGCTTTCGTAATTCAGAACGTAATGCGGGAAGCCGCGCGCATCGGCGACGCGGCGGGCATCGTGAATGTCCTGGCCGGCGCAGCAGGTTTTGGATTTCGAAGTCGCCGCGCCGTGATCGTAGAGCTGCAGCGTCACGCCGACGACGTCGTAGCCTTCCTCGTGCAGCAGGCTGGCGGCGACGGATGAATCGACCCCGCCCGACATGGCCACGACCACGCGGGTGTTCTTCGGTTCCTTTGCTATGCCGAGCGAATTTTTCGTCATGGCGGGGAATATAGGGCGCGGGGGGCCGGAAAAGCAAATAATCGCGGGGGTGCGCCGGACGCGCGGGGGTGGGCGGTTTTGCAAGGGACTGATATTAAAGGGCGATCCGGTTTCAGCATGGCCAGATTCAGGGGGGTGGGGGTGCAAGGCGCTGAATTCGCGGGGCAATCGGAGTTACTCATTCGGCGCTTTTCGGGGGAGGGGGTGGGTGCGCCGTGCGGTTTTGAGTTCAGAGACATGGGGGAAGGATAAGCGAAACGGGCTTATATGTAAAGGAATTTATTCCTAATAATTTTATAAAATTTCCAAGTAGTCTGATTTCGTTGAGGTGAAAAATGAAAGAATTTCAGGGTAAAAAAATTGAAGGCGAATGGTGGTTACCAAAAGAACCACAAGTCAAATTCAAAGGGTATTTAGAAATAAATGAAAACAATCACGGCACACTCACATTAACTGAACCAATAGATGCATTGCGTAAATTTTGGCCAGAAGATTTAGTGACTATTTTTGGTGTCTTGGAAAGTTCCTATTCTTACAAAATCACAATTTTTCGTGCGGGTGTTAAATCAACAAGCTTTGGTAATAAAGCATCCGTTAAGCTTTTTACCAATACTTTACTCATCAGTGAGCATATAGCCTCTGAGGATGAGGAAATTATCTATGCTGCATATGGAAGATTAACTGGCTTATCAGAATGGTGCGACACCTCAGGTATTTCAGGGAATGTTGATATTGGCGCAAAATATGGCGAAGAAAAACTAAAGTTAACTTATAAAGCGCACGCTACTCCTTATTGGGATTTGGGGGAAGGCAAGGCAATGCGTTTTTTTTCTCGTTATTATGGGCCTATCGCTTTTACTAATGAAAAAAATATAAGCTTTGAAGAACAGGATTTTATTGAATTTACTTTTAAAAATCCAATTTCTATTACTCAACTTTCTAGAGAGTTGGGCGTCTGGCAAAATTTTTTAACACTTTCTTTGCGACGTCCCTCCCACTTAATTGAAGTTAGGTTTTCATTAGAGGCAAATAGTGAACAGCAATATCCTTATGCTTTAGTAATTCCGGGAAGCAGAAATGAAGATACACGAGAGTATCGACATGTCTCCCAAATTTTATTATCAAAATCTAAAATTGAAAATAATTTACCAGTTTATTTTAAGGCATGGCGTCAAAATTACGAACTAGCTGAAATTTCAATTATGTTGTACTCAAGTACTTCTTATAGAGAACAAACATTTTTGCATACGAAATTGCTTTCTTATTTGCAGGCTTTAGAAATTATTCATCGTGAATTTTTTGATGAATCTCGATTTCCTAACGACAAAATAAAAACCGAGACCATTAAAGTTTTACGTGATGCCATTCCACAAAATCTACCAGAAGATTTATATAAAGATTTATCAAACCAACTTTCTTTCGTGGGAAATTTAACTTTATATGAGCGTCTTGCGTCACTTTTAAGGGCATATCCTAAAAGTGTGGGTTCATTGTTTTCCGAGGGGGATGTAGATATGAAATTATTGAAAGATATTCGAAATTATTTAACGCATTACGGTAACAGTAAGAAATTTAATCGTGAATTTTTATGGTCCTCGCAATTAGTAGTGATTACTCAAAAAGTGAGGTTGTTTGTCGAAATCTGCTTTTTAGGTTTGATGAGCCTAAAAGATGAAGAAATTTTAGATTTGTTACAGAAATTTGAGTCATACGCTTTTAGCCATTTTGCTAAGCATAAATAAATTATTCAATGCTATCTTATGCATCTTCAATTTTTTTAGTGTTTTAGCTGATAGGTATAAGTTATCAACCTAAGTTGCTATTAAACACTCATAAAGGAACTCCCATGCGCGTGATGGTTTTTGTCAAGGCGACGAAGGACAGTGAAGATGGGCTGCCGCCTGACCCGGAAATGTTCGAGGCGATGGGGCGCTATAATGACGAGCTGATGAAGGCTGGAATTTTAACCGGCGATCTCGGCGGCCTGAAGCCGACCAAACATGCGAAACGTGTTGCGTTTGACGGCGCGAAGCGTGCGGTGAAAGACGGTCCGTTTGGAAATCAAAATGATATTGTTGCGGGGTTCTGGATCTGGACCGTGAAGGATATGAACGAGGCGGTCGAATGGGTGAAGAAATGCCCGAACCCGATGCCGGGTGCTTCGGAGATTGAAATCCGTCCGTTCTTTGAAGAGGAAGATTTTAAAGAGTGGGGGATGGGGTAGGGATTTGGTGCCGCTTCGCGGCAATTTTTATGTGGGTCCCCGTTCACCCCCCGCTTTCGCGGGGGCTCCGCTTCGCTCCGTCTTTCGCTGCCGGGGGATGACGATTAGCGCGCGGATTTGCGGGCGGGCGAGAAATTGCGGTGGTCGGATTCGCAGATTTCCTGAACCGCATGGTCGAGTATTGGATTGGCGGCGGCCTGCTCGGCGTGCTTGCGGGATTCCATGTAGTGCGGATTGATAAGGGAGAGGGTTTCGTTGACGAAGATCAGCCTGTGCATCGAGAGGCCCTCGCGCAGGCTTTCGGCGGGGAGCGTGTCCTGGTGGTATTGGCAGACGCCGCAGAGCTCGGGGCGCTTGTCGAATAATTTTTCTAGCTGCCATTCATAATCAAAAAGTTTTGCGAGATTGGCCTCATTGCCGAATTCGTAGGTCATGTCGCCCGAGGCCCAGAGGCCCTGGTAGCCGTCGCTCAAGGCGGCGTCCAGAAGGTCTTCGAGTTTCTGGAGCATGAGGTCGGGATCGAACGTGCCGTCGGCCTGCAGGGTGGATTCCGAGGAGAGAATGAGGCGACCGGATTTGATTTCCTTCTCGACATCCATGCCGATGCCGCCGAGCGTCGAGCGCAAATCCGTGACCATCTGCGGGCTGTTGAGATACAGGCAGCGGTAATTTTCACGGAGTTTTTGATGGATGATGGCGGCGATCGCAGGCAGCTGCATGGCGGGGGCGCCTTTGTAAATCATGCATTGATGTCGTGAATGCGATTCCATGTGGCTATTATATGCGCCGGGGCTTACGAGCTCAAATAAAAAACGCCAGGAACATATGCTCCCGGCGTTTTATCTCTTCAGGCGTCGATATTAAGCGGCTGCTTTTTTGTCGGCTGGTTTATCGGCAGACTTGTTGTCTGATCCACTTGATCCTTTTTCGTCGGAGCGTGCTTCGTTGCCGCGCTCGGCTTTAGAAGCTTCCTGATTAGCTTCTGCAGGATTGGGATTTTTGGGATCCTTCAGATTTGCAGGGTTTTCCTTGTTGGCGGGCTGATTGTTAGACTGATTGGGTTGATTTGTCATTTTTCTTATCTTTCTTGTTCGTTTCTACATTTGGTTGCACAGGTCTAACAGGTGTGTGCGCGGATCATCCCATAAACAATATTAATAAATGAGTTGCTATTGCGGGCATTGACGCGAATGGTACGAACGCGTGTCGCTAGTCGATGTAATAATTCGTGGCTTTCTTCGAATTATCCTTATTCGAGACGCGTGCGTGTTTCGCGTATTCAGGTGCCTGCTGGCGGGCGCGGTCGCCCTTGTGCATGTCACCTGTGGGGCCGACATCGGGGCGGGGCGCTTTTTTGCCTGTGAATTTATCCATTACGAATTGTCGCCTTGCTCGTGCGAGGTGCCGACGGCGCGCTCGTTATAGCCGGTGCCGCCGGACTGGCCGCCTGATTTTTTGAAACGACGGCCTTTCACTTTGTTCATGCCTTTGTTCTGGCCGTTCCTGAAATTGGTGCTGCGCATGGGGTTTCTCCTTTTGGTTCGCGTAAGGGAGCCAACGCGCTGCTGGACGAAGGGTTCATGAGAGCTTATATATTTCTTATCCAATTTTTGAAGGAATATTGTCATGAGAGAGTCGACGAAGAAGAAACTAGGCAGATTCAGCACGGCTGTTGTGATCGTGCTCGCGGTGCTGGCTGTGTTCGTGACGATGCAGCCTGATGATACGCATGTCGAGCGCAGCGCGGTGGTGAAAGCCTCGCCGCAGGAGGTGTATGCTTACGTGAATAATCTCGATAACTGGAATTCATTCTCACCGTGGGCTGACCTCGACCCGAACGCCAGGATTTCCTATGAAGGCCCGCGTGCGGGCGAAGGCGCGGTGTTCCACTGGGACGGGAATAGTGAAGTGGGCGAGGGCAGCATGAAGATTGTTGAGAGCGTACCGGGCGAGAGTGTGCGCATGGACCTGGAATTCGTGCGACCGTTTCCCGGCACCAGCAGCGCGATGTTTAAAATGGAGCCCGTCGAGGGCGGTACGAACGTGACGTGGAGCTCGAACTGGAAAAATAATTTCCTGGCGAAAGCGGTCAGCCTCGTCATCGACTG
>DLHX01000010.1:0-128017 GCA_002483465.1 Micavibrio sp. UBA7657 | reverse complement strand
GCGCAGGTCGAGAGCTGAAAAATACTGCAGGCCGCTTCGCGGCAGCTTCATGCTGGATCCCGGTTCACGCTCAGCGACGCTTCGCTGCCCGGGATGACGCTTCGCGTCATTTGCTGCGACGTTTTTTTCTGGCGCTGAGATCGACCATCGCCGCGAAACCGCCGTAAGCCATTTTGTTCACCGGGAATGGCATGTCTTTCGGATCGGGGCACATTTCGTGCACCTTGGGGTCGGCCATGACTTTTTTGTTCACGGCGTCACGATGCTTGCGGGATTTGTAGACGATATAAGAGAACACAACTGTTTCGCCGGATTTGGTTTTTGCCATTTTTGTAAAAGGCAGGCCCATTTTGACATTAAGATCCTGACCCGAGCATTCCACATATTCGAGCGCGCCGTATTTCATCCAGATTTTGCCAGCGGCAGCGGCCATCTTTTTGTAGGCCTTTAATTTGGATTTTTTGATTGGAATCACAAATCCGTCAACATAACGAGGCATACTTAATCTCCTTTTTAATGATTTCAGCAATTGCCTTTTTTCGCCTGGCCGGGCGGGCAGCCATGCGGGTGGCCGTAATGGGCCGGGTGGCATGCCGATAAAAAGCCGGTGGTGAACAGCAGCAGAAGTGTAAATTTCAATACGCGCATAAGCATCTCCCTTTCGCTTAATGCAACCAATGCTACCAGTTGGTTTTAGTTCCGGGAAGGGCGACGATGAGGCCGTCGAGTTTATTGGTGAGCTTAATCTGGCACCCTAAACGCGAGGTTTCGCGGATATCGGAGGCGGTATCGAGCATGTCGATTTCCTCCTCGGATTGTTCGTTGTCCTCGGCGGTGACGCGCGCCACCCAGTCGGGGTGGATATAGACGTGGCAGGTCGCGCAAGCCATGCAGCCGCCGCACGCGCCCTCGATGCCGTCGATGTGATTTTCCGTCGCGGCCTGCATGATGGAAATATTTTCGTCGGCTTGAATCGTTTGTTGCGATCCATCGGGCTGGAGGAACGTGATTTCAGGCATTTGCGGTTTTCCTGTTGAGGCGCGCAGCGATTTTTTCGAGCGCGGCGAGGAATTGATCTATGTCGCCTTGCGTGCTCGCCCAGCCGGTGGAGACACGGATTGTGCCGCTTGCGTCCGCGCCCATGGCTTTGAGGACGTGGCTCGGCTTGACGCTGCCTGAGGCGCAGGCGGAGCCGTTGGAGAGCGCGATGCCTTCTAAATCGAATGCCATGAGCAAAGTTTCGGACGATGCGCCGGGCAGCGAGAAGAGCGTGGTATTCGAAATGCGCGGCGCATTTTGGGAATGAATGACTATATTGTTATTTATTTTACATAATGCATTTTCTAATATAGAGCGGAGTTCTTCTGTGGTTTTTTGGGTGGTGGTGAGGTCGCGCACGGCGATTTGCGCGGCGGCGCCGAACCCGGCGATGGCGGCGGTGTTCTGGGTGCCGGGGCGGGCTTTTTTCTCCTGTCCGCCACCGTCCAATAATGTGGGTGTGATGCCGCAGAGTCCAAGGCAGAGTGCTCCTGCGCCTTGCGGTCCGCCGATCTTGTGCGCGGAGAGTGTGAGGAAGTCGATGTGGCCGGGTGACATGTCGATGGAAATTTTCCCGGCGGCCTGCACGGCGTCGCAATGAAAGAATGCGCCGTGTTTTTTCGCGAGGGCGGAAATTTTATCGACAGGCTGGATTACGCCGGTTTCATTGTTCACCATCATGACGGAGACGAGGCCGGTTTTTTTCGCCTTCAGTAAAGTTTCGAGCGCGTTCAGGTCGATGACGCCGTTTTTGTCGACGGGAATTTTTTCGGCATTCGGCGCGGATTCAAGAACGGACGGATGCTCGATGGCCGAAACGAGAATATGTTCCTTCGCAAAATATTTGAGAACGGTGTTGTTGCCCTCGGTGGCACCGGAATTAAAGATCACCTGCGCAGGCGGGCAGTTGACGAGCGCGGCGACATTTACCCGTGCATCCTCGATCATCTTGTGTGCGGCGCGTCCGTAAGAATGAACCGACGAGGCGTTATGCGGCGCGGCCATGGCGACGCCCACAGCAGCAATCGCCTCCGGCCGCAGGGGCGCGGTCGCGTTATAATCGAGGTAAATGGCGGGTTTTCTGCCTGTCATGCGCTGTTTGTAGCTTGTTATGACGGGTTTTTCAAATGGGCTGCGTTAGAGGGTGTGGTGCAGGGCAGGCGGAGCGTTAAGTGATTGATCGTATTCTCGCAGATTAATGCCCAGTTTCTCCAGTTCATTGAGGACTTTCTGGTGTCCACCATTCCAGGCTGCGGCTGCGGGTGTGATGCCGTTGGGTGCAGGTTTGCTCAAATCAACGCCGCAATTTCTGAGCGTGCGCAGGAGATAATCGTAGCCGTTGCCGGCGGCGAGTGTGGCGAGAGTATGACCGGACTCGGTTACTACGTCGTTTATATCCGGATAAAGCGCGATGAGTTTGTAAAGATTTTTAATCTTGACGGCCAATTCTATTTTTTCGTCGAAATGCGATGAATCTGAGTAACAAAGGAAATTGTTATCCTTGATGATTTCGACGATCTTTTTCTTGAGCGCGATTGCATCGTCTTTTGAAAATTTTTCTGTTGCTACCGCGTTCATGATATTTTTCCGTCTCTTATTACGGGCCGTGTGCAACCAAATGCGGTTGCGAGGCGGTGTCTGTGTCCTGATGATGCGCTTTTCTAAACAGCGCCGCTATCACACGTTTGTTCCGGTTATTGGCAAAGTCGGCAAAGGTCTGGCCTCCGATTTTATCCGTAATGCCCATATTATCGCGGAGCGTGGTGATTCTGGGGCTGTAGAACAGGGTGATGGCCGATTTGATGGTCCCTAAATACGGTGCCGATTCATAAGGAAGCGCTTCAATCATGCCGACTATAAAACTTCTGATCTTGAGGATGTCCTGCACGGTCGCAGATTCAGGCTGTTTCACAATTTCCTGCACTTCCATGATTTTCTGCTCACGCGTGCTGTGGAGGAACGCTTCGTAGGGCGTGGGTTTGCGGGCAGAGGGTTTCATCTCAGCCGAGGGTCAAATTTTGAGTCGTGGCAACGGGAGCAGAGAGGGTGCTGCCGGCTTTTATATTCACGCCATCTTTGAGCCTTGCCAGGGCAGAAATGATTTTTTCATGGTCCTGACTTGCCACAAGCTGAGGGATGATAACCAAGCGGAGTTCCTCTAAGAAACGGTCCTGCTTGCATTGATCGATTGTTTTCGGACTGTAGAAAATTTCAAGGTCCCTAATTATGAACTCAGCTCGTACTGGCTTAACGTCTTTTGCAGCCATAGTGAGATTGCTGAATAATCTTCTTGCAACGAAGTGAATGTCTTCAGGGGTGTCTTTGTGGAAATTAAAATACATTATGGTTTTCTCCTGTTTGTGTTTTTTTATTATTTATTATTTATCCAGCGAAAGGCCGAGAGCAGATTGCGGCAACTCGATGCCCAGCACGCTACGAATAGTGAAGCTGACGTGCGAATGGCCTTTTTCACGGGCATAGGTATAGAGAGCGGCCATTTTCTCGCCGATCAGCGGATCGCCTTCGGATGTTTCATGAAATGTCCTGAGAAGGAGGCTGGTTTTTTGCAGTTTTTCAACGCGCTGTCCCGCGGTATTGCCGGCGTGAAATTTCTCGGTCAGCATTCGTTTGATAGCGGGCGGCATATCATGAAGGATCTCCGGCAGATCAGTTGGTGTTTTCAGCATGAGTCAGGTCCTTTGTTCATAATTTTTTATAGCGGGCACAATATCAGAGTCGTTTATTTTATGTCAATGAAGACGTGCAGCGAGAAGGCGCGCCGGGCCGCGTTATTATCCACAAATTTATCAACAGGTTACGATAAATTTATAGACATTTCCCGGTGAGTGCCATATAGAAAGGGCAAATTAGGGTACCCGGGAAGGTTCTTATCGCTTCCCGCCTTTTAAAAGACGCCTCCACGTGAAGGGGCAAAAGCAAGGGGATACGATGCCAGAAGTTATTTTCAATGGCCCTGCAGGCCGGATTGAAGGCCGCTACTCTCACTCCAAAATCAAACACGCGCCGCTGGCGCTTATTCTTCATCCTTCGCCAGAGCATGGCGGCACGATGAATAACAAAATCACTTACATGATGTTTCAGGCTTTCGTTGCGCGCGGCTTCTCGACGCTGCGTTTCAATTTCCGCGGCGTAGGAAGATCGCAGGGGATTTTCGATCGCGGTGAAGGCGAGCTGTCTGATGCCGCTTCTGCGCTGGACTGGATGCAGGAGATAAATCCGAACGCGCCTTATGCGTGGATATCCGGATTTTCGTTCGGTGCGTGGATCGGCATGCAGTTGCTGATGCGCCGCCCGGAAATTCGCGGATTCATTTCGGTTGCGCCGCCGGCCAACACGCAGGACTTTACGTTCCTGGCGCCGTGCCCGACGAGCGGATTGATCATTCAAGGTCAGAAAGACGATGTCGTGACCGAGCCGGAAGTGAACACGTTTGTCGACAAGCTGCACCAGCAGAAGGGCATCAAGATCGATTACCGCATTATTCCCGGTGCAAACCACTTCTTCCACGGTCATACGGATACGCTGATTTCGCATGTCCATAATCACCTCGATAAAGCCGAGGGTGGATTGCGGGTTCAGACGCACGCGCTCGCGGCTGCTGAATAATCATTCGTCATTGCGAGCGTTAGCGAAGCAATCCAAAAAAGATGGATTGCTTCGTCGGCTTTTAGCCTCCTCGCAATGACGGTTAGTTAAGCTGCCTTGGGCATGTCCTGTGCAGCTTCGCGGACTTCGTCGATGTGGCCGTTCACTTTCACGCTGTTCCAGATGCGTGCGATTTTGCCCTGCTCATCGATGAGGAAGGTTGAGCGTTCGATGCCCATATATTTCTTGCCCATCATGGATTTTTCTTTCCAGACGCCGTAGGCCTCGCAGACCTTGCCGTCTTCGTCGGAGCCGAGCGGAAAGTTGAGGTCGTATTTCTCGCGGAATTTGTCGTGGCTTTTGACGCTGTCGCGCGAAATGCCGACGATGCCGATATTCAGTTTATTGAATTCCTTAATCTGATCGCGGAATCCGCAGGATTCAGTCGTACAACCTAGTGTGTCATCCTTGGGGTAGAAATATATGACCAGCTTGCGGCCTTTGAAATCGGATAATGAGACGGTCTTGCCGCCATCGGCAGGCATCGAGAAATCGGGGGCAGGGTTGCCTACTTGTAGTTCAGACATAATTCTCTCCTTCGGGCGTGCGCCCATTCGTCGTATTTTGGCCTGCAAACCGTGGTTTTCTGCGCTTCCGTTTCTCAAATACTACAATGTATTCTGCGATACGGTTCTCGAAAACCACGGTTTTCGGCACAAAATACCTAGAATGAGCAGACGCCCTAAGTTCCTATCAGAAATGGTGATTTTTAGCGTTCAAGTCAATATCCACGGTAGCCAAAACCGTTTTAGCCCTTTAAAAATAAAGGGCTAACCATGAAGAACCCCATGCCCAAAGACGCACAGGCCAAAAAAGTACGATTTTTCAACTGGAAGAAGAGCAAGTCACTGCTCGAGATTCTGGCGGCGCTGTGCTTCTTGTTTTTTTTCCTGGTCGGGCTGTTTTTCTGGCGGGTGTCCAGTAGCCCGCTCGATATGGCGTTCGCGAAACCGTATATCGAGGATGCGCTGACCAATCGCGCGCGCGGCGTTTACACGAAACTCGACAGTATCATTCTGCACTGGCCTGACCTAGCGGGGCCGCTGCTGCTGGATGTGCGCGGCGCGAAAGTCCAAGGCGTGGATGGTCATACAATCGTCGAGGTGGATGAGGCGGCGATCACGCTCTCTAAAGCCGGATTTTTTATTGGCCGCATCATGCCGGTTGGTCTGACGCTCAAGCATCCGCAAGTGACATTGATCCGCGGGAAGGACGGCAAGATCGATGTGGGTTTCGGCCCACGCGTCAAGGAAGAGGATGTTGAGGACCAGACGGCGCTGACGGAAAGAATTCTCGAGCATGTCGCGCAGCCGGGGAATGAATCGGGCTCGCCGCTGGCGGGGCTGAAGACGTTTGAAATCCAGGACGCGCAGGTGAATGTCGAGGACAGGCAGTCGGGCACGACATCGTTCCTGCCGGAAGTGAATATCGTTTTTCAAAGCACGAATGAGGGGCTGGATTCAGACCTGCTGATCAGTTTTGACGACACGCCGGAATGGCCTTCACGTTTAAAGGCGAGTTTCCTGATCCCGTGGAAAACGAAAGACGTGATCATCGATGCGTATCTTGAGAATTTCGACATCACGTTTTTAGCCGACAAGATTCCGGCGCTCGCCATTCTTGACGGGCAGGATATCGAGGTGGATGGCAAGCTTTACGCCGTTCTGGATTCAAATTTCAGACCGCAGCATGGGCAATTGCTGGCGAGTTCGGCGAGCGGCGCGTTCATTCTGCCGGAATTTTCCGCCGACCGCGTGCCTTACGAGGATTTCACGTTCGCGCTTGATTACAATGTCGACAAGCAGCGGTTAGACCTTCTCAACACGCAAGTCACGGTTAAAGGCGTGACGATCAATGCGGAAGGAGCTTTCCGCGCGAATGAACGCGAAATCGCGGGGCCGCTGAAATTCTCGATCAAGGATCTCAAGCAATCGCAGATCAAGCCGCTGTGGCCGAAGGCGCTCGAGGGCGACAATGCCGAAGAGTGGATCGTCCAGAAAATGTCGGAAGGGACATTTCACGATGTGCTGGCTGTGGTTGATTTGTTCGCGGTTCGCTCCGCTGAAGAGGGATGGGATTTCGGTGTCGAGGATGCGCTGGCCTCGTTCAAGTTCGAGAATATGGCCGTCGATTACCGCCCGCCGATGATGCCGGTGAAGAAGGCCAAGGGCAGCGGTTCGTTCAAGCTGGCCGAAGAAAAACTGAGCGTTGCTATCGAGAGCGGGATGATCGGCGATCTGACGGTGGAGCAGGCTGAGCTGGAATTCGTCAATATCATCGAGGCGGGCAAGGGTAAGGCGGATATCAGGGTGAAGCTGAACGGCCCGCTCAAGACGGGATTTGAATATCTTGAGCGCGAGCCGATTACGCTGGAGCATGATTTCGACCTCACGCAGGTGAAGGGGAATGCGAAGGCGACGGTCAATGTCGCGTTTCCAACCAAGGACATCAAGGTTGCGGATGTGAAGGTGAACGCGGAAGGCGTGATGAGCGATGTGACGCTTCCGGGGGTCATGAAAAAGCTGACGCTGACCGGCGGGCCGCTGAATTTTACCGTCAAAGACAACCAGTTCGTTCTGAAGGGCGATGCGAAAATCCAGGGGCGCGACGCGAAGATCGATTACCGCGAATTCCTGAACAGCGAGGGGCAGGAATACAAGAGCAAGGTGGTGGCGAGCCTGACGGTGGACAACACCATGCGTTCGCTGATGGGGATTAATCTGAGCGATTTTCTGGATGGCGATGCGTTTGTGGAGGCGACCTATACGGAATATCAGGGCGGCAAGGCGGAGGCTGATCTGAATGTCGATCTGAAGCCAAGTTTGCTATTTTTCAAGCCGCTGGGGTATGAGAAAAAGCCGGGCGAGGCGGGGAATGCGACGCTGAAGGCAACGCTGGAGAATGGCGAGCTGAAAACCATTGCGGGTCTCAAAGCGACGGGCCCGAATATGCAGATCAACGATGCGAATTTCACGTTCGGGAAAGACAATACGCTGAGCGGCGGATCGATTGGTAGTTTTGCGGCGGGCGAGACGGCGGCGAAACTGAAATTCGATGTTACGCAGGGCGGAAAATATAATATTGCCATTGATGGATCATTCTTTGATTTGAGGCCGTCGATGGATAATGACAGCGCGCAGGTAGAGGTTTATGACGAGCCGCCGATGCAGATATCGATGAATGTCGACCGGTTGCGTGCTTCGGACAAGGATACGCTGCAGCATGCGAAGCTGGGCGTGGATATCGATGGCGAAGGGCATTTCAATACGCTGGATCTCGACGGCACGGCGGGCAAGGGCAAGGTGGTTATTCGCTATCGCCCTGATGAAAGCGGCAAGCGCGTGTTCCGCATGGAAGCGGATGATGCGGGTGCGACGCTGCGGGCTTTTGGCGTTTATGAGAATATCGTCGGCGGCAAACTGGATATTTATGGCGAGCCGATCAAGGGTTACAACGACCGCAACGTCAAAGGTTTAGGTACGATCACGGATTTCAAGGTCGTGCGGGCGCCGACGCTGGCGCGTTTGCTTGGCATGTTGTCGCTGCCGGGTGTTTTGTCGGGCCTGCGGGGTGATGGTTTGACGTTCAGCAAGCTGGAGGCGAATTTCGACTGGGTCTACAGGCCGAAGGGAAGTTTGCTGGTGGTGAAGGACGGGCGGACATCGGGGAATTCCGTGGGCTTTACGTTCGATGGCACATACGACCAGGCCAAGAGCACGATTAATGTCGATGGCACGATGATCCCGCTCTCGGGTGTTAACAAGGTGATCGGGAATATTCCGCTGATCGGCGATATTTTAACAGGCGGCAGCGGCGGGGTTTTTGCGGCGACGTATTCGGTCAAGGGTGATGCGAAAGCGCCGCAGGTGTTTGTGAATCCGTTGTCGGTTCTGACGCCGGGGATTCTACGGCGCATCCTTTTTGAACAAAATTAACAATTGTCATTGCGAGCGTAGCGAAGCAATCCAGATCCCCGCTTTCGCGGGGAAGACAAAAAAATGGATTGCTTTGTCGGCCTTCGGCCTCCTCGCAATGACGGTAATTATTTAATTTTCACGAGAGCGTGTTTTTTCTTGCCGGCGGAGAGTTTGATATAGCCTTCGCCCGTCATTTCGGCGTCGCTGACTTTCTGGTCGGTGTTTTCAATTTTATTATCGTTGAGTTTTGCGCCGCCGCCTTCGATCAGGCGCTTGGCTTCGCCCTTTGACGCGGCGAGACCGGCTTCGACCAGCAGATCGACGATGTTGATGCCGGTTTTCAGGCGCGCGGAGTCAATATTGATGGAAGGAAGGTCGTCGCCAACGCCGCCCTGTTCAAAAACTTTCTGGGCGGTGCCCTGGGCCTCAAGCGCCGCTTTTTCGCCGTGGCAGAGTTTGGTGGCTTCGAAGGCGAGGATTTTTTTGGCCTCGTTGATGTCCTGACCCTTGAGGGCTTCCAGCTTTTTGATTTCGTCCATCGGCAGAACTGTGAAGCGGCGGAGCAGGGTCGAGACATCCGCGTCGTCGACATTGCGCCAGAACTGGTAGTAATCGTACGGGCTGAGCATATCGGCGTTCAGCCAGACGGCACCGTTGACGGTCTTGCCCATTTTTTCGCCACTGGCGGTGGTGAGCAGCGGTGCCGTGAGCGCGAAGAGTTGCGTTTGTGCGGCTTTGTGGCCGAGATCGACGCCGTTTATGATGTTGCCCCACTGGTCGGAGCCGCCCATTTGTAAAATCGTGCCGTTGCGTTTGTAGAGTTCGAGAAAATCGTAACCCTGCATGACCATGTAGTTGAATTCGAGAAGCGTCAGCGGGCTTTCGCGCTCGAGACGCGTTTTCACTGAATCGAACGAGAGCATGCGGTTGACGGTGAAGAAGCGCCCGTAATCGCGCAGGAACGAGAGGTAGCCGAGGCCATCCAGCCAGTCGTTGTTGTTGACCATCAAGGCGTCGGTTTTACCGGAGCCGTAATTCAGGAATTGTTTGAAGCAGGTGCGCTCGATGTTCTTGATGTTGGCTTCGATTGTTTCATCGTCGAGGAGTTTCCGCTGTTCGTCCTTGAATGAAGGATCGCCGATTTTACTGGTGCCGCCACCCATGAGGGTGATGGGTTTGTGGCCGGATTTCTGGAACCAGTGCAGCATCATGATGCCGGTCAGATTGCCGACATGGAGCGATTTGGCGGTCGCGTCGAAGCCGATATAGGCGGATTGAACGCCTTCGGAGAGTTTTTTATCCAAAGCCGCGAAATCGCTACACTGGTGAATGAAGCCGCGCTCGTCTAATATGTTCAGGAATTCGGATTTATACTTGTTCATGGACATAATCTATACGCATGGGAAACACGAAAGTCTATAGGGCCATAGGGCTGATGTCGGGCACGTCGCTGGATGGCGTGGATGCAGCGTTGCTGGAGACGGACGGGCATGAATTCGTACATCCGGCGGGGTTCGTCAGCCTGCTTTATACCAGCGAGGAGCGGGTGGCGATCCGCGCGAATTTCGGCAAGGAACGCAAAGACCCGGCGGCGGAAAAAATTGTTACCGACAGGCATATTGAGGCGGTGCAGGCGCTTTTAGCTCAGCAAAAAATTGCGGCGGGCGATGTCGAGGTGATCGGGTTTCACGGCCAGACAGTTTATCACAACCCGGCGCAGCGGATTACGGTGCAGATTGGTGATGCGGCGCGGCTGGCGAAGGAAACAGGAATTCAGACGGTTGCGGATTTTCGCATCGCAGATGTGAAGGCGGGCGGACAGGGTGCACCGCTGCTGCCGCTTTATCATGCTGCACGTATTCGCGGCGATAATATCGAGCCGCCGGTGGCGGTTCTGAATATCGGCGGCGTGGCAAATGTGACATGGATTGGCACGGATAAAATCATAGCGTTCGATACCGGGCCTGGGAATGCGCTGATCGATGATTGCGTGCAGCAGAAGACGGGCGCGACTTACGACCCAGAAGGCGCGCTGGCGACGGCGGGGACGATTGATAAAAAAATTCTCGAGAGATTGTTGGCCGATCAATATTTCAAGGTGCGGCCGCCGAAATCCCTGGATCGCGATCACTGGACGTGCGACGTGGTGAAAAAACTGTCTGTCGAGGACGGCGCGGCGACGCTGGCGGCGTTTACTGTTGAAGCCGTGAAAAAGGCGCTGGATTTTTTCCCGGAGCGGCCGCGGCAATGGCTGGTGTGCGGGGGCGGGCGGCACAACGCGTTTTTGCTGGATTATCTCGGCATCGTCCTGGCGGCGCCGGTGAACAAGGTGGAGAAGCTGGGCTGGAACGGTGACGCGGTTGAGGCGGAAGGGTTTGCTTATTTAGCCGTGCGGAGTTTACTGGGCGAGACGCTGAGCCTGCCTGAAACCACGGGTGTTCCGGGGCCGATGACGGGTGGGAAATTATTCACCAAGTAAATTATCTATTTCAGATCCAGACAATGAATGGCAATTTTATCTTCGTTGATGTGCGGGTGGCACAATCTCGATGCATCTTCAATTTTTGATTCATTGTTATTTCCGCACGCCATCACAAAAAGCATCGTAGAAAGTATTCCTGCCGCCGGTTTTTTGAAATCAGTCATAAACACTCCTTAGTTGAGAATGATTCTTATTATCATTTAGTGAATGATAAGAGTCAAGGGCAAAGGCTGGCGCTTTTTAAGGGGGTTATATATAGGTACTGACCATGAATTTGGTATCAGCAACGGACGAGAATATTGCCAGGGCGGCGGAGGTTTTGAAATCCGGCGGCGTGGTGGCAATGCCGACCGAGACGGTTTACGGGTTGGCCGGCAATGCGTTCGACGGCAAGGCAGTCGCGAAGATTTTCGAAGTGAAAGGCAGGCCGCAGTTCAATCCACTGATTACGCATTTTGCGGAGATTGCCGATGTTGCGTTATGCGCGGAGATGAATGAGAAGGCTCTGGCACTGGCGCAAAAATTCTGGCCGGGGCCGCTGACGATTATTTTACCGCGCGTGAAAAACTGCAAGGTGTCGGAACTGGCGAGCGCAGGGCTGGAGACGATTGCTGTGCGTGTGCCCAATCATCCTGTGGCGAGAAAATTGATCAAGGCGTGCGGATTTCCGCTGGTGGCGCCGAGCGCAAATTTATCGGGCAGTGTTTCGCCGACATCTCCTGCGCATGTCGCGGAAAGTTTAGGCAATAAGGTCGATATGATTTTGGCGGCGGGCGCGTCGAGTGTTGGTCTGGAATCTACGGTAATCGATTTGTCTGAAGATAAGCCGATTATCCTGCGGCCCGGGGCGGTGATGGCGGAAGATATCGCGCAAATCCTGGACGAAGAAGTCTCTTACGAATCCGGTGATGCTTTAAGACCAAAATCGCCGGGACTGTTGCTCAAACATTACGCGCCGAAAATTCCATTAAGGCTGAATGCGATTGATCTCCAGCCCGGCGAAGCGGTGCTGGGATTTCATTCGATGAAATTCATGGGCATTAGGGGCGGCGGCGCGGCGATGAGCCTGCCGGAGTCCATGCGCAGGAATTTGAGCGAAGAGGGCGATCTGCACCAGGCGGCGGCGAATTTGTTTGCATATCTGCGCGAACTCGACAGGCCGGAGCATAAGGGAATAGCGGTGATGCCTATTCCTGACACCGGGCTCGGCATCGCCATCAATGATAGGTTGAAGCGGGCGGCGAGTTAAGGCAAAATTGGCTCCGGGATGGAAAAGGCGAAATACCTCATTTCATGGGTTTCCTGGCCGTGGCTGATGATTATCTGCCTCGGCATTTCCGCCTATGGATTTTCGGTCGGGCACCCGATCATTTATTTCAACATCGCCTATATTTTCCTGATTTCGACGCTGATTTTTCTCGAGCGCTGGATGCCGCATGAAAAAGAATGGCTTGAAGGTGACGGCCAGACCTTCGCGAATATCGCGCACACGCTGACCAGCAAGGGCACGGTGCAGGGCATCATGATTTTCAGCGCGGCGCTCGGCCTTGCGGAACTGATCAAGCCGGTGGCGGAAACCGGGTACGGCATCTGGCCGCGCGACTGGCCGATGTGGGCGCAGGCAAGTTTGGGTGTTGTGGCGGCGGAGTTTGGCCTCTACTGGGCGCACCGGATTTCACATGAGTGGCCGTTGTTCTGGCGGTTGCATGCTATCCATCACAGCGTGCGGCGTTTGTGGGTGATCAATACCGGAAGATTTCATTTCATGGATTCCGTCTGGAAAATTCTTCTCGGCATGGGTGTTTTGTTATCACTCGGCGCGCCGCTGGAAGTCGTGCAGTGGACGAGCATCGTCACCGCCTATGTCGGTGTGCTGACGCATTGCAATGTCGAGATGCGTTTCGGGTGGCTGGATTATATTTTTGCGACGCCGGGTGTGCATCGCTGGCATCATTCGATGAATCTCGATGAGGGCGATATGAATTACGGCGAGAATGTCGTGATCTGGGATCTGCTATTTGGTACGTATTATAATAGCGAGAGCAAGCGGCCGCCGAAATTCATCGGTATCCCGGAATATATGCCGCCGCTGTTCAGGCATCAATTGATATGGCCGTTCCTAAGCCGGAAAAAGCGCGCAGAGATTCAGGCGGTATATCCCGACAACAGCCGCACGCAGGAACAAATCATGCTGGCGAAGGTTTCGTAAGAATGAGCGCGGACGACGACAACATTCCTGACTCTTCCGCGCCGAAACAGGAGCGCCGCAAGGGCGGCGATCACGAAGCCTATTTCAACGCACAGTTCGATGCCAAACCGCTTTCAATTGGCCCCGGCCAGACGCTGTGCGGTCATGATGAGGAAGTTATGTATGTCGCGCATGTGGGCAGCGGTGTGCTGGTAACCATGCATGATACGGAGCTGAAGATCGGCGCGATGGGGTATGTGCTGGCGCCGTCGGCCCTGATCGAGTCATTTCCCCATTTCGAGCAGGCTGACGCAAAATGGCGGGCGCAGGGCATAAAGCCGGTCGAGGACTGCATCGCCGAGATGAAGAAACGCGGTGCCGGAAAGCACAGAATTCAAATGCGCCTGATCGGCGGCGGCGTCATGCCGGGGCAGGAAAAGCAGGATGTTGGCACAAAAAATTACATTTTTGTGAGAGAATATATCACGCGCAAAGGATTGAGCGTTCTGAACGAAGATCTCGGCGGGCCTTATGTGCGCCGCGTGCATTTTTTTCCATCGACCGGACGCGCCGTGCGTCTTGTGCTGCGCCGCAAACCGGATTTTGACTCGATTGCCGCGATGGAATCAAAAATTTCAAAATAAAATTCCCGGTAGAGTTGATTTTTTCTTGCTGTGACCCAACCTTGTAAGTTACTTTAAAAATACAAGCGTTTTCTTCATCGCGCACGTGTCAGGGAATAGCATGAACTACTCTTTTTATTCACCGGAGAACTGGGAGTCAGACATTCGCGATGTGACGATTGAGTCCTGCGATGCCGATCCGCTTGGTTTCATGGCTGTGTTCACCCTGTCCGAAGCTTCAGCAAAGAACGGCATTTCCTTTAAAATCGGTGCTTCGACGCTTGCTCAGCGAGCCAAGAGCCTTTCCCTGGCCGGTTACAACGCGCCTATGACCAAAAAGGCGATTGCCATGCTAAAAAGCCGTATGACGGGCACGGATTGCAGCGCTTGCGCTTAGGCCGCGCGCCCATTCGTCGTCTTTTGGCCTGCAAATCGTTGTTTTCTGCGCTTCCGTTTCTCAAATACCACAACGTATTCTGCGATACGGTTCTCGAAAACCACGATTTTCGGCACAAAATACTTTGAATGAACACGCGGCCTAAAAAATCCTTTAATTTCTTCTGAATAAACTTCAAATTTACTTCATCTGCCTTATTCTGAAGGCAGGATATTTTTCATAAATATTATCCGGGTTTATATGCCGAAGACCGCCAATCGTAAAAAACACATCAGCCTGATCCCGTTCGTCTGCGGGGCGGGTGCGAAGAAGGGGGGTACTGAGCGCGGGCCGGCCGAGGTCAAGAAGCGCGGGTTGCATAACGATCTGCGCGCGGCGGCGTGGCAGTCGGACCCTGAGGCGCTTTATTTGAGGGAGCAGGAATTTTACAAGAACCTGCCGCCGCTCGGCAGCGAAGCGCGGCGCGCGGCGGTGCTGAAACATTGCCGCGAGATTGCGCAAGGAGTCGAGCAGGCAGTGAAAGCGGGCGCGTTGCCTGTCACAATCGGCGGCGATCATTCGATGGCGGCGGGCAGCATTGCCGGATTTGCGAAGGCGCATGACGCGTTCGGGCGGATCGGGGTTATCTGGATCGACGCGCATGCCGACATCCATACGATGGAGACGAGTCCCAGCAAAACCTATCACGGTATGCCGCTGGCGGCGCTGCTGGGGCTGGGTGACAAAGAGTTCGCAAATATAGGGGGCGCTTCGCCGGTTTTGAGGCCCGAGCATATTGTCTATATCGGTTTGCGGAGCACGGAGGCCGCGGAGAACAGGCGGATTTCGGATCTCGGGATTCATACGTTCGACATGAAGGATATTTCCGGCGCGGACATGAAGAAAATTTTCGCGAAGGCGCTGAAGGCGATTTCGAAGGATATCGATTACCTGGTGCTGTCGATTGACCTTGATGCGTTTGACCCGGCGGAGGCGCCTGCGGTTGGTTCACCCGAGCAGGGCGGATTAAGCGTGAAGGATGTTCTCGCGGCGCTCGATCACCTGACGAATTTGCGGGTGCCGGACATGGTGGAGGTCGTGGAATTCAACCCGGATTTAGCAGGTGCGGAGCAGACCTATCAATTGCTGAAAGACGTACTTGCCACAATCCTGAATGTCCGCGAGCCGGTGATTAAGCCGCTTTAGGCAAAGATAAAATTACGCTGCCTTCGGCAGCAGGCCTTCACGCCGCAGAAGCGCGTCGGGATCAGCGGCGCGGCCACGGAAACGTTCATAGAGAATTTTGGGATGTTCGCTGCCGCCGCGCGAGAGGATTTCATTTTTATAGGCGTCGGCGGTTTTGCGGTCATACAGGCCGCGCTGTTTGAACAATTCGAACGTGTCGGCGTCCAGAACTTCCGCCCATTTATAGCTGTAATAGCCCGCCGAATAGCCGCCGCCAAAAATATGCGAGAAGGAGGTTGATGACGGTCCGGCCATGCGTGGAAATAACGTACTTTCTGCGGTGACAGCGTCTTCGAACGCGGCGACGTCGGTGATTTTGCTTGTGTCCTGTGCGTGCCAAGCCATATCGAGCAGCGCGAAATTGAGCTGGCGCAGGCCCGTCCAGCCGACCATGAAATTCATGGCGCTGCGGACTTTTTCGATGAGGTCGGCGGGAATTTTTTCGCCCGTCTGGTAATGCGCGGCGAAGAGGTCGAGCGTTTCTTTCTCGTAGCACCAGTTTTCCTGGACCTGCGAGGGCAGCTCGACGAAATCATAAAGGACGCTGGTGCCCGCGAGCGAACGGTAGGTGACGTTCGAGAGCAGCGCGTGGATGGCGTGGCCCATTTCGTGAAAGAGCGTCACGACTTCGTCGTGGCTGAGCAGCGAGGGCGCGGTCGCGGTGGGTTTCGTGAAGTTGCAGACGATAGCGATGAGCGGACGTTCGATGCTGCCGTTGAAAATGCCCTGGTCGCGGTAGCTGGTTTTCCACGCGCCGTCTTTCTTGCCCTTGCGTGGGAAAAAATCGGCGTAGAGCGTGCCGACGAATTTGCCGTCTTTTTCATTGACGACATCAAAGGCCTGCACGTCCTTGTGCCAGAGCGGATACCTGTCGGTTTTGATGAATTTCAGGCCGAAGAGTTTGCTGAAATGCTCGAAGCAGCCTTTGAGTACGTTGTCGAGCGGCAGGTAGGGGCGTAGTTCTTCGGAGGAGAATTTGAATAGATCCTCTTTCATTTTTTCGCCGTAATAGGGAACGTCCCATGGTTTGAGATCGTCCTTGAGGCCCTGTTTCTTGGCGAAGGCCTGCAGGTTTTCGAGGTCTTTCAACGCGGCGGGGCGGTAGGATTTTTTGAGTTTTTCGAGGAAGGCCATAACCGTTTCCGGTTTTTCGGCCATGCGTTCCTCGAGCACGTAATGCGCGTGGGTTTTGTAGCCGAGAAGTTGGGCGCGTTCATGTTTGAGGCGCACCATGGTGAGGACGTTTTCGGTGTTGTCGAATTCGCCGCCCCAGGCGCGGGAAGCGAAGGCGCGCCATGCTTTTTCACGGAGTTCGCGATTGTCGGCATACTGGATGAAAGGGATGTAGCTTGGCATGTCGAGCGTGACCAGCCATTTGCCCTTAAGCCCGCGTTCCTCGGCGGCGAATTGCGCCTGTTCGATGGCCATATCCGGCACGCCGGCGAGGTCGTTTTTATCGGTGATGACAAGTTCGAACTGCTCCGCGGATTTTTTGGAATTATTGCCGAAAACGGGACTGAGGACAGAGAGCTGTTCACTGATTTCGCGCAGGCGTTGTTTTTGTTCGCGTCCCAGCAGGGCGCCGCCGCGCACGAAACCTTTGTATGTGTCATCGAGCAGGGTTTTCTGTTCGGGCGTAAGTTTGAGTTTGTCCATCTGGTCATAGACGTGTTTGACGCGGTCGAACAGTTTTTCATCCTGGATGATGTCGGTCGAGAAATTCGAGGCGACAGGGCCGATGGCGTCGGAGAGGGATTGCAGTTCGTCGCCGCCGACACAGGCGAGCTGGTTGTAGAAGATGGAGGTGGCGGTGCCGAGCAGTTCGGACGAATTTTCGAGCGCGACGATGGTGTTTTCGAAATCGGCAGGTGCGGGGTTATTTTTGACGGTTTCGACTTCGGCTCTAGCCTGTTTAATCGCGTGTTCGATAGCGGGCATATAATGCGCAGCCTCGATTTTATCGAAAGGCGGGGCGTGGTTGGGGAGCGTGGAAAGCTGGAGCAGCGGATTGGCGGAGGACATTAAAAACCTTTCATTCGAACCATTAACAGAATATATGAAAGAAAATGGCTGCGCCAAGGTCCAAACAGTTTGATGACGTGTATTTTTCCGCAGAAAACGGCTTTGCGGAGACGGAATATGTGTTTATCCGGGGGAACGGCTTGCCGGAGGCGTGGGCGGAGCAGAATTTCACGATTTTCGAGACGGGGTTTGGGACGGGTTTGAATTTTTTATGCGCGTGGCGGTTATGGAATGAGACGAATGCGGAGAGGAAGTTGCATTTTATTTCGGTCGAAAAGTTTCCGTTGAGCCGGGGCGAGATTGAAAGTGCGTTGGAAATTTGGCGGGAGAATTTCGAGGAGGAGATGGCGGCATTGCTCGCCAAGTACCCTGAAAATCTTTCCGGGACGCATCGTATCGCAGTTGGTGAGAATTCCATGCTGACCTTAATTTTTGACGATGTGAATGAGGCGATGCCAAAATTAAATGAAACGGTCGATTGCTGGTTTCTCGACGGGTTCAAGCCGAAAAAGAACCCGGAGATGTGGACGGATATCGTATTTCAAAATATGGCGCGGATGAGCAAACCGGGGACGACATTCGCGACATTTACGGCGGCTGGATTTGTCAGGCGCGGGCTGCAAGCGGCGGGTTTTGACGTGAAGCGGATCAAGGGTTATGGAACTAAGTGGCATATGCTCACGGGAGTTATGACATGAAGGTGGCGATTATAGGCGCGGGGCTGGCGGGTACTGCGGCTGCGTGGGCGCTCAGGCAGGCCGGGGCTGAGCCGGTGATTTACGAGGCGGGTGGTGAAATTGCGCCCGGGGCGTCGGGCAATCCATTGGGTTTGTACAACCCGCGCCTATCGGCGGAGCGGAGTTTTTACAGCGATGCGTTTCCGCTGGCGCTGAAGGCATTTCAGGAATTGCGCGATACGGACTGGAATGAATGCGGGGCGCTGCATTTGATTACCGATGAAAAGCGGCAGAAGAAATTTACCGACGCGGTGAAAAGCTGGGGCTGGCCGCGGAGCGAGATGCGCATCGTGCCCAAGGCCGAGGCAAGTGCAATTGCGGGCGTGAGTATAAATTATGATGCGTTGTACCTGGCGCGGTCGGGGACGATTTCGCCGAAGAAATTGTGTAAGGCCTATGCAAGCGCGATTCCGGTGAAGCTCAATGCGCCGATTACAAATCTGGGTGATGTGCAGGCGGATGCGATTATCGTCGCGGCGGGGATGGCAACGAAGAATTTGCCGCTGCGGGCTGTGCGCGGGCAGATCACGTTTGTTAAAGCGACGAAGGCGAGCGAGAAGCTGAAATGTAATCTCTGTTATGGCGGGTATTTTTCGCCAGTGAAACGTGGTGAGCATGCGCTGGGCGCGACGTTTCAGCGCTGGTTGGATCACGACCAGATTATCGGCGATGACGATTACGATAACATTGAAAAGCTCGTGCGCGTAGCGCCGGAGCTGGCGGACGGGCTGGAGATTATTGGTCAGCGGGCGGCGGTGCGGACGACGTCGCCGGATCATTTCCCGGTGATCGGGCATTTGCGCGACAATATATATGTCTCGACCGGGCATGGATCGCATGGGATTGTGTCGAGTATTGCGGCGGCGCATATCCTGACAAATATGATTTTGCAGAGGCCGTTGCCGTTTCCGGCGGCGACGATTCAAAAGATAAGTCCAGGCAGATTCAGCACCTAAAAATGTCATGCCCGCCTTGGGCGGGCATCCGGTTTTTATTAGCCGGACCCCCGCCTTCGCGGGGGTGACGAAGGAAGGCGGGGGTGACACGAGTGGTTAGTGCGGTGCGCTGGCTTTCGCGTTGCGGACCATGTTGATGAATTCCGCGCGCTGGCCGAATTCGTCGGTGCCTTTCGCTTCGTTCGCCATTTTGATCACGTCATCGTAAGTAAAGTTGCCGATATGCGTGTCGCCTTTGAGAATCTGGCCGAAGCCTGCGACGGCGGTTGCCCATGTCACGTCGCTATTCGGCGCGGCGTTCGCATCGGCGGAGATCGGTGTCGTAATCAGTTTCGACTCATTTTCCTTCGGCAGTTTGTAGCGCATTTTCAGGAAGCCGATTTCGCCCGCAAATTCAGATTTCGGTTGCGCGGCTTCCTTTTTCTCCGCGTAACGTGACGGATCGATGGACGGTGTCGCGCCAGCCGGCGTGATTTCATAGATCGCCGTGACGGTGTGGCCCGCGCCGATATCGCCCGCATCGATTTTGTCGTTGTTGAAATCCTCGCGGTTGAGGGCGCGGGTTTCGTAGCCGATCAGGCGGTATTCCTGAACCAGTTCAGGATTGAACTCGACCTGGATTTTGACGTCCTTGGCGATCGGGAACAGCGTGGATGAGGCTTCTTCTACAAGCACCTTGCGGGCCTCGTTGATGGTGTCGATGTAGGCCGCCGTGCCGTTACCGTTCTGGGCGAGGGTCTGCATCAGCGAGTCGTTGAGATTGCCAAGCCCGAAACCGAGCACCGAGAGGAAGATGCCGCTTTCGCGCTTTTTCTCGATGATGGTTTTCAGGTCCGTGTCGCTGGAGACGCCGACATTGAAATCGCCGTCGGTGGCGACGATAACGCGGTTGACGCCTTCCTTGTCGAAATGTTTTTCGGCGAGGCGGTAGGCTTCCTCGATCCCGGCAGCGCCAGCGGTGGAGCCGCCCGCGTTCAGATTATCGATGGCGTTCAGGATGGTTTGCTTGTCTGAAACTTTTGTCGGTTCCAGAACGGTGCCTGCCGAGCCCGCGTAAACCGTGAGGGCCACGGTGTCATCGGGCTGCAGCGTGTCGAGCAGCATTTTCAGCGAGCTTTTCACGAGAGGCAATTTGTCGGGACTGTCCATCGAGCCGGAAACATCGACGAGGAACACAAGGTTGCTGTGCGGTTTCTGGTCGGTCTGGATGTCGAAGCCCTTGATGCCGATATGGACGAGTTTTTTATCTTTCGACCACGGGCTGTTCGTTACCGTTACCGTGGGTTTGAAAGGTGTTTCCCGCGTTTCGGGCAGGGCGTAGTTGTAGTCGAAATAATTCACCAACTCCTCGATGCGCACGGCGTCAGGGTTCGGGATGATTCCGTTGTTCAGTTCGCGGCGCACGAGGGAGTAGGAGGCCGTGTCGACATCGATGGAGAAAGTCGAGACGGGTTCATCGGCGACGAGTTTCACGGGGCTCGGTTTGAAGTCCTGGAATTTATCGCGGCCTTCTTCTTGATAGTAGGGGTTGATGGGCTCGGGCAGTGGCACGACCACGCCGGGCGGCGGGGCGTAAGGCATGGATTCCGCCATCATCATCCGCGAGGCATCAGCGCCAGCGCCCGCGAAACCAGGGGTCGCGATTTTGGCGCGTGCGGTTGTAGCGTAATTGCCGACCTGCGCGGCCTGTTCGGTGACAGTGAGGCTGGCAACGGGTGCGTCCATTGGTGTGGGCAGGGGCGCAGGCGCCGCGCTGGGCAGCGCTTCCTCGCGTTCCATTTCCTGCGGCGCGGCTTCGTTTACGTCTGCGAGAGATTCCATGGCAGTTGCGGCGGCATCGACGTTTGTCGTTGCGAGCATACTCTGTGCGACAAATTCATTGTTTTTAATCATCGTCTGTTGCGCGGTGACGCCGACGATGAGAACGACTGCCATGGCTGTGGCCATGCCGCCATACATAAGTCTCTGTTTTGATTTCTGTTGCATTGGATCTCTCCTTGTCTGGGTTGTCTTAGAGGTAAGACGCCCGAACAGGGAGATTCCTTGGGGTGCATTTTTGCGTTGATTTTCAACGGTTTTGAACTCGGCCACGGCGAGGTTTACCGCGCTTTTTTTCGCGTTTTCGTCGGGGGCGGGGGCGTTGATGTCCCCGAGGATTTTCTTCAGTTTTGCCTCATCCATATTTCTGCTCCTTTTCGAAAAGGGCGCCGAGTTTCTTGCGGGCCTCGTGGATGCGCCATGAAATTGTGCTTTCCTTGCAGCCGAGAATTTGCCCGGCTTCCTTGTGCGATAAACCCTCAGACATCACGAGCAGCAGCGCGTCGCGTTCGCCTTCGGGCAATTCGTAAACGGCGGCGATGACCTGTTTCGCGTAGAGCTGGTCTTCGCCTTTTGCAGAGACCTGAACGGTTTCGAGTCCGTCGTCGCTTTTGGGGTGGCGGTTGTTGGATTTGTACCAGTCCTTGCCAGTGTTGATAACAAGGCGGTAGAGCCACGAGGTGAAGGCGCTGTCGCCCTTGAAGGAATGAAGTCCGCGCGCGAGGCGGATGCAGGATTCCTGGGTGATGTCTTCCGCATCCGGGCGATTGCCGCAAAATTTGTACGCCATTTTGAACATCGTCTCATAATACTGGTTCGCCAGAGCCTCGAAGGCTCCGGCGTCGCCGCTCTGGGCTCGTTTAATAAGCTCCCTGTCTTCGTTTTTACTCATTTAGGGCCTTTAAGGTGAGACGAGCCAAATTATAAAGTCCTTGGGAAAGAAAATACAGCGTCATTGCGAGCGCCAGCGAAGCAATCCAGAGGCCTAAAAATGGATTGCTTCGTCACTTCGTTCCTCGCAATGACGGGGTGGGATTTCGTTTTTTTTTATGCTAAAACACCCCCTGTATGACATCTGGCCTTTTCCTTACAGCTTTGGGGGTTTTCCTGATCGTGCTGGCGTTGATCCCGGCGGCGCGGGTGCTTGCCATGAAGATCGGGCTTGTCGACGAGCCGGGCGGGCGCAAGCAGCATGACGACGCGGTGCCGCCGATTGGCGGCTTGATCATCCTCCCCGTTTTTATGTTGTCGGTGATTGTTCTCGGCGGCGATTTGTCGGCTTACGGTTACCTGTTTATTGCGCTGATCATGATTTTGGTGACGGGGGCGATAGACGATTTTGTACCGCTGCATGCGTGGTTCAAATTCGCGGTGCAGCTTTCGGCGGCGGCGCTGGTGGTTATCCTGGGCGGCGCGCGGATTTACACGCTGGGCGATATGTTCGGCTTCGGCGAGGTCGGCCTGGCATGGATGAGTATTCCATTTTCGATTGCGGCGGTGGCGCTGCTGGTGAACTCGATCAATCTCATGGACGGGCTGGACGGTTTAGCTGCGGGGAAAAGTTTTGTCGTTCTGGGGTGGCTGGTGCTGGCATGCCTGATGGCGCATGACGCGCAGGCGGCGATGCCGATGATGCCGCTGCTCGGTGCGCTGGCGGCGTTTTTGTTTTATAATATGCGGCACCCGTTACGGGACAAGGCCTCGGTGTTTCTGGGTGATGCGGGGAGTCTTGGATTAGGTCTGGTATTGGCGTGGTTCTGTATCGTGCTAACGCAGCACTCTGAACCTATTCTTGTGCCGATTTCGGTGGCGTGGATTGTGGCTCTGCCTGTCATCGATGCGTGCGGGCAGTTTTATCGCCGCGTACGGGAAGGGCGTCACCCGTTCTCGGCGGATCGCGGGCATTTCCATCATCATTTCATTCATGCCGGGGTGCCGGTCGGGCGTTCGACGGTGATGATCCTGCTGCTGGGTTTCGTTCTCGGCGGCATCGGCTATTTCGGGATTATCGCGGGCGCGCCGCAGATTTTCATGACCGGCGGGTGGGTTATCCTGCTTGTCGTGCATATGGCGATGTCGGAGCGCTCGGAATATTACATCCGGCTGTTTTCGCGCTTTGCCTCCGGTGTGGATAATTAACCGCGCGCCATATCCCTTTAGGCCAAGGTTTTTTAAAATAGCCTCATGAGTTCGTTCCGCACGCATATCATCCTGTTCACTACTGCCCTGACCTTAGCTGCCTGCAACAGTCAGCATACGGGCGGTTATCCGGGCAACAAGAACAGCGAAAAGCTCCTGAACAGTTCGGGCGGCACCCTGATGGCCGAGGGCGGAGTAGACCCGCTGGCGGCGCATATGGCCGCGCGCAGACAGGTCGACCCCAAGGATATTAACGGCCCGCATCAATACACGACGACGCCGACAGAGGAAGAGATCAACAAGGATACGAATGTGCGCATCGTGCGCCTGGAGAGCGAAGTGGCGGGGCTGCGGGACGATTTCCGCAAGCTGGTGCCCGAGCACAAGCCGGAGCCGCCTGTGATTATAGCTTCGTTGCCGATGGAGCCAGCCGTAGCGCCGCCTGAAGCGATTGCACCTGCCGCGATTGCACCTGCCGCGGGCGCGGCGACATCGTCGGTTCGCGGCGTGCGCGTAGGCGAACATCCCGATAAGGTACGGATCGTTTTGGATATCAGCGGTCCTGCGAAATTCTCCTATGACATCGATAACACCGAGAAGCTCCTGATTATTGACCTGCCGCAATCGACCTGGCCGACCGGGGCGACAGGTAGTTTCGACGGCAATGCGCTGGTCAGCGGCTATACGGCCAAGCCCTCGGCCTCGGGCGGGGTGACGCTGGCGGTGGAGCTGAAAAAGCCAGCAAAACTGACCATGAGCAGCGCGCTGGAGCCCAATGAAAGCTATGGCCATCGGATCGTCTTTGACGTGGCCCCGCTTTAGCGCTATTTTCCTTCTATTCCAGAGATATGGGGTGGCCGGAACCCGTCAAAGTTTTCCGAAGGGTTTTACCGCCAGCTGCGTATATTAGTAACAAGTAAACAACACAAGGATCATTGTTCATGAAAAAACTATTGATGTTCAGCGCCGCGGCGCTCGCCTTGTCTTCGCCCGCTCTCGCCGAAGAAGGCAAGGACGGCAAGCCTCATCACCAGGGCATGATGGAGAAACTCGATACCGATAAAGACGGTTCGGTTTCGAAAGCAGAATTCCTGGCATTCCACGAGGCGCGCTTTGCGGAGATCGACACCAACAGCGACGGTACGATCAGCAAGGAAGAATCCGACGCCAAGAAGGCCGAGTGGAAAGAGAAGCGCAAAGGCATGCATAAGGGAGATGTTCCTCCTCCTGCCGATGCACCGCCGCCGCCTCCAGCCGAGGCACCGGCTGAGTAAGAGCAGGTTTAACGACCAGCTTTTATGACCGCAATGGCGGATTACGAGACCGAAACAGACGAAAGCCTTCTGGTGCACGTGCAACGTGGTGACCAGCGGGCTTTCGCGGTCATCGTGACGCGGCACGTGAAAAAATTCCACGCTGCTGCATACAGGATGTGTTCGGATGCGCAGGAGTCGGAAGATATCGTGCAGGAGGCTTTCCTGAAGCTGTGGAGCAAGCCGCAGATGTGGGACCCTTCGCGGGGCGCGAAATTCTCGACGTGGTTTTATAGAATTGTGACGAACCTCGCGATTGATAAAATGCGCCGCAAGAAAGCGATCCCGGTAGGCGATGTGATCGATGTTTTTTCGGACACGCGCGAGAGCCAGGAAACGGAATTGTACGAGAAGGAAAAGCAGGGGGCGCTGGAAGGCGCGATACAGTCCCTGCCGGAGCGTCAGAAGACGGCGCTGAACTTATGTTTTTACGAGGGGCTGAGCAACCGCGAAGCTGCCGACATTATGGGAGTGAGCGTGAAAGCGCTCGAGTCATTACTGGTACGCGCCAAGGGGGCGCTGAAAGACGAACTATCAAGACGGGGGATGTTAACTGAACCTGCAAGGAGACAAAGCTATGCGTGAAGATGTTTTATTCGATGCGATTTTAAGGGAACGGCATGTGCCGGAGATGCCCACGAACCTCGCTTACCGGATTATCGAGGCCGCGAAACCGCGCGGCGCGGAAACGGGTTTTACATGGACGGCGTTCCAGCGCGTGCTGTCGGAGATTTTCGTCATCCCGCAGCCCGCGTTTGCGATGGTCGTGGTTTTGATGCTCGGCGTTTACAGCGGCATGCAGTATACGAGCGAGCAGAGCATGGAAATGACCGTGGCCCGTGCAAATCTTTCCTCTTTTGTTGTGGCTGATCTCAGCGTTGATTACGGAGAATTCCAATGACCAAGAACCTGAAAATCCTTCTCACGATTTCCATTCTCGCGAATGTGCTGTTGGCCGGTGCGCTGGGCGGCATGGTGATGGACCACCGCAAGGACATGCCCTGGGAGAAGATGAAGGAAGGCTTGAGCCCGGAATCGCAGGAGCTGGTGACCCGGATGTTCCAGGACAACTGGAAAAATATGAGCTCGACGATGCGCCAGTCGGTGGATAACCGCGATTACCTGGCGGATGTCGTGCGTGCCGATGAATTCGATCCGAAAGCTTTTGACGAGGCGGTGAAGCGCATTCGCGGCGTGCAGGACCTGATTTCGAAGAAGAAAACTGAATCCACCAAGGATCTGCTGAGCCAGTTGCCGCCGGACGATCGTAAAAAACTGGCGGACCAGGTTGCGAATTCTTTTGCGTGGAAAGGCCGTCATGGCGGCAAAGCGCCGCATAACATGCCGCCGAAGCCGGGCAGCCAGTAACTAGCCGCTATATCTTTCAAGATAATGTTTGTGGCGCATGCGTAAGGACGCGGTGCGTTCAGGGGTGAGGGCGTCGGCGCAGTGTGCGCAGGAGACGCCTTCTTCATATTTTGCGTGGGTGGTGTCTTCGGGCGCGAGCGGTTCGCGGCAGCCGTGGCAGATCGTGTGGCGGCCTTCTTCCAATCCATGAATGACGGAGACGCGCTTATCGAATACGAAGCAGGCGCCGTCCCATTTTGACTGGTCGGCGGGGATGGTCTCTAAATATTTCAGGATGCCGCCTTTCAGGTGATAGACGTTTTCGAACCCGGCGGCGAGCATGTAGCTCGAAGCTTTTTCGCAGCGGATGCCGCCGGTGCAGAACATCGCAACTTTTTTGTGTTTCTTGGGGTCGAGATTTTTTTCGACCCAGTCCGGGAATTCGGTGAAGGTATTCATTTTTGGGTCTAACGCGCCCTGGAAAATGCCGATTTCGGTTTCGTAGATGTTGCGCGTGTCGATGAGCGTGACATCGGGATCGTCCATAAGAGCGTTCCAATCCTGTGCCTCGACATAGTCGCCCTTCTGTACGTTCGGGTTGGCCTCGGGTCGGCGCATGGTGATAATTTCTTTTTTCGGGCGGACCTTGAAGCGGTTGAAGGGTGTGTCCGTGCTTTCGGAATATTTCAGCTCGCCTTGTTTGATTCCGAGTTTGGCGTCGAGGAAGTCGATAATTTTATCGAGGGCTGCGGGCTTCGCGCCGATGGTAGCGTTGACGCCCTCGGGGGCGAGCAGAATGGTGCCGCACAGGCCTTCACAGTTTTTACCGAACGCGACGATTTCCACGCGGAGAGAATCGATATTCTCCACGGGGACGAAGCGGTAAAAGGCTGCGATTTTGTAGGTCATGCGCGACTATATAATAGGTTTCGCGGGAAAATTCAATTTTGGCCCTAATCCGCCTTGTGCATATAGATTTCGCGGTGGGGATAGGGGATGCGGATGCCGTTGGCCTTGAAGGCATCCCAGAGGGCCAGCAGCACCTCGCCCTTGACGTTGCCGAGGCCCTGTTCCGCGTCCTTGATCCAGAAAGACAGGCCAAAATTGAGCGAGCTTTCGCCGAATTCGGCGAGGTTGCAGGTGGGTTCGGGCGTTTCGACGACGCGGGCCGGTTTTTTGGCGGCTTTGACCGCGAGTTTGACGACTTCGTGCGGGTTGGAGTCGGAATGGACGCCGAATTTTACATCAAGGCGCAGCAGGCGATTGCCGTGCGACCAGTTGATGACGCGCTGGGTGATGAAGTCCTCGTTCGGGATGAGGTAGGATTTGTTGTCGCGCGTGACGATCTCGGTGTAGCGCGCCGCCATGTGGTTGACCCAGCCATAGGTGCCGGTGTTTTCAAGTTCGATGATGTCACCGGGCGAGATGGATTTGTCCATCAGCAGCAGCATGCCGGAGAAGAGGTTGGAGACGACCTTTTGCAAACCGAAGCCGACACCGAGGCCGACAGTGCCCATGAAGACGGTGAAGATGGAGAGGTCGATGCCGGAGCTGGTGACGCCCACTAAAATGGCGAACACGATCAGGACGACGCGCATGACCTTGACGATCAGGACCTGGCTGGAGCGCGTCAGGCTTTTGGATTTGAGAACGCGGCGCTCGAGGAATGTCGAGGCGAAGAGCGCGAGATACAGCAGGATGAAGATCGACATCGCGCCCTTGATGAGGGCGAGTGCGGAGAAGCGCACCTTGCCGAAGCTGAAACCGATGGCATCAAGTGCCGCCGTGGTTTCATCCAGCATGCCGAAGACGCTGAGCGCGGCGATTGTGAGGATCAATACCGTCATGATGTTGCGGACGAAACTGTTCTCGACGAATTCCAGCGCGAAGCGGATGACGATCCAGGCGAGCAGGAGTTTCATCGCGCCGTCGTTGAGCGGCGATTCCATGCCGATGACGTCGGAGCGCGCGAGCATGGACATGACGAAGAGGACCGCCAGCGCCAGCAGCGGCATGAGAAGTTCCTGCAGGCTGGTGATGGTGCGCTTGATGCGGATGGGCATTTCCGCCCGGTCGATGGCCGCGAGGATGCGGCCACGGATCATGCGGTAGAGAATGGCGCCGAACAGGAAGGCGCTCGCGATCATGATGAGCTGGATGAAGGTGTCGGTGGTGAGCAGGTTAGCGCTCAGCCATTCGCTGATGTTGTATGAAATCTGGCTGAAATCGCTGGTCGTTGTCGGCTCCATAATCCTGAGACTATTGGATTGCGGGGCAAAAGAAAATCGGGCTGCCGATTATTTTTCGACTTTTTCGGCTTTAGCTTCTTTTTGGGCGATCAGGCGCACGACCCCGCGCGGGAAGGTTTTCTCGAAGTCCTCGTTGAACTCCTGCGGGTGGGCCATGAGACGGAAGAAGATGGGTCCGCAGAGCAGATCCAGCGCCATTTTGGTATCGATGGGGCGGAATTCGCCGTTTTTGCAGCCTTCCGCGACGCTGAACGTAATGGCGTCCATAAGGGGAGAGAGGAAGCTGTTTTCGAAGGTTTCCTGCGATTTCTCGTTGCCCTGGGCTTCGCTGAAAAGCTGGGCGATGGTCTGGCCGTTCTTGCTGTGGAGCAGGCGGATCAGCTTTTCGAGCTGCATGACGAGCGCTTCGTGATTGTTCCGGGCGGTGGGCATCGGCGCGTTCATGGCGGGCTGAGTTGAGAGGGCCTCCATGACGACGGCGGTTTTGTTCGGCCACCAGCGGTAAATGGTTGTCTTGCCGACCTTGGCGCGTTTGGCGATGGCTTCGATGCTGAGCTCTTGTACTGAAGTATGGAGCAGCAAGGCGTTGGTCGCTTTCAGGATCGCGGCGCGGGATTTCTGGCTGCGTGGGCGGCCCTTGCGGAAAACTCTTACCTGTTCTTCTTCGGAATCTTCTTCCGTCTTATCTTCCTCTTCGGCGATTTCTTCCTGAGGTTCCGGGAGTTCTACGACCGGTTCGTTGTCTTCCTGAATTTCTTCTTCCTGAAATTCATCCTCGTCTTCCTCGACGTCCTGCGGCGGAGGTTCGGGCTTGCGGAGCTGTTTGGCCGGCTCCTGTTTCGGAGGTTCCTGCCTGAAGGGGTTATCTTCAAGAACGGGTTCGGAGAGAAGGCCGTAAAGTGCGAGCTGGGTCATTGCGTCACCTATTCAAACTCATCGTTTCGTATTTGAGTCTGATGGTGGAGCGATTCTGGAGCGTGCCTCAAGTTCTTCCCGTATTCATACACAGGAAATTCAGCAGCGTAGATTGTTTACATATATATAAGTGAATCAGAAGGGCGCGACGGGCTGGAAGGTCTTGGGCGCTTCCTCGATGACGCTTAAGCCGCCGCGGCGGACTTCAAGGACCGCGAGGCCGCGCTCCGCCGTGCCATCAGGGCGGAAGCGGAAGATGCCATCGATGCCGGAAAAGCCATTCGGGTTCATGAGCGAGTCGGTATCGAAGCCGGGTTTGCCCGCTGCGCCCTGAAGGCCGCGTTTCGCGAGGATGGCGGCGAGGGCGGTTGCGTCATAGGCGAGCGTCGTCAGGCGCGGGGCGGAATAACCGTAGCTCTGCTGGAAGCGGCGCTCGAATGCGGCGCGTGCGCCGGGTGATGGTGCGGCGAACCATGAACCCTCAAGTCCCGGTTCCTGCGTTAAAGACTGATCGTCGAACAAACCTGTGCCGAGGCGTTTGACGCGGCTGGGCGGGAGGTCGAGCTGCGTCAGCATGTTGGCGATTGTTTTTGCGCTGTCGCCGCCGACCGGCATGAACACCGCGTCAAAAGGAAGCGGCACATTGGGATTGGCTACGCCGCCCGGGTGGCGCTGGTCGTAATGCGCGAACTGGCGAAGGGTGGCGGCGATCTCGCGCGTCTGCGGATTGAAGCGCTCGGTGCCCGTGACTTTTATATTGTTACGTCCGGCGGCGGATTGAAACGCCGAGAGCGTGATCTGGCCGTAATCGGTGATGGGGGCAAGGACGCCGACGCTGCGGATGTTTTTTGCCGCGGCGAATTGCGCGACGCGCTGGATCTGGTCGAAAGGCAGGAAGCCCATGACGAACGCGCCGCCGCCTGCGAGTTTCCAGTCGGTGGTGAAAGCGATCATGTTGACGTTGGCCTGCCGTGCGATGGGTTTTACGGCGGCGACGGAATCCGAGAAGATGGGGCCGAGGATGAGTTCGGCACCGCCCGCGATAGCGGAGCGCGCGGCGTCGGCTGCTTCCTGCGGCGTGGCTTTGGTGTCGCGCGGAATCAGTTCGAACCCTTCATAGCCGACATCGAAGAGCGCCATTTGCGCGGCTTTAAGCATCGACTGGCCGAGTTGCTGGTCTTTGCCGGTGAGGGGCAGGAGGATTGCGACCTTCACGGGGCGCAGATTTTGCGTCGAGGGCGTTTCAGGCGCAGATGCTGCAGGTGTCGGCGGGCCGGCCTGTTCATCCGAGAGAACGCGCGGCGCTTCGTGTGCAGGTTTCGTATATCCACCGCCTCCGCCGCAGGCGGTCAGCAAGAGGAGGGCGGCGAGGAAAAGGACGGAAAAGGGTTTTAATCTGCGCATGTTCTTCTTCAAAGGGCTCTGATATTCTTCGGGGATGTCGGAACAGACTAACGAAAAAGAACAGAACTGGCTACTCCCTCAGCGCAGAAAAAACGCGGTTGTACCGGGGTTGTACCTTGTCGCCACGCCAATCGGGAATTTAGGCGATATAACGCTTCGGGCGCTGGATGTTCTGGCGGGTTGCGACCGGGTGATCTGCGAGGATACGCGAGTATCGGGCAAATTGCTGGAGCATTTCGGGATTAAGAAACCGCTGCTGCCTTATAACGACCATAACGCGGCGAAGCAGCGCGGGCCGGTGCTGCAGATGCTGCGGGACGGGCAGCGTGTGGCGTTCATCAGTGACGCCGGGACGCCGCTGGTTTCCGATCCAGGGTATAAACTGGTGCGCGAATGTATCGAGGAAGGTATCGTGGTGACGGCGATCCCCGGTGCGAATGCGCCGTTGATGGCGCTGCAATTGTCGGGGCTGCCGAGTGATGCGTTTTCGTTCATCGGTTTCCTGCCGCCGAAAAGCGCGGCGCGGAAAAAACATCTGACTGAGTGGAAGAATGCGCCGGGCACATTGATTGCGTTTGAAACGGCGCCGAGGCTGCAGGATGCGTTGATGGATATTCGTGAGGCGCTGGGGGATCGCGAGGTGGCGGTGGCGCGTGAGCTGACGAAGCTGCATGAGGAAATCTTGCGGGGACGCGTTTCGGCGCTCATCGAAAATTTTAAGGACGTAAAGGGCGAGATCGTTCTCGTGATCGGGCGCGGCGAAACGGAGGCGATGGGCGATGATGAAATTATCGCCGCGCTGAAAAAAGCGCTTCGATCCATGAGCACGAAAGAGGCGGCGGCTTATGTCGCGGAGATTTCAGGCAGGCCGCGCAAGGAAATTTATTCGCTTGCGATTAATCTTGGGCGATAGACCTTGGCAAAAAGTGAAAAAATAAAAGCCTATGAACGCGGGGCGCGGCTGGAAAAGTTCGCGGCACTGTATTTACAGATCAAGGGCTATAAAATCCTGAAAGTCCGTTATAAAACGCCGGGCGGTGAAATCGACGTGGTCGCGCGCAGGAAAAACGCGCTGGTCTTCGTAGAGGTGAAGGGGCGTAAGGATGTGAGTTCGGCGCTTGAGTCCGTGACAGTGCGGAACAGGCTGCGGGTTGAAAGCGCGGCGCGGTTCTTCATTGCCGCGCATCCGCAATTCTCAGGATTCGATATGCGTTTCGATGTCGTTGTTTTTGCGCCGCCGTTTTCTTTCCGCCATCTGGACAATGCATGGCGGGCGCGTTCATAATAGGGCTACCCTGCCGCGATTCTTTTTTCTAAAGGATTATGCTCATGAAAAAATATCTTCTTCTTGTCGCCATCAGTCCGCTGCTGTTAACCGGCTGCGCGGGGATGTTAGTCGGCGCGGGCGCGACGGCGGGTGTGGCGGCGGCGCAGGAAGGCGGCGTCAAGCGCGCCTGGAGCGATGCGCAGATCCAGGCGCAGATCAACAAATTGTGGTTCGAGTATGACGTCGATACGTTCGCCAAGTTAGACCTTACGATCAACCAGGGCCGCGTACTGATTACCGGCGTCGTGCAAAATCCCGAGGCCCGTGTCGAGGCCGTGCGCCTTGCGTGGCAGCCCAAGGGCGTCAAGCAGGTCATCAATGAAATTCGCGTCGCGAAAAGCGGCGGCATAACCGGCTTTGCGCGGGATACGTGGATTACGTCGCGCCTGCGCACGGTGATTACATTCGACCGCAATATCCAGTCGATCAATTATTCCATCGATACGGTGCAGGGCACGGTTTACCTGATGGGTTCGGCGCAGAACCAGCAGGAGCTGAACCGCGTGGTTGAAAAAGCACGGACAATTCCGGATGTGAAACAGGTGGTGAGCTATGTGAAGCTGCTGGGCCGCCCGGTTCTGGGCAATGACACTGCGCAGCCTGCGATGAATTCGAACAACCACAACAATCCGCCTGCAGATTCATATGGTGGCGCCGATTCAATGGGCGCAGAAACCTGGCCTGATGAGCCGTCCGTGCAGACGTATGGCACGGAAAGCACGGATTACAAGCCGGTGCTGCTGGTGCCGGAACCCGTTCAAAGTGAACAGCTGAACTAGATGTCTTTTAATCCAGATGATTATCTCGGCGCGCTTACAAAAGCCGCCGACGCCGAGATCGATATCGGCAAGGCCGCGCTGTCACTGGCTGCGCGCGAGCAGCCAGGCGTGGTGCTGGAGCGTTATGTGCATCACATCCAGAAGCTCAGCGAAGATGTCAGAAAGTATCATAAGGAATTGATTGCGGCAGGTGCGTTAGACGACGCGGCGACACAGCTTGCGGCGCTCAAGCATGTGATCGTGACGATCAATAATTACACGGGCGACATCGAAACGCACGAGGATATGCAGAACGCGAATTTGCTGCGCGTGATCGACCGCCGCAAGGGCATGTCGGTGACGCTCTCGGTTATTTATCTCGCCGTCGCGGGCGCGCAGGGGTGGGAAATTTACGGACTGGATTTTCCCGGGCATTTTCTCTGCCGCATCGACAAGGATGGAAAGCGTCTTATCTTTGATCCGTTTTACGAATGCAAAATTCTGGAAGCGCCGGATCTTCGCAGCTTCGTGAAACAGGTGCGGGGAGAGAACGCCGAGCTGTCGGCGAGTTATTTCGAGCCCGCGAGTAAGCGCGATATCCTGATGCGGCTGCAGAACAACATCAAATACCGCCAGATCGAGGTCGAGGATTACGCGGGCGCGCTAAAAACCGTCGAAGGGATGCGTATGATTGATGCGGGCGAGTATAGGTTGCTGCTGGATGCGGGGGTTTTATATGCGCGCACCGGGCAGCCGAAATCGGCCATCGATGCGCTGGAGGAATATATCAAGAAAGCGCCCAAAGACCGCGACCGGCACGAGGCCGCCATGCTGCTGCAGGAGCTTAAAAACTCCCTCTGAATATTCTTGGCATAATGCGGAATATAAAAGCGCAGGGAAAAATGAACTTTCCCGTAAAATATTCGTTTATAAGGGCAGGTACGCCCTTGCATCCACCGGTGGAAGGGAATATTAATTGTCTGCCTGCCGGTGGCGAATCGGCCAGATTTTTGTTGTTTTTATGATTTCTACATTCAAGGAGAAAACTATGCTCGCTCGTTATTTGATGATTTTTGCCGTTATGTTCACGGTTAGCGCCTGTTCGTCGGATGACGATGCCGCTATGGAAGAGCAGGCGACGCTGGGTGCCGAAAGCACGACCGGCCCAGTCGGTGATATCTACGGTGACAACGGTCAGGGCCAGGGCGCAGCGCCCGGCACGCAAGCCGATTTCGTCGTTAATGTCGGCGACCGCGTTTTCTTCGGTTACGACCAGTATGATCTCAGCCAGGAAGCTCGCGATACGCTGGGCCGCCAGGCGAACTGGCTCGCACAATACGCGAACCTCCGTATCACGGTTGAAGGCCACGCAGACGAGCGCGGCACACGTGAATACAACCTCGCTCTCGGTGAACGCCGCGCGAACGCTGTAAAGAACTACCTGATCGCGCTTGGCGTTGACGCCGGTCGCGTGACGACGGTTTCCTACGGCAAAGAGCGTCCGGCCGTTCCCGGCTCGAACGACACCGCATGGTCTCAGAACCGCCGCGGCGTAACGGTTGTTGAATAAGACAATGGCCGTTTCCGGCAAATCCAGAAATTCCATGAAGGCCCAGATTTTTCTGGGCCTTCTGGCATCTGGCGTGATTTTAGCGTCCGCGCCTTCATTCGCGCAGTCGAACCGCGATATGTCGAACCGCCTGAACCGTATCGAGAACGAACTCGAGACGCTGGGCCGCGCGGTTTATAAGGGCGAGCAGCCTCCAGCCGGCGTCCATAGCGGCGGCACGAGCGCGGCAGACGCCGAAGTGCGCATCCAGCAATTTGAATCGCAGATCCGTGAGATGACAGGCAGGCTCGAGGAGCAGGACAACCAGATCCGCGTGCTTCGCGAACAGCTTGATAAACTGAGTGCCGATCTGGATGTTCGTCTCAGCGGCGCGCAGGATGGTGGCAGCGGCGGCAGTTTCAGCAATGACTCCACGACGGGCGGCAGTTTCACCAACAACCCGATCCGCAGTACGAATACGGGCGGTGGCACGGAGCGTGGCATCACGCCGCCACCGGGTGATGAGTCCGGCAGCGGTTACCAGTGGAATTCCGGCTCGAATTCTTCGTCGATGACGGACGGCCAGCTCGGCACGCTGACGGATAGCGGCGCGGGTGCTGCAGCCGGTGCTGACAGCGCGGCGAGCCTTTACGAGAATGCATTTTCGCTTCTGAAGGGCGCGCAATATAACGAGGCCGAAAAAGAATTCCGCTCGTTCCTCGGCCAGTATCCCGGTCACCCGCTGACGGGCAACGCGACGTACTGGCTTGGCGAGACATATTATGTGCGCGGCCAGTTTGAAAAAGCCGCCAAGACTTTCGCCGAAGGGTACCAGGCGGACCCGAAAGGCGCGAAAGCCGCCGATAACCTGTTGAAAATGGGCATGTCGCTGTCCGGCATGAACAAGAAGAATGACGCCTGCGTCGCGCTCAGCCAGGTTGAAAAGCAATTCGCCAGCAGCGGCCCCGTGATGCGCCGCGCCCAGCAGGAAATGACCCGCCTTGGCTGCTGAGCCCCTCAAGGCCGAGCTGACTTCCGATGAATTTTCCGCGTTGCTTGCCGAGCGTTTTCCATCCGCACTGAAAGACCTTGTTTTCGCCGTCGCGGTTTCCGGCGGGCCGGACAGCATGACGCTGGCGAAGTTACTCTCCAGCTGGGCCACGCAAAACAATAAAACCATCCATGCGCTGACGGTCGATCATGGTTTGCGCGCGGAATCGGCGGACGAGGCGGCGCAAGTCGCTGCGTGGTTAAAAAACTGGCCTAATACGCGCCACAGCGTTTTGAAATGGGAGGGCGATAAACCTCAGAACCGCATCCAGGAAGAAGCGCGCAACGCCCGTTACCGTCTGATGACCGACTATTGCGCGGGCCAGGGGATCAGCAGCCTGTTCCTCGCGCATCACCAGGACGACCAGGCGGAGACGTTCCTGCTGCGGCTTGCGATGGGGAGCGGGCTGGACGGGCTGGCGGCCATGCGCCCGGTGCATAAGACAGGCGCGGGGCTGATTCTGCTGCGACCGTTCCTGACATTGCCGAAAGAGAGATTGCTGAAGACCTGCGCGGCGATGGGCATTCCGTTCGTGAATGACCCGAGCAACGGGTCGGACAATTTTGCCCGCGTGCGGCTCCGGAAATCGCTCACGGCGCTGGAGGCGGAAGGGCTGTCTTCAAAACGTCTCGCGGTGACGGCGGAACGGTTAGAGCGGGCCCGTGACGCGCTTGACAAAATCGCTGAAAAAGCGCAGATTTCCGCCATTATTTCGAGTGATACAGGGCGTATCGTTTACAGGATCGAGAGCCTGAAACCCTGGCCGGATGAGATCGTTTTCCGGGTTCTGATTCACTCGCTAAAAAGTCTCCGTCCCGGTGGCGATCACCTGCCACGGATGGAAAAGATCGAATCCCTGTTCCGGGATTTTCTAAGCCCGGCGCCCTTTACGAAACGCACGCTCGGCGGCCTGATTTTCGAGCGCGATGACAAGGACGGGCTTTTGATCGTCAGCGTCGAGAATATGGATAAGACCGCTGAAAGAACCGCCTGATCTTGCCGCTTTGGACAAAGCGACTAGGTTTCTTTAGGATGTAGCGCCTAAGAGGGCTAAAATAAGAAAGAAGAGGCTTTTGTGAATAACGCATTCGGTAAAAACCTGATTTTCTGGCTGGCGATCGCGCTTCTGCTGATCTTCCTGTTCAATGTCTTTCAGGGTGGGCCGCAGTCCCCGACCGCAACAGGCGTGCAGAATGTCGCGTACAGCGATTTCATGGCCGATGCCAAGAGCGGTCGCATTTCGAATGTCACGATCCAGGGCCAGACGCTGTTTGGCAATTTCACGAATGCCGGCGAGACCTTCACCACGATGGTCCCGCCCAATGAAAATGTCGTCGAGCGCCTGCAGGGCACCGGCGTGCAGATCATGGCCGAGAAAGAGGCCCCTGAAAAACTGAGCTTCCTGAGCATTCTCGTTTCTCTGCTTCCGGCGTTCCTGATTATAGGCGTGTGGATTTTGTTCATGCGCCAGATGCAAGGTCGCGGCGGCGGCGGCGCGATGGGCTTTGGCAAAAGCCGCGCGCGTCTGCTGACGGAAAAGCAGGGCCGCGTAACGTTTGAAGATGTTGCAGGCATTGAAGAAGCGAAGCAGGAGCTTGAGGAGATTGTCGAGTTCCTGAAGGACCCGCAGAAGTTTCAGCGTTTAGGTGGAAAAATTCCGAAGGGTGCGTTGCTGGTCGGCTCGCCCGGTACGGGTAAGACTTTGGTTGCGCGCGCGGTAGCGGGCGAAGCGAACGTTCCGTTCTTCACGATTTCCGGTTCTGACTTTGTCGAGATGTTTGTCGGCGTCGGCGCGAGCCGCGTGCGTGACATGTTCGAGCAGGGCAAGAAAAACGCACCATGCATTATTTTCATCGATGAGATCGACGCTGTCGGTCGTCACCGCGGCGCAGGCCTTGGCGGCGGCAATGACGAGCGCGAGCAGACGCTCAACCAGTTGCTGGTCGAGATGGACGGATTTGAATCGAACGAAGGCGTGATTATTCTCGCTGCGACCAACAGGCCGGATGTGCTCGACCCCGCGCTGCTGCGCCCGGGCCGTTTCGACCGCCAGGTTGTCGTGCCCTTGCCCGATATCAAGGGCCGCGAAAAAATCCTGAAAGTGCACATGAAGAAAGTGCCGCTGGCGAATAATGTCGATGCGGTTGTTATCGCGCGCGGAACGCCGGGTTTTTCGGGTGCGGACCTCGCGAACTTAGTTAACGAGGCTGCTTTGCTTGCCGCCCGCCGCGGCAAGCGTGTCGTCGGTATGGAAGAGCTGGAAGACGCAAAAGACAAGGTCATGATGGGCGCCGAGCGCAAATCGATGGTGATGTCGGAAGATGAGAAGAAACTTACGGCGTATCACGAAGCCGGTCACGCTGTTGTCGCGATTCATGAGCCTGCATCGGACCCAATTCACAAGGCGACGATCGTGCCGCGCGGACGCGCGCTTGGTCTCGTTATGCGACTCCCTGAGCGCGACCGTCTGTCGATGTCGGTTGAGAAGCTGCATGCGGACCTCGCCGTTTCGATGGGTGGGCGCGTGGCGGAAGAAATTATTTTCGGACCTGCGAAAGTGACGACGGGTGCAAGCTCTGACATTTCCATGGCGACGAACATGGCGCGCCGCATGGTGACGGAGTGGGGGATGAGCGACAAGCTCGGCCCGCTGCGTTATACATCGGACCAGGAAGAAGTATTCCTCGGCCACTCGGTTTCGCAGAGCAAGAACATGTCAGACGAGACGGCGTCGATTGTTGACTCTGAGGTGCGCAGGATTGTCGAGAAGGCCTATGGCCGCGCGCGTCAGATCCTGACCGATCACCTGGATGATCTGCACAAGGTTGCGAAGGCATTGCTGGAATACGAAATGCTCTCGGGCGAAGAGATCAAGGCGATCCTGCGCGGTGAGGCGATTTTACGCGATGATTCAGACAGCGACCCGGCCCCGGGCGGCAAGAAGAAATCCTCGGTCCCTTCGGGCGGCGGGATATTGCCGCAGGGCGCTTAATTCCTTTTACGATCTGAATTAATAACCCTTCTTGTTGTTTTACATAATGTAAAACCATGATAGCTATATCAGGCTGTCACATGGTGTTACCTATTGTGACCGGGCGGGACGAAACTATGTTTGCTCCTGCAGCCAATAAAGTTTAAAAACCAAGGGCATGACACGTAAATATTTCGGCACTGATGGAATTCGCGGACGGGCCAACACGGCCCCGATGACGGCGGATATGGCGCTTAAAATCGCCATGGCGACGGCGTCTGCGCTGCGTGAGATGAACAAAAAAGCGGGGCGCGAGCGCACCAACCGCGCGATCATCGGCAAGGACACGCGGCTTTCGGGTTACATGTTCGAAGAAGCGATGTGCGCCGGTTTTGTTTCCATGGGTATGGATGTGATTCTGGTCGGGCCGATCCCGACGCCGGGCATCGCGATGCTGACGCGCAGTTTGCGCACCGATGTCGGCGTGATGATTTCAGCCTCGCACAATCTGTTTGAAGATAACGGCATAAAATTATTCGGACCGGACGGTTATAAATTGCCGGACGATGTCGAACGCGCGATTGAAGTGAAAATCGAAGGCGATCTTTCGAAGGAGCTGGCGCTGCCGGCGGACCTTGGCAAGGCGACGCGGCTTGAGGATGCGCAGGGGCGCTATATCGAGCATGTCAAAGGCAGTTTGCCGAAAGGGCTCAATCTCGAAGGTTTGAAGATCGTTGTCGATTGCGCGCATGGCGCGGCGTACAAGGTTGCGCCGCAGGTGCTGTGGGAGTTAGAAGCCGAAGTGATTTCGATTGGTGTTGCGCCGAACGGCCGCAATATCAATGACGGGTACGGCGCGACGGCGACGGATGCCTTGCAGAAGGCGGTCGTCGAACAGAAGGCGGATATCGGTATTGCGCTCGATGGCGACGCCGACCGCGTGATTATGGTCGATGAAAAAGGCCAGAAGATCGACGGCGATCAATTGATGGCGGCGCTGGCGCTGAGCATGCAGAAAGCCGGCACGCTGGCGCAGGACACAATTGTCGCGACGGTGATGTCGAATTTAGGTCTCGAGAAATTCCTGGAGTCGAAAAAAATCAGGATGCTGCGCTCGCAGGTTGGTGATCGTTATGTCGTTGAGACGATGCGCGAGAAGGGCGCAACGCTGGGCGGTGAGCAATCGGGTCATATCATTCTTTCCAATCATAATTCGACGGGCGACGGGCTGGTGGCGGCGCTGCAGGTGCTGGCTTTGCTTAAGCAGCAGAATAAAAAGGCGAGCGAGGCGCTGCGTGTTTTCAATCCGCTGCCGCAAATTCTACGCAATGTGAAATTCGGGACTGGCGCGAAACCGCTCGACAATTCAAAAGTGCAGGATGCGATTAAATCGGCAGAGAAAAAACTTCTGAATGACGGGCGTTTGCTGGTGCGTGCATCGGGAACGGAGCCGCTCATCCGCGTGATGGCGGAGGGGCAGGATTCAAAGCTCGTTGAAAATGTGGTTGGCGATTTATGCGCCGTCATTGAACAGGCTGCGCGGTAAGGAATAATCATGAGTACGGGCAAGAAAAATCTGGCGCTGCTTCCGAACGGGTTTGTCGATCTTTTGCCGCCCGTCGCCGAGCGCGAATATGCCGCTGCCGGGAAGATGATGATGATTTTTGCGTCGTTCGGATACAACCGCGTCAAGCCGCCGATGCTGGAGTTCGAGGAAAGCCTGTTTGCGCCGGGGCCCGGTGAATCGATGATTGACGATACATTCCGGGTGATGGACCCGGTGTCGCGCCGGATGATGGGTGTGCGTTCCGACATCACGCCGCAGATTGCGCGGATTGCGTGCTCGCGCCTCGGTAATGAGCCGCGTCCTCTGCGCCTGTGCTATGCGAATGATGTTCTGCGCACCAAAGCGGGGCAGCAGCGCACCGAGCGTCAGTTCTGCCAGGTCGGCTGCGAGATTGTCGGCGAGGACGATATTGAGACGGATATTGAATCATGCGTGGTGGCGTTGATTGCGCTCAAGGAAATCGGCGTGGCAGATATCACGATTGATTTGTCGTTTCCGCGCATTGTCGCGCAAATTCTGGACAAGCATAAAGTCGCCGAGGAGACCCGCGAGAAAATAAAGGCGGCGCTGGACCGCCGCAGCGCGGATGGATTGAAAAATTACGGCAAAAAATTGTCGGATGTTCTTTCGCAATTGATGAAAACCGCCGGGCCGGGCGAAAAAGCGCTGAAGGCGCTGGCGGCGCTTGGTGATTTCAAAGCGGACGTGCAGAAATTGAAAACCATTCATACGGGTATTGCGCGGGCGGTGAAGGAGCTGGGTTTCAGTGATGTTAAAATCACGATCGACGCGGCGGAAATGCGCGGGTTCAAATATCATTCCGGCATGGGATTCACGATTTTTTCGGCGGGTGTTTCCGGCGAGCTTGGTCGTGGCGGGCGCTATAACATTCATTTCGGCGAGCAAAAACCGGTCGAAAGTGCGTGTGGTTTCACCTTATATATGGACAGCGTGCGCAAGGCGATGCCGCCTGCGCGGGAGAAAAAGATTGTCAATGTAAGTGCCGGTGAAAACTGGGCGAAAATCCGCAGTGAACAGAAAAGCGGCGTCGTCATTGTGCGCGGTAAATCGAAAAGGAAGAAAAAATAATGGGCAATGTTGCGGTTATCGGTTCGCAGTGGGGTGATGAAGGCAAGGGCAAGATTGTCGACTGGTTGTCGAGCCGCGCTGATGTTGTTGTGCGTTTCCAGGGCGGCCACAATGCAGGCCATACGCTGGTTATCGATGGCGTCACGTATAAATTGAGCCTGCTGCCGTCCGGCATCGTCCGCGAGGGCAAGCTTTCCGTGATAGGTAACGGCGTTGTCGTCGATCCGTGGCACCTGATCAAGGAAATCGCGGGTCTCCGCGAGAAGGGCGTTGATATTTCGCCGAAGAATTTGATGCTGGCGGAAAACGCCACGCTGATTTTGCCCGTGCACCAGGCGCTGGATGCGGCGATGGAAAAAGCGCTCGGCAACAAGGCGCTTGGCACCACCAAACGCGGCATCGGCCCGGCTTATGAAGATAAAGTTGCGCGCCGTGCGGTTCGTGTGTGCGATCTCGCGGACCCGGAATTGCTCAAGGAAAAACTGGAGCGCATGATCGCGCGCCATAACGTGTTTTTCAAAGGCATCGACATGCCGTTGATCAACGCGGACGAAATTTACAAGAGCCTCATGGATATAAGCGCGGAGGTTTTGTCGTATGCAGGTGTTACGTGGAAAGTTCTCGACGAGGCGCGGCGCAGCGGCAAAAAGATTTTGTTCGAAGGCGCGCAAGGCACGATGCTGGATGTCGATCACGGCACCTATCCGTATGTCACGTCATCGAACATCGTCGCGGGACAGGCGGCGAGCGGATCGGGCATGGGACCGGACGCGGTGAATTATGTCCTTGGGATTACGAAAGCCTACACGACGCGTGTCGGTGAAGGTCCGTTCCCGACCGAACAGAAAAATGATACCGGCGAATATCTTGGGCAGCGCGGTCATGAATTCGGAACGGTCACGGGACGTAAACGCAGATGCGGATGGTTCGATGCCGTTCTCGTGCGCCAGGCAGTGAAGTTGTCGGGCATTCACGGTATTGCGCTGACGAAGCTGGATGTTCTTGACGGGCTGGATGAGCTTAAAATCTGCGTGGGCTATGAGCACAAAGGCAAAAAGATGGACCATTTCCCCGCTTCGCAGGCCGCCCAGCAGGAATTGAAGGCGGTTTACGAGACATTAGAGGGCTGGAAAGACAGCACGCAGGGGGCCAGGACATGGGCCCAGTTGCCTGCTGCCGCCATTAAATATGTGCGCCGTATTGAGGAATTGATCGGGACGCCGGTGGCGCTGCTGTCCACGAGTCCCGAGCGCGACGACACAATCATGGTGCGCGACCCGTTCCTCGGCTAAGTGCGATTCCGGGCCGTTTCATTTACTTTTACCCTATTCAGCATTATGATTAAGGCAGACCAAGGAGTGGTCCCGCCATGACGCCCGCCTTTTATCCTTCTGATATCATAGGAATTTCTTCTCGATGACGGAAGAAGTCAAACCGGATCAAGCCCAGGGGGAAACCGTCCCCGAGAAGACCGACGCCAGGAAAAGCGCCGGGCGCGCGGCTTCGATCAAGTTCGATCACAATGTCGAGATTTTTCCCGACACGCGCATGCCGGAATATGATTCTGGCGATGTGAAGGCTTACCGCGCCATCAGCCGCGACAAGGTGAATCATTTCGCGCTGGTGTGCGAGCGGCACCTTGTGCCACGTACGCGCTCGGCGACGAACTATGCCGGGTTGCTCAATCCGTTTCTTGTGCCGCTGGTGGCGATGGGGAAAATTTTCTGGCCACCCGCCGGGCAGGAGCGGTTCGTTATTATTTACAAGGACGTTCTCGGCAAGCGGTTGATGAAAGAAACCGATTACGCTCTCGACTGGCGTCAGGACGATGTGATGAATATCGTCGTGAAGCCGATGATCAGTGCGCTGGTGGATTTCAGGAACCGCGATTTTGCGCACGGCGCTATCCGGCCGAGCAACATGTTCTATACGGGACCTGCGTCAAAGCCCGAGAAAATCGTACTTGGCGATTGCCTGGCGCTGCCGTCTTCCTATAACCAGCCGGTGCTTTACCAGACAATCGAGCGCGGCATGGTGGCGCCGATTGCGCGCGGTGAAGCGACCTTGACCGATGATTTGTATGCGTTCGGTGTTTCCCTCGCGGTGTTGATGCGCTCGAACGACCCGCTGGAGGGGATGACGGATGACGAGATCGTCCGCGCTAAAATCGAGACGGGTTCTTACGCCGCGATCACCGGCAAGGAGCGTTTCAAGGGCTCGATCCTTGAATTATTGCGTGGGGTTCTGCATGACGACCCGACCCAGCGCTGGACGCTGGAAGAGGTGATGGTGTGGCTGGACGGGCGGCGTCTTTCGCCGAAGCAATCGATCAAGGAAAAGAAAGCGCCGAGGCCGGTTCTTTTCTCCGGCGAGAAATATTTTCAAAGTTCATTGCTTGCCATGAGTCTGGATTCAAATCCTCCCGATGCCGTGCGGCTGGTGGAGAGTGATGATTTAAATCAATGGCTGATCCGTTCGGTCGAAGATGATATTGCGCTTGAGCGGGTCGAAAACGCCGTCAAGACAACGCGGGAAAAGGGAACCGGTCCAGGTTATGAAGACAGGCTGGTGGCCAATCTTTCGATTGCGCTGGATACAAAGGCTCCCTTGCGTTTTCGGGGTTTGCGCATGACGGGCGATGGTCTCGGCAAGGCGATGGCCGAGGCCATGGTATTAAGACACGAGATTCAGCCTTTTGTCGATTTGTTTGCGCAAAATATTGCCTTTAACTGGATCACGGTGCAGGAGAACCAGCATATCGATGTCGGCAATCTGATTTCACGTTTCGACAGTTGCCGCAATTTCATCCGCCACGGCAAGATCGGCTACGGCATTGAGCGCTGCGTGTATTTGCTGTGTCCCGAGGCGCACTGCCTGAGCGATAAATTCAACGATTACCACGTGCTGACGCCTGAAGATATGGTGCTAGCTTTCGAGGATCTTTGCAAAAAGGGCAAGGCCCCGATCAATTTCCTTGACCGGCACTGCGCCGCATTTCTGTCGGTTAAAGATTCAAAGGTTATCGATACTTATCTTTTCGATCTGGCCTCGTGGGAAGATTACAAAAAAATTCTCGGCAATCTGAAATGTCTGGCGACGATTCAAAAGCGTTCGTCGATGCCGATGCTGCCCGGCCTCGCTGCTGCGTTCATGGAGATGATCGATGTGATCTGCGAGCGCTATCATGACCGCGATGTGCGGGAAAAGCTGCAGAAGAGCGTGGCGCGTTACGCGGCGGAAGGCGACCTGGCGAAGATGGCGGGCATTCTCAACAATGCGGAACTGATGGCGCGCGACCTTGGCGGATTCAAGGAAGCGATGCGTGAATATAACGGATTGCAGAAAGAACATGCCGAGCTTGAAATGCGGCTGGCGGATGCAGCGAATTTCGGCAAGTCGGCGGGGCGCGAAGTTGCCGCGGTCACGTCAAGCATTATAGCGGCGATCATCATACTTGCGGCGTCGTTCATGTTCTTCACCCATACGTCGACATACTAGGAGCAGGGCATGGCAGGTAAAAAAGCTCCGGAGAAAAAAGCGCCAGACCCCAAGGCTAAGGCCGCGCCAAAAGGTGGTGAGAATAAAGCTGGTAAAAAAGGCGCGCGCAAGGTGAGCGGCGGCGCGAAGGTTTCCGTGTTCATGATCGGCCTTGTGATCCTGGGCGCGGTGTTCATGCCATCGGCTGTGTTATTGATTATCGGCATGATGCCGACAATCGCCGCGACGTTTGCAGACCCCAAGCGCGCCGGAACGCGGGTGGTTACGGTCGGCGCTTTAAACCTCGCGGGATGTGTGCCTTTTTTATTCAAGTTGTGGTCGCAGGGGCATGAGTTTGATACCGCCCTCAATATCGCCACCGATCCGCAGGCCATTATTGTCATGTATGCGGCGGCGGGCGCGGGCTACATGATCGACTGGTCGATGTCTTCGGTGGTGGCGGCGATTTTATACCAGCGCGGCCTGGCCCGGCAGGAATCCATTAAAAAACGGCAGGCCGAACTGGTGTTGCGCTGGGGGGCGGAAGTCACCGGCCAGATTCCACTGGACCACCAGGGATTTGCCGTCGAGCCCCCTGAAAAAAGCCGATAAGTCTTTAAAATAGAGGGGTTTTTCTTAAGTGTTTGTTCATAGGTCGGGCGCATAATAATAGGTGGTTGGGTTATCTGTGCATATGCACAAAGCATGAAATAAGCGGTAAAGGCCGCTTTTTTTGTGCCTGAAAAAAACAAAAAATTTTAGTCAAATGCTGCGCAAACTGATTTCAGGCTGGCTGGGTAAAGACGAGGGAACGACAGCGATCGAGTTCAGTTTCCTCCTGATCCCCTATATGTTCCTGACCCTGGCGATCATTGAGATTTCAATTATGTATGTTGGCGCCTCCATGCTCGAAGGTGCTACGAGTTCGGCCGCACGGCTCATCCGCACCGGTCAGCTTCAGGAAGGTGCCGATCCGGAAGCGCTGTTCCGCCAGGCGGTCTGTAATTACGCATCTGTGATTATCAACTGCGACAATGTCGTCATCGAAGTGCGCGAGATGGAAAGTTTTTCGGATTATGACGAGATGGAACCGGAATACGATGAAGACGGCAACCTGGTTCCCGGCGTGTTCGATGCTGGCGGTTCAAGCTCCCGCGTTCTGATCCGCGCGGCATACCGATACCCGATGATGACGCCTATCGTCGGCACATTGCTCGGGGGACCGGATAATTCGCGGCTTTTTGTTTCGACGATTGTGTTGCAGACCGAGCCCTATGATTTTGAAGGATAACAAAAATGTTTTCCGGGTTTATCATGTTCAGGAATTTTACGACGCGCTGGGGCCGCGAAACCGAAGCCGTGGCGACGGTCGAGGCGGCGCTGGTATTTCCGATTCTGCTGACGCTTTTGCTCGGTACATTCGATATGGGCAACGGCATATTGGCGAACCAGAAAACTATACGCGCTTCGCAGATCGTTGCCGATCTCATCACGAGGAATATGACCGTGGATGATGTTGAAGTTGAGGAAGCGATCACGGCCGGTGGACTGGCGTTTGAACCGCTTGATTCCAGCAGCTATGGCGTTGATATCGTCAGTATCAGGTTTGACGAGGACGCCGAGCCGGAAATCGTCTGGCGGGAAACAACGCCCGGCATGGCGCAGAACCAGAATGTATTGGCCGATGTGGTTAGTTTAGCTGAAGCCGATAACGGCGTCGTGGTCGTGACGGTGGCTTATGTTTTTGAACCTGTATTCGCCGGTTTCGTACTTAATGAAATGACGATGAAGGAAGTTGCTTTTGCACGCGGCCGCAGAAGTGCCGTCGTAAATATGGAAGAATAAAGCCCGGAAGGGGGTATCTATGAACAGGATGATAAACTCATTTAGAAAATATATCCGGAACACGTCCGGTACGATTGTCGTCATGTTTGCGATCATGGCGCCGATCATTGTCGGATCGGCCGGCATGGCTCTCGATTTCGCGCACGCTTACCTCGTGCAGCAACGCCTGTCGCAGGCGATCGATGCCGCCGCCCTGGCCGCGACCGCGCAGGCCACCGATGAGGGAACCATCGAGCAGAAGGTCAAGGATTTTTTCGAAGCGAATTACCCGGAAGAAAAACTGGGCGCTACATTTGAGCCGATTGTCGTTGTTGAAGGCAACCAGGTAAAAGTGACAGGGCGGGCTGAATATCTGACATTCTTCCTGAGCATCATCGGCATTCATGAAATTCTCGTCGAGGCTGAAACTACCGTCCAGCGTGAAGTGCAGGGTATCGAGGTTGTTCTCGTGCTCGACAATACGGGATCGATGGCGACGGAAAACGATGAAGGCATCGAAAATATTGAAGCACTGAAAATTGCCAGCCGGAATTTCATCAGCACGCTTTTTGAAAATACGAGCAACCCTGAAACGGTCAAGATCGGTATGGTGCCGTACAGTAACTCGGTGCGCATCGGCCGCTACGGTCTTGGAAAAAATCCTGATAATACAGTTTACGGGAATGGCGACGTTTTCGTGAACTTGCCCGCTGGTATCAGCTATACGACATCGCATAACAGCTCCAGCGGCTGGTATGGATGTGTCGTCGAACACAAACAGACAAATTATAATGCGGCAGCAACACACGTCGCCGGTTCTGCCGGACAATTGTGGCGCACCGGCAGCGGCACAGGCTGCAATACTGCCGATAAATGCCGCGGCCATGGCTGGGCGCCGGGCAGCAACACCAACGACCCGTATGACTACGATGTTCTCGATAATTATGAAGGCAAGTGGGATATCTACATGTATGGCCGGGTGATTCCGAACGGCGATGAGTGTGACGATATCGATAGCGGCTCGTATGACTACAGCAACTCGCGCTGCAGCAACTGCACCGGCAGCGGCGGTAACTGCAACAGCACGTATTGCTACTGCATGGTCGGGACATCCGGCAATGCGGATGACGGGCCGAACACCGGTTGCCCCTATGCCTATGTAATGCCACTGACGAGCGATCTTGAAGCGCTGAACGACCGCATCGATGAGATGCGCCCGGACGGCAACACGCTTGGCAATATCGGCATGGCGTGGGGTTACCGTTTAATCTCGCCCGAGGCGCCCTTCGAGGAAGGCGCGCCCTGGGATAACCCGTACTGGCGCAAGGTCGTCGTGATGATGACGGACGGCGATAACACGGAGAACAGCTATTATTCCTCCTACTGGTTCACGAACAAGAACAATATGAGCGTGACCAAGTTCAACACGCGCTTTTCTGAAACGTGTGAGGCGATGAAGGAGCAGGGAATCATTGTTTACACCGTGACATTCAACTATGAAGATGAAGACGGCGACCCGGTCATCAGTGAGAACACGCGCGATTACTACCGCAATTGCGCTTCCAGCCCCGACCAGTATTACGACGCACCGACGCAGGAAGAATTGATCGATGTGTTCGAGCAGATTAGCCGCGAACTCAGTAACCTTCACATCACAGGCTAAGCGCTTATCCAACCTAAGCTTGTTCAAGGCTCGCCCCTATACGGGCGAGCCTTATTTATTTGAGTCAAAACAGGGTTATATTGGAATTACCGAAAATTTTATTTAAATTTTTTCAGGTTTCACTTGCCAGATTCAATTTTTTTCTTCAAATTATGGTTACTGCTGCGTCTTTTTAACCTTCCTTAAATAAACACCTGATATTCTGGAAAAGTACGGTTGGGAACTTCGAAAATCTTTTTGAAGTGTGGGTAACCGGAAAAATCTAAAATCTGAAAATCTTACAGGAGATCTCAAATGAAAAAACTGCTTGCTTTTAGAGAAGCATATCTTCGCAACGAAGACGGTGCGACGGCTATTGAATATGGCCTGATCGCTGCCGGTATTTCGCTGGCGATTGTCACCGTCGTGTTTACGTTCGGTCAAGAGCTTTTAGCGATGTTTACCACGATGGAAGGTAAGCTCGCGGACGCTAACGCGGACGCCGCGGAGCCTGCTCCTTAATCGGGCTCAGTATGAGTTTAAAGGCCCGCCTTTCAATTCGGAAGGCGGGCCTTTTTACAAGGGGATATATGATGAAATTTCCCTGGTTGTCGTTATTAAATTTGTACAGGCGGCAATGCGCCGCGGTTACGGCTGTTGAATATTCTCTCATAGCCAGCGGTATTTCCCTGACCATCATGTTCGGTGTGTTTTTTTTCGGCGAGGCCGTGTTGGGACTTTTCACCACAATGCTGGAAAGTTTGTCGGATTTCGTCGATAAGTTCATGGAACGTGAAGGTAGTTGAATAGTTTTCCTTGTTTCCCTATCCTTTCCTTTAACCGGAGATTATATGGTTGCACTCATTCTTTTCCTGACCTGTTTATTTGTCGCAGTTGCTATTGGCGGCATGGCGGCATGGTCGGATATCAAAGGTTTGGTCATTCCCAACTGGCACAGCGGCGTGATTATCGTGTCGTTCTTCGCGGCATTCGGGTTTATGCATCTTCTTGGTCATCCGCAAATTTTTGGCAGCATCCTGTCGCACCTCACTGCGGCGCTGATCATTTTTGCAATCACGGCGACGCTGTTCGGCCTGAAAACAATCGGTGCGGCGGATTCAAAACTTTGCACAGCCTATGCCTTCTGGGCGGGCGTGGCCGGTCTTCCGGCCTTCCTGTTTTACATGAGCGTTGTCGGGGGGCTGGTGGGGCTTTGGGCAATTGCCCTGCAGAAGTGGCAGCCGGTTAAAAGCCCCGCACCCGGCGGGTGGGTTGCACGCGTGCAGGCAGGCGAAAACAAGGTTCCTTACGGCGTGGCGATAGTGGTCGGTGCGCTGGCGTCTTTCGTCAAATTGGGGTATTTTAATGGGGCCATATTAACCCTCCTTGGCCACTCCTAGAGTTCACCCGAGAGTTCACCCGAGAGTTCACCAATTTTTAACAATAAACACGCATTATAGATATGGAGCCGTATTTTTTGGCGGCTTTCCTGCTGCGTCCCCAATAATTCCATAATGTAACCACTGAAGGTGGCGGATGAATAAGAATGTTGTCATTGTGCTGGGCGGTGCGCTGGTCGTTGCGATCGTTGTCGCGTTGCTGGTGCAGATTACGCTGGGCGGTAAAAAACCCGCCGTGCAGGAAGCGCGCGTCGAAGTTCTTGTCGCAGCGAAAGATTTAGGAATCGGCCGCGAGTTGAAAGACGGCGACGTGTCATGGCAGGCATGGCCGGAGGCGCTGCTGGTGCCCGGCGCGATCGTACGTGAAAAAGATCAGAAGCCGCTTGATGCGATGAAGGGCCGCCTGGCCCGTAATGTCGGTAAGGGCGAGCTTATGATGAGTTCGGCTTTGCTCGGTGAATCCAAGGGAAATTACGTCGCGGCGAGTCTTGATCCCGGCATGCGCGCGGTAGCGATCTCTGTCAAGGCGGCAAGCATGGTCGGCGGTTTTATAGGTCCCGGCGATTACGTCGATATCATCATGACTTACAAGACGAACATCGATTCAATTGATGACGATCCGTACGTTCAGAGCATGATTGATCGCAACATCATGAAAATGGCGACTGAGACAATCCTGCAGAACGTGAAGGTCCTGGCCGTCGACCAGTCGGCAAAACGTCCCGAAGATGAAAAGATCAAGGTCGGCAAGACCGTCACGCTGGCTTTAAACGCCACGGATTCAGAAAAGATATCGCTGGCCGACAGTATTGGTGAGTTGACCCTGTCGCTGCGTGGCGTGGGCGATAACAAGATTATCGAAAAGAACTGGGAAATCGTTTCAGACGCCCGTCTCATCAATATTGATGATGAGGTATTTACAGAATACCTAAAAATGAAAAAGGGCGCTGGAATAAATTCGGATAGTGTGAGAATCTATAATGGATCCAGCGTCATGCTGCTTCCCGCCAACTAGTCACCTCAATTTTCGCCTCTATCCACAATTTTCTGTGTAACCAACTGAAATCGAAAACAATGTCGTTTAGTTTGAAGAAGATCAATGCTGCACGGTTTTTATTCGCGGTGGCCATAACGGGCCTCTGCGTGCTTGCCTTGCCTGCGCTTGTTTTGGCGGAAAAGGGCGACCTTGAGAATATCGTGGCCGAAGCGGCCGAGCCCGGCCCGGTCTATATCACGCTTGGCAAGGCGGAGCTCATCGATGTCGATGGCGATATCGCCGATGTACTGGTTGCCAACCCCGCGATTATCGATGTCATGGCTGTTCAATCGAACAGGCTGTATATCGTCGGCCTGAAGATCGGCGATACGAATATCATCGCGCTGGATCAAAACGGCGATGTCATCAAGAAACTGGACATTCACGTCAAGTACGACCTCAAGGCCATCCAGGCCATGGTCAATGATCTCTATCCCGATGAAGACGTGCAGGTTAAAGCCGTGCATGACCAGATCGTCATGACAGGCACTGTCTCGACGCCGGAAGTCGCTTCGCGCATTACGAGCGTGGTTGCAAGCTATGTCGGCGACCTGCAGGATCAAAAAGGCACGGCCGATGAATTGATTTCGAACCTGCTGAATGTCAGGGGCGAGCAGCAGGTGATGCTGCAGGTCAAAATCGTCGAGGCTTCACGCAGCATTCTGAAGGAGCTTGGTGTTAACACGGATATCAATAACGACGATGCGCTTTCGACATCGACGCTGTTCAATGAAAATACTTCGTTCACCTTCGGCACCGGCGGCGGTATTGGCCTCTCGCAGGACCCGACGGGGCTTGGGCGTTTCATAACGGATACGGGCATTGCCGGTATCGGCGACCTCCAGTTTTTCCTGCGCGCGCTTGAAGAAGAAAACCTTGTCCATGTCCTGGCCGAGCCAAACCTGACAGCCGTATCGGGCCAGAAAGCGGGCTTCCTTGCGGGCGGTGAATTCCCCGTTCCGGTGGGCCGCGACAATGTCGGTAACGTCGTTGTTGAATTCCGCGAGTTCGGTGTTTCGCTCAATTTCAAGCCGGTCGTCCTTTCCGATAACCGTATCAGCCTGCAACTGAATACGGAAGTTTCATCGCTCGATTTCGACAGCGCGGTTGTGCTGGCTGACGTCAATGTTCCGGGCCTTAATGTCCGCAAGGCTGATACGACTGTTGAAGTTCAAAGCGGCGGCAGCCTGATGATCGCCGGATTGCTGCAATCCGAATCGATCAAGGGCATGGCCGGATTGCCGGGCATCAGCAAAACGCCGATCCTGGGCGACCTTGTGAAGTCCGATAGCTTCAGCCGCAACGAAACGGAACTTGTCGTGATCGTGACGCCATATCTCGTGGAACCTTATGCCGAGAAAGACCGTGCCGAGAGAACGGCGCCGCACCATGACAATCCGCTGGCGCGTTCGTTCGCGGTGAATGTCCGCAAATCTTATGAAGTCGAAGACGACCAGATTTTCTCCGACGATGAAAAATACGGATATATTCTCGACTAGGAGCGAAGGCCATGACCATGAAGAAAATACTTACCCTGTTGCCTTTGGTTCTCGCCATCTCCGCCTGTGAAATGTATTCAGAGAGCGTGGTATCTGATCGTCGCCTGCAGGTGAGAGAAGAGAATTTTACCGAACAGGTTCCCGCGCGCCGCGCCAACAGCGAATATGTTGCCAAGGTCGCAGATGATTACGTCCAGAGCGGCAACGGCCCGCTGGAGCTGACGATCACGTACGACCCGCAATCGAAAACCAATACCGCCATGCATGCCAACGACGAGGCCGTGCGCCTGTCGCAAGCTTTCCGCAAGCAAGGCGTGAAAGAAGTTCTGACCAGCATCCTGCCGGTGCGGGAGCAGGGGACTGAATCCATGGTTGTGGTTTCGTATGCGTCCTACCAGGCGACGGCTCCGGCCAATTGCGGTCGCATGACGGGCTTTGACGGCCCGATCCTTGAGCATGACCCGGATTACAAGCTCGGCTGCACGGTCGAGACGGTTTTCGCCCGCCAGATCGCCAATCCGACCCACCTGCTGGGTGAATCCAGAGCCCCGGCCTATTCGGAAGGCAGAGCGGCAGCCAACGTGGTCGACCCGCAACGGGCAGGCGCATTCAACAAGCCCCTGAAGGGCGAAAAAGCCTCGGATTAACGTAAAGTCTTTAACGAATATTAAGGCACTAAGACTATGCTGGATATTGGATTTTTGGCTATTAACACGGGGCATTTAAACCATGAGCGAGGCGGTTAACCAAGGCACATTTATTCTTTTGCCGGCGGCGACTGTTGCGGTCTATTCCCGGGACCATGAGACGTTAGAGGCCGCCCGTAATCTTATCAATGACTGGCGTTTCGCGCGCGTTCAGATCCAGGTTGAAGAAGGCGACGTGACCACCGCCACCAATGCCTACAAGGAAATTAATTCCGCGGATGTCGTGATCGTCCAGACCGACACGATCGAGGAAACGTTCGTCAAGAAACTTGAAGATCTCGGTTCACAATGCAGCGAAGGCACATCGGCGATTGTCGTCGGGCCGGTGAACGATGTTTATCTTTACCGCCGCATGATCGATATGGGTATCAGCGATTACCTTGTTCGCCCCGTCAAAACAGAAATTTTTGCCGACGTTATTGCCAAGAGTCTTATCGATAAGCTTGGCGTGACCGGCAGCCGCCTGATCGCTTTCGTCGGTGCCAAGGGCGGCGTCGGCGCCAGCACGCTCGCGCAGGCCACGGCCTGGGGCGTCTCCGATATTCTCGGCCAAAAGACGATGCTGATTGACGGCGCGGGCGGATGGTCAACGACCGGCGTCGGCATGGGGTTCGAACCTTCGACGACGCTCGCCGAAGCTGCGCGCGCGGCAGCGAATAAAGATGAAGACAGCATCAAGCGCATGTTGTTCCGTGCCAGCGATAAATTGAGCGTCCTGGCCAGCGGCGGCGATGTGATGCTGGAAGCGCCGCTCCAGCCCGAGCAGCTCGAGGAATTACTGAACATGCTGATGGTGACATATCCCGTGATTATTGCCGATCTGTCGCATGCGTCGGAAAACATGGTGAATGCCGTTATTTCCAAGGCCAGCCAGATTATCGTGGTTTCAACGCCGACGCTGACATCGCTTCGCCTCGCGCGCAGCCTGATCCAGGAAATCAAGGAGCACCGCGGCGGCGACGACAAAGGCATCGAGATGATCGTCAACATGCAGGGCATGGCGGCGAAAAACGAAGTGCCGAAAAAAGATATCGAGCAGGCGATGGAATTCAAGGTTTCGACGATGTTGCCGTTTGACCCGGGTGTGTTTGTGGCACTGGAGACCCAGAGCAAAAAATTCATGAGCGATGCCAAAGGCGGCGAGATCCTGCGCAAAAATCTTTTGCCGCTGGTGCAGAAAATTCTTTCAGTTGCCGTCAATGAATCGGACGCCGGAAAAGAAAAGAGCGGCTTCCTCGGCGGTATTCTCGGCAAAGGAAAAGCCAAAGGATAGTTTATGTTCGGCAAAAAAGGCACAACGACGAGCGCTGCCCCTCCGCCTCCGCCCAAGGTGGACGCGAAGGCGTCTGCGCCTGTTGCCGTGAAACCCAAAGAATCTTCGTCTTCCGAGACGGCCAAAAAGCCTGAAAAAGAAGCGGCGAAGAAAAAACCTGCTAACGGTGCGGCGGCTGCGGAAGCCGAAAATCCTGCCGTCAAGGATGATCCTTTCGCCGAAATGCACGCGTTGGGTCATAAGGATAAACCGTCTGACGGCGATTCCATCACGACCATCCGTCTGCAGCGCGCGCGCAATCGCATCTGGTTAGACTTGCGCGATGGTATTGATCTTAAATCGCTGGCGCGGATGGATTCCAAAACCGCGCGGGAGGAAGTTTATTCCGCCGTCGGCGAGATTGCGCGTTTCCGGAATCTTGATTTAACACCTGCTGAACTTCAGAGCATCGCCAAGGAATGCGCCGACGACATGCTTGGCTTTGGTCCGCTTGAGGAATTGCTCGAGATTGACGACATCGCCGATATCATGATCAACGGTCCCGACATTGTTTATATCGAACAGAAGGGCAAGATTTCAAAAAGCCACGTCAAATTCCGCGACAACCAGCATTTGACAACGATCTGCCAGCGCATCGTGGGTGCGATTGGCCGCCGCGTCGATGAAGCCTCGCCGATTTGCGACGCGCGTCTGCCTGATGGATCCCGCGTGAACGTCATTATCCCGCCGCTCGCGGTTGACGGTTCGTGCATGACAATCCGGAAGTTCAAAAAAGACAAGTTGACGTTAGAGAAACTGATGGAATACGGCTCGATGACACCGAGTTGTGCAAAGCTGATCATGGCCGTAGGGCGCAGCCGCGTGAATGTCCTGGTTTCCGGCGGTACGGGTTCGGGAAAAACAACGATGCTGAACTGCCTGACGCGTTATATCGAGCCGGGCGAGCGCATCATCACCTGCGAAGATGCCTGCGAACTTCAGCTTCAACAGCCGCACGTCGTGCGGTTAGAGACACGCCCGCCGAACCTTGAAGGCGTCGGCGAAATCACCATGCGCGACCTTGTGAAGAACTGCCTGCGTATGCGCCCGGAAAGAATTATTGTTGGCGAGGTGCGCGGCCCGGAAGCGTTCGACCTGCTGCAGGCGATGAATACAGGCCACGACGGATCGATGGGCACGGTGCACGCCAACAACCCGCGCGAAGCTATTTCGCGTATGGAAAACATGATCGCGATGGGGGGCCTCAACCTGCCTAGCTCCGCCGTGCGTGAGCAGATCGCCAGCGCGGTCAACGTGATCATTCAGGTGCAGAGATTAAGAGATGGCTCACGTAAAACAACGCACGTGTCGGAAATCACCGGCATGGAAGGCGAAGTCATCACCATGCAGGACCTGTTCTCGCTGGAAATCATGGGCGAAGACGAACATGGGAAGCTGATTACCAAGCAACGTTCCAGCGGCCTGCGTCCGAAATTCTTCGACAAGGCCCGCCAGTTCGGCGTTGAGAAACTCGTTCTCGACGCGATGGAAGAGGCCTACGATTAATGACCACACTTCAAATCGTTCTAACAATATTGATCATGATCATTATTGTCGGGTCGGCGGCAGCCTTCCTGATGATGCAGGAAGCTGAGCGCAAGAAACGTATTACCGCCGTGATCAAGGGTCATGTCACCGGTGAAAAGAAATTTTCTGCCGAAGATGTACAGAACAAGCGCCGGGCCGAGATTGCTAAAAAACTAAAAGAAACCAAGGAAGAAGAAGACCAGAGTAAAGGCAAAAAGAAAAAGCGCACGCTGGCGCTGATGCTGGAGCAGGCCGGCCTGACGGTATCGGTAAAGCAATACTGGATTTATTCAGCCGTGAGTATGGTTGCGTGCGTGATTATCGCGAAGCTCACGGGCCAGGCGCCTTTCGTCGTCGTTATGGCCTCAGTGATCGGCCTGTTCGGCGTGCCGCGCTTTGTCTTAAGATTTATTACAAAGCGGCGCCAGAAAAAATTTCTCTCGGAATTTGCCGATGCGCTGGAGGCCATTATCCGCCTGTTGAAGGCGGGTATGCCGGTCTCCGAAGCCATCGCGATGATAAGCCGTGAATTCACCGGACCGGTCGGCGAGGAAATGTCGCGTATTTACGACAAGCAAAAAATCGGCATTCCCATTCACGAGGCGGCGCAGCAGGCGACCAAGCGCATGCCGCTTGCGGAGATGCAGATGTTCGCGACCGGTCTCACTATCCAGGCCCAGACAGGCTCCAGTCTTTCAGAGGTTTTGAAAAATCTTGCGGGCGTTATCCGCGCGCGTTTCCGCCTGAAGCGGAAAATCAAGGCGCTGTCTTCGGAAGCCATCACCTCGGCCGGGATTATCGGTTCACTGCCTAACCTCCTGGCGTTCGGGATGTATTTCGCCAACCGCGATTACATCATGGTTTTATTCAACGACCCGTTTGGAAATGTATTACTCGCTATCGCCATTGTCTGGATGCTGATCGGGATTATTGTCATGAAAATAATGATTAACTTTAAAATATAGGACTGTGATGGATAATGAATTGATTATAACCGTTTTGAGTGCGCTGTTCGCGGCGGGATCGTTTGCGGCATTTGCCCTGCCGTTCCTGAATAAAAGCGAAAAGAAAGAGAAGTTCCGCTCCGTCATTGAAAAGCGCCGCAAGGCATTGTTTCAGGCGACCAAGGACGGCTCGCTTAACAAAGTTAACGCGGATTCAATTTCGGCCAAGGATTCCATGGCGACGTTCTACCGCGTTCAGAAAATGGCCGGGCGCATGGGCGAAAAGGCCCGCGACAAGATGCTGCAGGCAGGCAACCGCGATCCCAAGGCGCCGTTCAAATTCATGATCGCGCAGGGTGTGCTGCCGATCGTTTTATGCCTGCTGGCGATGATATTAATTTCCGCCAGTGAAAAGGAAATTTCCAACGGCCTGACCATCATGATTTTAGCAGGCGCTGTACTCGTCGGTTATAAACTGCCGGATGTTCTGGTTAAAAATTCTATTATAAAACGTCAGCAGGAAATCAATCTCGCGTTTCCCGATGCGCTCGACATGATGCTGATCTGCGTGCAAGGCGGTATCGGTCTTGAGCAAACCGTCGACCGCGTCGCGCATGAAGTGTCCGAGCATTCGCCGGTGCTGGCGGAAGAACTCGGGATTTTAAGCGCCGAGATGGCGATGCTGAACGACCGGCGCCAGGCGCTGCAGGATTTTGCGCGGCGTGTCGGCAGCGGTGCGGGTAAAAGTTTTGCGACTTCGCTTATCCAGGCTGAGCAATACGGTACGTCGATTTCGCAAGCCATGCGCGTGATGTCGGACGAACTGCGCGATATGCGCATGGCGCTGGCCGAGCAGAAGGCCGCGTCACTGCCGCCGAAGCTCACCGTGCCGATGATCGTGTTTTTCCTTCCGGCGCTGTTCATCATTATCCTCGGACCCGCAGGCATACAGGCTGCGGGCGCAGGCGTCGGCGGCGGTTAAGAGGCCAATCGAAAATTAATTGGAAACGGGTTTTTCGTTTGCTTTAACGGCAGGCTTGCTTGCTGCTGCCGGTTTAGCCACGGGCTTGGGCGCGTGGCGGGCCGATTGCTGAAGCGTGCGGACGATGCGCAGGTTGCGCTCGACCTCGATGCGGTCAGGCGCGATGGTCTGGGCTTTTTCAAGGATGGCGACGGCTTCGTCGAGGAAATCCTGCGAGGCGAGGTTAAGCGCCAGGTTGTTCATGACCGGGATCGGGTCGCCCTGCCACATATCGAGCGCCTTACGGAAGGCGCGCTCGGCTTCCTTGTGCATTCCTTGCGAGTCCAGCGCGATACCGAGATAGTGATAGGCGCGGTAATCATTTTCGTCCTGCGTCACGGCCTTCACGGCGTATTCCTCAGCGCTCTTGTTGTTGCCAAGGGCGAGCTGGATCGCGGCGTATTCGGTTTTCGCGGCGGGCGGGCTTTTTTTATCGTTTGCGAAAGGCGCGAGCACCATGGCGGCCTGATTCAGATATTCAGCCTCGCGCAGCGCGGCGGCGTAATCGATGGCGACCTGCGGGTCTTCGCTGTTGCGCTTGTAGAGTTTTTCAAGGATCGAGAGTGATTGTCTTTTATCGCCGCTGGCAGAGGAAGCGGCAGCGGCGCGCTCGAGCGCGGCATCGACCGAGCCATCGCCTGCGGCGTGTCCTGCGGCGGTGCTTGATCCCGTGGTCTGACATGCGGCGAGAAGCGCGCAGGCCGATACCATCATTGCGGTTTTTGAAATGGTCTTTGAAATTTTTGAAGTCATTGTAGTGTCGCCCTATCGGTCAAAAAATTATTCTTCAGTTGTTTCTTCGCCTTCAGGGGCGGCTTCGTTTTCGTCTTCGTTATCAGCGGGCTTTTCAGCGGCATCTTTGTCGTTTTCTTCCCCGACGGCGTCGCCGATTTCCGAGCCTACTTCATCCGATTCGGCCGTTTCAATGCCCTGTTTATCGTTCAGGATAATTTCATGGCACATATCGGGACAGTAGTAAACCTGTGTCGGCTGGCAACCCTTGGAGGAAGCGCATGATTTACGGATCCGGACGTATTTTTCCTTGGGGCTGGCGACGATGACGTGGCGCTGCATGATGATCTTGTTTTCCTCGTCCAGGACCGTGAAATAAGTGGCTCCGGGCGCGCGGGGGATCAAGACCAGCGTATTGGGGCCTTCGGGCAGGATGTTCAGGTGAGCCGGGGCGCCGACCAGAACCGTGCTGGCCTTGCGGTCCAGCCTTATAAGCTCGGATTTATCGGGGGTCAGCCTGACCGGGGGATGGGTCGGATTGGACTCATCAATGGCTATATTGACCTCGGAAGCGGCCTTTACAGGCATGATATCGGTCTGGGCCAAGGAACCCTGAGAGGGCGTGTCCTGGGCATCAGCACGGGCCGCCGGGAGGCTTAAAACAAGCGCAGACAGAAGGACTGGCAATGTGAGCAGGCTGGTGTTTTTCATGAGTTTTCGCACTGGAAAAGCCCGATAGGGGCGACAAAAACCATTATAGCAAGGCATGGGTTAAAGTTCACCCACTTTTTGCTTCAATTTAAGGTAATTGCTGGCGATATGTTAATTGCAGCGGCCATTCGTGAAGTCACGACGGCAGATCAGGCTGGTGTGGCCGGCGGCAGTTCGCTGAAAGCCCGTTCCATGGCACCCGGCGGGACATGCGCCGGCAGTAAAGCTGCCGTCGAAGGCTGGCGTGCAATGAACCCGATTGTCTTCAATGCCGGTGATGACTTCGCCGGGGGCACATTTCATGGTCGGAAGATCACCGCCTAAAGCGGCCGCGTTCATGCAAAGATTTTTTTCGTTTATGTCGCAATATTTATCGGCATTCAGAAAATCCGCATGGAGCCTGCCGTTAATATCAAGTTTTTCGCTGGGCGCTTCCGTGCCGAAGCCGACATTGCCGCCGTTAGTGTTCATTATTTTGTTGTTAGTGCCGGGAACGTAAGTCCAAAGTCCCGAGGTCTGCGAGATCAGGAATTTGACGGTGTCATCATTATACGAGGGGTCGCTTGCGTAATGCAGGCCGCTTAGATATTTACCCCAAGTGGGGTTACAGTTTTCAATCTCATGGACACCTGTTTGCGGTACGGAAGGAATGGCTGACGGGACGGAAGATGGGCAATCTTCAACCTTAGTACCGTTGGGCATAGATGCACCGCGCCCGTTTTCCCCATACGAGATAAGGGCAAAATGGGCGTACAGACCAGGATCGAGTTTGTTATTATTGTTTACGTCCTCGCCCGGGTCGAGGGTTTGATTATCGTTTAGATCCTCATTTACCTCAACCAATGGCTGATTATGTTCGTCGACCACGAGGATCGTGCCAGAGGCATCGTTATAACGTGCAGGGTCGGTCAAAGCTTCTGTTACGGCATAAGTCAGGCGGCGGCCATAACCGTCATAGGTGGACGCATCAGTCAGGGGAATGCCGGTGGTGACCTTGTCCTCCTGGCTACCGTCATCGTCAGGGTCAAGCATCGTCTTGAAGGGCACCGAGCCGACCAGAACAACGTCGAGGTCGCCCCTGTTATCCTGGTCGCGTGTTGTCGTTGAAAATTCATCACTGATCTGAAGGCACTTGCCTGTGGCCGCATCTCTTTGCTCGCGGCCATATTCATCCGATCCCTGCTCGGCGGTCGGGCTGGCGGGACAGGGGTAGTGACGCTTGTTGCCAAGAAAAGCCTGTACGGATGCCTGCGAAATCTTGAAAGCTTGCTCCGTGCGTTCCTCGCGTTGATGGATAGTGTAAAATTGAAACGCGGTCATGACACCCATCATCATCATGCCGAAAATGACGATGACGATCGCCAATTCGATGGTGGTGAAGCCCCGGTTTTTTTTACATGGTTCTATCAGCAAGTGCGCTCACCTTAATTGCAACTGCATGAAGTATAGTTAATGAACTTGCCGTTGCCTACCCTGGTAAAGCATTGTCCGCTGTCCCCGCAAGCACAACCGCTTTGCATATTTTTGCCTACGGCAAAATCCGACGGTGTGGTTTCGTTGGAATTTTTTTGCCAGTTACAGACCACGGGCGGAATAGGTTCGCAACGATTGCCGCCGGGAATAGTTGTCCATGCCGTCCATGCGCCGCTTGGGCATTGCAGCGTCCTGCTTTTAATAATGCTTCCTGTCTGGCCCGCCGGGCAGGGGAAAGGTTCCTGGACCGTTCTGGGATCGCAGTTGCAGTTGTAGCTGACTTCGGTCCAGGGGCCGTACGTGACACTGCCGCCGGGGCCGCAGGTAACCGTTCTGTTCTCGACCTTGCCAGTGCCCGTCAGGCCGCCGGTGCAGCTTGTCGTCCTGGTTTCATTGTTCCGGCATGTGCAGCTGTTGATACCGTTAGGCACGTCAACATAAGGACTCCATGCGCCGTCAGGGCATGAATGGGTGGATACTGTGGCGATCGAGCCGGTATATCCAGCCGGGCAGGGCCGCGTGCCATTTCTTTGGTCAGGCGCACATACGCATGCTGATCCGGAATTGTCTGTGGTTGTCAGTGTTCCGTCAGGGCAGGTGCGGGTCACAGTTGTAGTGACTGTCCCCGTTGATCCGGCAGCGCACGCCCCTGTTGTTGTTGAAACAGTGCCCGGCGTGCAGTTGCAGACGCCCTGAACATCACTCTCGATTACCCACGAACCGCTTTGGCAACGGTATATACGCTCCTGAGATGCTCCTGCGCGCGCGGTATAAGTGCTACCGTGCGCCCCGCCCGGCACCGATACGATCGTGTTGCACATGGAGACGGAAAAGCCGTCGCAAGGAAGCGGATCGGGGGTTTTGCAATTCAGCGTGCCGTCATCGTTCACGCCGACTAATATCGAACCTAAAGGGCATTCACTGGTTACAGCGCTATCGCAGATAGGCTGGCCATCCTCGATGCCGACCATGAAATTGCCTGTGCCGCCGATCGTGTCGTCGCCGGGGCAACGCATGCCGCCGGTTCTGATATTGCCCTTGGCCGTATCCACAAATTTGCCGGCGACAAGTTCAGGTTTGAAACATTCATCGCTCATGGCGTTGCAAAGTTCGTTGACCATGAACTTTCCAGTTGGATAAAGAGCGGGATCAAGAGTGGGATCGACGCTGGCGCGGACTGCGCCGCCGACTTCGCCTCTTTGATCGACGTCATCTTCCTGTTTCAGGATTGCGACATTTCCACCCGTGGCTTTTTGATGGATGGCGAGCGGGGCCTGTGGATTTGCTGACAGCTGCCAGGCGGGAATTTCATCCTGCGTGAAATAATTCAGCACATCGTCGAATTCATCATCGCTGTCGGCGGTGCTGATGGTGGACAGGCGATATGTCGCGTCCTGGGCAGGATTGTTTTTATAATTACAGTTGTCTCTTTCAAGGCCGGTCCCGGGGCAGTCTAACCGCCCGCCAGTTTTATCGTACGCGCCTGCGCCATTCTTGCCGGCGCTCATGACAAGGAAGTGCGCCTGTCCGATTTGAGGGAGGATGCTGATGCCTTCTTCGTTGATGATATCGATACCGCCACCGTTGGCCGCAAAGCATTTATCGCAAGTCAGGTTTTCGGTGACGACATACATGATTTTGTGATCGTATGAATCGTAGCCTTGGCTTTCTTCAAGATTAAGATTACGGAACGGAAGCGCGCCGACAATTACGCGCGGCGATTCGTTTCTTGCGTTTCCTTCAGGAAAAATGTGAGGGAAGGCGGTGCGGCGGCTGCGCTCAACGCACAGGCCTTCGTCGACCGTGCAGGCTCCGGCTGCGACCGTTTGCGTGCTGGTGCAATCTTCGCGGCCATACAAGGGATTATTACGATTCTGCGTCATCGAAGCCGGGCAGGGATAGCGCCCATGAATCGAACGGAATGCGCCGAGGGCGCTGGTTGCGACCGTCACGTTGACGTCCGTGTTGCTTATTTCCTCCTGCTTCTGGTAAAGGCCGTATAAAGGCATCAATGATGCCACCAGCAAGCCGAGGATCATGATCACCATCGCCATTTCGATGAGCGTAAATCCCTTGCAAGACACTTTCATGTTTTTGTCTCCCATGAGTGTGTTTAATTTCCGCATATGAGTCCCCCGTTGGTATCCAGTGCCTTGATAAATTGCCCGTCAGGGCATTCAACTTTAAAAGCCGTGTAGCCCGATTGGCATTTTGCGCGCGCTTCGCCGATGCCTGACATCGCGCTCGATGTTGCTCCCGGATTGCTGCCGCATCTCATCAGCGGGTCGGTGCCGCCGAGCATTGTCGCCGTGAAACATCCTGAACCGTTCTCGGCGCAAATCGTATTCGAGTCGGTATTGAGCGCCTTGATATTCCCCGTGACATGCAGTGCCGTCTGTGGATTGCTGGTGTTTATTCCCACGCTCTCGGCATTGCTTATGATGTCTTGACTGGCGCTGACTGTATCCTGCCACATTTTTGACGGAACATTTCCCTTGATTGCAACTATATCATCATAAAAGTCGGAGCCGGTGCTGCTTCCCATGCAGACTGAATGCGTGAATCTATTGTCGTTGATGCAATTATCGGCGTCAGCCGTGGTGCCGGCACCAGGACAGCCCGTGCGCGCAACGCCATCGGCAGTGAATGCGCCGAGGCCCGTAGGGCCGTGAGATACGAACACATAATGAAGAGCTCCCACAGGGTCGTAATCTGAAGGAGTTGGAGTGCATTCATATGTGCTTAGTTGCTTGCGGCCCACGACCCGTATTGCGCCAGAGCCAAAGATTGCCGTCGGGTCAGCCTGCGATGCGGTAACAGCGTAGGTGATCTTGTTCGACCAGCCATCCAGATTTGTTTCTGGCGGAATTTTCAATGTGGCGAACGGAACCGCACCGATCATGACCGTATTGCTGGAAAATTTTAAAGTATTGTCGGTGCAGGCTTCCTGTCCGTAGGCAGCATCAGTAGAGTTAATGTTTAATCGGGCAGGACAGGGATAACGGCCTTTCTGGAAATAAAAATCCTCGATGGCCTTGTCGATGGCGGTGTAATGCTGGTTCGTCAGGCCTCTCTCGTTGTCGATTTTCCATCTGTTGAATTGTGAAATCAGCGGGACCAGGATCAGGCCAAGCATGGTCATAAGAAGGGCCACATCAATCAGGGTCATCCCTGACTGATCCCGCGCCAGTCTTTCAATTTGTTTCAAAATGCTCAAAAAACCCGCTCCGGAATGCGAAAAATATTACACACACATCCACATTCTATATTAACCGGGGTGACTTTAAAATTTGATTAAATTTGTAGGTAATTTCCACAAGAAAATCGATCTAAGCTATTGATTTTGCTGAATACAGGTTTTGGCGGCGCAAAATATCTTAAGAAAGTAAGGTTTCGACCTGTTCAACGAGGTAGTTGAGGTGGAAGGGTTTGGATAAAACCCGGGTGTTTTTGAGGGCGGGATTGCCGCTTTCCATGGTCATGGCGGCAAAGCCGGTAATAAACATGACTTTCAGGCCGGGGCGGATCTGGACGGCACGCTGGGCGAGTTCAATTCCGTCCATGCCCGGCATGACGATATCGGCGAGCAGCAGGTCGAAGGCCTCAATGCCGTTCAAGGCTTCCAGCGCCTCCAGCCCGTCATTTGTGACGCTGACCCGATGCCCGGCGCGCTCAAGCGCAGCGGAGAGGAATCCGCACATGGATTTATCGTCTTCAGCCAGCAGGATATGAGCCATGGCGGGAGCTTATATCAAACGCAGTAGTTTTCAATGGCGCCGAGGAACTGCCGGGCGGCGTTTTCCCATGTGTAGTTGTGCTTTACGTGATGTGAACGGGCCTGCGCGTTGCCGTTTTTCAGGGCTTCGCGCGCGGCGAGGCCGAGATCGGAATCGTGCAAGGCTCCGAGGGAAGAATCCGTGACGATGTCTTTTGGTCCGGTGACGTCATAAGCCGCGACAGGCAGGCCTGACGCGAGCGCTTCCACCAATACGATACCGAACGTATCTGTGCGCGAAGGGAAAACGAACAGGTCGGCGGAGCGGTAACATTCCGCGAGTTCCGCGCCAGTTTTTTTTCCGGCGAAGTGCACGTCCGGATATTTGTTTTTCAGGAAAGGCAGGCTGGGTCCGTCGCCGACCAGCACTTTGGAGCCCGGCCAGTCCATGGACAGGAAGTCTTCCAGATTTTTCTCGATGGCGATTCGCCCGACATAAAGCGCGACCGGCTTTTTCAGATTACTGAATAACGTTTTTTCACCGGGGAAGAAGAGATCGAGATTTACCCCGCGCGAGAAACGAAGGAGCGGCACCTTGAATCCCCAGTCCTGAAGCTGCGCCTCGAGGCTCGGTGTGGCAACCAGCACTGCGCCAGCGGGCGCATGGAACCAACGCACGAAACGCTTGGCGAGGAAATGGGTCGGTCCATGAAGAAACGGCACGTAATGGCCGAAGCGCTTGGCGACGTAATCGGGGAATTGCGTGTGATACGAGGTCGTGAACGGGATTTTTCTTTTAACGCAGTATCTGCGCCCGGCTAACCCGAGTGGCCCTTCGGTGGCGATATGGATGTGCTGCGGCTTTTCTGCATCGATCATTTTCGCCAGGCGGCCATAGGCGCCGATCACCAGTTCGATCTCGGCATAGCCCAGCATGGGAATTTTGAAGGGAAAATCGGCGGGGCCGATGACCCTGACCTCGTGCCCTTCCTTGACCAGCTCTTCTGCCAGATACTCATAAGTTCGCACCACGCCGTTGAGCTGCGGATGCCAGGCATCGCTAATAATCAATATTTTCATTCAGCCTCAAGTGCGTGGACTTTTAATTCCTCCAATCCTACACTAAGGCCAAGGTATATGAACCCATGATCGCCAGATTTTTCCTCAAGTTCGGCATTCTTTTTGCCCTCGCGGCCCCCGCGGCGGCGGCAGGGTTGCCGCGCGACTGCACGCTGCAGCGCGAACTGATCTTTGACATGATGAAGGCGGAATACGGGGCTTATAATGTCTGGGATGCCACACATGGTGAGATGAATACGGATGAGCGCTTTGCCTCTTCGGTCGTGGTCGAGAGCGGCAATGCCGTCGCGGCGGGCGAGGTGATGGCGTTCGGCAAGCCGGAGAAATCCGTGCTGCTGGCTGAATTCGACAATCGCGGCCGCGTGGTCTGGGAAGCGGCGCACCCGGTGAAAAATCTTTCCTACGTGAAGAAATTATTGTTAGTGCCGGAGGGCTTTGTCGTGCTCGGTGCGGTGATGGATAAAAATTCGCGTGCAGCACCATGGCTTGGCTTTTTTGACAAGACGGGAAAACTCACCGGTCAGAAAACGGTTGCCGCGCCCGGCGTTTCATCGCTGGTGCCCGACGACATGATCGCGCAGACGAAAGGCACGGGATTTATTCTTTCGGCGTCGGCGGGCGATGAGAAGAAAGAATTGTTTCACGCGGTGATCTATCACCTCGATGCGAAGGGCGCGGTGAAGGACAGCCATGGTTATCAGCCCGGTCTGGATAACCGCATTCTCGGCCTCAATCCGGTAGGCGATCATTATATCGGTGCGGGATATTTACGCGGTGAAGACGGGCGCATCGGCGGCTGGTTGCTCATGCTCAACGGCGACGGCAGTCTGGTGTGGCAACAACAATATCCGCGCGGCAGAATGGCAAAGCTGAGCAAGGCGGCGTCGCTGAAAAAAGATTTGTTCATTGCTGTTGGCGAGACGGAGCCTTTGAGCGGTGGAAACAATGCAGGCTGGGTGATGGCCGTTGATGTGAATGGCGGGGCGTTGCAATGGCAGCGTTATTATACGACACCCGGCATGGATCAATCGGCGCGCGACGTGCTGGTGAATATGGAAGGCATGGCCAGCGTCATGATGCAGGTGAGCAAGCCGCCGAACGACGAGCGAACCGAGGACAACAATGATTTCGTGCGGCTGCTGACGGTCAATGAGCGCGGCGTGCTGTTCCTGAGCGATGAATATTTCAACGCGCAGGGTGCGGAAGCCTCGCAGATGATCGGCGGGCGCGCGGGCGAGCGCATCATTACGGGCCGTACGGACATGGTTTATAAAATCGAGCCGAAGCCCGGCGAGCCGGTGGAGACATTAAAGCACGGTTGGGATGCGTGGATCGTCGCGGGTGCGCCGATGGAATCATTCAGCGATCCGTGCCTTAGCGTTAATGCGTTCTCTCCATGAAAACCCTGCGATTTGAAATTGCGGAAGACGCGCCGCCTGCGCGCATCGACAAGGCGCTGGGCGATCTTTCCGGCGAGGAATTATCGCGCACGCGGGTGAAGGCGCTGATCGAGGACGGGCATGTGCGGTTGAACGGCGAGGCCTGCGATGCGCCGTCGAAAAAAATTAAACCCGGTGATGTGCTTGAGGTCGATGTGCCGCCCCCCGTTGCAGCCGAACCGGAAGCGGAAGACATCGCGCTCGATATCGTTTACGAAGATTCTGATCTGCTCGTGATCAACAAACCTGCTGGTATGGTCGTGCATCCGGGCGCGGGAAATTATTCAGGCACGCTGGTGAATGCGTTATTACATCGCAACGCCGACGATCTTTCCGGTATCGGCGGCGTGTTGCGCCCCGGCATCGTGCACCGTCTTGATAAAGAAACCAGCGGGCTGATGGTCGCGGCGAAGAATGATATCGCGCATCGTGGTCTTGCTGAGCAACTTGAATCCCGCACTTTGAAACGCGTTTATAAAGCGCTGGTTTTGGGCGTGCCGTTTCCGCATAAGGGCTCGGTCGATCTGCCGCTGGGGCGTCACCCGGCCAGCCGCATCAAGATGGCGATCCGGCGCAAGGGCGGCAAGGACGCGAAAACCCATTACACGGTTGAGAAGAAATTCGGCACCGAATTCGCGCTGGTCGAATGCAAGCTGGAGACGGGCCGGACGCACCAGATCAGGGTTCACATGGAATCCCTGAAACACCCCCTGATCGGCGACCCGATTTACGGGCCCCAGGCCAGCGCTCTGAAAGCAGCTTTGAAGCGGGGCGGGTGGGGGCCTGAAACGGCAAAAACCGTGCAGGATTTCCCGCGCCAGGCCTTGCACGCCTATTCCATGAGCTTCCTGCACCCTGTCAGCGGGGATACGCTCAGCTTCAATGCTGCGCTGCCGCCGGACTTTCATAAACTATTGAAATCATTGGATAAAAACTAATCCCGAAAAATCATTTGTATTTACATAAAATTTTATGTATTCTAAGAGATAGGGGGATTAAGAACGGCCAGTGCGCGAATAGCCTTACAGGGGCCTCACATTATTCAGATTTTCACAGATTACGAGAGTTTCAGATTTACCCACTTCATTTTTTGCTTCATCCGATCTGGTACCTAACTCAGCCGCCCCGCAAGGGGCGGTTTTCTTTTGTGGGTAAAGCCGGGTTTTTTTTCAGGCCATATTCCTGTATTTTAAAGGAGATATGACCCTTCCTGATTACGACCTTTGCATCATCGGCGGCGGCATTAACGGCACGGGCATAGCGCGTGACGCGGCCGGGCGCGGGCTCTCGGTCCTGCTGGTCGAGGCGGGGGATCTGGCCAGCGCGACCTCTTCGGCCTCCACCAAGCTTATCCATGGCGGTTTGCGTTACCTGGAATATTACGAATTCGGTCTGGTGCGGGAGTCGCTTAAAGAGCGCGCGGCGCTTTTGAAGATCGCGCCTTACCTCGTGCGGCCGATGGATTTCATTTTGCCGCACGATGCGTCGCAGCGTCCGCGCTGGCTGATCGGGCTCGGGCTTTTTCTGTATGACCGGCTTGGCGGGCGAAAAGGAAAGCTTAAGGGTTCGCGGCGCGTCAATCTCGCGAAGACGCCTTATGGCGTGCCGCTGCAAATTCACCTGACGAAAGGTTTCAGATATTCGGATTGCCATGCGGATGACTCGCGCCTTGTTGCGGTCAACGCGGTGGACGCGGCGCGGAACGGTGCGGAAATTTTGACGCGTACGGCGTGTATGCGGCTTGTGCCCGGCGATCAGGGCTGGACGCTGACGCTGCGCGATCTTGAAAGCGGCACGGAGCGCGAGATTTCATCCGGCATGGTGGTGAATGCGGCGGGGCCGTGGGTGCGGAGTCTGCTGGAAGCCTCGAACCTTGCTGCGCCGGACGTTCCGGCCATCAGGCTGGTGAAGGGCTCGCACATCATCGTTCCGAAAGCCTATGAGGGCGAGCATTCGTACATTCTGCAGCAGCCGGACAAGCGTATTGTCTTCGTCATTCCGTATGAAAAATATCACACCCTGATCGGCACGACGGAAGCCGATTACACTGGCGATCCGTCGCAGGCGGTGATTTCGGATGTCGAGATTGAATATCTTTGCGGCGCGTTCAATCGTGCGTTCAAAAACCAGATCGAGAAGAAGGATGTGCTGTGGACCTATAGCGGTGTGCGGCCCCTGTTCGATGACGGGGGTGAGAGTGCGCGGACGGTGACGCGCGATTACCGCATTCATCATCATACCGGTTATGCGAAGCCTTTATTGTCGATTTTCGGTGGCAAGCTGACGACGTACAGGATGCTGGCTGAAAAAACCGTGACGCGGCTGCTGGAATTGTCCGGTCATACGACGCTGCCGTGGACGGCGGGCGAGCCGTTGCCGGGCGGGAATATTCCGGACGGCGATTTTGAAAAATTCGTGGACGCGCAGGTGAAGCGTTATTCGTGGCTGCCGCTCGATGTTGTGCGGCGATATGCGTTTTCGTACGGCACGTCGATGGACAGGTTTTTAGATGGCGCGTCGAAGCCCGAGGATCTGGGTCGTCATTTTGGTGATAATGTTTACGAGGCGGAAATTGTTTACCTCGTGAAAATGGAATGGGCGCGGACCATTGAAGATGTGCTGTGGCGGCGTTCCAAATTGGGCATGCATGTTCAGGAAGACACGTTCAAAAATATCGAGCGTGCGCTGCCGAGTATTGTAAGGAAAGGGAATGGCCGTGATGCAGAAAAATCCGGGCGCACTGCTGGCCGTTGACCAGGGAACAACGAGTTCGCGTTCTATTTTGTTTTCGCCGGAAGGCGATGTTCTCGCGCTGAAGCAAAAGGAATTACAGCTTCATTATCCGCACAAGGGCTGGGTAGAACAGAACCCTGACGATATCTGGAACGATACACTGTGGACCTGCCGCGATGTTCTGCAGGAAGCGAAAAAGCAGGGTTTGAAAATCGCCGCGATCGGCATTACCAATCAGCGCGAAACAACCATCGTCTGGGACCGCAAAACCGGTAAGGCGATTTATAATGCTATTGTCTGGCAGGACCGGCGGACGGCGGATTTCTGCGCCGCGAATAAAAAGCACGAAGCGAAAATCAGCAAGAAGACGGGCCTGCTGCTGGACCCGTATTTTTCCGCGACCAAGATCGCGTGGATACTGGATAATGTCGACGGCGCGCGGGCGCGCGCGGAGAAGGGCGAACTGGCGTTCGGGACGGTGGATAGTTGGCTGCTGTGGAATCTCACGGGCGGGAAAGTACACGCGACCGACGTCACCAACGCTTCACGGACGATGTTATTTAATATCGTGACGCAGGAATGGGACAGGGATTTGCTGAAACTATTCAACATCCCGGCGTCGATGCTGCCTGCTGTGTATGACAATGTTCACGCTTTCGGCTTCACGGATGAAAAGATTGTCGGTGAGGCCATCACCATCGGCGGCATGGCGGGCGACCAGCAGGCGGCATTGATCGGCCAGGCGTGTTTTCAACCCGGCATGGTGAAATCGACTTACGGCACGGGCTGTTTTGCTCTCATTAATATCGGCGGGAGATTCAGGCAATCGAAAAACCGTTTGCTTACGACCGTGGCTTATCGAGTGAACGGAAAAATTTCTTACGCCATCGAGGGTTCGATTTTTGTCGCGGGCGCGGCGGTACAATGGCTGCGCGACGGTCTGAAGGTTTTTAAAAATGCCGCCGAGAGCGAAGCTATTGCTCGAAGCGTTGCAGATAATGGCGGGGTTTATTTTGTTCCGGCTTTTACCGGACTTGGTGCGCCGCACTGGGATCCGAATGCGCGGGCGGCGATTTCCGGCCTGACGCGTGATAGCAATATATCCCACATCGTCCGCGCGGCGCTGGAGGCGCAGGGTTATCAAACGCTCGACCTGATGAGCGCGATGGAGCGCGATTCCGGCGCGCATGTCGAAGTACTCCGCGCCGATGGTGGGCTGGTGGCGAATGGTTTTGTCTGCCAGTTCCTTGCCGACATGTTGGCGCGGCCCGTTGAAATTCCGAAGGTCGTGGAAACCACGGCTTGGGGCGCGGCGTGCCTGGCGGGGCTACAGGCCGGGGTGTTCCGGAGCTTTGATGATATTTCCGCGCGCTGGCAGGCGCACCGGCGCTATGAGCCGTACATGAAGCCAGAGACGCGTAGCGCGCTGTACGATGGCTGGAAAAAATCGGTCGGTATGCTGCTCCAATAAAAAAGGCCGCATTACGCGGCCTTTTTTAGGGCAAGGAACTGTTAAATCGCGACGGTGTTGCCGTCCAGGTTGACGGTGCCGCCCGTGTTGCTGACGAACAGCGTAACGTTGCCGTCCGTGAACACGTCGTAATTCCTATTAGCCGCCGCGTCGCCGTTTGCGGCGTCGTTGATCGAAGCGTTGTCGACGACTCTGCTCATGCCGGTCATGCCGTTCAGGTTCAGCGTGTCGCCGGTGCCGACATTGATGATCAATGCGTTCTTGTCGTCGGTGATGCGCAGGATGTCGCTGTAATTCAGGGTGACCGTCTGGGCCGATGTCGACGACACCATATCGATCCGCTCGATGCTTGTGATCTGGTTGCCTGCGTTGATGGCACCGAAATCAAGCGTGCCGGCGCCTTCGAGCACCAGTGAGTCGCCGCGTCCGCCTGCTTCACCCTGAAGGTGGCTGAGGCCCTGACCGACTGCCGCGCGGAAGTTGCTGTGTCCGCCGTCAATCACGGTGTTTGAGCCCGCTGTCGTCAGGTCAGCCACGACGCTGCCGCTGTTGATATTCAGATGGAAACTGTCGTCTCCATCCATGCCGTAGAGTTTGACCGCGGCGTTATCCAGCACGAATTTGTCGTTGTTGTCGCCGCCGATAGCTTCGTTATTACGCGCGGCTGTTACGATCGTCATGATATTGTTGCCGCCGCCAAGGCTGATGACGTTACCAGACCCTGAGTTGATCGTGATCAGGTCGGGGTCAACACCAAGGAAGATCTTGTTGTTACTGCCGGTGATTTGCGATGCGCCGATGCTGCCCGGTTCGGAAACGACCGTGCCGCTGCTGGTGTAGTTCGTGGTCAGATCGGTTACGGTGGCGTTGTAAGCCTGGAAAACGTAATCGTGATAGCCGCTCGCCAGGCCCTGGCCGTCGCGCGCCTGCACCTGGATCGTCAGGTCGCTGTGCGTGCCGGGCGTCGTCGGGAAGGACGCGCTGAAATTGATAAGGAGCTGGCCGTTGTTAGGATCGAAGCTCCAGGTTGAGCCGCCGTTAATGACGTTGCCGACCCAGGCGTTCAGTGCCGCTGTGGTGGCTGCGCTGAGTTCATAGGTCATGCCGGCATGGCCGCCGTCATCATGGAATTCCTTGTCGAAATTATAGCGCCATACCATGCCTTCGGCGCTTCTGAAGAATTCAGCAGGCGCTTCTGCGGCAAAATTCGGCGCGGCGTTTGTAGTGCCACCGCCAACTGGAGGCGGGTTGTTAACCGGAGGCGGAACAGGCGGTGCTGTATCCGTAGTGCCTGCAACGGCCGTCGTGTTGACCACCATCTGTGTGGTGATCGTGTTCGTATTATGCGAGGCCGACATTTCATGCGTGGCGGTCGTTGTGACCGTGTTGCCAAGAACATTGGTTGAAGACGGTGCAAAACCTGAAATCGTCTGCGTTGCGACAGGCGGTGGCACCGGCGGCAGCGCGGCGGTTTGTGCCGCGGGCGTGTCGGTTGCTGTGTTGCTGCCCTCGTTCTGTACGGGAGCTGCATCAGCAGGCGCCGTTTCATCGGCGGGCGCGGTTTCATCTTCCGTACCTGTCACGGGCTGGGCCGCGTCATCGGAAGGCTGCTCGGCTGCTGCGTCATTAATAGAGGAGAACAGCGTCGGCGATACTTTGCTGACGATAAAGAATTTCTGCGCGACGTCATTGGCCGAAAGCTGGCCCATATGCTGGATGCCTTCGGCGCCATTGAAGCGCGCGGTTTCAAACTGGGTGGCCAGCGTCACTTCATGACCCTGCGGGTCGGTCAGGACGATGGCGCCTTCGACAACGGTGATTTCGCCGCTGTTGACGTTACCCGCAATGATGGTTCCGCGGATACCGATAGAACCGACTGGCGTTTCGATGTGAACGTCATCGGGGTCGTCGCGGCCGATCAGGCCTGACGTAAATACGAATACGCCTTTCAGCACCGAGAAATTCGTCGTGCCGGATTCCGTACCGGCGTCATACACATATTCATCGATCGCGAGGCGTGCGTCTTCTGAAACTGCAAAGCTGGTTTCATCGACGAACTTGATATTCACCGCGCCGACTGCATCGGTCTCAATAATGTCGCCCTGGTAGATCGGCGTGCCGTTGGCAATCGTTTCCGTGGTGCCGTCGACATGCGTGACGGTGGCGTTACCTGTTACTTCCTGAACGGCGCCGACCGGGCTTTCATCTGACTGCGTATCGTTCGCCGCATATTGGGGCGAGCTCTTGGTGAAGGAGTTTACGAGTTCGGGGGTCAGCGTCGAGCCGTCGGGGGCGACGAGGTTCGGCTGCGTTTCATCTGCGAAATAATCTTTGATGATCAGTTCGCCTTCCGGACCATTCAGCACGAGGTCCATACCATCGCGTGTGAAATCGGCATCGCGTACGTAGGATGCATCGGGGAGTTCCACTCTGTCCGCGTCGCTGTTCAAAATCGTATTTGATTTCTGCGTGGCGCCGTCCAAGGACAGACCGTCAAAATCTTTGTAAGCCATAATTGAAAACCCCTTTTAAACCCCGTTTTTTAAACCCCAAGGCAGAATCCACGCCGAAAGGCGCAATTTACCCATCATTTGATAATATGGAAAAAACCTTAAAGGCAGGTAATAATTCCATAAAATTTTATGTATCTGGATTTATTCATAAAACCCCGGTTTTATTGATTGCAAATGGGGGTAAAGGTGCTAAAACCAAGGAAATTTCACCTATAAAAACGGGTTTTTTCCATGAATATCCACGAATACCAGGCCAAGGATCTGCTGACGAAATACGGGGTTTCGGTGCCCAGGGGCATCCCGGCCATGAGCGTAGCCGAGGCCGTCAAGGCCGCCGGGCAACTTCCCGGACCTTTATATGTGGTGAAAGCCCAGATCCATGCCGGGGGCAGGGGTGCTGGCAAGTTCAAGAACAACCCTACGGGTAAAGGCGGGGTTCGTCTGTGCAAAAGCGCGGACGAAGTGAAAGCAGCCGCCGAGGCGATGATGAACCAGGTCCTGGTTACCAAGCAGACGGGCGCAGAAGGTAAAGAAGTCCAGCGTCTTTACGTCACCGATGGCGTGGATATCAAAAAAGAATATTACTGCTCGGTCGTTCTGGACCGCGCCACATCCCGCGTCACTTTCATGGTTTCGACCGAGGGCGGCATGGACATCGAGGAAGTCGCGCACAAGACGCCTGAGAAAATTCACCGCGTCGCTATCGACCCGGCTGCCGGTTTCCAGGGTCACCATGCGCGCACGCTGGCGTTCGGTCTGGGGTTAGAGGGCAATGCGAACAAGAGCGGCCAGAAATTCTTCGCCGCTTTGTACAAGGCGTTTATTGAACTCGATGCTTCGATTGTCGAGATCAACCCGCTGATCGTTACGGACAAGGAAGAAGTCATGGCGTTAGATGCCAAGATGAATTTCGATGATAACGCGATGTTCCGCCACCCGGAAATCGCTGCGCTCCGCGATGAATCCGAAGAAGACGCAAAAGAGCTGGAAGCACACAAGCACGAGCTTTCTTATGTCGCGCTTGAAGGCAATATCGGCTGCATGGTCAATGGCGCAGGTCTCGCGATGGCGACGATGGACATTATTAAACTCTATGGTGGCCAGCCTGCGAACTTCCTCGATGTCGGCGGCGGCGCGAACAAGGAAAAAGTTACGGCGGCGTTCAAGATCATTCTCGCCGACAAGAACGTCAAAGGCGTTCTCGTCAATATCTTCGGCGGCATCATGAAGTGCGACATCATCGCGGAAGGCATCATCGCCGCCGCGAAAGAGGTGAAGCTTTCTGTTCCGCTCGTTGTGCGTCTCGAGGGCACGAATGTTGAGAAGGGCAAGGAGATTCTCTCCAAGTCCGGTCTTGATATTATCCCTGCGAACGATCTTGAAGACGCGGCGAAGAAAGTCGTTGAGGCCACTAAGAAGGCGCAGAAAGCGGCTTAATCAGCTTATATCGAAATGCATGTCAGCGCCCGGCGCCTGCGTGGTGCGGGTGGTGGCGGGACGCTGCGGCTTGCTGCTATTAGGCCGTTGCAGATTGGACGGTATCTGCATATCGCCCACGCGTTCGACAATATAAGCGCGCAACTGTAATGGCGTTAAATGTTTTTCATTTACAACAAAAACATGCGGGTTGCTGGTGACAGTTCTTTGGCTGATATAATCGCTTGCCTTGTGATTGGCGGTCGCTGGATCGGCCATAGCTACAACCAAACCAGTGCCCCCACGTCCGCCTCCCAAAAAGGCAAGTTTTGCGTCGGCAATAGTGAAGGGGCGTTCGAGTTCGGCTCTTAATTGTTCTACGCGCTCTTTAGGTACTACCAGGTGTTTTGTCTTATCTGTCAGGCAATCTATTTTAGCAATAATGCCTTCCACGAAGCGTCCCCGGGCATCGATCAGGGAGCTGCGGACGTGTTCGTGGCCCGTGCGCAAAGATACAAATTTATCGTGGCGCAGTTCAAGAATTTTTGCGCGGTTTGCCGCGCGCTCCTCGGGTGTGTTTCCAGCGATGCGGTATTTGTACACGGCATCAACTTTCTGAACCGTGGCTTTCTTATTTCCTTGTGCATGCTCTAAGGCAACGCGCTGTTGTTCTTTCAAGGCGGCGTAATCATATTGAATGATTTTGCTCAGGACTTTTTTATGCTTGGGATCCAGGAGGCCCTGGTCGAGATAGGCGCGCTCAATGAAGGTCCCTTCCGTAAACTGGAAGTAGCCACAAGCGCCGGTCGGGCTGCATACATCTTTAAACCCGCTTTCGCTGCCCCCGATATTGAGCATCAATTCGTATGAAACGGGGTCGCCTTTGGTAATTTGGCGCAGATAGGCGTCGGCTTCCGGATCGGGGATTTTATATTTTACGACTATTTTGTTTGCCAGTGTGGCTGCCGCAACAAGCTGTGTTTGCGGCTTTATTTTAATGTCACCGGACGGTGCGGGTCTGAGATCGCCTTTTTTTTGCGGTTTCGGATCGGCGTGTTGTTTTATTACGGGTTCTTTTTTCTGTTTCGGTGTCTGTACTTCTTTTTTTCCTGATCCCGGGTTTTGAAATTCGGGGAGACGTTTGGGTTTGCCATTATAATAACTTATAGGCTGTTCATCGGATTGAGCCGGGGCAGGTTGAGGCGTAGCTATCGTGATCTCGCTGATCTCTTCCGTTTGAGATGTTTCGCCAGATGTCGTTACGTTTGTTGGCGCGCTTCCTTTCGTCTGCCTTAATCTTTTAAGTTCCTCTTCTGCTTCGGCGCGCAGTTCATCAAGAATAACATCTACGGTTTCTTTCTTTGCGACGACGATGGAAGGTCTGACACTTTTCGAGCGGTTTTCTTCCCAGATCACGCCGTCGGCGACGGGGAGTGATTTTTTCACCGTTTTAACTTCGTCATGCGGGGCGTCCGGATAAGGAACGACGCCGTATGTATCCGGCGGCACTTCAACGGGGATCGTGATGTCAGGGGCGTGAGGGGTGTTGCTCACTTTTTTATCAGTCCAGTTTTCAACGGCGTGGTCCGCGCCCAGGATTAACGCCAATGTGATGCCTGAACCTATAAGGGTATTAAACATAGTCTTCATGCGTCCGGAGCTATGTTCCGGTCGCTTATAGCGGTTATATTGGTTTGGTTTAGGGCCTTTGGCCATTTCCGTCTCTTCCTTAAGAATGAGTTAATATACTCGAAAACCGTTCATTATGTCAAATATTACGCGAGGCCTTAAAACAGGCAGAAAAGAGCGTGGAAACAGGGCTTTCCGCAGTTGATTTTGCGGGGGAAGGGTCTATAACCAGAATGGTATTTACAGTCCGGAGCCCCGACCATGACCGCCGCCCGTTTCCTCGTGATTTTTGCCGCCCTCGTGATGATGGCCGCGCCTGCATCGGCGGACTCGCCGGAAGGCCGTGTGGCCGCCGCCAAGGCCTATGTGAAAGTCGCCGACGTTCCGAAAATGATGAACGAGATGGTCAATGCGATGGCGCAAAATCCGCAGCTCGGTCTGACGCCTGAGCATACCGAGCAGATCCGCGCGATGTTCAATCATGCCGAGATAGAAAATCTGATGGTCGAGAAAATGACCAAGCATTTCACCGAAGAGGAACTGCTCAAGCTCGCCGATTTCTACGGTAGCCCTGAAGGCCAGTCGATCATGAAAAAAATGCCCGCTTACATGAGTGACGTGATGCCGTTCGTCCAGCAAAAAGTCGCGGACGCCGTGCAAAAAGCCCGGGCGCAGCAACAGACAACTCCAACAACACCCTAATTCAGAGGATTTAGAAATGGCCGTACTCGTCGATAAAAACACCAAGGTTATCTGCCAGGGTTTCACCGGGGCGCAGGGCACGTTCCATAGCGAACAGGCCGTTGCTTACGGCACGAAAATGGTTGGCGGCGTTACGCCCGGCAAAGGCGGTCAGAAACATCTGAACCTGCCTGTGTACGATACAGTGGCCGAAGCCAAAGCGAAAACCGGTGCGAATGCATCGGTGATTTACGTGCCGCCACCGTTTGCGGCTGACGCGATTTTAGAGGCCATCGATGCGGGCATCGAGCTCGCGGTGTGCATCACTGAAGGTATTCCGGTTCTCGACATGGTGAAAGTGAAGCGCGCGCTGCAAGGTTCGAAGACGCGCCTGATCGGGCCGAACTGCCCCGGTATCATCACGCCCGGCGAATGCAAGATCGGCATCATGCCCGGTCACATTCACAAGCGGGGCAAAGTGGGCATCGTTTCGCGCTCCGGCACGCTGACCTATGAAGCGGTTTACCAGACGGGCAAAGTCGGCCTCGGCCAGACGACCTGCATCGGTATCGGCGGTGACCCGGTGAACGGCACCAACTTCATCGACTGTTTGGAATTGTTCCTTGCAGACGACGAAACCAAAGCCATCCTCATGATCGGCGAGATCGGCGGTACGGCGGAAATCGAAGCGTGCGAATTCTACAAAAAGGCTAAAAACAAAAAACCGATTGCGGGTTTTATTGCCGGCGCAACCGCTCCTCCCGGAAAACGTATGGGCCACGCTGGCGCGATTATTTCCGGCGCGGACGACACCGCGAAAGCCAAGATGGAGTCAATGCGCTCTGCTGGTTTCGTGGTTTCCGAAAGCCCCGGCACGCTCGGCGAGGCTGTTGTGAAGGCGATGGCGGCCTAAGCAGGCGCTGCTGTCATCTCGAACATCGGCAGGCGTGAGAGTATGCCCTGGGCGTGGAGTTCGCGCGCCTGATCAAGGAATACGGACGCGCCAGCCTGAAACTCTTGCGTAAGGCACTCAAAAATTTCGTTTTCCACCTGGCTTTTGGTTTTTTTTCTAAAAAAATCTCCCAGGGTTCTCTTTCGATCAAACATCGTCGCGTGAAAATCCCGAAGCGTTGTGTTTTTTGCCGAATAGACCAGGGTGATGGGATTATTAAGAATGTCGCTCATAAGGTCGTTGGATACGATGTGTCCGTTTTCTTGCGCTTTCTTTAGGGCAACGAAATGTTCGTACACCATTTGTGGTGATAATGATAACAGCGAAGGCCGTTTTAGTGCGGCTTCTATATAACGGTGCGCAGGGATATCGAGAAGTTCTGCGGCGCCTTCGACATTGAATTTTATACTTTCTAAGGACTGATAGAAAAGTTGCGGGTGTGTCAGGGCAGCGCATAGATACTGGCCTTTGGAAATTTTAAGATAATCCGCCGCTTGTTGGAGTTTATCATTGAAATTCCAGAAAGCGCTGTCTTCGCTGGTCCATTTATTTCTATATAAAAACCACAGCGATTTTTCGCACGCGGTTTCTTCGGCCAATTCCTGTGGGAGGCCGCAAGCCAAAAGACTTTTGATCAATTTTTCTCTATATTCATTTTCTAACATGTAGGAACGGTATAATATTATGAAAAAGAAATCAAGCTTTGCCGTTCTGGCGTTTTTTCTGCTTTTTTCCGGAGTTATTCATCCGGCGTACGCTGCGGAAGCGCAGGCCGACATTGATGCGCCGTTCGACCGGCTGGTGGGCAAGGCGTGGGCGCTGGTGTTGACGGGGCCGGAGCTTGATCCGCTTTATATCCAGCAGATTGAAATGCTGACGCCTGCGGCACCTCAATTAATCAAACACGAAATCGTTACGATTCATTTCGACGACCGTTCGCTGAACGTGCTGCCTGAGCTCAGCGTATCCGATTACCGTCTGCCGGTGCTGCGCGAGAACAAGGATACGAACCTGCTGGAGGAATTGCTTTATACCGACGACGATGTTTTTTCGGTGGTGCTGGTGGGGAAAGACGGCGTTGCGAAATATGTATGGCCCACGCCCGTCAGCCCGCGTGAAATTTTTGATATGATGGCCAACCCAAAACCCTTGATTCCATTGGTGCCAAAAGCCCCGCAGCCTGCCCAATAGCTGTTTGAGGGCAGGGGTATTTGGTGTATCCTTGGAAACATGACTTTTCTCGAGAAACTCACACCCGATCAGCGCTCTCTCATCATCCGCCTTCCTTACAGGATCGGTCTCTGGGTCAGCCAGAGCGATACGTCCGGCGGCCACGAAGCGGTTGAGAGCGAGAGCCAGGCCCTGTCGAATATTCTCCACGCTTTTGCCGAGGATGTATTCGGTTCCGAAACGCTGCAATACATCATGTCGGAAACCATCCGCCAGAAAAACGAATGGGCGTCATGGAACACACAGGTCGACCTGGTGCCCGGCGAATGCGGTGATGCCATCACGCTGATGCGTGAATTCGGAGAGCCCAAGGACGTCAAGGCGCTTAAAAATCACCTGATGGAAATTGCGGGGGCGGTTGCGCTGGCCTTCCGCGAGGAAGATTCCAGCCGCTCGTTTTTCGCTGCGCTCAGCTTATATATAAGTCACCTGTTTTCCGGCTCCCGCAGGAAGCGCCGCCGCTTCGGTGATTTTCTTAATATCAGCACAAGCGAGAGTGAAGCTGTCGGCGCCATTGCCGACGCGCTGGAGATGTCATGACATCGCTCGCAGATTTCACGAAGGACGAAGTCGAGCTTATCGCCAGCCTGCCGTACAAAGCGGGGATGTGGGTCAGTCATTCGGAAGATCAGGATGGGGAAAGCGACGATACGCACGAGAACAAAGCCCTTACTGCATGCCTGCGGCACTTTGCGAAGATGGGCGATGGAAAGCCGCTTTTCGCGCAGATAATCAAGGAAACGCTCCGTAGCGAAGATAAATGGGCGGCGTGGGCCGATCAGTCTTTTACGCTGATAGAGGATATTCAGAAGGCGGTGCCCATTCTGCGTGGCAAGGCGTCGGTCGATGAAATCAAATTGATCAAGCGCTCGCTCATGGAGATCGGCACAGCGGTCGCACAGGCCTCGGACGAATACGGTGACGATGGTGCCCCGGAGGGAATTTTCGGCAAGATCCTCGCCAAGTTTTCTAGCTTGGCCGACCATGATGCAGGCCACCCGATGAATGTCAGCGCCAGCGAAGATTCGGCGCTTGAAAAACTTCGTGCCGCCTTGAAGGGAAAAGCTTGAGAATACAGCCTTAAAGCAGGCTCTTGACCTTCGCCGCCGAATATAATTAAGTCCTTCCAGCACCATTATTATAGAGAAAAAACCATGTCCCAGAACGCCGCCCCCAAACAGAGCAACATGTCCTTCCTCACGGGCGCGAACGCGGAATATATCTCGCACCTTTACGGCGAATATCTCTCCAACCCGGCGCGGGTGGATGAGAGCTGGCAGGGATTTTTTGAGGGGCTGAACGACAACGAAATCGAGCTGCTGCAGGAACTCAACGGCGCAAGCTGGACGCCGGATGAAAACCGCAAATCCACCCGCCGGTTCGATCATATCGGCGCGGGTGCGGGTATCGTTGAGGTCGCTCCGGTTGTGAAGGTTGCTGCAAATAAAAGCGTCAGCAACGAAGACCTCCGCCGCCAGGCCAAAGATTCCATCTGTGCGCTGAAACTGATCCGCGCCTACCGTGCGCGCGGGCATTTGCTCTCCGATCTTGACCCGCTGGAGCTCAAGGAAAAAAATCATCACCCGGAACTCGATCCCGCGCATTACGGCTTTGCGTCCGAGGATTATAACCGCGACATTTTCATCAATGGCGAGCTCGGTATGGAAACGGCGACGATGAATACGATCGTTGCGGCGCTGAAGCAGACTTATTGCGGCACGATCGGTGTCGAATTTTTGCACCTGACCGACCCGGAAGAAAAAGACTGGGTGCAAAAACGCATTGAGGAGCCGCGTAACAAGACGGATTTCACGCCGGAAGGCAAGCGCGCGATCCTGCAGCGCCTCACGGCTGCGGAAATGTTCGAGCAGTTCCTGCACAAGAAATATCCCGGTACGAAACGTTTCGGCGTTGACGGCGGCGAGGCTCTTATTCCCTGCATCGAGCAGATCATGAAGCGCGGCAGCCAGCTTGGCCTTGAGGAAATCATCGTTGGTATGGCGCACCGTGGACGCCTGAACGTTCTCACAAACGTCATGGGAAAATCATTCACGGCTGTTTTTGCCGAGTTCCAGGGGCAATCCTCGACGGATGTTCTCGGCTCCGGCGACGTGAAATATCACCTCGGCACGTCATCCGACCGCGATTTCGACGGCCACAGCATCCATTTGTCATTGACGGCTAACCCGTCGCACCTTGAATGCGTTAACCCGGTTGTGATTGGCAAGGTTCGCGCGAAACAGGTCCAACGCAAGGCGGTTGAATCCTGCGCCGTGTTGCCGTTGCTGTTGCATGGTGACGCCGCGTTCGCAGGGCAAGGCATCACGGCGGAAACGCTGATGATCGCAGAGTTGCCCGGTTACCGCGTCGGCGGCACGATCCATATCGTCATCAACAACCAGATCGGCTTCACGACGATGCCGAAATTCGGCCGCTCCGGCCCATACTGCACGGATGTGGCAAAGGCGATTGCCGCGCCGATTTTTCACGTCAACGGTGATGACCCCGAGGCTGTCGTGCATGTCGCGCGCATCGCCGCCGAGTTCCGCCAGAAATTCCAGCGCGATGTTGTTATCGATATGTATTGCTACCGCCGCTTCGGCCACAATGAGGGCGACGAGCCGGCCTTTACCCAGCCGCTGATGTATAAACGCATCGCGACGCAGGAGACGACGCGTTCGAAATACGAGAAAAAGCTTATCGTTGAAAAAGTGCTGACGGCTGAAGAAGCCAAGGCGATCACCGATGAATTCACCAAATATCTCGAGGATGCCTTCGAGGCGACGAAAACCTACAAGCCCAACAACGCCGATTTCCTCGGCGGTGCGTGGGAAGGGCTCAAGCTGGCCTCGACCGAAGGCGCGCGGCGCGGCGATACGTCCGTATCGACCGGAGAACTTCGCCAGCTCGGCGATATTCTCACGACAGTTCCCGACGGTTTTACCGTTAACAAGAAGTTAGAGCGGGTTCTGGAAGCCAAGCGCGAGATGTTCAGATCGGGTACCGGCTTTGACTGGTCGACGGCGGAATCCCTTGCTTTCGCAAGCGTATTGAAAGACGGCTTTGCCGTGCGCCTGTCCGGTCAGGATGTCGGGCGCGGCACATTCTCGCAGCGCCATGCGATCTGGTACGATCAGGAGAACGAGCAGAAATATATCCCGCTGCAAAATCTTTATGACGGGCAGCCGAAATGCGAAGTGCATGATTCACCGCTGTCCGAATTTGCGGTTCTCGGTTTTGAATATGGCTATAGCTGCGCCGATCCGAAAACGCTCGTCATGTGGGAAGCGCAGTTCGGCGATTTCGTCAACGGCGCGCAGGTCATGATGGACCAGTTTATCTGTTCGGCTGAATCCAAGTGGCTCCGCATGTCGGGCCTCGTGATGCTGCTGCCGCACGGAATGGAAGGGCAGGGGCCGGAGCACTCCTCCGCGCGTCCTGAGCGTTTCCTGCAGAATTGCGCCGAGGATAACTGGCAGATCGTCAATTGCTCGACACCGGCCAACTATTTCCACGTCCTGCGCCGCCAGATGATGCGTGATTTCCGCAAACCACTGATAATCATGACGCCGAAATCGTTGCTGCGGCATAAGCTTGCCGTTTCGCCGATCGAGATGTTCTCGGGCGACAGCACGTTCCACCGTTATCTCTGGGACGATGACCGGGACAAGCTCGCCGCGTCGCATAAAATCCGCCGCATCATTCTCTGCTCCGGCAAGGTATATTACGACCTGCTGCAGGAGCGCCGCGAGCGCAAGATCAACGACATCATGATCATCCGCGTCGAGCAGCTTTATCCGTTCCCGCTTGGTGAACTGGCTGAGGAATTCGCTAATTACGAAAACGCGGATGTCGTCTGGTGCCAGGAAGAGCCGGAAAACCAGGGGTACTGGAATTTCGTCGACCGCCGGATCGAGGAGGCGCTGCACACGACCGACCACAAGGCGAAGCGCCCGAAATACGTGGGCCGTCTGGCTGCTGCTGCGCCCGCGACGGGATTGAACTCCCGCCACCAGGCCGAGCAGGCGAAGCTGGTCAATGAAGCGCTGACGATCAAGCAGTAATCATTGCCACCGTTGCGGCAGCATGGAGTGGAGACCTTCGCTGCGCCAGCGCTTGAGGCTCATGATGCCGCGTGGTTTGTGCATTGAGCGTTCTTTGCCGCGCACCGCAAATTTTATAATTTCCTTTGCGACGTTAACCCCGGTCGTCGTCTCAAGGCCGAATTCGCCGCCGAAATCGGGCGCGACATTGATCTCAATGATCAGTGGCCCGCGCCTAGAGCGGATAACGTCGACGCCGGCAATATTGATGCCGATCGCCTTTACTGCCGTCAGGACCATTTTCTCTTCGGCGTCGGTCAATGCGACCTTGAAGGAATGAGCGCCGAGCGCGACATTGGCGCGGAAATCGCCATCCTGTGACTGGCGTAGCATCGAGGCGACGACCTTGTTGCCGACCACGAATGCGCGGATATCGCTACCCGATGACTCCTCGATGAATTCCTGCGCGATGATGCGGGCGTCGAACTGTTTGAAACTGCCGAGAATATTTACGGCTTCCTTTTCGTCCTTGGCGAGAAATACGCCCGTGCCTTCGGTGCCCTCGACGAGCTTCAGGATCAGCGGCGCGCCGCCGACGGTCTGAATGATTGTATCAAAATCATTTTTTGAGTGAGCGTAGCCTGTCGTGGGCACAGGGATTCCCTGGCTCGTCAGGTATTGCTTGCACCGCAGTTTATCGCGCCCGATTTCAAGCGCGAGGGCGACATCGCTGGTGTAAACGCCCATCACCTGGAAGTGGCGCAGGATCGTAAGGCCGTAAACCGTGTGCGGCAAATTGATTCGCGGTATGATGATGTCGTAATTGCCGGAAATATCCTGGCCTTCGTAAAATATTTTCGGTTCTTTATTGCTGACCCGAAGACTGCATTTTAGAACTTTCAGAAGATCCGCCTCGTGGCCCAGGCTTGTTGCGGCTTCAACCAGACGTTCATCTTCGTGTTTTGACCCCGTGGTCAGAATTCCGATTTTCATCTTTCCGTCTCCTCATTTTTCCCATCATTTTTTTTCTGCTCTTATTTTAACAGGCGAGGCGAGTCGATGAAACCCTTAATTCAGGATGGATATAAAATGCTTGACCCTGTTGTTTTGCGCGATTCAAGGTCGTTTTGCGCCTGCGCTGCATTTTTCAATTCGTAACGCTGGTCGATTGTAATCTTCACTTTGCCCGATTTAATCATTTCAAATAGCGCCTTTGCCGATGCGGCATATTCCGCGTCATCCGACGTGTAATGCCACAGCGACGGCCTCGTGAGATATAACGAACCTTTGGTTGATAAAGTTCCCGGCGCAAACGCATCGACCGGTCCGGAAGCATTGCCGAAACTGACCATCAGGCCCCTCGGTTGCAGGCAATCGAGCGAGCCCATGAAGGTATCTTTGCCGACTGAATCGTAAACGACGGGCACACCCTTTCCATTCGTGATCTCTTTCACGCGCGCGGCAAAATCTTCGGTTTTGTAATTGATGACATGATCACAGCCGTATTGTTTTGCGAGCGCGATTTTTTCCGCGCTGCCCGCTGTGCCAATGACGGTGGCGCCGAGCGCCTTCGCCCACTGGCAGGCGATGAGGCCGACGCCGCCTGCGATGGCGTGGAATAAAATCGTCTCGCCCGGCTTCACCTTATATGTGCGGTTGAGGAGATATTCCGCCGTCATGCCTTTGACCATTGAGGCGGCGGCGATTTCATCCGAAATGCCATCTGGAATTTTCACGACGCGGTTTGCCTGCATGACGCGTTGCTCAGTATAGGAGCCGGGGCCGGAGGCATAGGCGACGCGGTCGCCTTTTTTAAGCGATGTGACGCCTTCGCCCAGTGCCTCGACTAGCCCCGCTCCTTCCGTTCCCGGGGTGAAGGGCAGAGGCAAGGGGTAGAGGCCAGAGCGGTGGTAAATATCGATGAAATTAAGGCCGATGGCCGTGTGACGGACGAGGATTTCGCCGGGGCCGGGCGGCGGAACCGTGATTTTCTCGTATTTCAGCACATCCGGGCCCCCGGTTTCGTGGATGCGGATGGCGTAACTCATGCGGCAAGACCTTCTTTGTTTTTCCCTTTCAAACCATATATTATCTGCGGACCTTAATTCAATCATCGAGGGTTTTGTCATGAAAAATATCACGAAAAATATCCTGTTTCTGATCGTCCTATTCGTTCCGTTTGTCGCTGCAGCGCAGGCGCCCGAGGGCATGTATATGTGCAAAAAAGCGAGCGACTGTGTCGTCGTCGCGGATTTCTGCGCCAATAACTGGCGCGCCATCGCGAAGGGGCAGGAGCAATCTTTTGCAGAATGGTCGCGCGAGATGAAGGCTTATGTCGAGTGCAATACGCTGAAGCCCAGCGCGAAACCGACCGCGACATGCGACGGCAACCGCTGCATCGTTTACAGCCCGGTGCCGGGAAAGAAATAATGCGACGGAATTTCGATCTTTCCGTTTATCTTGTCGCCGATCCGTCGCTCTGTTCGGGGCGTGATTTGTCCGACGTTGTGCGCGGCGCGGTTGCGGGCGGCGTGACGATGGTCCAGCTGCGGAATAAACGCGGTACCAGCCTTGAATTTCTCGAGCAGGCGCGTATGCTTCGTTCCATTCTCAATATCCCGTTTCTCATTAATGACCGCGTCGATATCGCGCAGGAAGTCGGTGCCGACGGTGTTCACCTCGGGCAGGGCGATATGTATGCCGCCGAGGCGAGGCGTATTCTGGGGCCGGACAAAATCGTCGGCGTGACGGCGTTCACGCGCGAGCATTTCGCGGCGATAGACCCGGGTGTGGTGGATTATGCCGGAACCGGGCCGTTTTATGCGACGAAGACCGAGAAGGGGAAGCCTGTGCTGGGGCCGGATGGTTTTCGCGCGCTGGTGAAAATTTCTTCGGTTCCTGTCGTCGGCATCGGCGGTATCACGCCGAACAATGCGGCGGCGGTGATTGAAAATGGCGCGGCGGGTGTTGCGATGATGCGCTCGATCTCTGAAGCACCGGAGCCAAAAAAAGCCGCGTATGCGTTTACAAGTATTGTGGCTACGGCACGCCTAAGGAAGGCCTCATGATTCCGAATGTGTTGTCCATCGCGGGATCGGACCCGTCCGGCGGTGCGGGCATACAAGCCGATCTCAAGACTTTCGCGGCGCTCGGCGCTTACGGCATGGCGGCGATGACGGCGCTCACCGCGCAGAATACGCAAGGTGTCACCGGCGTTCATGAATTGCCGCCGGATTTTGTGGCGAAGCAGGTAGAAACGGTGTTCGACGATATCCGCGTCGATGCCGTGAAAATCGGCATGGCGGGCAGCGGAAATACAATTACGCAGCTCGGCGATGTGCTGCAGAAACGCAAGCCATCCATCATCATTCTCGATCCGGTCATGGTTGCGCAGAGCGGCGATGCATTGTTATCTGATGAAGCCGTTGGGCGTTTAAAAATCGCGCTGCTGCCGCTGGCGTCTGTCGTTACGCCGAACATTCCCGAGGCGGAAATTCTTCTGGGTAAAAAATTCGACGGCGACATGGAGTATTTTGCCCAGCAGATTTTAAAACTTGGCGTGCGTGCGGTGCTGCTGAAAGGCGGGCATCTGAAAGGCGAGACGGCGAAAGATGTTTTTGCCGACGCCAAACAAACAATCACGCTGGAAGAAAAGCGCGTTAAAACCAAACATAATCACGGCACGGGCTGTACGCTGTCTTCGGCGCTGGCGGTCTATATGGCAAAAGGTTTGCCGGTCGATGAAGCCGCGCGCGCTGCCAAAAGATACGTGACAGGCGCTTTGCGTAAAGCCGAGAAGCTGAAAGTCGGGCATGGCGCCGGGCCGCTGCATCATTTCTACGCGCTGTGGAAGTGACGATGGATGAATTCGGTATCATAAAAAAATATTTTCGTCCGCTGACGATGGGCCGCGACGAATTACTGGATGATACGGGCGTGTTGCCGCCGCGCCGCGCGGGCGAAGACCTGGTGATCACGAGCGACAGCGTTGTCGAGGGCGTGCATTTTCTCTCCAGTGCCTCGCCTGCCGATATCGCGCACAAGGTTTTGCGGCGAAATCTTTCCGATCTCGCGACATCTGGCGCGAAGCCTTTATGTTATCAGCTCAACCTGGTTTTCCCTGAAAAGCCGCGCGATGCGTGGCTTGCGGCGTTCAGCGGGGCGCTGCTTAAAGACCAAAAAAAATTCGGGCTTTATTGTTCGGGCGGTGACACGTCGGGCGCGAGCGGGCGATTGTTTGTTTCGATCACGGCAATTGGAACCGTTCCGGCAAAAAAAGTCCTGCGCCGTTCGGGTGCGAAGCCGGGCGATCATGTCATTCTCACCGGGCCGGTGGGTGATGCGTTCATCGGCCTGCAGATGCTCACGAAACAAATCAAACCGGTTCATGAAAATTATTTTGTTAATGCGTATTACAAGCCGGTGCCGCGTACGGCGAATGTTGAGACGATCCGTAAATACGCCGCCGCCGCGATTGATATTTCAGACGGCCTCGTTGCCGATCTCGGTCATGTCTGTGAAGCGTCGAAATGCGGTGCGGAGATTTCACTGGTGCCGGGGATTTTTTCCGACAAGGCGAGGCGGGTGGGGCTCAAGCCTGCAAAATTGCTGACCGGCGGCGATGATTATGAGCTCGCGCTGGCCGTCCGTCCCCGTCATTCCGCGCCTTTATTAAAGGCCCTCAAGGCGCAGGGCCTTAAGCCCGTGAAAATCGGCGCATTCAGAAAAGGCACAGGGGTCAGGGTTCTCGACCAGAATGGCCGTAAAATAGACCTGCAAAAGACCGGCTGGCGGCACTTCTAGCCCTTGCCTTTCGCCCCGTGCGGGGGTATTTAAGGAAGGCAACTAATTCAATAAAAACAGGCCAAACATGACCCAAATCCTCGTCCCCGTCCTTGGAGAATCCGTTACCGAAGCCACTGTCGCGCAATGGCTTAAAAAAGAGGGCGAAACCGTGAAACGGGACGAGCCGATCGTCGAGCTCGAGACGGACAAGGTCACGCTTGAGGTCAACGCGCCGTCTGATGGCGTCATTTCCAAGATTATCGTCGGCGAAGGCCAGAATGTCGGCGTCGGTGCGATCCTTGGTGAATTGTCCGCCGCGAATGATGCCGCTAAACCTGCTGCTGCTCCCGCGCCTGCGCCCGCTCCGAAGCAGGAGGCACCGAAAGCCGCTGCGCCTGTTGCTGTGGCTGCACCCGCTCCAGTAAAGCAAGAAGCGCCGAAGCAAGAGCCTGCGAATGAAGATATGAAGCTCTCGCCCGCTGTGCGCAAGATGCTGGCTGATAATAATCTGGATGCATCGCAAATCCAGCCTTCGGGCCGCGATGGCCGCGTCAGCAAGGAAGATGTCGAGAAATTCGTCGCCGCAAAAGGCAGCGCGCCGAACCCGATGACGTCTCCTGCCACGCAGGCGCCGAAGAAAACCGCGCCGCGCGAAACCGGCGCCCGTGAAGAGCGCGTGCGCATGACGAAGCTGCGCCAGGTGATTGCGCGACGCCTGAAAGAGGCACAGAACACTGCCGCCATGCTCACGACCTTCAACGAGGCCGATATGGGCCCGGTGATGGCGCTCCGTAATGAATATAAAGACGTGTTCGAGAAGAAACATGGCGTAAAGCTCGGTTTTATGTCGTTCTTCGTCCGCGCGGTGATCCAGTCACTGAAGGAATTCCCGTCCGTGAATGCCGAAATAGACGGCGAGGACATTATTTACAAGAATTACTACGATATCGGCGTGGCGGTTTCGACGCCGCAGGGTCTTGTCGTTCCTGTACTTCGCAATGCAGATGAATTGTCGATGGCTGAAATTGAGAAAGCGATCATGGATCTCGGCGTGCGCGCCCGTGACGGAAAATTAAAAATGGAAGAAATGAGCGGCGGTACGTTTACGATCACGAATGGCGGCGTTTTCGGCTCACTGCTCTCGACGCCCATCCTTAACACGCCGCAATCGGGCATTCTCGGTATGCATAAAATCCAGCAGCGCCCGATGGTGACGAAGGATGGCAAGATCGAAGCGCGCCCGATGATGTACTTGGCGCACTCCTACGATCACCGTATTATTGATGGCCGGGAGGCCGTAAGCTTTCTGGTTCGGGTGAAGGATGCGATCGAAGATCCGCAGAGACTTCTTCTTGATATCTAAGCCACTCGGCTTTTGACACCACTGCCTGGACGAAGTCCAATATAATTTCACGAAACGGATCGTTGTGCTTCAGGTCTTTGGCTGCGCTGGAAAGAGTCTGAGCCAGGTCTTCCGCATCTTCAACGCTAATATTTTTTTTGCTCGTTGCCAAAAGCGCCAGTTCGCAGGTTTTGCTCAGTAATCCTTCAAAAGCATCCCTGGTATCCAGGGTTTTAAAATCGTTAGATTTAATAAATCTCCTGATTTCACCGATTGTTTCTTTAAGCTGGGGCTTAAGCTCGCCTTCGTAAGGTGTGCCGGCTTTTATACCGTCTATGATTTCTGAAAATATGAGTGCTCTCAGCGTAACGAAATCCTCATTTTCTTTAAACATCATTTTTTTAATTCTTCTTGTAATTTTCACTTGTCCTACACCATTTAAAAAATCCGTCAAGATTGTCGGGGTTTTTTTTCTGTTTTTGCTAGTCATGGTTTCCCTCTCTGGTTTAAATTATTTCAGCGTTAATTAAAGTTGCGCGTGAGGAACGGGTCTGATTGCAGATTCAACGCTTTCTCTTTTTTCGGCTTCAAAAAGAAATTCACGAATGTCGATCATCATATTGTGAGCATACGGCGTCGCGCGGTCCCATATTTCAGCCATTTGGTCATCATCGAGCGAAACAAAAGCGCTCACCAGATTTTTTCGGCCTTCGGGGGAAAGTAAATTTTTCTCAAGGGCTGCGTTGGCAACGGCGATGGTCCGGGTTAAAACTTTGTATGCTAAACCGCGCGCATATGTGTTTTCAGGATTGCGCTCCGCGTACTGCATTGATTGCCGGTAGGCATCGCACATCTTGGCAATCATTTCAGGAGAAAATTGCTTGCCTGCTTCGAGATGGTCCGCCAAGAACGAATGCCTCAGCATGTGCCTGCTGACCGCCACATGAAGATCACTGTTTGTGAGTTTTGTTTCGCCGCCCATGTTTTTCCCTGGGTAATAAAATTTCGCGTTCGTTTATCCAAGGGAAATATTAGGATGGAAAAATTGAATACGTCAATTAAAAATTACTAATTTATGGCATAATCTTTATAATTTCTGCATTTACGAGCTGTTCGAGGGCCTCCAACCCGCCCGCATCGCGGCACTTTGTCCGGTCGCCGATGGTCAGTTTTGTCAGTCCCATGCCCACCATGTCCACCAGTTCGCGCGCGGTGGGCACCTGGCTGGAATACACGTAATCAGGGTCGATGCCGAGACAATGACGCTTTGCTTTTAGAATTACGCGTGTCATCGGCTGGAGAATGACGCTGTATTTTTCATCTCCTTGTTCAACCGTTTCGGACGTGTAGCCGGGGCAGGGGTGGGCCACGGCAGAGATCATATTACCCCTGTCCCATATTTTTTCGAGTGCCATCGCAAAGGGCTGGCCTTCATAGAATTTCTGTTCCTCTTCAACAAGCTCAAGAAATTTCTTCCGTGACGATTTTTCCATTATCAGAGTGATGCAGGATGGCTTCTCAATGACAGGGCTGAATCCTTTCGGAATTTCCAATATGGTTTCGATACGTTTTTCCTTGCGGAAAATTTTGTAAACGGCGATGCCCGCTTTTTCGCATATGCGCAGTGACATATTTTCGAAATGCCCGCCGCGGCGCAGGGCGAAATCTTTTGTGAAACCTTTATGATCGATATAGAGGGCGCGCACACCAGCCTCGGCCATGTTCTTAACGCAATTCGGGCAGGGCACATCGGTGACATAGAGGGACGTACCGTTTGTGTGTGAAGCATGTAGCAGGCAAGCGGTTTCCGCATGCACCGTGCCGCTGGCATTGCCGATCCGCGTTTCCCGGCCGATTTTTTCTGCAATCGCTTCAGGCCAGTAATTGGTGCAGGAGAGAGTATACGAAGGCTCCCCCGGGAAGTTATATGCTAGCGTTGCCGCTACCTTGTTCGTCGGATGCTCACTGGTGCCGACGATGTCGACGGCCTTCTGCATCAATTCATATTCGGAATAGTCCATTGCTGGGCCTTTCGGGCGGGAATTCACCCTTTAATCAATAACATATAAAGCAAAATGGTAAAAAAACATTGCATTTTCATAAGTATGTCTATAAGACAAAACTCATAAGAAAATTATCGCGGTAAAGGGGCGTTGCTGTGCCTGAAATGAAATTACTCTCCCGTGTATGGCCTATAGAGCACCTGCTTGAGGCTAAAAGCAGACCTTTATACACCGACCTGATGGGTACGAAGCTGACGCGCGAACATCCCGGGCTGGTGCTGGGTCCCGGCGGGTCCGTGTCTTACACCTCAACCCAGCCTAAAAAGCCGTTTGTTGCGGAAAAGATATTCACCGGCCTTAACGCCGATATCGAGATGCGCGATCCCATACCCGTCGTGCACTGGTTTCTTGCCGCGGATGAAAAGAGCGAAAGCTTTATCGGCAATGCCTATGAAAAAGCCGAGGCACTTCTCAACCGCGTGGACGATCTTGGCTATCCAAATGTCGCTGCCAATATGCGCAGGCATGGATACGACCCAAACAAAAACATTTACTGCGTGAATGATTGCGGCGCTTATTTCAATACAGATTATTCGCAGGAGCCGGAATTCGCAGATTGCCTCTCGCAGCGCGGCAAGGGCCCATGGCCCGGTGTTGAATTTTTCCCTGTTGTTGACGCGCAGGGCGGTTTTATTCGTTTCTTCTCTGCGCTTGATGCCATGAAACGCAGAAAGGAAAAAGCGGGCGAAACAGTCGATCTGACCGGCTACGATCACCAGACATACCTGTTTTTCAAGTTGATGCCGCGCCGCGAGGACGTGCAAATTTTTTCTTTTGAAGCCGCCGCCCCCATTAAATTCATCACCGTTCCGGTGCCTTTTGATGATGAGGTGCTGACGTCTTTCCATTTCACGCAAGCCGACGATGATGCCGTGCCGGACATATACCGGGGGAAAACGCGCGCGGAATATGAGGAAGCCTACATGACGCATTACAGCGGCGAGGCTGCCGCGCTGCGTGAATTCGTGAAGCATGCGCAAATTCCGGCAAAAACCAGCATCCATGTAAACGGGTTCAATGCCGTTGCTTTTAAAAAGCCGCCTTATAGTTTCGTGACACAACATAATATTCTCAAAGCACATGTCCGTGAAAAAGGCGGAAATTCGATGCTGGAGGACTGGCGGGAAGATACAAGGTCTTATGATTCCATGCAGCATGGCGTTTATGAAAGGCTTACGTCCGAAGCTGATGCCGTTATTCTCGGGCCTCATGATACGAAGATTACAAACAACTGGGATCGTTTTTTTCCTGATATCTCCGATCTCTTTTTCAGCCTTGCCGTCAACAAGCAGGTGCGCGCCCCGGCATTCGAGAACACGCCCTGGGCGGTACTAAACAGAAAAAGAGCGATTACTTACCGGGGCAAACAGAACGGCGATCTGGACTGGAATGATCCCAATGTCGAAAATTATTTCATCGATTTTCTGCGGGATATAAATCCGGTGGAAGACCCATGGCTGAAGCACATGTTGCTACTGCGCTTTTTCTATGAGAAAGGGATGATGAAGCAGGAGCAGCGCTTCATTTACGATTCTTTCGAGCCGGATGATCCTGCGCTTGCGCCGTTCCTGAAGGCGCAGATGGATAAAATCCGCGGAAAAGCGCCTCTCGAGCAGTATGAGGCCGAGGCATTCGGATCTGATGCAAAAAATATGTTCGAGGTCGTGCTGCTTGGCTCAGGCACTACGCGCGCTGCGGCCTATACGGATGAGGCCTTTGATTTTGGATATTGGGTGGTTTCAAAAGGGTGGCATTTCCGCACTGGCGGCGGACGCTATGGAATCATGGGGGCCGGCGCCGACGGCGCGTTGCAATGGATGGAGGAGAGGCCGGGCCTTGCATGGCGCGCTCATTTGTCAGCAATCCAGATGCTGCGAACGCTGCAATTTGAAGGCGCACGTCTTGATCTTCCGGATATGAAGAGGCAAGCCGCGAGCGGGCGGCTGGTCAATAAATTTCTGAAGGTCGAGCCCGATTTCGACAGGCGTATGCGCAATCTTTTCCGTTCGCATGTCCTTGTCGCGACCGTAGGCGGGCCCGGCACTTTCCAGGAGATCACACGTTTTCTCAGGCTGGTCATGGCCAATGACCCGCTCGTGCACGGCAAGAAAATGATTATCGTTAATCCCCGCCAGCCGGGTGCTTCCGACCGCTCGGTAAGCCTTATGGATCCGTGGCTGGCGATTTGCCCGAAACCCCTCAGGGAACACTTGATTGTTGTGCCGGATATGGACGGCGCGAAATTTGAGACTGCAAATCTTTATAAATCTTATTATGCGCAAGCCGCAGCCATGCTGCCCGAATACAATATATAGCCTTATATAACGTTTCCGCATATTGCCTGAGGGCCCCGTTTGCGCTAAATAAGAAGGGCCTTTAAACTCCTCTTTCAGCGGGAAAATCATGTCAGAAAAATTCGATGTCATCGTGATCGGGGCCGGTCCCGGCGGTTATGTGTGCGCAATACGCTGCGCCCAGCTCGGGATGAAGGTGGCCGTTGCCGAAAAGCGCGAAACTTTAGGAGGCACGTGCCTGAATATCGGCTGCATTCCATCGAAGGCATTGCTGAGCGCGTCGGAAAAATTTGAATCCGCCGAGCATCATTTCGCCGATATGGGCGTTGAAGTGGGGCGTGTGTCCGTCAATCTCAAAAAAATGATGGCGTTCAAGGACGAGGTGGTGAATTCAAACACCAAGGGTATCGAATTCCTGCTCAAGAAAAACAAGATCACGCATCTGAAAGGCGCGGGCGAAATTGTCGAGGCCGGCAAGGTCAAAGTCGGCGGCGCGGTTTACGACTGCGACAATATCGTTATTGCGACGGGTTCGGATGTTATTTCTCTGCCCGGCATCACGATCGATGAGACAAAAATCGTCTCCTCCACAGGTGCGCTGACGCTGGAAAAAGTGCCGGAGACGATGATCGTCATCGGCGGCGGTGTCATTGGTTTGGAAATGGGAACGGTGTGGCGTCGTCTCGGCGCGAAAGTCACTGTTATTGAATTCCTCGACAACATCCTGCCCGGTATGGATGAGGAGCTCCGCAAAGAAGCTGCGAAGCTTTTCAAAAAGCAGGGCATTGAATTCAAGCTCTCGTCAAAGGTTACGGCGGCGAAGGCTATGGGAAGGGGCGTCGAACTTATGGTCGAGCCCGCCGCGGGTGGCAAGGCGGAAAAACTCTCTGCCGAGATCGTGCTGATGGCGATTGGCCGCAAGCCTTATACCGAGGGGCTTGGCCTTGAGAAAGTCGGCGTGAAGCTGGACGAGCGGAAGCGCGTTGAAGTTGATGAATTCTTTGAATCCTCGGTTGAAGGTATTTACGCCATCGGCGATGTTATTAAAGGCCCGATGTTGGCCCACAAGGCCGAAGACGAGGGCGTCATTCTCGCCGAAATGCTGGCGGGGCAGAGCGGCCACATTGATTACGATAAAATCCCGGGCGTTGTTTACACGCACCCGGAAGTTGCCAGCGTCGGCAGGACGGAAGAGCAGCTCAAGAAAGACGGCGTTGAATACCGCGCCGGGAAATTCCCATTCATGGCGAATGGCCGCGCGCGCGCGATGGGCGCGATTGATGGCTTCGTGAAAATCCTGGCGGATGCGAAAACCGACCGCGTGCTTGGTGCGCATATTATCGGGCCGGAAGCGGGTACGTTGATTGCCGAGATTGTTCTGGCGATGGAGGCCGATCTAACGGCGGAAGATATCGCCCGCACCTGCCACGCGCACCCGACGCTTGAGGAAGTCGTCAAGGAAGCTGCGCTCGCGGTTCACAAGCGGCCGATTCATATTTAAGCCCTTGGGTGCGAAGCCCGGTAGATTTTCAGCAATTCTTCCGCGTTGATTTCGGTGTAACGTTGCGTCGTGCTGAGCGATGCATGGCCGAGCAGTTCCTGGATTTCCCTTAAATTAGCACCGTTCTGCAGTAAATGCGTGGCGAAGCTGTGGCGCAGTGCGTGCGGCGTTGCGTTCTCGGGTAATCCGAGCGTTGTACGGAGATTTCGCATGGCTTTCTGTGCGACGCCCTGGTTTAAGCGCTCGCCCTTGGTGCCGAGGAAAATCGCGCGGCCATCCTCCGGCGGGAAAGGGCAGGATTCGAGATAAAGCCCCAGATTTTTTTCGACAATCTCGATGACCGGTACCTGCCGTTCCTTGCGGCCCTTACCTGTCACGCGCAGATAACCGTCGCGGGGCATGTCGCCGAGGTTGAGCGAGAGCGCTTCGTCGATACGGAGGCCGCAACCATAGAGCAGCGTAAATAGCGCGCGGTCGCGCCGCCCGACCCAATCCTCTTTCGCGAGATCCTGCGCGGATTCCAGAACATTCCGCGCCTGAATCTCGTGCAGCGGTCTCGGAATTTTATGTGGCAGTTTCGGCGAGCGCAGCGATTCAATCGCCGCGTTGTGCATGACGCCGTGTTTATCCAGCCAGCTCAGGAAATTTTTGACGCCCGAGAGCGAGCGTGCACGCGAGGCATTCGATGTGCCGTCCATCGCCTTGCGGGAAAGCCACGCACGAAATTCGCGGATGCCTGCATCCGATAAATCACCAATCGAAACCGGCTTGCCGATATGGCCATTCATGAATTTCAGGAAATGCGTGATGTCGCCCGCATAGGCGCGGAGCGTGTGGCGCGAAACATTTTTCTCGGATTTGAGATAGGTCTGCCAGTCCTGCAATTGCTTCTGAAGATCAGGCGCGCAGAGAATGATAACGTCGTTTTTTATATGGGCAGATTCAGCCATGAGCGGAAGCACCGTTCGATCACGCGGGCGAGGAATAAAACCTGGTCGGTCGCCTGGCCCTCCTGGAACATGCCCGCATCGCGGCTGCCGAAGGCGAGAATGGCGGGCGGTGTGTTCATGGAGATATCGACGCGCAGGAGAATCTGGGATTTCACCAGCGCCGCACCGCCGCCGTAAATCGCCTCGATGCCTGAAATATTATCCTGCAACATCACGTTCTTTTCTCCCATCCATTTATCGACTGTGCCGGGCGGGATGACGCGCACGCCCGAAGTGTGGATGTGCGGAATTTCGTTGCCATTCGATTCAACGACAAACACGGCGATGTCGACATCGAGAATGGTCGCGAGGTCCATCGTGATGCTCTGGATGAAGTCTTCAAAATTGTTCGACTCGAGCAGGCGGAGCACGGCCTTGTGCACGCGCTGCTGGTTGTTCATGTTGGCGCGGCTGTTCTCGACGATCTCGCGCGTCGTGGTGATGACCTGTTCCTTGTCGGCCTTCAGGCGCTGGATCATGTAATTCTGGAAGTCGGCGACGCCCTTGCCCGCTTCGGTTTTCGGCGGGACGAGCAGGTCCATCGCCTCGGGGTTCTGCTGGAGGAATTTCGGGTTCTTGCGCAGATACTCGATGATATCGTCTGCGTTCATGGGGGCTTCCGGGGCAGTGGATAAATTCGATTCACTCATCCCCGGAGTTTATCACAATTTAGCGGCCGGTTCTGCGTTTTCTTCAGTGACTTGCGGTTTTTTTTCAGGCAGTGGTTCGGAGGGGTTGTAACCGAATTCAGTAAATATATCCCACATCATCGCTGCCTTGATTTCTGCCGTCTCGGGCGTGTCGGTGACCGGAGAGGCCGCAGCGCTTTTTTCCCATCCGAGAACCAGCGTGCCCGGGGTGCCATCTTCTTTTAATTTATGAACCATCAGCATGACCATTCCTGTGTCTTCAGGAGTAGGGCTTTTCGCGTGGCTTAAAGAGCCGGGGAAAGTCTTGTTGGCCATGATCTTGAATACGTGCGTCGGCTTACCGTTCCCGAGTGTGCCGGTGATGGTTTTTGATTTCGACTCCCAGCTTACGAAATCCTGTTTTTCAACTATTACGGTGAAAGACGGCGTGACCCGTGAAGGGGGTGTGGCTTGAGGAATTGATTCAGGTTCCTGGGTCATGCAATTTTCCCTTAGAGTTTAGGGGCTGCCGCTATAGTCGGGCGCGGCGCGGGCCGGGGAAAGGCGCTTATGAGCGTTTCAATAATTGCATGATGTTCTGCTGTTTCGGGTTTTTTCCCGACCAGCCATCCGCCATCAAAAAAGCACAGCATATCTCTTCCCTTGTCTTCGCCTGCGCCATTGGTTGAAACTCTGAGCTGGTGAATCCCTGAAGCGTCGTCCATGTATGCGTGCTTCAGGCGGTTAGTAAAAGAGCGCATGTATTTCAGGAAATCAATGTCTGTGACAACTGAAAAAGAATAGATTGTTCCGTCTGTGCTTTTCAGTTTACCGGTGTATCGGTCACCCTCCCAGCCATGATAAGTGCGGGTTTCCGTTTTTGCTTCGAATTGAGAGGATAAAGTTTGTGTCAATGCCTGTGTCATGTGATGACCTCGCTTAAATTACAAATGAGCAGTGAGATGGGCATGGTTGCCCAGAACTGATTTAATGACAGTTCTTTGTTCTTGCGTTAAAGCAGGTCTGTCTGCCGCCTTGGAATCGAAGATCAGTTTTAAATTTTCGAAAACTCTGAGGGCGTCCAACTCGCTTTTTTGCTGCATATTTGGAGGGTACCCATGCAGGGTCGTGGAAATGAAGGCTTGGACGTAAATGCCTTTAGTTTCTGTAGTTTCTCCCCAGCCTTGAAACTTGTCAGTTTTTCCGATGGTCGAATTCGGTGTTACGGTTACAACATCATCGGCATCTATAACATTTGCCATGTTAATTCTCCCTGTTAAGTTTTTCTTTTTTCCTTTTTTAAGGAGAGAATCGCCTTATGTCAACAAAGCTGTAGGAGTGGTCTACAGGATGGACTGGCCCGTTTTTTTCCAGTCTTCAACAAAGGCTGCGAGGCCTTTATCGGTCAGGGGATGCTTGTACAGCATCCGGATCGTGTCCGGCGGGCAGGTGGCGACATGGGCACCCATCTTCGCCGATTCGATGATGTGGCCCGGGTTGCGGACCGAGGCGACGAGGACCTGCGTGTCGAAATAATCGTAGTTGCTGTAGATGGTGACGATGTCCTGGATGAGGGTGAGGCCGTCCTCGCCGATGTCATCCAGACGCCCGACGAAGGGCGAAACGAATGTCGCGCCTGCTTTGGCGGCTAAAATCGCCTGCGCGGGGGAAAAGCATAGCGTCACGTTGACCATGGTGCCTGCGTCGGTGAGTTCTTTACAGACTTTCAAACCATCGGGCGTGAGCGGAACCTTCACCGCGACGTTGTCGGCGATGGCGGCGAGTTTCTTGCCTTCCTTGATCATGGTCGGATAATCGGTGGCGGCGACTTCGGCGCTGACCGGGCCTTTGACGACGCCGCAAATTTCCTCAATCAGCGGAATGAACTGCTTGCCTGATTTGGCGATGAGCGAGGGGTTTGTCGTCACGCCGTCCAGCAGGCCTGTCGAGGCGAGATCCCTGATCTCGTTGATATCGGCGGTGTCGACGAAGAATTTCATGGCGCTGCCCTTTTGTTTTGATGAAAAAGTCGTATCAGGTAATTCTGTAGCAATAAAGCTGCCTTTTTAAAATTTTTTCAAGGGGCAGGGTTTTATAGGGCGTCCATCCTTCCGGCATGCGGAAGGCATTGGAGAGCAGGATTGTGCCCGGTTTCATTTCTTTTTTCAATTTCGGCTCCAGCCGCGCCAGCACCGGCGCGGGCAGGAATGTCACCACGATGTCCGAGGCAGATAAATCATAAGCGAAAAAATCCTGGCTCAACAGGTGGGCGTTGCGCAGGCCGGACAAAGCGAGGCGAACGCGTCCCGTCCAGTAGGGAAGCGGTGAGAGCTCCAGCCCGGTCACTTGCGCGTTCGGAAAATGGCGTGCGATGGCGCGGGCCAGGCCGCCGGAGCCGCAGCCGGGATCGGTGATAATGATTTTCGCGTCGCGCGGGAAAAGATTTTCGATTTCCTGAAGGATGACACGGCAAGCAATGCGCGAGCTGTGCGATGTGCTGACCCCGAATTTGCGTGCGTGGTAATCGAAATTAAAAAAGAAGACGAGAATAAGGACTATGGCAGAAATCGCCAGGATGTCGGGTAACGTCATGAAAGCACGCGCCTGTTGTTCTCCGGGAGTCTTGCAGGATGGGCGTGCGAATTCAAGCGCCGTGCGGCAGATAGTCGTAGTTTGCGTTCTGTTGCGATGATTCTGACGGGTCGGTTAATATGGCGATGTAGGAGCGGACGTCGCTCAGGTCCGGCCTGTCTTTAGCCCTGAACTGGTAAGGTTTAAATAGGAGTACATCTCCTTTCGCGCTATCCCGGCTATTCAGGTCAGCGCGCATGGTGTTCCTGTCCAGGGGAAGCGTGCATAGAAGTTGATTTATTTTCTTAAGTGTCTTGTTTGCGTGCTCTTTTAAAAAGCCGCGGTCTTCTTCTGACAGGTCCTGAAAAACAAAACCCAGATCTGTGTCCAGCCTGTCGCCGATTTCTGAAATGATGCTGTAAAGTTTTAGAAAATCGCCGCGGTTATTATTGCCGCTTCTCTCGGCTGCCCAGTAGGCGCATCCGATGGCCTCGGCCAGTCTATACCAGGCATGCACGACCGCTTTACGGCTGTCCGGGTTCATTCCTGTCGTCCGGATGACGTGCTGTGCGACTTTCCTGATGTTTTCGAATGCGCCGAAGCCATCGATCAGAGCCAGGGGCTTGTATTCGATCACTGGCTTGGGGATCGGCATAGGTTGAGGAGCCGCGCTTTTTTGGAAAACATTCAAGAGGCTTCTAATGTTTTTTAGTACATTCCATTCCATGTTTTTCGACAGCCAAGAAAAACTCGGGATAAAGTCCCTGAATTTTTCGACGGGTGCCCCCCTTGTTTTATACTTGAGGGAAGCACTATAAAACTGGATTTTTAATATGTCAAACAAAGCGGAATCCGCGACGTTGGACCTTGGCCTGCCGTCTTCTTCCGTGGAGACGGGGGCGGCGCGGCGCGTGCTGGTCCCATACCCGGTCGACAAGGCCTATGATTACATCCTGCCGCCGGGGCTGGAGGCGCAGGACGGCGATTATGTCTGTGTGCCGCTGGGTAAGCGGGAAATCCCCGGCGTGGTCTGGGGCGAAGCGGAAGGGACGGTCGCGCCGGAAAAACTCAAGGCCGTGATTTCCTCTTATGGTTTGCCGCCGATGCCGGAGGCGCAGCGCAAATTCATCGACTGGGTTGCGTCCTATACAATGAACCCGAAAGGTTCAGTTTTGAAAATGGCGCTCAGCGTTCCGGGTGCGCTGGAAAAACCGAAGGCAGTGACGGCGTATAAAGTTATTCCCCATGTACCAGAAAAACTTTCGCCCGCGCACCGGAAAATTTTCGATGTGCTGAAGGACGGGCATGCAAAACGAGCCGCCGAGATTGCCGACATGGCGGAGTGCTCGGCGTCGGTCGTGAAAACCATGGCGAAAAAAGGATTGCTCGAAGCTGTGGAGATTTTTTCCGCCGCGCCGTGCCGCGCGCCCGATCCGGATCGCAAGAGCGCAATTCTTTCCGAAGACCAGCGGGCCGTTGCCGACCGTTTGAAAACTGCGGTGGAGCAGGGCGGTTATAATGCGTCGCTGCTGGATGGCGTTACAGGCGCTGGAAAAACCGAGGTTTATTTCGAAGCCGTGGCCGAGGCGCTGCGGCGTGACAAGCAGGTTCTTATTCTTCTGCCGGAGATTGCGCTCTCGAATGCGTTTCTTGACCGTTTCAAGTCGCGTTTCGGGTGCGCGCCCGCGCTGTGGCACTCGGCGTTGCCTCCCGGTCAGCGCAAGGCGACGTGGCGCGGCGTGGCGGAAGGTCACACGCGCGTGATCGTCGGCGCGCGTTCGGCTTTGTTCCTTCCCTATAACGATCTCGGCCTGATTATCATCGATGAAGAGCATGATCCCGCCTTCAAGCAGGAGGAGGGCATCATTTATAATGCCCGTGATATGGCCGTGGTGCGTGCACATCTCGGGAAAATCCCGGTCATCCTCGTTTCGGCGACGCCGTCGCTGGAGACGGTGCATAATGCTTGGAGCGGGCGGTACGATCATCTGCATCTGCCGGACCGTTTCGGTGGTGCGAGGTTGCCCGATATTCACCTGATCGACCTTCGCGAGGACAAGCCTGAGCGCCAGCATTTCATTTCGCCGACATTAAAAAACGCCATCGCCGAGACGGTGCAGAACGGCGAGCAGGTTTTGCTGTTCCTGAATCGCCGGGGTTATGCACCGCTGACGCTCTGCCGCACATGCGGGCATCGGTTGAACTGCCCGCGCTGCACGGCGTGGCTGGTCGAGCACAAGAAGGGCAGCCTGCTGCAATGCCACCATTGCGGCTATAACATGAAGCCGCCGAAAACCTGTCCGGAATGCAACGACGAACATTCTTTCGCGGCGTGCGGTCCGGGTGTCGAGCGCATCATCGAAGAAGTGAAGGCGTATTTCCCCGATGCGCGCACGATGCTGCTGGCCAGCGATACAGCGGAGAGCAATGATAAGCTTCGCGAAATGCTGCAGGATATTCGTGACCGGAAAGTCGATATCATCGTCGGCACGCAGATCATCGCCAAGGGGCACCATTTCCCGAATTTGACTCTCGTTGGTGTGATTGATGCTGATCTCGGGCTGAACGGCGGCGAGCTTCGTGCTGCCGAGCGCACTTATCAACTGCTGCACCAGGTTGCGGGCCGCGCGGGGCGCGAGGAGAAAAAGGGTACGGTCTATCTCCAGACCTTCATGCCGGAGCACGGCATTATGCGGGCGCTGGCGTACGAAGCGCGCGATAAGTTCCTTGAGGTTGAGGCGCATGAGCGCAAGCTCGCCGACATGCCACCCTACAGCCGCCTTGCGGGCATCATCGTTTCAGGCCGCGATGAAGCCGAAGCGCTGCACATCGCGAAGGAACTTGGCCGCACGGCGCCGCAGGATCAAGGGATTCAAACACTCGGCCCGGCGCCCGCGCCGTTTGCGCGTTTGCGTGGCAAATACCGCTTCCGTTTACTAGTGCGCGCCGACAAGGATGTGAATATCCAGAAGCAGATCGGCGCATGGCTGGATAAAATAAAACTGCCGTCGAACGTACGCGTGCAGATCGATATCGATCCGCAGAATTTCTTTTAAGATTTCTTCTGGGATTTTTTGCTGAACAATTTCAGCACGTCTTTTTTGACCGGCTGGAAAAGATGTGCGAACAAACCGGCGGGCACTTCTTTCTGGTCGCGCGGTGAAAGACCGTAACCTTTCGGCAATTCGTCGGGGTGATGATATGTGCCGAAGATCACATCCAGAAATGAAAATATCCCGCAGAAATTTTTATCATAAGCGGATTTGTCTGTCGCATGATGCCAGCGGTGATAATGCGGCGAGGCGAGAACGTAGCAAAGTGGTTTCCTGAACTGCACATTCAGGTTCAGGTGCGTGAAATAATTGTAAACCTGCGCAATCACCAGGGCTGCGGCAATTCCCTGGCCACCGAAGCCAAGAAAATAAAGAAACGTTGCATCGACAAGCATGGCGACGGCGTAATCCACCGGGTGCAGGCGGAGGCTGGTGATCCACGTAATCTCTTCCGCGCTGTGATGGAAGGAATGGTACTGCCACATATAATTGTGCGTGAAGCGGTGACGCCAATAGGTGCTGAAATCCACAAGCAGAAGGCCCAGCAGGATTTGCAGCGCCAATGGCAGATGCCTCAATGTTTCATCGAACATCTGGTACGGAACATAATTTTTCAACAGCTCGATGATGGAAATTGAAATCAGGAACGTAAGAAGGGGCAGAAAGAACAGCGCGTTCAGTACCGCGAGGCCGAATTCCTTCCTGAAATCCCGGCCGAAATATTTTGTATTTTTTTCGGCGGGGCGAATGCGTTCAAGAAACAGGCATATGGTGCCCGCGACGATGAGCCCCACCGCAAAATCTTCGGCATCGACAAGGTACGCCGTAAAGGCGTCCTGAAAATAAGCCATCCAGACATAGAGTTCGTCGCTCATAATTTTTAATACTTTTGAGGCTTATCGTAGAAAATACGGTTCTTGTTATCGGTATAGATTTCCTTCGTACTTTCATCCGTGTGCCGTTTGTACATATAGATGATGTTCTGGTTGTCCTCCGGCTTGTCTTTCCAGAGATTGTAATTCTCCATGATCACGTGACGCGATATGTGCGGGAATACCCTGCGCACGGTGTTGTCGAGGTTGCGGCTGAACGGCGTGGTGAAGCTCGGCGAGGCGATGAAGTTCATCGCGACGATGCCGTGATCCTTCAGGTGGTCCTTGACCTGCCTGTAGAAATTGGCGGTCACGAGATGCTCGGGCAGCGTGATGCCGCCGAGATAGGCATCGAGGAATATGACATCGTATTTTTTCTGCGTGCTCATCAGGTAGGCGCGCGCCTCCATGGGAATGAACTTTTTATTCTCCGTCAGCTTCTGTTTCAGGACCTGCTGCTCGGCGATGTCTTTCAGGCTGCCGTCGATATCGACGAAATCATAATTGTTCTTCGTGTCCTGCAATCCGAACGTGAACGCTCCCGCGCCGATGACGAGGATATCGTGGGTCTCGATGGTTTCCAGGATCGGCTCGATCGTCTGTTGCTCGACGAACTCGATATACATGTGCTTGGAACCCGTCTCCGGGTTGTACATCGACGATCCCATATGGTTCAGCGACATGTGAATATCGCCGTTCTCGCTGGGGTCGGGGAAGACCATGACCATGTTGTATTTATTGTTGTCGACGACGTGGAAGGCGGCCATGACGTAACCAGAGTTCAGGATGATGCCGACCACCGCCATGCCGAACGCGTAAACGACCCGCTCGGAAAGTTTTTTCTTCGACAGCAGGATGACGAGAACGGCGAGCAGGATGATGTTGAAGGAAACAGTGTTATGAACGCCGACGGTGCTCATCAGCACGAGCGTCGAGAAGACCGCGCCCATGAACGATCCCATGGTCGAGAAAAACAGCATGCGGCCCGTGATGCGCGAGAGTTTTTCCTTGGAGAAGTAATTGCTGATGAGTGGAATGGTCTGGCCGAGCAGGTAAACTGGCGTCACCAGGAACACAGCCGCATAGATCGCCGTGAGGAACAGGCGGTGATTAAGCCCCATGCCGAGCAGCGTGTAGAAGAACACGTTCATGCAGATATAGGACAGGCCGAGGATCAGGATGGCCATCGAGATCATGATGTTGAGGATCAGTTTTTCGCGGATGCCGATCAGTTTCCCGCGCCAGTAAAACGGTTTGAACAACCCGCCCTTGTAGTAACCGAACGCAAGCGGCATCAGTACGGCGGCGATGATGATCGATACCGTATCGGTTCCGCTGCCGACATAGGCGATGGTTTCACGGATGGCCAGAAGTTCAGTCGCCAGGACGACATATCCTTCGATGATGATGACGGCGAAAAGCAGCAACGTGCGTTTGAGACTGTCCATGCGGGGGCGGAGCCTGTATTATCGGTTGGCGTTAAAGAACTTCTTCCTAATTATAATACCAAGTCCTGGAAAGCAGGCATGAAAAAACCGGAAATCCTCAAGAGTTATGGCGACGCGCTCACGGCGCATGATGTCCTGAAGGCTTTTGCCGTCCTGACCATGATCGCCGACCATGTAGGGTATTTCTTTTTCCCTGAAGAGCTATGGCTGCGCGTCATCGGGCGACTTTCGGCCCCTGTGTGGTTTTACTTGGTCGGTTATGCGGGCGCGCGGCCTGTGCCGCAAAGCTGGCTGATCGGCGGCTTGATCGCCAGTGCTGCGGCAATTGCCTTTAACGGCTACGTCATGCCGTTCAATATCCTGTTCATGCTGGCCGCAACACGTGTGGCCATGCCATATCTGGAAAAGATCGCTTTTTCAGGCCGTATGGCTTTTATCGCTATCTTTGCCGCGCTTGTGCTGCTTTCAATCCCGACGTCATATGTCCTGGAATACGGGACGATGGGTCTGCTCTGGGCCCTTTACGGCGTTCACCGCCGCCGCGAACCCGGCCATGACCGGGCAGGCGCGCAGGCTCTGTTGCTGGGCGCTATGGTTGCCGCCAGTTTCCTGTTCCAGGGTTTGACCCTGCCGGCCATGGATGGCGACCATAATCTCGGGCTTGCTACCGGGATGGCGGGCTTATTCGTCGTTCTGCTCGGATTTGTGCCTGAGCGTTGGTCTGTCTCTTCTGCGATTGCCCTGCCGCTCCAGATTTTGGGGCGCTGGACGCTGGAAATCTATGTTTTCCATCTGGTTGCGTTCCGGATTCTGGCCTTTTTCCTGTACCCCGAAAAATACGCGTTTCTGCAACCTGAAATTTTCATACACTGACAGCCCGGAAAGCCTTATTTTAAGCACTTGTCAGGGCGTTTTTCGTGTGCTAAATCCCTCGCGAAACTTGAGAATCGTTAAATAAACAGGGAATCACAGGGACGTGTCTGCCAAAGCCTCTCACGCCGTAACTTCGCGCTACGCCCTCGCTTTGATCGAGCTGGCTCAGGAATCCAATAGAATTCAGCAAGTTGAGCGTGATCTGAACGAACTGGGCGCCATGATCGCCGCGTCCGCTGACCTCACCACCGTTATCTCTTCCCCGTCTTTAAGCCGCGACCAGCAGGCCAAAGCCATCATGGCCATCGCCGACAAGGCGAAATTCGACGGCCTGACCCGTAATTTTCTGGGCGTTCTTGTGAAGAACCGCCGCCTTGGTGCCGTCCAGGGCATCACCGAAGCTTTCCGCACCGAGTTATCCCGCCGCCGCGGCGAAGTCGCCGTCGAGGTTCAGACCGCGCAGGACATGAGCGCATCCCAATTCGAGGCGCTGCAACGCGCTATCGCCAAGGGCCTTGGCCGTGACGTCGCCCTTAAGGCGAAGGTCGAGCCGTCCATTCTCGGCGGCATGATCGTTACCATCGGATCGAAGATGATCGACGATTCGGTCGCCCGCAAACTCGAAAGACTTAAGGCAGCGATGAGCCGCCAATCCAATCAAAACGTTCAAACTGTAAAAGAGGTAGGTTAAGATCATGGAAATCCGTGCAGCAGAAATTTCTGAAATCCTGAAAAAGCAGATCGCTGAATTTGGCGCGCAGGCGGATGTCGCCGAAATCGGCCAGGTCTTGAGCGTCGGCGACGGCGTTGCCCGCGTTTACGGTCTCGACAACGTCCAGGCCGGCGAGATGGTTGAATTCCCCGGCGGCATCAAAGGCATGGCGCTGAACTTAGAGATCGACAATGTCGGTATCGTTATTTTCGGCGACGACCGCGACATTAAAGAAGGCGACATCGTCAAGCGTACCGGCCAGATCGTGGAAGTGCCTATTGGTAAAGAACTTTTGGGGCGCGTTGTTGACGGTCTCGGTAATCCGATTGACGGTAAAGGCCCTTTGAAGGCCAAGCAATCGAGCCGCGTCGAGCTGAAAGCGCCCGGCATCATTCCGCGTAAATCCGTTCATGAGCCGATGCAGTCGGGCCTCAAGGCCATCGATGCGCTGGTTCCGATCGGCCGCGGTCAGCGCGAGCTGATCATCGGCGACCGCCAGACGGGCAAGACCGCCGTTGCCGTCGACACGATCATCAACCAGAAAAACGTTAACCAGGACCCGAACCCCAAAAACCACCTGTACTGCATTTATGTCTGTATCGGTCAGAAGCGTTCGACGGTTGCCCAGCTCGTAAAAGAGTTAGAAGAGCAGGGCGCAATGGAATACACCGTTGTCGTTGCCGCTACGGCGTCCGACCCGGCCCCGATGCAGTTCCTTGCACCGTACACCGGCTGCGCGATGGGCGAATATTTCCGCGACAACGGCATGCACGCGCTGTGCATTTACGACGACCTTTCGAAACAGGCCGTTGCGTACCGCCAGATGTCGCTGTTGCTCCGCCGTCCGCCGGGCCGCGAAGCTTATCCCGGCGACGTATTCTACATTCACTCACGCCTTCTCGAGCGCGCCGCGAAACTCGGCGATGCGCACGGCTCGGGCTCGCTGACGGCGCTTCCCATTATTGAGACGCAGGCAGGCGACATCTCGGCTTACATCCCGACGAACGTCATCTCCATTACCGACGGCCAGATCTTCCTTGAGACGGGCCTGTTCTTCAAAGGCATCCGCCCGGCAATTAACGTCGGCGCATCCGTGTCCCGCGTCGGCTCCGCCGCGCAGATCAAGGCGATGAAACAGGTTGCCGGTACGATCAAGCTCGAACTCGCGCAGTACCGCGAGATGGAAGCGTTTGCTCAGTTCGCCTCCGACCTCGACGCCTCGACACAGAAACTGCTCGCACGCGGCGCGCGCCTGACGCAGCTTCTTAAACAGCCTCAGTACTCGCCGATGCCTATCGAAGAGCAGGTGTTCGTGATTTTCGCGGGTACGCGCGGCTTCCTCGATACGATCCCGACCGACAAGGTCAACCAGTATGAAGCACTGCTGCTCGAGCATGTCCGCGCCAGCGGCTCCGACATCCTGAAGCGCATCCGCGAGGAAAAAGCCCTGGCCGACGACCTTCAGAAGCAGATGAAGGAATTCCTCGAGGCCTTCACCAGCTCTTACTCGGCTAACAACCAGAAGGCGGCTTAACGAACGATGCCTTCCTTACGCGACTATCGCGACCGTATCAAATCGGTCAAATCGACGAAGAAAATCACCTCCGCCATGAAAATGGTGGCGGCGTCGAAGCTTAAGAAGGCGCAGCTGCAGGCTGAAGCCAGCCAGCCCTATGCCATCGCGATGGCGGAAATGCTGGGCCGGGTCGCGAAGAACGTGAATATCGGTCCGGGCAGCTCGAAACTCCTGGCCGGAACAGGTTCTGACCAGCGTCACCTGGTTGTCGTCGTTTCGGCGGACCGCGGTCTTGCGGGCGGCTTTAATGCCAACGTGATCAAAGAGGCGCGCCGCATGATCCGTGACTTGGTCGCCGCGAAGAAGGATGTTTTCATTATCTGCGCCGGACGCAAGGCGCGCGACCTGCTGACCCGCGAATTCAAGAGCCGCATCTGGGAAAGCTTCACCGGCATCACCGGCAAAAGCCGCGTCGAGTTCGCCGATGTCAATAAAGTCACCGAACTCGTGCTCGACAAATTCAACGCAGGCGAGTTCGATGTCTGCACGCTGGTGTATAACGAATTCAAATCGATCCTGACGCAGAAACCCGCGCGCCAGCAGCTCATTCCTTTCAAGCTTCCTGATGAAGAGGATGTTCAGAAAGAAAAAGATAAAATGGCGAAGGCCGAAGCGGCGAGACAAGGCATGCGCCGCAAGAAAACTGAAGTTGTTGAAGAGGCCGGGCCGATTTCGCCTTATGATTTCGAGCCGGAAGAGGGCCGCATTCTCGCGACGCTGCTGCCGCGCAATATCGGCGTGCAGATTTTCCGTGCGCTCCTCGACTCCGCTGCGGGCGAGCAGGCCGCGCGTATGACGGCGATGGATTCTGCAACGCGTAACGCGGGCGACATGATCAACAAGCTGACGCTGAAATACAACCGTGCGCGCCAGGCTTACATTACGAAAGAACTGATCGAAATTATTTCGGGCGCGGAAGCGCTTTAACGAGAGGAGTAGCTGAGATGATCATGGACATAAAAAGGATAACCAATGCTTTTGGAATGGTGACGGTGTCGGTAATTCCCGAGGATAAGCTTGGTCGTCACGGTATGGATTACGCGCAGAGTACCGAAGTTCCTGCTAAGGAAATTCTCAGGGAAATATTGAGTCAGAATCCGGAAAACCCCGCAAGCGAGATATAATTTTAAAAAAAGGAAAACGAAAATGGCAACGAAAAAAGCAACAAGAGGCGCAGCAGGCGCCAAAGGCAAAATCCTCCAGGTTCTCGGCGCGGTCGTGGACGTGCAGTTCGAAGAGGGCAATGTCCCCGGCATTCTGAACGCGCTGGAAACAACCAACAACGGCCAGCGCCTCGTTCTCGAAGTCGCGCAGCACCTCGGCGAAAACACCGTGCGCTGCATCGCGATGGACATGACCGACGGTCTGACACGCGGTTCTGAAGTCGTCGACACGGGCGATGCCATTACCGTTCCTGTCGGTCCCGAAGTTCTCGGCCGCATCATGGACGTCATCGGCAACGTCATCGACGAAGGCCCTGAGTTGAAAAACAAGGCGCGCTGGCCGATTCACCGCGCCGCGCCGTCTTTCGCGGAGCAGGCGACGGAAACCGAGCAGCTCATCACCGGTATTAAAGTCATCGACCTTCTCTGCCCCTACGCAAAGGGCGGTAAAATCGGCCTCTTCGGCGGCGCAGGCGTCGGCAAGACGGTTACGATCATGGAGCTCATCAACAACATCGCCAAAGCGCACGGCGGCGTGTCGGTATTCGGCGGCGTCGGCGAAAGAACGCGCGAAGGTAACGACCTCTACCACGAAATGATGGAATCGGGCGTTATCGTAAAGCACGATTCAACCAAATCCAAAGCCGCGCTTGTATACGGCCAGATGAACGAGCCGCCCGGCGCGCGTGCCCGCGTTGCGCTTTCGGCCCTGACCATGGCGGAATATTTCCGCGACGAAGAAGGCCAGGACGTCCTGTTCTTCCTCGACAACATCTTCCGCTTCACGCAGGCGGGTTCGGAAGTGTCCGCGCTTCTGGGCCGTATTCCTGCCGCCGTGGGTTACCAGCCGACTCTTGCGACAGAGATGGGCGCGATGCAGGAGCGCATTACCTCCACAAACAAGGGTTCGATCACGTCCGTCCAGGCCGTTTACGTTCCCGCAGACGACCTGACCGACCCCGCGCCGGCCACGACCTTCGCTCACCTGGATGCGACAACGGTTCTCTCCCGTCAGATCGCGGAGCAGGGCATTTACCCGGCGGTCGATCCGTTAGATTCCACCTCGCGTATTCTCGACCCCCGCGTCATCGGCGAAGAGCATTATGCCGTCGCGACATCGGTCCAGCGTACGTTGCAGACCTACAAGTCGCTGCAGGACATCATCGCCATTCTCGGCATGGACGAGCTTTCGGAAGAAGACAAGCTTACGGTCGCGCGTGCGCGTAAGATCCAGCGCTTCCTGTCGCAGCCGTTCCACGTTGCCGAAGTCTTCACCGGCACACCGGGCGTTCTCGCGAACCTGCAGGACACGATCCGCGGCTTCAAAGCCATCGTTGATGGCGAATACGATCACCTCCCCGAAGCCGCCTTCTACATGGTCGGCAATATCGAGGAAGCGGTTGCCAAGGCCAAGAAAATGGCGATGGAAGCGGCATAATAATGGCGCAGGCACAGGCAACAGAAACGACGGCGCAGGCCATCAAGTTCGAACTGGTTTCCCCCGAAGAGAAACTCGTATCCGAACCTGTCTGGCACGCTGTCATTCCCGGTGAAGACGGCGAGCTTGGCATTGGCCCCGATCATACATCTCTGGTTGTTGCGTTGAAGCCCGGCGTTGTGCGTCTCTACCGTGAGAAGGGCGGCGAGCCGTGGAGAATTTTCATCACTGGCGGTTTTGCCGACATCACGGGCAAGAATTGCACGGTGCTGGCGGAAGACGCTTATGAAGTCAGCGGTTTTGTGCAGGCCGAGCTCGAACAGGAACTCCGTAACTATCAGGAAGACCTTGGCCGCGCGGACGATGAAGTCTCAAAAGCGCGCGCCAACCGCCGCATCGCCATGACTAAGGCGAAAATCCAGGCCATCACCGGTCATATCGTATTCTGATTTGAATTTACGGGCGGGCTTTTTCGCGCCGCTCGCCCCACTTTTCCTTGTGCAGGTCGATGGAGACGGCGTGCTGGTTTTTCAGCAGGTCCTGCAGCGTTTTTTCATCCGGCGCGGCGTCGAAAAGCTTCAGGCACTTATCCGTGATGAAATGTTCCAGTGCCGCGCGCTCGAACCAGTTCAGTAACGCGTCAAACTGTCCGTCCTTGTTTAGAAACCCGATTGGCCTCGTGTGCTTGCCGAGTTGCTTGAGGCCGAGCGCGCAGGCCACATAATAGGCATTCTCGACGCTCGGCGTATCGATAATGATCGGCTCGCCGGTCTTGCGCATGATCTCGTCTTCGAAATGCGGGAAGTGCCCGTCCTGCTTTTCAATCGACGGCGCGTCCCAGGCTTTCAGGGCGGGAATGACACCCTCGATCGAATCCACGACGATCAAAAATCTCTGGTCGAAATCGCGGAGCGTGCGCAGGAAAGCAATCAACGGCGCCCAGTAATTCTCGATATTCACCAGCACCAGCGGCATCGTGTGCAGCTTTAATTTACCCCAATATAAAACTTCCAGCGTTTCATCCAGCGTGCCGAACCCGCCGGGCAGGCTGACAATCGCGTCAGCCAGTTCGAACATTTTCTTTTTGCGCTGCCACAAATCCTCGACCAGGACGGTTTCGGTCAGATCTTTTAAAATACGTTCGCTGTCCTGCAGCTTGCGCGGCACAATACCCGTGACCTTGCCGCCCGCCTGCTGCGCGCCGCTGGCGATCTGGCCCATCAGCCCGGCATCCATGCCGCCATAGACAAGATGGTATCCGCTTTCGCCGATAATGCGCCCAAGGTCCGCCGCCGAGTCCTGGAATACAGGCCGCGCGCGTCCTGAAGAGCCGAGATAAACCGTCAATGTCTTGAGAATTGTCATTCGCTCCTTGTCGTCATCCCGGCGGAAGCCGGGATCCGGTCGATTAATGTACCCGATTCCGGCTTTCGCCGGAATGACACTAATCTTTCAGATTAAATGGAATTCCTTATCAATTTCTAAAGAGGGGCGCGGCAGTTTTTTGCCATCCAGCGTTTCCACCGCCACCACGCCGCGCACGCTGCTGGTGAGGTAAATCCCCTCACTGGCTGCGAGGTCGGCGGCGGTGAAGCTGGTTTCTACCGCGCCGTGCTTTTTGATGAGATTTCTGCGGGTGATGCCGTCCAGCGCCCCGTCATCGAGCTTCGGGGTCAGGAGTTTTCCGTTCCGGAGGATGAAGATGTTGCTCGTCGACGCACAGGCAATATTTCCCCGGTTGTTGAGCATAATGGCTTCGTTCGCGCCTTTTTCATTCGCTTCGGCGAGGGCGAGGATATTGTCGCCGTAATTGCAGGATTTGATTCGGGAGAGGGGCGAGCCTTCATTACGACTCACGCTCGCGATGACCGCATGGACTGGCGGGAATTCGGCGGGCGCGGGGCTTACCGACATGACGCATTGGATGGCAGGATTCTTGGGTAGTTTCAGGCCGCGCTCGCCTGGTCCGCGGGTAATCACGGTATTGACCGCAAATTTTCCCGTGTCGGATTTATTCTGCTCTAAGAGCCCGTCAGCCGCCGCCTTCAGATCTGAAACGCTCCAGTCCGTTTTTATCCTGAGCACATCGGCATGGCCGAGCAGGCGCTTAAAATGTTCGTTCGCATGGACGGGGACACCATCCACCGCCAGCATCGTGTCGAACACGCCGTCACCGATGCGAATCCGGTCGCTGGGCAGGAAGACCGGGCTTTCGTTAACGAAACGGCCGTTCAGCCATATGATGTTCATGCAGCGATTTTTCTAGATTGGTGCCATTGACGGGCGATAGCTGTGAAATTGCCGATCATGTCGGCACCGCGTTCGGTCAGGACCGATTCGGGGTGGAACTGCACGCCGTAAATCGGCTGCGTGCCATGCTGCATGGCCATGATGATGCCGTCTTCCGTACGTGCCGTGACACGCAGCGGGGAGGTCGGAGGCAATTCGGTTACGAGCGAATGATAGCGTCCGGCGTCGAGCGTTGCGGGCAGCCCTGAGAAAATCCCGCTACCGTCATTTGTAATTGTACTGGCCTGTCCGTGGACCGGGTTCGTTCGCACGGTTTTTGCGCCGAAGGCTTCACCGATGCATTGATGGCCGAGGCAGATGCCGAAAACAGGAATGAATGCGCCGAGCTTTTTAATCAGCTCCACCGAAACGCCCGCTTCTTTCGGCGTGCAAGGACCGGGTGAGATAACAATCGCCAGCGGGTCGAGCTTTTCCGCTTCCTGTACGGTGATCTTGTCGTTGCGGATAACCGAGCAGGGTTCGCCCGCGCATTCGAAATAACGCGCGATGTTATAGACGAAGGAATCGTAATTATCGATGACGAGAATCATGCGATTTTCTTCTGGGCCGATGCGTCGAAGCTGCGGAAAATTTTCTCCGCCTTCGCCAGCGTTTCCCTGTATTCCTCTTCGGCGTCCGATCCGGCTGTAATCCCGCCGCCGGTCTGCAATGTGACCTTGTTGCCCTGGTACACAAGCGTGCGGATCAGGATGGAGCTGTTCATTGCACCGTCAAAGCCGATCCACGCCATCGCGCCGCAATAAGGTCCGCGCCGCGCGGTTTCCAGTTCTTCGATAATTTCCATGCTGCGGATTTTCGGCGCGCCGGTGATCGAGCCGCCCGGGAAACAGGCGCGCAACAGGTCAATAGGCGTTTTGGTGAGCGTGCCCTCGATCGTCGAGACGAGATGATGCACGCCTGCGAATGTCTCAAGCTTGCACAAATCCGTCAGCTCCACGCTGTCTGGTTTGCAAACCTTTGAAAGATCGCTGCGCAGCAGATCGACGATCATGATGTTCTCGGCGCGGTCCTTGGCGCTGTGAGCAAGTTCCTCGCGGTTGCGCTCATCTTCTTTTTTATCGCGGCCGCGCGGGCGGGTGCCCTTGATGGGGCGCGTTGTAACTTCGTTATCCTGCACGCTCAGGAATTGCTCGGGCGATGCCGATGAAATCACGATGCCGCCGAGATTCATATAGGCCGCGAACGGCGCGGGGTTCACCCTGCGCATCGTCAGATAATGCGAGAAGCGGTCGAAGGAAGGCGGCAGCACGGCCTCGAAACGCTGCGACAAATTCGCCTGGAAAATATCGCCTGCGTTGATGTATTCGATCACGCGCCTGATTTTCGCCTTGTAGCTTTCCGCGAGTTCGGCGGGCGACCAGTTCAGGACGGGGTTTTCCTTCGCCTCTGTTTTTCTGTTTTTAAGAATATGCATCAGCACTGTGCGCTTACGCTCGGCCTCGCTTTTGCTCTCCGCGTGGATGATCAACCACGCTTTATTCTTTTCATGATCGAAGGCGATGACGCGGTCGTAAATCCCTACCGCCATGTCCGGCATATGCGGGTTGAGGCGCGTGGCTGTGGGAAGTTTTTCAATCGAGCGCGCGAGGTCATATCCGAAAAATCCGGCCAGTCCGCCCTGGAACGGCGGCAGGCCTTCAACCGTTTCCGCTTCGCTCTTCCATGCCTCAAGGCGCTCGTTCAGAATTTCGAACGGATCGCATCGCAGGGCCGTTTGCTGCGCGGCATTGGTGACGGTGACGCGGCCGTCTTTCGCCTCGATCATTTCCACCGGGTGCGAAACGATGTAAGAGAAGCGCCCCTGCGCGTGCCCGGAATCAGCGCTGTCCAGCCACAGGCTATAGGGCTGGGTCTGCAACGCTGCAAAGGCCGTTTCAGGGTCGGTCTTTATGTCGAAAACAAAGGGCTTCATGTCTTATGTTTATAAGACGTTCGGGCGTTAACTTGCAATGTTCAAAAAGGCCCGGATTTGCTGCACTGCCTCGCCCAGCCCGCATTTGACCAGCACCGCATCCTTTGGAAACGCGGTTTGCAAGCGCGAGGGCAGCATCGGATCGAGCATCACGAACACGCCCTTGTCGTCGGCCCGGCGGATCAGGCGGCCAAAGGCCTGCTTCAGTTTCAGGCGGGTAATCATCTCGTCATAGTCTTTTTTACCGAATCGTTCGCGGCGGGCCTTGTGCAGGATGGTCGGGCGCGGCCACGGTACGCGGTCGAAAACGATGAGGCGGAGCGACTCTCCCGGCACGTCGACGCCATCGCGCGTAGCGTCAGTTCCGAGCAGACACGCATGTACATCATCACGGAAAATATCGACGAGTGTCCCGGTGTCGATTGCGTCCACGTGCTGCGCGTAAAGTGTAATATCTTTTTTCTCGAGCGGCAGGGCGATGCGTTCATGCACGGCGCGCAGTCTTTGAATCGCGGTGAAGAGGCCGAGCGCGCCGCCGCCGCTGGCCTCGAACAAGGCGCGGTAGGCGCCGCCGACCTGATCAAGATCGTCCTTGCGCACATCGTTGATGACAAAAATTTTCGTCTGCGTTCCGTAATTGAACGGCGATTCCAGCGCGACGAGTTGCGGGTCTGATGTCAGGTAATCCGCACCGGTGCGCAGCTTCGCATTGTCCCAGTTTTGCGCGTCGTCGCGTAATGTTGCCGATGTCACCGCCATGCCGTGCAGATGCGGGCGCACGCTGGCGGCGAACGGTTTCATCGGGTCGACCCAGTGGCGGTAGAGGCCGACATCCACGGCCTTGCCGTTCAGGCGTTCGACCTCCATCCAGTCGACGAATTCAGAATCTGTCGCCCCGGCGGAAGCCGGGGCCGGGTTGCCATCAATTCCCCGATCCCGGCTTTCGCCGGGATGACAAAGGGTTTCCAGCATGTTGATCCAGGCCTGCAATGTCATGACCGAACGTTTTTCCAGCGACTGGTTCACCGCATCGAGTCTCCGCCGCGTGTCGGGATCCAGCAATCCTTCGTCATTTGCCAGTTTTTTGCGGAACGCCACCACCAGTTCCTGCATCGGTTTTTGCAATTTGCGCAGTGCGTTTTTCAGCGCCCTGGCTTTTTCCGCGATGCCTTCATCCAGCGGCCATGTCTGCGTCTCTAACGAATAAGGGCCGCCGCGCCCCTCGGCCCGCGTGTAAACCTGCTTGTAAACCAGCGCGAGGAAATTTTCGGTAGGGCCGGAGGTGTTATCCTCGCGCAATCTTTTCGCCCAGCCTTCGCCAGTTAAACACGTCGCCTCGTAAATAATTTCCTGCAGTGCCTTTTCAGCTTCAGCATCGCCTTCCGCCAGTCCTTCGGCGCGGCGCTGCAGACCGCGTGCACGGGAGCGCCGTCCGCCTTCGGGTCCTAAAATCCAGCGCCTTAAATCGCGCGTTTCCTGCGCCGAGAGATGCGCGGAAAAGGCGCTGTCGGCGCTGTCGAACAAATGATGTCCTTCATCGAACACGTAGCGGTCCGGCATATCCTCGCCGGGCGCGGAGAGGGCGGACTGGATCATCACCAGCGCATGATTGGCGACGACGATGCGTGCGCGTTTCGATTTGCGGATGGATTTTTCGACGAAACATTTGTGGTAATGATCGCACGCCGAATAGATGCATTCGCCACGCCTATCCGCTAATCCAAGTGTGTGCTGGTAGCCGATCAACCCCGCCAGCCAGCCGGGAAAATCCGCACCGGTTAAATCTCCGTCGCGCGTCGCCGCCGTCCAGCGTGTCATCAATCCTGCCGCCACCGCCTGCGTGGGGTTGCGCGTCAAGCTCGCACCCGTTGCGGCCTCATCGAAATTCAGGAGGCACAGATAATTCTCGCGGCCCTTGCGGATGGCCACGTGCGCGTCTTTAACTTCTTTCGTCGGATACAGACGATCAAGCTCGCGGTCGATCTGCTGCTGGAGGTTTTTCGTATAAGTCGAAATCCACACCGTTCCTGCGTTCTTCTCTGCCCAGACGCTGGCGGGCGCGAGATAACCTAAAGTTTTTCCAATGCCCGTTCCGGCTTCGGCAAGTACGACATTCGGTTCGCTCTCCTCACGCGGCGGGGCGAAGGCAGTCGTGATCTGCTCGGCGTAATCGAATTGTTCCTGCCTGTGTTCCGCACCGGGACCTAGAAGCTGCTCAAGCCTCTCGCGGCTTTCATCAGGCGTTACGCCGTGATGCGCGTGCGGCGGCTCCGGTGCTTCCTCGGCCCATTCCGGCAGGTGCCGCCAGACATTCAGCGCGGTTTTCGAATGCGTGATTTCTTTCGGGTCATACGTCTGCCCCAGCGCCGAAAAAACAAACGGCGTCCACGGCCAGCCTTTGCCGTTCAAGCCCATCACGGCGGCGGTTTTCAGCGGGTCGGCCTTGTCACGCCATGGATCGCTTTGTAGATCCCGCAGCAAGGTCTTCACGATATCCATCAGCGCGAATGGCTGGTCCTCCAAAGAATTCGGCGCAGGCACATTCAGCGCACGCGCCAATCCGTGCGGTGTTGGCACGCAGAATTTTACCGGGTGCACGAAGGCGAATAATTCGAGGACATCGAACGCCAGAAATTCCTCAAGCCCCAGCCGCCCGCGCGTATAGGGCGCATGGCAGACCAGCACGGGTTGTTTATGGATGAGCATCTGCGCCTGGTCGTGGCTCATGGTTTTGAGCTCGCCGTCGGCTGTCAAAATGCAGGCCTGCACGGCATTCACCGCGAGGGCGGGAATATCAGGCAGAGCAAGCGAATCCTGCGGGGTTTCAAGTGGGGCTGAACGCATCCAACTGCATAGCATTTTTGCGGCATTCAGACACGAAAATCAGGCTTCACTCATCTGGTTTCAAATGGGGGGTTTGACAGGATAAATGTTTCCATATTATATAGACCGTTCATATAACTGCGTGGAGTGATGCTTAATGAGTAATGGTTTTGGGAATGGCGGATCGAATTCCGGTCACAGGGTTAGCAGGAGAGACAAAAAGCAGCAGCGCAGGGATGATGTTAATGGAGATCAGGATAGAACAGACGGCTTCAAGAAGCCCGCTCGTCCGGCTCATCAATTTAACGGCGGTGAAAAGAAAAACAGCAACGGCAATGGCAATTATTCCGGCATGCAGATAAGGCCATCCGACACGACGCGTTCCGCAATTCTGCAACAGATAGATGATTTGAAGCACCGGGGTAAGAAATGGAATCCTGTCGCCACATCGGGCGATGATTTTTACATTTCGCTGGATCCGGAATCCGACGCGGGTAAAAAGCATATGGCCGCTCTCCTTGGCCTGCTGGAGCACTTAAAAGCCGGTAAGCCGGAGCCTGGGTTATTGCCGCAGCATGATACCGGCCCTGTTCAAGACCGGTGAATAAGCCCCTGAATCATTATTGACAGGTTATTCTTTCCATATTATAAGAAAATGAAACTTTATTATCGGGAACGGGAGAAACACGCAATGTCATTGTTGGATACTGTTCGCCAGAAGGCGAAAGATTTTACGGCTGCCGTCGGTGAACTTTTCAATGACGAGGTGAGACAAAAACTTGAAACCCAGCTTGCTCTTGCAAAGCAGGGCATCATGTTCCCCGTGGAGTTGCCGCAAACATATGACACTCTTGGAACGTCCGGCTTTGCTGAACCTCCAATTCATTTTGATGTTAACAGCGATCCGGGCCGTGCAATTATCCAGCGCTTTGAAGAACAGCTGGCCGAGTTCAACGATAAACATCCTGATGTAAAAGCTCAGGCTGGGTTCAGTAATCCTGTCGCTACTTTGTAGGATGTGACGGAATTTTCTTAATTCAAAAAACCGGGGGAGTAACCAATGTCTGCAACATTAGAAACGAAAACCAAAGATCAGCTGCTTGTCGAGATGTTCCTGGAACAGAGCCAAGCGATTAAAGAAAAAGGGCTGCCGCAACCCGCGCCCGGTTTTGTTAATTCAGGTTCTGCTTTCAGAACGTTCACCGCAACTGAACAGGATTTTATAAACGCCCGTTATAATTTTGGTAGAAATTCCGGTCCCGTTTAATCCTTGGTTTTCTTCTTCGTCATGTCGTCGAAATTCTCGACGTAGATGGATTGCGACGGGAAGGCGAAGGACGCTTTTGCCTTCTCCTCGACGATCTCCCTGATCTTGAACGCAAGATCTTCCTTAATCGTCATCCACTCCTCGTAATCGATCGTGCGCGTGAAGCAGTTGATCAGCAGGTTGATCGTGGAATCGCCGAATGAATCGATACGCACCGTCAGGCCTGCTTCGTCGGGTTGTGCGAATTTATCCTTGTTCGTCGTCAGGTGATTCCTGATTTCATCGCAGATTATTTTCAGCTGCTTCACGTCGCTCTTGTAGCTGAGGCCGATGGTCCAGCGGATACGGCGGAAGGTCATGCGGCTGAAATTCGTTACGACGGCATCGGCGAGTTTTGAATTCGGCACGTAAATCGGAGCCTTGTCGAAGCGGCGCACTTTCGTCGAGCGGAAGCCGATTTCCTCGACCGTTCCCTCTACCACGCCTTCAACCAGAATCCAGTCGCCGTTCAGGAATCGTTTCTCGGAAATCAGCGACATGCCCGCGATCAGGTTCTTGAAGAAGTCCTGCGCGCCGAGTGCGACGGCGGCACCGAAGAGGCCGAGACCGGCGAGGAGGGGCGCGACCTTGATGCCCCAGAGTTCGAGGATCACCGCGCCGCCGATAAAGATGACAAGAATTTTCAGCACCTTGAAAATCCACTGCGTCATCATCGGCGTGAGCATGCGCTCCAGCCGTTTCAGGCTGTGACCGAACGGTTCAGCTGCGAGGTAAATCGCCCAGAAAATCGTGAAGGCGATCAGCGACTTTAATATTTTGACGAAAAAGATTTCATGGCCGCCTTCAAACTCCAGGTATTGGCCAGCGAAAAACACGCCGAGGAGGACGGGGATGAACTTCGCCGGGGGAACGAGGACGGGAATGATGCGGTCGTCGAGTTTGTTTTCCGAGCTTTCCGCCCAGACCTCGAGGCGGCGGAGGATGAATTTCGCCATGAATTCGCGCAATACAAGGAAACATCCGAAAATCAGAAGTGCTATAATGATGCTGCCGATATCGACGCCGAAAAGGCCGTGCGACCATACCTCCTTGACCTGCTCCCATAACGAGGTGGTAAAATGCCTTATATCGTCTGCGTTGCCTGCGTTTTTCATGGTTCATAAGATAATGCGCATAAGCGCGGATGTACAGGTTGTATGAATGGGTTTTTGCCTGTTTAAAGAGGCTGCGAACAGGGAACTTTTTTTCGCGGTTAACAGTTCCCATGTCGAGGAAGTCCTGCCCCAGCGGGATTCACCTGGGGGCCAGCCTGTCTGTCTTTTGAAGTTCAGCATATCGCCGAAGAAATTCCGCCCGCTGGTAATCGGGACGCGCGTTGATGTGCAGAATTTCCTGATGCAGTCCGCCAAGATCGGCGTGCGTAAAATCGAATGCCAGACTTTCATGGGCGATAGTAAAAAACTACGGCCCGCGCCGCTGCTTTTGAACAAGACCGACCGCATCGTGATCGTACGCGAAATGATGCCCGAGGAATTCGCGCGCAGCGGCATTGCCTCGGCGACGGCCAGTGAAATCATGTTAGAAGACGGTTCGTTGAAGATCATCGCCGAGCGGCCCGGCGTGTTCGCCGCGCGGGCCAATGCCGACCGCAAGGTCCCGATCCTCGATCCGGACGGTTAAATACCGTTTAAAATCAGCTATTTAATCAATTTTTGTTGATTGTCATAACGCTTTAGTTTATAAATTCCGCATTCAATCAAAATCTGCGAAGGCAAAGCAATGGGTAGAATTGGTAATTTTTTCTTGGACGCAATCATTGCCGTAGGCGATGCAAAAGCCAAGCAGATGCCTAAACACAGGCAGGTTGATGTATTTCAGGAAGAAGTGACCTGGACTTTACGCGACGGTTACAAGAGAAAGACAAAGTCTATTCATATGATTGAAACTGATATCCCGCGCTATGGCAGAGACGATATCGGCCATGAACGTTCTACAAAAAAAGCCCCGCATTCTTCCTTACTTGTGCGTGCAGCTTTTGCTCCGTTCAAGCTTACATGGAGCGGTATGCGCAAGCTCTCGGGTTTATTCGGGCGCGCGGCCGACGACAGAAACCATATTGCGAACGACTGGAACAGTGCGCAGGACAACAGGCCTCTTATTACAAGCACTCAGCAACCCGCCGGATCAGATGTTAAACCGCAAACTCATGACAGGCTCGTGAGAAGCGTTGATGCGCTTTTTTCTTCAGGCGCCGACAAGGAAAGCGAAAACGTAAGCCTTCCGCTCGCCGGTTCCAAAGCCGAAAGGAATGTTGATGGTCTTGGGCTTAAGGCCGGTGATGCAAACGTTCATACGAATAAGCGCGGCTTTAGCCTTTCGTCGTTTTATCGTACAAATGTGCGTAAGGTTGCTGACGAGACTAACCTTCGGCCCCAGAGCCTGACTTTCCGCGAGAATGTCCGCTTAGACCGCGAGCCGTAGTTACGCCGCCTTGGCGAGATCGCCCGACAATCCCTTACGAATAAGCGCAATGGTCTTGTCCCGGCCATAGAGCTGGATGAACGAGCCGAAGCGCGGTCCTTCGGATTGGCCTAACAGCACCTGATACAGCGCCTGGAACCAGTTGCGCAGTTCTTCCTTGGGATAGCCGTTTTCCTTGCCTGCGGCGAACACTTCGGTCTGCAGCGTGTCTAAGTCGGCGCCATCGGCGACTTTCTCCAGCCGCGCGGCGAGGTCTTCCATGGCTTTGCGCTCGCGGTCGTCCGGCATGCGGTATTGTTTATTGGGCAGGACGAAGTCTTCGTAATACTTCACCGCGTAACCGGCGAGGCGGTCAAGGAACGGCGCACTGTCGGGCGAGAGGCCCGGCTTGTGCATCTTGATATAGCTCCAGAGCGTTTCCTTATCCTGCGCGTTCGCAGCGCTGGCAAGATTCAAAAGCAGCGCGAACGAAATCGGCGAATGCTGGCCATTCGGCAACGTACCGTTGTGAATATACCAGGCCGGGTTCTCTAACTTTGCCTTGTCGTCCTGCGAGGGCAATTTCTCAATGAACTGAATATATTCGTCGACGGCCTTCGGAATGACATCGAAGTGGAGCTTCTTTGCCGAGGTCGGGCGGATGAACATATAATAGGCCAGGCTCTCATGCGGGGCGTAGGTTAGCCATTCTTCGATGGTTAAACCGTTGCCCTTAGATTTCGAAATCTTCTCGCCCTTGGCATCGAGGAATAAATCGTAATGGAAACCGGCGGGGCGCTGTTTTCCTAAAATCTTAACGATCTTGGCTGAAATATCCGCCGCGCTTTTCAGATCGACTCCCGACATTTCATAGTCGACATCCAGCGCGTACCAACGCAGCGCCCAGTCGGCGCGCCATTGCGCTTTGACATTGCCGCCCGTTACCGGAACTTCGGTCGGCGTGCCGTCCTCGTCGATAAACTTAACGGTGCCTTTCGATACGTCGACGCCCGTAATTTCGACCTGCAATACTTTGCCGGTTTTCGGCGAGAGAGGCAGGAAGGGGCTGTAGGTCGCGGCGCGTTCTTCGCCGAGAATGGGAATGACGGCTTCGCGGATCTTGTCATGAGCCGCCAGCATCTTGAGCAGCGTTTCGTCGAATTTGCCGCTCTTATAATAGTCGGTCGAAGAGATGAATTCATATTCGAAACCGAACGTGTCGAGGAAGGCGCGGAGCCGCGCATTGTTATGCCGCCCGAATGAATCATGCGTGCCGAACGGGTCGGGCACTTTCGTCAATGGCTGGCCGAGATTCGCCGCCAGTAATTCCTTATTGGGCACGTTCTCCGGCACCTTGCGGAGACCATCCATATCGTCCGAAAAGCATATGATCTTGGCCGGGATATCCGATATGCGGCGGAAGGCGCGCATGACCATCGTGGTGCGGCAGTTCTCGCCGAACGTCCCTATATGAGGCAATCCCGAGGGGCCGTATCCCGTTTCGAACAGGACGAATCCTTTTGCAGGAGTCTTGCCGTTCAGGCGCTTTACCACCGCTTTGGCTTCTTCGAAGGCCCATGTGCGGCAGGCGAGGGCGATCTGTGTGTCTGTATCAAGCATGACGTACTGATAACAAATCATTGACCAGTGTTCAAACGCGAATTTGTACAGTAGTCGGGAAATAAAAACGGGAATCACTTTGGGGGAGGGGCGGGGGGACTTTGGCGAAAGAGCCATAATGCAAAATTCTATTAGGTCATTAGGTCAAATCCGTGTATATTATTCGAAGTTGAGTAACTTTCCTTCCCGACCATTCCGGTCAAATTTCCTTCAAACAAAACTTCTACATTGGAGAAACTACTATGGCTAAGAAGAAAGCAAAAAAGAAAACAGTGAAAATGGCTGCAAAGAAAACAGCTAAAAAAGCAAAGAAGAAGCCCGCGAAGCGTAAGTCCGCTAAAGCGAAAAAGGCTCCTGCAAAAAGAGCAAAAGCGAAAAAGAAAGCCTAACTTCTTTTTCCACGAATTACGAAAGCGCCGCCTCCGGGCGGCGTTTTTTATTGTGCGCAGCGCGGTGTCACGCGAATTTCTTTCCGTCGTCATCGCGAGTGCAACGAAGCGATCCAGTTTTAAAAATGGATTGCTTTGTCGTTTCACTCCTCGCAATGACGTTGAAGTGACAAAAACTCCATCCACAAAAAATCAGGGATTATTTTTTTGTTTTGTTGATTTCTGTGTGTAAAGGTCCGAATCGCGAGTACCATAAGTTTCAGGCATCGGGTGTCTGATGCCGTGCCGTGATCGCTTCAGATCACATCTTTTTTGGGAGACCTCCAATGGCAGCCAAGAAAAAAGCGAAGAAGAAAGTTGCTAAGAAAAAAACAGCAACGAAAAAGAAAAAAACAACGAAGAAGAAAAAAGGTTAATTAACCTTTTTCTTTTCTGAGTATCTAAAACAGCGCGGGCCCATGGTCTGCGCTGTTTGTTTTTGTGAGGCACGGGTCGTATAATGGAAATATGAAGGATACGATCAAGTCGAATAAATATTCCTCGCTTTACAAGCCGCAGCAGCCTTTCGGGATGAATTATCTATATGGCATCATCCACCGGGTTAATGCCTATATAAAGCCGACTGAGGAAAAAGAGCGCGTGCTGGACGAAATCCCAAAACCCGATCTTGAAATACCCCCTGTGAAAGACGAATAACCCTGTTTTTAAGGGGGCTGGACAGGCCCGTTTTTTCTCATTAGAGCTAAGGGCTACTTCATGGGGAAAGGAACCAACAACATGAAAAACGTTAAAAACATCGTTCTGGCGTCCTGCACCGTGCTCGCTCTCGCGGGCTGTGCAGCTAATGCCCAGAACTCGGACAGCGCACGCAGCGAAGGCACCTTCCGCAGCAGCCAGTCCAAGTAACTTAATACCCAAGGGGGTACCTCATTCCTCCCTTAATCAACGCCGCCCGGTTATCCGAGCGGCGTTTGTTTTTGGGCCCCGGGCGCTTTATATAAAGGGCATGGTCCAGAAGCTGATGAACGAGATGATCAACCCCGATCTGCCCTCTGCCGAGGGGGCGGTCCCGTTCCGCATTCATTCCGATTTCCAGCCGGCGGGCGACCAGCCCCAGGCCATCCAAAAGCTCGTCGAGGGGATTAAAAACGGCCTGAGCGACCAGGTCCTGCTCGGCGTTACAGGGTCGGGCAAGACCTTCACCATGGCGCATATGATCCAGGCGCTGCAGCGCCCGGCGCTTATCCTTGCCCCGAACAAGACGCTGGCCGCGCAGCTCTACGGCGAGATGAAGACCTTCTTCCCCGAGAACGCGGTCGAGTATTTCGTCTCGTACTACGATTACTACCAGCCCGAGGCTTATGTCCCCCGCACCGATTTGTTCATTGAGAAGGACTCCTCGATAAATGAGCAAATCGACCGGATGCGCCATGCCGCGACGCGGGCGGTGTTCGAGCGGCGGGATTGCATCATCGTCGCGTCCGTGTCGTGCATCTACGGTATCGGATCTAAAGAGGATTACCTCGCCATGCGGTTCGACCTGCACAAGGGCGATAAAATCGACCGGCAGGAATTGATCTCGCGCCTCATCACGCTGCAATACAAGCGCAACGACATCGCCTTCGAGAGGGGCACATTCCGCGTGCGCGGCGACACGGTGGAATTATTTCCGACCCACATGGAAGACCGCGCGTGGCGGTTCTCGCTGTTCGGCGACGAGCTAGAAGGTGTCACGGAATTCGATCCGCTCACTGGTGAGAAATTCGGCGATCTGGACGGCGTGCGGATTTACGCTAACTCGCACTACATCACGCCCGGCCCGACGATGCAGCAGGCCATTCACAACATTAAAAACGACCTGAAAGCCCAGCTCGCGTTTTTCCAGTCGCAGAACAAGCTGCTTGAATACCAGCGCCTCGACCAGCGCACGCGTTTTGACATCGAGATGATGGAGGCCACCGGCTCCTGCGCAGGGATCGAGAATTACTCCCGCTACATGACGGGCCGCGCGCCCGGCGAGCCGCCGCCGACGCTCATCGAATATCTCCCACCGGACGCGCTCATGTTCCTGGATGAATCCCACGTCATGACCGGCCAGCTCCGCGCCATGTATAACGGCGACTTCAAGCGCAAATCGACGCTTGTCGAATACGGCTTCCGGCTGCCCGCCGCCGTGGATAACCGTCCGCTCAAATTCGAGGAATGGAACGCGATCCGCGGCCAGACCACCTATGTCTCCGCCACGCCGGGGCCTTGGGAGCTGGAGCGCACCGGCGGCGTGTTCGTGGAGCAGGTCGTGCGCCCCACCGGCCTGATAGATCCCCCGGTCGAGATCCGCCCCACCGTCCACCAGGTCGACGACCTCATGCATGAATGCCAGCTTGTGGCGAAGCAGGGGGGCCGCGTGCTCGTCACCACCCTCACCAAGAAAATGGCCGAAGACCTTACGGAATATTTGAGCGAAAACGGCGTGCGCGTGCGTTACCTCCATTCCGACGTCGAAACGCTGGAGCGCATCGAGATTATGCAGAGTTTGCGCAAAGGCGAATTCGACGTGCTGGTCGGGATTAACTTGCTCCGCGAAGGCCTCGACATTCCCGAATGTATGCGCGTGTGTATTCTGGATGCCGACAAGGAGGGTTTCCTGCGCTCGCGCACCTCGCTGATCCAGACGATCGGCCGCTCGGCGCGGAATATCGACGGCAAGGCCATTCTCTATGCCGATACGATCACGGACTCGATGAAGGCCGCTATCGACGAGACCGACCGCCGCCGCGCCAAGCAGGTTGAATACAACACGGAGCACGGCATCACGCCGGAATCGATCCGCAAGAATATCCATACCATCCTGGATTCCGTCTACGAGCAGGGCGACCATCTCGACGAAATCCTCACGCTTGAGGACAGCGGCATGCAGGATTTTATCGGCAAGCCCAACAAGCTCAAAAAGCACATCGAGAAACGGCGCAAGGAAATGCTTGCTGCCGCTGCCGACCTCGAGTTCGAGGAGGCGGCTTCAATACGTGATGAAATCCAGAAGTTAGAAACGCTGGAGCTGGCGCTCCGGTAATTTCCAGCGGTTTATCCGCCCTTGCGCTTTGCGAGGTCCTTTGTGAGCGTCTGCACGCAATCGTAATAGGCCTTGTAGCTTTCCGGCTGGGGCGGGGGGAGGGTTTTTTCAACCGCGGCTTTGGCGTTCTGGACCTTCGCCGTCATCGTCAGGCCACCCGCTTGGATGCCGGTGACAAACGGGATGTAGGCCTCGAACGGCATGTGAATTTCATAGCGCTGGCCTTTGATGATCTGCGGTTTGAAATCCTGCGTGGAGACAATTTTGCCGTCCTTCGGATTTTTTGTCGAAAAAGCCGCGTCTGTAATCGTCAGGCGCGACTGATCCTTTGCCGTCGTTTCCGTGCCGAGAACCCAGAAAACGGTTTTGTTGTTCATCGGGTTATTTTCAGCGATATGCCCGGCGACCATCAAAATGCCGCCGACTTCCTGCGTGCCCTGTTTAGCCGATCCGAAATTCCAGATGCAGGCACCGGGATTTGCCGGGTCGTCGATCATGGTCATGATTTTGTAGTTCGGGTCCTGCGGCTGCGCGGGCTGGGTCTGCGCGGTTTGGTGGCGCTCGTCCGGCGTGAGTTTGAAACCGGCTTTTTGCAGCGGGTCTTTGAGGCCCGGACTCATCGAAGCCGCGCAGCTTGCGAATTTATCCAGTTCCTCAGCCGGGATTTTCCCCGTCTCGAAGGCTACATTTTTGTCCCAGCCGGCGGCGCGCGCGCTGGCGATAAACGGGCCGGTCCTGAGATAGCTCAGCGTGGGCACGATCATCTCAACGGGCATGGTGCCGATGAGGATTTCCTGCCCGGGATTGCCCATCCGCGCCGAGAACCGCGTATCGACCGCGCCGAGGCTCATCCACGTGTCTTCCACGTTCAGGTGTTGCTCGCCTTCATGAATCTTGGTGCTGAAATCGTATCTGATTTTTCCCTCTTCATTGAGGAGCACGATGGCTGTGCTGATCATGCCCTTGGGCGTTTGGTGGGCGGCGCTGATGAAGCAGGCCTGCAGGCGGCCCGCATCGTCGCGCGACGTCGATATCTTGGCTTCGTGCGAGGATATCTGCGCGTAAGGCGTGATGGATGTCGTTTCCAGTTCGCGTCTCAGTTCGGCGCATTTGTCGGTTTCTTCCCGGCTGTCGATATGCGCCGCGATCTGCGCCGTGCCCTGGACCAGTTGTTTCTGGATGACGATATTACGCTGGAGATGCCCGCCCAGGATATACGGATCCATAAAATCGATTTGATCCTGCAGCGCTTTCAGTTTTTTCTGATTGCTCATGTACTCATCGATTTTCATGAGCCTGAAATTCTGCATCATCCGGCCGTGCGTGTGGGGCAGGCCGGGGCTCTGCTTGGTGCAGCTTTCATAGAGCGCGTTCGTGATCGTGACCTTGATCTGCGGCTCGCTGAGCACCGTCTGCTCTTTGTCCAGCTTATCCAGCATGGCCTGCTGCTCGGACGTCAGGGTTTTCTTGATTTCATCATACCGGTTCGAAATTTCGCCCAGCGTCATGGTTTTCGCAGGCGCGTCCTGCGCCTGGGCGCTCAAAGGCGCCGCACACAGAAGCGTGAGTAAAGCGGCGGCGATTTTTAAGGCATTCTGCGGCATCAATGGATCTCCCGGATGAACTTGCTCTTATCAGGATAAACCAAAATCAGAGAAAAAAGCATTTGGAATTGGGTGTGTGGGATTATAGTCCCAATTATATTGTTGATTGAGTAGTTCTGAGTGCGCGCCATGCATCCGCAACGAAATCCTCACGCTTGAGGACAGCGGCATGCAGGATTTCATCGGCAAGCCCGACAAGCTCAAAAAACATATCGAGAAACGGCGCAAGGAGATGTTTGCCGCCGCGCCGACTTCGAGTTCGAGGAAGCGGCCAGTTTTGGTCAACCCCCATTCAGGAG
>DLHX01000007.1 GCA_002483465.1 Micavibrio sp. UBA7657 | reverse complement strand
TCCTTTATAGGGGGCGGCTCACTACATGGACACTTATGGGACACTCGGCATTAAAAAGCAGGGAAAAAGAACGATAATTAGCGATAATGGGGAAACAGAATGGACAAAGGCCGATTCCAGTTTTATTATTGATTATAAGGTTTATTGCGATTAAAACCTTGAAGTGTCTCAGCTTTCGGTCAGCGGTCTAAAAGTTCAGACCGTCTTATTTGTAAACCGAAGGTCGGGAGTTCAATCCTCTCTGCCGGCACCATTTTCCCAATTTTGAAGCGATTTCAGATTTCCGGCGTCAATTGAGCGGTTGCGGCAGGTGGTTTGGCGTTTCTCAAAATATCCCGCATAGCGAGTTTGAAATAATCCTTCGATGGCATTGTGGCCGCATGCTCGCCGATGATCATGGTTTGATTCTGATGGGCGCCGTTGTACCAGTCAAATGCAAGATTGACCGAGTCACCGGGTTTCAGTGCGTTGGGATCAGGCAGGCAATGCACCTTGAATTGCGGCTGGATGTCCGGCGCGTTTTGCGTGATGGTGCAGGAAACTTTTTGAGGGCTTTGCGCAATTTCTTCGGGTTCGGCAATCGGAATGGACGGTGCGAGTTCCGGTGCACCCGGCCAGCTGCGTCCCAGTTTTTCAACAATCTCCAATGAATGCAGCGGGTTGAATTCAACGCCGAATTTTCCGTGTTCAGGATTGAATTGCATGTAAGCAAGTTGCAGGAGCAAATCCTGTTGCGACCTTGTCAGCTCGGCAAGCGGTTTTCCTTCGAGCGGCGCGGTGAATTCCTGGATTAATGTAGCGGCGAGTGTAAGGTCTTTAGGAAAGCCGTTTTGGCCGTTGTAGAGGCCGTAGATGACGTCTTGCATGCCGCCGGTTTTCCCTTGAAGGGCATTGTAAACGGCTTTGTCCATGTCGCTGCCGGGTGTGGAAATATCCAGAAGGCCAGCGAGTTGTTGCCTGGGGGATAGAGGTTCCGGGACAACAACTTCCGTGGCTGGCTGGCTGGTTTGTTCGATGATGGCGCTTTGTCCGGATACAGTAACTTGCGGTTCGATGGTTGCTTCCCGAATTTCCTCTATCGGTGGCAACGATGCGAGGCCTCCGTTTTCAGTCGCAAGCTGAGGGGGTGGTCGCAATTGCGTGCTCTCGAGAGGTGGGGCTTTTACCCATGAGACAGGCTTCGGCGGCAATACATTTTTGATGTCAGCCCATCTTTCGCTGAACCATGCGCCTATTTTTTTCAGTGAAAATTCATTTTTGATATCGGTCCATTTTTCACTGAACCACGCGCCGATTCCGGTTTTCGCTATAATTCCAGAGGTGTAATTTCTGACAGGCTGAGTCCATTCTTTCAATGCGTTGCCGACAACACCTGTATAATCTAAAGCTACGTCGGCCAGGCCAGCACCGACCATGCCGACAACCGCGCCCGTGGCGAACTTCTGCGTGTATTTCCACTTATGTTGTGCCGTAATATATTTCCACGCCTGCAGGCGCGATAAATCCTTACGCGCTTCTTTGAAATCTTTTCTTATTTCACTTGCTGCGCAGAATGTGCCGCCTGTAATAGCGGATGCGCAACCCGTAACATCCAGAGCGCGAACGGAGGTCGAGAATGCGAGTTTCAAGCCAGCGCTCGTCAGAAAGCCGACAGCAGCGGCCTGCGTGAATTTGTTTTTCAGAAATCCTTTGATTATGCCGGGAGGTTTTTTTTCACCATCCCCCATGACCTTATAGTCTGCTTCCAGGATTCCCATATTTTTCAAATGCTCATGTGAGATCAGGGGTGTGCGCCTGAGTATATTTTCCGTAATATCATCAAGTTCCGGCGATGGAGACATCCTCAATGGGTTCTCATCACCAAAAGACACACTTTTATCTGAAAGTGTCATTTTTAACCGTCAGTCATAATCGAAATGGAATAGGAGTCTTTTACACAAGACCTTATTTTTATGCAAATCGTTTTATGGAAGACATCTTGACAGAATGCGAAATTTTATGGAATTTAGCTGGTCATCATAAATAAAAAGACTGCGCCCGGCTTATGTCGGTCGATATGTATTTAACAGGAATTGATTGGAGTGATTCATCATGAGAAATTCTTTTTTTAAAGCCACGGCGCTTACAACTTTTATAACTTTTGGTGCGGCACTGGCCCCGTTTGCCGTCGCACAAGCTGGCAGGCCTTCAGGTCCGCAGGGCGGCGATGCAGAAGCAAATTCCTCGTCGCGTTCCAGTTCCAATTCCACATCAACTTCCCAAGGCGGCGCGGGCGGCAGCAGCGGCGGCAACTCCTTCAATAATCGTACTCATATTGAAGCTGGCGGCGGTGTAGCCGGTGCGCCGGGTATGGGGCTGGCTTTTCTTGCAAGCGCCTGTAACAACAGTTTCGGCGTTTCGGTCGGAGGCGGTTCGCCCTTTGTGTTTAGCCTTGGGGCCGGCGTGCAGTGGGCCGATGTAGCAGGTGTTTATCTCCCGAGTGGTGCTACCGTGGGAGATTACTTGATGGCCAAAGAAGACAAGCGTGTTGAAATGGTCGAAGGCCTTTCGACAAACGACAAAAACAAGCTCGCCTGTCTCGTTAATGTGTGGGAGCAAAGCGTAATGTTGCTTAAGGCAAGGGGTGAATTCGATATCACAATCGCGGCGATTGATGGAATGACAAAAGTCGAGCTTGAAAAAATCAGGCAGTCCGGAGCATTGGCGGGCGCTTACATGGACCACATTTGCAATAATAAAGTCCTTGTGATTCCCAAGGATTACAAAGTTGATCCTGAAACAAGAGCTATTCGTTCAAAGCGCGGACCCAAACGAGACGAAAGTGAAGAGGGTCATGAAAATTGCGCCAAGAAGGGTGAGGAATTGATAGGTCAAGGCATTTTGAACAATAACTATTTGACCGGTCTGAATAATTTGTTGGAACAGCGGCAAAAATCGCATCCTCAACTTAGAGAAACAGTTCCTGAGCACACTCACGAATGAACGCGTTAAAAATTACTCCTCTATTTTTCACGGTGATGCTGACGCTGGATGGCTGCGTCAATTCACATCCTGTTCAGACATCGCCTGAACCCCGCGATCTCCGTACACTTGCAATAGTTGAGGAAACCCGGGTTAACCTTGCACTGATTGCTTCTGTAGAAAAAGTGGAGCTAGCAAAAATCGACGAAGCTTCCAAGTTATTGGTTGGTGTTCTCATAAAATCGAAAGATCCTGTGCTGCTCACCAAGCTTCATAACAAGATTTATGATCGTATCAATTCAGATGATGAGAGAATTCGAAATTCACAACGTAATGCGCTGTCAAATGCTGGCCTGAGTGAAGAAGATATACGTTCGAAAGTTATTAAATGCGAGGAAGTGCCATCGAAGGATGGTGGTATGACCTTGTATTGCAATTAAGCCGCTATTTTTGTCCATAAAAATCATTAAAATCAATGGCTTATAATATGTATTCCTCTCCGATTGCCTTTCGGCGGATGAAGAACTACGATCCCGTCTCTGAAAGAACAGGCAGTGATGAGCAAGGATAAAGCGCAGACTAAAGCGTCGGCGGAAATCACACAGGGGGAACCTGAGTCAGCCGAAGAAGCCGCAAGGATCAAAGCGCGCAACCGCGCTCTGTTGATCGGATGTATAGGTGTCGTTTACGGCGACATCGGCACCAGCCCGCTTTATGCATTTCGGGAAGCAGCGCGCCGCGTTTCAGGCGAAGGAATTCTTCCTGCAGAAATTTACGGCATCCTTTCGCTCATTCTCTGGGCGCTGATTATTATCGTCACACTTAAATATGTGTTGCTGCTGCTGCGTGTCGACAACAAGGGCGAGGGCGGTATTCTTTCGCTCATGGCCATGGCGCAGAAACGTGTCACGCGCGGCAAGAAAATCGTATTCTTCGCAGCCATTACCGGTGCAGCATTATTTTATGGCGATGCTGCTATTACACCGGCTATTTCCGTTTTGTCGGCGGTGGAAGGTCTGAAGCTCGTTACTCCGGCCCTCGATAATTTTATTTTGCCGTTAGCGATTTTTATTCTCTTTATGCTGTTCTGGGTGCAGAAAAAGGGGACCGGCAAGGTTTCAACCTTTTTCGGGCCTATTACAATATTATGGTTCAGCGTGATGGGGCTTGCAGGCCTGAGCTGGATCATCAAAAACCCGGCCATTCTCTTTGCCTTCAATCCTTATTATGGCGTTCAGTTTCTTATCGATCACGGCACGCTCAGCTTTTTTGTTCTGGGCGGCGTATTCCTTGCTGTAACGGGTGTCGAGGCGCTTTATACTGATCTCGGTCATTTCGGGCGCGCGCCGCTGCAAAAAGCCTGGCTGTGGTTTGTTTTTCCTTGTCTGTCGTTGAATTATCTCGGGCAGGGCGCGATGATCCTCGCGCATCCTTCCTCCATAGAAAACCCGTTCTTCCTGCTGGTGCCGGAGTGGGGCCTCCTGCCGCTGGTTATTCTCGCGACGGTGGCGACGGTCATTGCCAGCCAGGCGACGCTGACGGGCGCGATGTCGCTCACACGCCAGGCTATTCAGCTCGGCCTGCTGCCGCGCATGGAAATTCGTCATACTTCGGCGACTGAAGCCGGCCAGATCTATATGCCGAAAGTGAACGGTTATCTGCTCTGCGCGGTTTTGCTGCTTTGCGCGGTGTTCCGCGAATCCAGTGCGCTTGCCTCGGCTTACGGCATCGCCGTCAACGGCACGATGCTTGTCACATCTATTCTGGCATTGATCGTCCTGCCCAAAGTTCTCAACAAGACCTACAAATTCTCCGCAATGGTCGTGCTGCCGTTCGTGATTATCGAAGCTGTATTCCTTGTCGGCAATTCGATGAAGTTTTTCGATGGCGGTTTCGTGCCGATTTTCTTCGCGATTTACATCGTCCTGATGATGGTCACGTGGGTGCAAGGCACGCGTTACCTTTACAAGCATTCGGCAAGAAAAAGCATTTCAATGGTCGATCTTATTGAAAAACTCGATCGCACCCCGCCGCATGTCGTCAGCGGCACGGCCATATTCCTGACCAGCGATTCACGCAATGCGCCCGAGGCTTTCACGCAAAATCTCAAGCACAATCAGATCATTCATGAGAAAAATATCATTCTGACCGTTGCCGTTGCCGAGGTGCCGAATGTGCCGGAAAGTCAGCGATTGATCGTCGAGCATTTATCGTCGCGCATCGTGCGCGCGATTATCAGCTTTGGTTACATGGAAACGCCGGATGTGCTGAACGCGCTATACAACGCCGACAAGCAAGGGCTTTATGTGGACATGGAAAGCGTCACATTTTTCCTGGGCCGTCACAAGATCATTTCAAATCCACGGCGCGGGTTGCCGGGCTGGCAGGACAAAATCTATATTGCGATGTCGCGTTCGGCGGTGTCTGCGACGGACTTCTACAAAATTCCGCCCAGCCAGGTGGTCGAGATGGGATCGCTGGCCGAAATCTAGGCGCTTTTATATCAGCGCAATATCCATGAATTCACGGGTTTCGCTCTTGAGCAGCGCTTCATTGGTTTTGCGCAGGCGCTCGATCAGCATCAGCACCATAGAGCGCACCATCGGGTCGCTGGATTCCACTTTTCCCTTAAAGCTTTCGGGCGTAATAACGGCAACTTCCACATCCGTGTCAGCGTTCACGTGTGCGCCGTAAGTGCCGCCGCCGAACAAAGCCGTTTCGCCGAAAATAGATCCGACGCCAAGTTCGCCGAGCCTGATCATACGTCCGTCACGCTCAAGATGAACGCTTACCTTGCCTTTCAGGATCAGGTATGCGGCGTGCGCATCTTCGCCGCGCGTGATAATACGCGCGCCTGCTTTAAATGATTTTGTTTTCTCTTGTGTCATTCCTCAGACTTTAAAACGAACACGGTAAAAATCAATGATGCATATAATCGCACCGGGAATTTATCCCGGTACGGTTATACGCTTAGGGCGGGTACAGCCTTGCGGCTGCGTCCTAGGGGCTTTTCTTCAAATCCAGCACGATCCGGGCAGGGCCGTTCAGCGATGAATCGCTGACGATCTGCACCTTGTCGCGGAGTTGAAGAACCAGACGGGTTCCTTTTCCGTCTGGCAGAGGCTCGGTGGTCCAGGATACGAGCAGAGGGGCATCTGCGAACGTTCCATTCAGGGTTGCGGACCAGCCGGCTTCAGGCATTTCGACCAGGAGCAACTTTTCCTCGTTGTCCAGGTCGGAACGATGGGGTGTCGGACCACTAAGGTCCAAAACTATGCGGGTTATGCCTTTCGGCTGCAGGCCTGTACGGATGCCCGTCACAGCAGGCCCGGCAAGCGCCGGAGGCTCAGGTTTAGGCGTATCAGGCGGCCCTTGCGCCACATCTTCAGGCTCCGGCTCGGGCGGCGGGGCGGCCGCTTCTGCCGGTACGGGCAGCGCCGAAGAAGGTCCTGGCTCTGCCGTGTTATCGGTGTCGGCCAGCCCCGCTATCGCGGGGAGGCTCTCAACCGGCTCGGGGCCGACCGGTGGAGAGGACTCTTCTTCAGGGGCTTCGGGGAAGGGGCGCGGCGGCAGGGCATCTGCCGTCACGCCCGGAACGGGGGCTGAATCCAAGCTGAAATCATCGCCGGAGGCGGGGCCGCCCTCGACCAGGGTCTGCAACTGGCCCAGTAGTTCCTGCATGTCCTGCTCGACGGCGGAAAGCCGCACAATCGCGGGCATTGCCGCGTTCAGTTCGCGGCGGAGGTCGGTGACGGCGTTTTCCAGCCGCCGGAAACGTTCGTCGCTGTCGGTTATTTTCTCGGCAAACAGCATTTCCGCGTTAATCCCGCGGGCAGGCAGGACCGGCAGCCCGTTGGGCATGTATTGCGCGCCGTTCTGGCCGGGCTCCAGGGGGCGGTCCGCACTACCCGGGGGCGCGGGCGCGGTAATCCCGGCAATCGTGGGGCCGGTGCTGGGTTTGGAGGCGGAAGATGAGGTTGAGGAGCGCGCGGCTGTGCCGGGTTCGGCAGGGCCGCAGGAGACCAGAAAAAAGGCTAAAACGGGGGCGCAAAGCGCAACACGTACGCTTCGTTCAATAGATTTAGCGATAACCATTCCACCGGAGGAACCCGGCAGAATCGTCCGTGATATGGACATCAGGTAGAACCCTGATCTAGGAATTAGCCCCGAGGAGAACGAAAAGTGCCACGCACTACCCTGATTCGCCTCAATTATAAGGGTACTTGTGGCGTCGCGATCCGTCAATCGGCTAATCTTACAAGGGCTTATTAAATGAGGAAGGATTGCTGTCCCCGCAGGCAGGTTGTATAGTTCCTTCCGGATCAGGACATGGGAATTATGTGCACAAATCTGTTAAAGCAGGCCGCGCCGGTTTTTTTTGCCCTGATTTTTTTCAGCGGTCCGTCTGTTGTGCTTGCCGCGGCGGTGAACGAGAACCAGGAGCTCAATTTCGGGGAATGGGCGGTTACCAGCAATACTGCTTCCTATAATGTCCGTATAGACGCCGACGGAAGCTACACGAATTCCCCCGCCCTTATTCTTGTGGGCAATGCGCCCACGCGCGGAGAGTATCTTATTACCGGCCTTCCTCCTGCAACATTGATAAGCAGTATAGATGTCAATCAGCTCGATGCCCTGGACGGGCCGGGGGCGGAAAATTTTTCCATGAATAATTTTGAGGTTAATTATCCCGGCGGGACTACCACAAACGGCCTCGGCAATCTTATAATTTACCTGGGCGCTCAGGCCAACACCTCGGGAACGGCGGCGAACTATGCCGACGGCACCCATTCAGGCCAATTGCGGCTGACTATCAATTATTGATAGTGTAATTCAAATTGATAGTTTAATTCAATAAGTTCAGCAGGAGAAAATGGAATGCGAGTATATGGTTTCAACGTTGGTTATGCCTTTCTGACTTTGGGTTGCGCCGCGATAATTTTTACGGCATGGTCGGCAAGTGCCCTGGTCATCACTCCATTTCTCATTGTCATTGAAGGCAGAAACCGTTACGCGGATGTCGCCATGGTCAACGACGAGGATGTCATCAAAAATTACGAGGTGAATTGGAAATTTTATAAAATGCAGGAAGGAACAGGAAAATATCTGGCGTCCAAGACCTCGACCACCGAATTCGATCTGACGAAAAACATCGTCTTTACGCCCAAGCGAGCGCAGCTGGGCCCCAGGTCCATGCAAAAAATCCGGCTTGGCCTGCGTATTAAGGGAGAGCCGCCTCCGCCGGGGGACTATCGGGCCCATCTGGAGTTACGCGAGGCAGACCTTGCCGGGCCGGATGATCCCAATCAAAAGGGAATGCGTGTAAGTGTCAATGTCAATGTGGGTTTCACCGTTCCGGTCGTCTACCGCGTGGGGGAGCCGGATGTCACCGCGGAGATCGGGGATGTGACGCCCCGTATCAATCCGGAAACCAAGAAGATAGAGGTTTCCGTGCCGGTTACCCTCTCGGAGAGTCCTTATGGGGTGCTCGGACATCTCATGATTTATTATAAGGGCGACAAGGTCGGTGATATCAGAAACGCCAATATTTTTCCTGAGGCGCGTCATCGCACGTTCAATGTCGGCCTGAAAGCACAACAGCTTTCCGGGGGATCGCTGGAGGTCGTTCTCGTGGACTACAAAGACAAGGACAAAATTTATGCGCAAAAAACCATACCTGTGGGTCAATAATCAACCTTGAGAGAGGCATTGTCTTGAAAGCAGTGATTTTAGCCGGTGGACTGGGGACGCGGATCAGTGAGGAATCGCATTTAAAACCCAAGCCCATGATCACGATCAGCGAGAAGCCGATCCTCTGGCATATCATGAAAATCTATTCGCATCACGGGATCCATGATTTCATCATCTGCCTTGGCTACAAGGGCTATGTCATCAAGGAATATTTCGCGAATTATTTCCTTCATATGTCGAATGTGACCTTTGACATTGCGAATAATAAAATGGAAGTCCACCAGCAGCATGCCGAACCCTGGCGGGTGACACTTGTCGATACCGGAGAAGAGACGATGACCGGCGGGCGCGTCAGGCGTATTCGTCACTGTCTTGATGGCAAGGAAGATTTTTGCCTGACCTATGGCGACGGCGTCAGCAACGTGGATATCGGGGCCACGATCGCGTTCCATCAGAAGCACGGCAAGCTGGCCACGGTCACCGCGATCCAGCCGCCGGGACGCTATGGCGCGCTGCAGATTGATAATACGGCTGTGCAAAATTTTCAGGAGAAGCCACTGGGCGATGGATCATGGATCAATGGCGGCTTTTTCGTGTTCAATTCCTCCTTCATCGACAAATATATCGATGGCGACGCGACGCATCTTGAACAGGAACCCTTGCGTTCGCTGGCTGCGGACGGGGAGTTGCAGGCTTACCACCACGATGGATTCTGGCAGGCGATGGACACGTTGCGCGAGAAGAATCTGCTTGAGGATTTGTGGCGCAGCGGCAAGGCGCCGTGGAAGGTCTGGGGGTAGGCTTGTTTGGAAATTTTTACCGGGGCCGCCGCGTTCTTGTCACCGGCCACACCGGGTTCAAAGGCAGCTGGCTGGCCTTATGGCTGCGACAGCTCGGCGCGGACGTTACCGGCCTTGCGTTGGCGCCGGACACATCGCCCAGTCACTGGGACTTGCTGAAACTTGATGTTCATGAACACCGTGCAGACATTCGCGACGGGAAGGCGGTCGCCGCAATTCTCAGAGAAGCACGACCGGACATCGTTTTTCATCTCGCCGCGCAGTCGTTGGTGCGCCGTTCCTACCATGTGCCGGTCGAATCCTGGGAAACGAATGTGATGGGAAGCGTAAACCTGCTGGAGGCCTGCAGAAAGATGCTGGATTTGAAGGCCGTTGTTTTTGTGACGACCGATAAATGCTACGAAAACAAGGAATTACCCCGGGGTTATACTGAGGAAGACCATCTCGGCGGGCGCGACCCTTACAGCGCGTCCAAGGCTTCGGCGGAATTCGTGGCGGCGAGTTATCGCGACGCGTTTTTTAAGGGCTCTCCTTTGATCGCGACGGCGCGGGCCGGAAATGTCATCGGCGGCGGCGACTGGGCCGAAGACCGGATCATTCCCGATCTCGCGCGCGCGCAGGGGCGGGGCGAGGAGTTGATTGTCCGCTCCCCGGACGCAGTACGTCCCTGGCAGCACGTGCTGGAGCCGCTCGCAGGTTATCTTCAGCTTGGACAGAAACTACTGGAAAGTAAAAATGAGTTCGAAGGTCCGTGGAATTTCGGCCCCGATGAGAGCGAGGGGCTCAGTGTTTCCGAATTGCTCGGCCGCTTAGGCAAAGACTGGCCCTTGTCGTGGAAGGCCGTGCCGAACAAGACTCTGCATGAGACGGCAACGCTCAAGCTCAACAGTACCAAGGCGCGCCAAAGGCTGAAATGGAAACCCGTCCTCACTCTGGACCAACAGCTGAAAATGACGGCGGAATGGTACCGGGCTTTCCAGGAAAACGGCGCGGTTTTGAGTTCTGAGCAGTTAAAGGCCTACATCCATTCTGCAGAAAAGGCAGGCGCTGCATGGGCATGAAAACCAGTGGTACAGAAATTTCCGGCCTGAAGCTGATTGAAACATCTTTCGTTGCTGATCACCGGGGCAGCTTCTCGCGCTGGTTCTGCATGAAGGAACTGGAGCCGATACTCGCGGGGCGCGGTCTTGCACAGATCAACAATTCGAGAAGTCTTAAAGCAGGGACGATCCGGGGCCTTCATTTCCAGCGCCCACCCTCCGCCGAGATGAAAATCGTGCGCTGCATTCGCGGCCGCGTGTGGGATGTGGCGCTGGATATCCGCGCAGGCTCGCCCACTTTTCTGCAGTGGTTTGGAGCGGAACTCACGCCTGAAAACAATTTGATGCTGGCGGTGCCGGAAGGCTTTGCGCACGGCTACCAGTCTCTGGAGCCGGAGAGCGAATTGCTCTATTTAAATACCGAGTTTTATACGCCTGAGTTTGAAGGCGCTGTCAATCACGCCGATCCGCTGGCGGCGATCAAGTGGCCGGTTCCGGTGACGGATCTTTCGGACCGCGACGCGAACGCGCCGTTTCTAACAGAAGAATTTAAAGGACTGAAAATATGACTCTCGAAATCTCCCCCAGGGCGAAAATATCCAAACTCGCCGACATCGAGGATAGCGTGCGCGATAGCCGCATCGTCATCGGCGACGACACGGTTATCGACAGTTTCGTGAAATTCAAGCCGGCGGGTGGTTCGGGGGACGTCATCATCGGCGCACGCACCACCATCAACTCCTGCTGCGTGCTTTACACAGGCAACGGCATCACGATCGGAGACGATGTCGCGATTGCCGCCAACTGCACCTTCGCGCCCACCAATCACGCTTACCACGAAAAAGACAAGCTCATCCGCGAGCAGCGTTTTCTGCCGAGCAAGGGCGGGATTATTATTGAAGACGACGTGTGGATTGGCGCGGGATGCGTGCTGCTCGACGGCGCGATCCTGCGCAAGGGCTGCGTGATCGGCGCCATGTCCCTGGTGCGGGGCGAAGTGCCAGCCTATACCATCCAGATCGGCAATCCTTTGCGTCAGATCGGGCAGCGGAAATGAAATTCACTGTTCTGGGAAGCACGGGATTTATCGGCAGTGCCATGGTGCGCCATCTCCGGGCTGAAGGGATGGAGGTCGATACGCCGCCGCGCGATATCCTGAGTCTACGCGGAAATCCGGGCCATGTCATTTATGCCATCGGCCTGACCGGCAATTTCCGCCAGCAGCCGGACGCGGCGATCGAGGCGCATGTCAATGTCCTTCGTCGGCTGATGGATGGTGCTGAATTCGACTCCTGGCTTTATCTTTCCAGCACGCGGGTCTATGGCGGACTCTCTCCGGATGTTCCGGCGGCTGAGGATTCCACCTTGCCGGTCAGGCCGGGCGCTGATTCTCTTTATGATCTAAGCAAGCTGCTTGGCGAAGCTATATGCCTTTCCCGCCCGGAGAAAACCGTGCGCGTGGCGCGGCTTTCCAATGTTTTCGGCGTCGGTCAAAGCGAGCATACATTCCTGGGCAGCGTGGTGCGTGACCTGATGCGCGAAGGGAAAAGCATTATCGGGCAATCGCCGGAATCTTCTAAAGATTATATCTCTATTGATAAAGTCGTTAAAATCCTGGCCTCGATTGCAGTAAAAGGCAAGGAAAGGCTTTATAATGTCGCCAGTGGTCATGGAGTTACGCATCGGCAGCTGGCGGATGTCTTTAGCGGGATGGGATATAAAATCGATTTCGATCCGGGTGCGCCGATGCGGACTTTTCCGCCCGCGGATATAAGTCGCATCGCCCGGGAATTTGGAATTGATACGCAGGTTTTTCCTGCCGATATTGCGGAATTGCTGGAAAGAGAAAAAGAAGGTGAAGCATGAAAAAACTTGTCAGTGAAAAGCCTTCAGATCCGATCGCCGAGTTCCAGCGGGAGCGGGCGGAAGCTGTTGCATCTTACAAAGACGATGCGGCATGGAACGGAGTTTCCGGGCGCTGGCTCGACCGTGCCTTCCGCCAGAAATACATGTATAACTTCGCATGGCTCGGGCGACCGATTATCCAGCTTCCGGCGGATATGGTCGCTTTTCAGGAAATCGTCTGGAACACAAAGCCCGATCTTATTATTGAAACCGGCGTTGCCCACGGCGGCTCGTTGATTTTAAGTGCCTCCATGCTGGCGCTTCTTGATTACTGCGATGCGGCGGAGCGGGGCGCTGTTCTCGATCCCAAAAAACCGAATCGCAAGGTTCTTGGCATCGATATCGATATCCGTCCGCATAACCGCGCGGCCATCGAGGCTCATCCGCTTGCGACGCGGATTGAGATGATTCAGGGCTCGTCCGTCGCGCCGGAGACGATCGGCAAGGTAGCGAATATTGCGAGAAATTATCCGCGCGTCATGGTCTGCCTTGATTCCAATCATGTGCATGATCATGTTCTCGCTGAACTCGAGCTTTACGCGCCGCTGGTGACGAAAGGATGCTATTGCATCGTCTTCGACACAATCGTCGAGGATTTATCGGACGACGTGTTTCCGGACCGGCCCTGGAGCCATGGCAACAATCCGAAAACGGCTGTTCATGCCTATCTCAAAAAGCTTGAAAAAGAGAAGGCAGACGTGCAGTTTGAAATAGACAGGGAATTTGAATCGAAACTCTTGCTGAATGCGACGCCCGATGGTTTTCTCAGACGCCTCTAAATTTCAGGCCATGCAGCCGAAAAAGACGCTCGAGCCGCACTATTTCTCGGGTGCGAACTTCAATATTGTCGATACTGAAAAATTCAAAAAGGCCATGGAACTGCTGCGGGAAAGCCTTTTTGACAAGGGCGCGACCTTGTTTGCAGCAGACAACATCATCACTTGGAACCGCAATCTGAGTTTTCTCAGGGATGACTATTTCATCCGCATCATCCAGGACGAAAAAAACACCGGCGTTGAAAAAAGTATTCTTTGGCGGCTTTATGTCCTCCTCTACTTTGCCGAGATGGCGGCTCAAAGAGAAGGCGATTTTGTCGAGCTGGGCTGTCATACCGGTTTTACGGCCAGCCATGTGGTGCAAAAAGTCGATTTCAAAAAAATTGGAAAAAAATATTATCTCTATGATTTGTTTGAGTGGAAGGAAGGCGACAAGCACACGCATCTGCCCGGCCATGATAATAAGAAAATGTATGAAGACGTGAAGGCGCGTTTCGCTTCTTTCCCTTTTGTGCGGATCATAAAGGGTTCGGTGCCTGAGTCTCTGTCCCAGGACTTTCCTGAAAAAATCGCCTTCGCGCACATCGATATGAATCATCCGGATCCCGAGGTTGGAGCCCTGCAGCGCGTCCTGCCCGTTTTGTCGCCCGGCGGCGTTATTATTTTTGACGATTACGGCTGGTGGGGCTATTCGGCGCAGAAAATGGCGCTCGACCCCATCATTGAAAAAAACGGCCTTAAAATCCTGGAGCTGCCCACAGGGCAGGGCCTGCTCATTAAACCTTGAGCCAGCGCGAACAGTAAATCCGCCACATTTCGCGGTAAGCGTT
>DLHX01000009.1 GCA_002483465.1 Micavibrio sp. UBA7657 | reverse complement strand
TAAGAGGCCGCTGCCTGGTAGGGGCAGCGGCTTCAAATCTTGTGTGAGCTAACCGGCAACAGAGGGAACCGTTAAATTCGTATCTTTTGCCTGTATTACTACTATGGCGGCAAATTATGGCGAAAAAATGAGTATAAATTGCCGTTTTTGAGGTATTTTGTAAGCACTTGATCTGACATGATTTTTTGATGGTTAAGGCGTTAATACATTTTATTCCAGGATTTAATTGACATATTGTATGCACCTTTCTAATATCGCCGCATATAAAAAAACGCTGAGGCAGGCTTATGACATACAGGGAATTTTACCGGCTTTTCGACGATTTCGATCGAACGATGGAGGGAATGGCGACTCCTGAGGTCATGCAATCCGTCCGGAAAAAATTAGCGCAGATCACGAAGGATATGCCCGTGAGACAACAGCAGGCAGCCCAGATCAACGGCCTGGGGATTGAGCGCAGGGACAAAATAAACAACGACCCAAATCTTTCTGAAGTGGAGTGCGCCATACTGGAACTGGAAATGGTCTCGCTCCTTGACCAGGGGAATAAACTTTGCACCTCCTACGACAATCTCGTCGCTGAATCCTTCATTCTGCAAGGTGACATAGAGGCGGCGAGTAACGATCCAGATAATGCCAGGTATTATTATATCAGGGCGACCGACAATGCGCCGAAATCTGTGAGCGCTTTCGCCCGCTGCGCAATCATGGAAATGAACGCAGGCCGTTTCTGGCTTGCAGAAAAATACTATAAGCGGGCGCTGGATTCGCAGCTTGAAAATCCCCGCCTGCTTACCGGTATGGCCGTATGCCTCATGGAGCTGGAACAAACAGAAGAAGCCAAGGAAATCCTATTGAATATCACGCGGCACATTGAAAATTATGATTATGCGCCTGCCTATTTCTTCCTTTCGCGTATTGAAAGCGACCCTTATCTGCGGGATGAATATTTTAACGGCGCAGCGCGCCACTCCACCATGGCCGAGACGGAAAACGCCTATATGGAACCCGGCACTGCCCTTATTGTGATGCAATATTGTAATTACGCGCATCCAAAGCCTGAGGATCTGGGCAGGGGCCCCGGCCTGGGCTGACCTTATTAATCCCTTTTTAAGACTCTACCCTTAGTGTAAAATCACACGTGGATTTCCTGCGTGTGTTTCCCCTGTCATTCAATGACATATTCAAAGGACTTGCACTATGACCAGCACCGGCCATGACTCCCTCGGCACCCGTAAGACACTTAAAGTAGACGGCAAGGAATACGATTATTTCAGCCTGAAGGCCGCATCCGAAAAGATCGGCGATATCAGCAAGTTGCCCTATACGCTGAAAGTGCTGCTCGAAAACCTTTTAAGGTTCGAGGATGACCGCACTGTTAATACGGATGACGTGAAAGCGCTCAAGGGCTGGCTCAACGATAAACGCTCCGACCGCGAAATCGCCTACCGTCCGGCGCGCGTGCTGATGCAGGACTTCACCGGCGTTCCCGCCGTGGTTGATCTCGCCGCGATGCGCGAAGCGATGGCGGCTCTCGGCGGCGACCCGCAAAAGATCAACCCGCTGGTTCCTGTCGACCTCGTCATTGACCACTCGGTCATGGTCGATGAATTCGGCACTAAAAAAGCTTTCCAGCAGAACGTCGAAATTGAATTCGAGCGTAACCATGAACGGTATGCATTCCTGCGCTGGGGCCAGAAGGCATTCAAGAATTTCCGCGTCGTGCCGCCCGGCACCGGCATCTGCCACCAGGTAAACCTCGAATATCTCGCGCAGACCATCTGGGTCCAGCCCGATGAAGGCGCAAAAAAAGGCCGCCCGGTTGCGTATCCCGATACGCTGGTCGGCACGGACTCGCACACCACGATGGTCAACGGCCTTGCTGTGCTGGGTTGGGGCGTTGGCGGTATCGAAGCCGAAGCCGCCATGCTCGGCCAGCCTGTTTCCATGCTCATCCCTGAAGTCATCGGCTTCAAGCTGATTGGCAAAATGAAAGAAGGCACCACAGCAACCGACCTCGTTCTTGTCGTTACTGAAATGCTTCGCAAAAAAGGCGTGGTCAACAAATTCGTTGAATTCTTCGGACCCGGTCTGGATCATATGTCGCTTGCCGACCGCGCAACGATCGCCAACATGGCGCCGGAATATGGCGCCACGTGCGGCTTTTTCCCGATCGATGCTGAAACCATTCGTTATCTTGAATTCACGGGCCGCGACCCGCACCGCGTCAAACTGGTTGAAGCCTATGCCAAAGAACAAGGCATGTGGCGGGATAGCAATTCACCCGATCCTGTTTTCACCGACACGCTGTCGCTGGATATCAGCACGGTCGAGCCTTGCATGGCTGGTCCGAAGCGTCCGCAGGACCGCGTTCCGCTTTCCACCGCCGTTAAATCGTTCACGGACGTTACGCCGGATGCCAAAAGCATCCAGGTCGAAGGCCATGATTACAAACTCAGCCACGGCGACGTGGTGATTGCCGCGATTACAAGCTGCACCAACACATCCAACCCGTCGGTCATGGTGGCTGCTGGTCTCGTGGCCCGCAAAGCCCGTGCGCTGGGCCTCACCGTCAAGCCGTGGGTGAAAACCTCACTGGCACCCGGATCACAGGTCGTCACCGAATATCTGAACAAGGCCGATCTCTCGGCTGATCTCGATGCCATGGGCTTCAATCTTGTCGGCTATGGCTGCACGACCTGCATCGGTAACTCCGGTCCGCTGCCTGATCATTTAGCGAAAGCCGTTGAAACCGGCGACCTCAACGTTGCAGGCGTTCTCTCCGGTAACCGCAATTTCGAAGGCCGTATCAACCCGCACGTGAAGTCGAACTATCTTGCTTCGCCGCCGCTGGTGGTCGCTTACGCTATCGCCGGTTCACTGAAAATTGATCTCTACAAGGACCCGATCGGCAAAAGCAAAGACGGCAAGGATGTTTTCCTCAAAGATATCTGGCCATCGAACAAGGAAATTGCCGACACAATCGCATATTGTCTGACGCCCGAAATGTTCAAGTCTCGCTATGCTGATGTGTTCAAAGGCCCGCCCGAATGGCAAAAAATCGGCGGCGCAGTCGGCGGTGAAACCTACGGCTGGCAGGACAATTCCACCTACGTCAAAAACCCGCCTTACTTCGCAGGGATGGGCCATAAGCCAAAAGACGTGAAAGACATCAAGGGCGCCTATGCGCTGGCGATCCTGTCTGACTCCGTCACGACCGACCACATTTCCCCGGCCGGTTCGATCAAGAAAGACTCGCCTGCCGGTAAATATCTCGTTGGTCATGCCGTCACGCCGGCGGACTTCAATTCCTACGGCGCACGCCGCGGCAACCACGAAATCATGATGCGCGGCACTTTTGCCAACATCCGCATCAAGAACGAAATGGTGCCGGGCACGGAAGGCGGAATTACAAAACACATCCCGAGCGGCGAACAATTGCCGATCTACGATGCCTCGATGAAATACCAGAAGGCCGGAACGCCTTTGATCGTCGTCGCGGGTAAGGAATACGGCACGGGTTCATCGCGGGACTGGGCGGCCAAGGGCACGACCTTACTTGGTGTCCGCGCTGTCATCGCCGAAAGCTTCGAGCGTATTCACAGATCCAACCTCGTCGGCATGGGCGTTCTGCCCCTGCAGTTCAAGGACGGCATGACACGCCAGTCTCTGAAACTGGATGGAACGGAAACCTATGATATCGTTGGCATCGAAAAGGGTCTGAAGCCCCGTCAGGATGTCATCGTGACCATTCACCGTGCAAACGGCAAAACTGAACAGGTTACCGCTCTATGCCGGATCGACACGCTGGATGAAATCGAATACTACAAAAACGGCGGCATCCTGCATTACGTTCTGCGCAGCATGACAAAGGCGGCTTAGGTCTTCTTACCGGGTGCGGGCAGGATTTTCTGGGCCATCGCTTCGGCTTCGGCCACGAGACGCTGGAATTCCGGCCGCTCGGGCCTGTAGCGCACGTCGAACGTTCCCTCGAGATTGATGATCTCGCCGTTCAAACGGGCAAGACGCCGTCCGGCTTCATTCGTATGCTTTTCCTCGGGCGAATGCCGCGTGATCATGCCGCGGCGGATTTTCTCGCCGTTCATGCCGACGGTGAAGGCCAGCTGGATACCCTCAAGAAACGCTGCAGCTGACCCCAGGACCTGCGGGAAATTCAGCAGCGTGCCATTTTTACCGGCCACCGAAAAATTGAACGTCGTGGTTTTATGTGGGCTGCGCAGGATAACGCCGACCCGGCCCTGCTTTTGCTCTAAGTTCACATTCAATGCGATGTTGCCGTCATATTCGATGCGAACGGCGCGCCCGCTCTTGCGGATAACCGCTTCGGCCATCTCGATTGATTTTTCGTACCCGGCCTTCGACGTGACGTTGCAGTTTTCGATGATGTCTAACATCGCGTGCCGCTCGCCTTTTTCGAAAATGACTTTGCCCTGTTTATAAACCGCGACCCATCGCTGGGGGTTGAAACTCTGTTCGTAATCGCCTGAGGAAAGATCCCATGCCGCCAGCCAGTCATAAGGGCTGGCGCGGTCGAGCAGGGGGCCGCTGCTGATGAAGGACTGGATCATGCGCGCGGCCATGCGGATACAGCTATGCATGTTCTGGGCGCGGACGATCATGGTTTCCTGCGTCTCGCCCTTGTCGTTCTTAAGGGCGATAACGACCCGGTTCGAGAGGGCAATGGTCATGCCCTTGCCGTCCTTCAGGCTGGCTGAAGGGTCGTGAATGACAAATTTTTCACGCAGCAGCTCGGTAACCAGTTCTTTCATGAAGGCTCGCCTGTTGTAGCGAGTTAATACTACCGGGAGTTTAAACCGCAAGCCAGCGCGTTTTAGGCGGCCAGTGCAGGCGCTTCAGCGCTATCCCGCAGGGCCGTCATCAGGCGGCGATAGACGGCCAGACGGCGCTCCAGCCCGAGACGGCGGGGCATATTGCAAAGTGTGCTGTTTGAATTGAAGCGGCGGCTGATAGAGCGGGGGAAAGTATGGTCTGGACGAGGAGCCAGTTGTTCCAGCTCTCTCTCCAGACCGTAAATAACACCCTCTAGTTTTTTTATTTGAAGGGTCTTGCCCATCTTTGCCCTCTACTTGAGGCTCATCTTAGAGAGGCAAAGTAAAAATCAATTTAACTATAGATTGGATTTTAACTAATGGATTATTTACTTAGATGGTATTTGTATAAAATTTTATCTATTTGGATAAAACGCGGGGAGGGGGTGACAAGGCGTTGTTTTCAATTTAACTTTCAAGACGGAGAAAAGAGTCGCCATGCCCCGCGAAGACCGCCGCATCAGTTTTGAAAATGACGAGGTTTATAAAGCCGTCTATGCGCTGTGCACGCAGAAGCAGATGAAAAAGCCGATTCCCGGCACGGTTGTAAAGATCACCGAGGGACCCGGCGAAAGCGGCGCCATCTTTCTCGACTTCGAAAACCCGCTGGATAAAACCGCCGAGCGCGGCGAATACACGCGCGACTTTATCGCGGCGGCATTGATGCTGTTCTGCCGGGGCTGCGGCATTCCACTGCCCAAGACAGCCAAGAAATCCGTGGCCATCGTCGACGGCGTGCTTATTCTAAGAGTACAGATTTAGTAATTTCGTCATCGCGAGCCGCCGCAGGCGGCGTGGCGATCCAGTTTTTACCACCAAGAACACCAAGCTCACCAAGTTTAATGATTGGTGAGCTTGGCGGTTTATTTTTTATGGATTGCTTCGTCGCTGACGCTCCTCGCAATGACGGGGACTATAGAGCTGTCGCGCTGGCTTTATAGATATCAAAAATATCAATGATCTCGAGAATGCGCTCGATCTCGCGCTTGCATTGCGTTGCATGCTGCTTGGTCGAAACCGGCATGAACATGCTCGAGGGCTCGAACATGTCGCCCTTGTGCGGGATCATCATGAACACATATTTGCCACGGAAAAAAACCGCCGTCAGGTCAGCCTTGCCGAAAATATCTGCAGCGTCCGAAAGTTCTTTCAGCAATTTATCGCCGACCAGCAGCATCGCGTCTTCCGGCTTGTCGGAAAAAACCACGAAGCGCTCCAGCTCGGGATTTGAAACCTTTACATGCACCTGCGAGAGCCGCGACCAGCGCGTGCTGGCCGAACGTTTCGCCATCGCGCGGTCGGCGGTAACAATAGTGTGACCTTCGAAAACTTTATTGGGTGTTTCCAGCATGACGAACAGCCCGTGGAAAACCGGCTCGGTCGAACGCCCGCTTCTTAATGACGCCTCGCTGAAAATGACCTTCGCACCTTTATAACTGCCCATGAAGCAGTCCTCGGCCTTGTAATAGTCATGCGCGGGCACGACGCCCGTCTTGCCGATGACGTCACGCGGGATGCCCCGCGAGGGATAGAATTTAAACCCGCCGAGAGCCGCCGCCATTTTCGGCATGAAGATTTTTTTATAATCGCGGATGTAATGCTTGATCGGCGCTTCGCTCCAGGAATGCATCAGGAAAGGCACCAGCAGGGCCGGGACCATGCATAACGCCGCCATGGCGAGGTTCATCTCAACGAGGAAATACCATCCGAACCCGCAGGCCCCGGCCAGGGCCAGGGCCAGCCCGAAACTCATGGTCAGGAAGGCCCGGCTGCCATGCTGGCGCATATAGCGCAGGCGCATATTCTCGGATTCCTTAACGACTTCGTCCATGGCCGCCGTAAACCGGCTCTCATCCACCCGGTGAATAGCCGCCAGGTCGGTGATCTGGGAAGGCTTTATTTCGTATTCGTCCTTTTTATCGGCCATACAGCCATTTTAACAGATGGGGAGGGCCGACAAAAGACACCATAAAAAGCTACCATTTTTCAGGCTTTTCCTGTACAAAGCCCCCGCCACGTTAATAGAGAACAATTTAAAGAGTTAAAAATGACCCGCCCCACAATCCGTAATATCGCGATTATCGCGCACGTCGACCACGGCAAAACCACGCTTTTGGACTCGATTTTGAAGCAATCCGGCTCGTTCCGTGAGAACCAGCAGGTCGCCGAGCGCGTCATGGACAACAACGATCTTGAAAAAGAGCGGGGCATCACCATTCTCGCGAAATGCACGTCTGTGAACTGGGACGGCGCACGCATCAATATCGTCGATACACCGGGCCACGCCGATTTCGGCGGCGAGGTGGAGCGTATTCTCAGCATGTGCGATGGCGTGATCCTGTTGTGCGACGCCGCTGAAGGCCCGCTGCCCCAAACCAAATTCGTTCTCTCGAAGGCGCTGGCGCTCGGTATTCGCCCCATCGTCATGATCAACAAGATCGACCGCGGCGATGCCCGTCCTGACGAAGTCCTTAATGAAGTATTCGATCTGTTCGTATCGCTCGATGCCAACGAAGAACAACTCGACTTCCCCATTCTCTATGCATCGGGCCGCGAAGGCTGGTGCACCGACAGCCTGACGGGTCCGCGCGAAAACCTGCACCCGCTGCTTGATCTCGTTCTGAAACATGTTCCGGCGCCAAAGGTCGAGGAAAAAGCACCGTTCTCGATGCTCTCTACACTGCTGGAAGCCGATCCTTTCCTGGGCCGCGTCCTCACAGGGAAAATATATAGCGGCGAAGCGCGCGTAAACGCACAGGTCCATGCCATTGGCCTCGACGGCAAACGTGTTGAATCCTTCCGCCTCACAAAACTTTTGGCCTTTGATGGCATCGAACGCAAGCCGATCGACGTGGCCTACGCTGGCGACATCATCTGCATCGCCGGTATGGAAAAAACATCCGTCGCCGATACGATTTGCGACCCATCCGTGACGACGCCGATTAAGTCGCAACCGATCGACCCGCCGACCATCGCCGTGACAATCACTGTTAACACGTCACCGTACGCGGGAACCGAAGGCAAGAAACTGACCTCGACGATGATCCGCGACCGCCTGATGGCCGAAGCCGAAACCAACGTCGCGATTAAAGTCTCTGAAAATTCCGGTCGCGATGCGTTCGAACTCGCAGGTCGCGGCGAACTCCAGCTCGGCGTTCTCATCGAAACCATGCGCCGCGAAGGTTTTGAACTCTCCGTTTCACGCCCACGCGTCGTCATGAAAAAAGACGAAAGCGGCAACATGCAGGAACCGTACGAAGAAATCATCATCGACGTGGATGATGCCTATTCCAGCACCGTCATTAATAAAATGAACCAGCGCAAGGCGGAAATGACCGACATGCGCCCCTCCGGTCACGGCAAGACGCGTATTAAATTCCTTGCGCCCTCGCGCGGCCTGATCGGCTACCGTTCTGAATTCCTGACCGACACGCGCGGCACGGGCCTGATGAACCGCCTGTTCGCGCACTATGGCCCCTACAAAGGCGACATCGAAGGTCGCCGCAACGGCGCGCTGATTTCAACTGATCTCGGCGAAGCAGTTGCCTATGCAATCTTCAACCTCCAGGATCGCGGTTTCATGTTTATCGGCCACGGCGAGAAAGTCTATCAGGGCATGATCGTCGGCGAACACAGCCGCGACAACGACCTTGAGATCAACGTGCTGAAAGGCAAGAAGCTGACGAACGTCCGCGCGAGCGGAGCCGACGAAGCCGTTATTCTCGTGCCGCCGCGCAAGATGACGCTCGAGGAAATGATGTCCTACATCAACGACGACGAACTCGTTGAGGTGACGCCGAAATCCTTGCGCCTGCGTAAGGCGATGCTCACCGCCAACGAGCGCGACATCGCGAAGAAAAAGGAAAAGGCTGCCGCTGCGGCGCAGTAAAATTCCACCTTACCCCCTCACCCTGTTCGGCTTCCCCTCACTTCCCTCTCCCTATGGGAGAGGGTGATCCGAGCATTATGCGAGGATCGGGTTAGGGGTTACGGTCTTGAAAGAATGTTTTCCCGGCCCAGATCGTATATAATATGGATATGACCCGGATATTTGCATTATTGGCGTTTTTACTGGTTTTTACGGCTGCCCCAGCTTTTGCCGATACGGTCGTGAAGCGGGGCAACACCACTTACATATATAAAGGCGATAAACCGCCGATTGTCATCGACACCGGCAGGCGCAAATACATCATCGCCTCGGAATCGGAAAAGATGCGCGAGATCCTACTGCGCGCCGACCGCATTAAAGTTGTACGCAAGAAAAAAGACAACGACGACTGGCGCGAGGATTACTACAAAAATTATTACCGCCATCACAAAAACATCCGCGACCATGAGGACGACCCGCACAGCTCGTCTTATAATTCCGGCTACGGAGCAGGTTATCTGCTCTCCAAAGACCGCGACTAATTCAACTTATTTACACCCCTAAAAAATAAACGAAGGGTTAAAAATCCCGCCGCGTACCATTTGCATGGGAAGAAAAAACCAAGCTCTTCCCGCGTACCAATGAGGAGATTTCACCATGACTTTCAAGAAACTGGCTCTCGCAGGCATTATCCTGGCACCGCTGGCATTCGCCCAGCCCGCAGAAGCTGGCGAATATTGCCGCGAATATCAAAAATCCATCCGCGTCGGCGGCCATATTGAATCCGGCTACGGCACGGCCTGCATGCAGCCTGACGGCTCATGGATGATCGTATCCACGCGCGGCACCGTCGACCCGTTCGACGAATTGCGCAGGCAGGACGTGATCCTGGTCTCCGACCAGCGCCCCGTTTACTACAATTACGGTCCGTCTTACCAGCCCGTAACCTATTTCCCGCGCCAGCGTTATTACAACACGCGCCATTACTCCAACCCGGGCATCACGTTCAGCTTCACGAACATAGATCGTGATCGTCGTGACTGGGACAGGCGCGACTGGCGCGACAATGATCGCGGGCGCGGTCGCGGACACGGCCATAACGACCGTCGCCACGGCGGCCGTCACGACCGCGATTAAATCAGAATTCCCCCAAGGGAAGCCGGGCCAATACTCATCGGCTTTCCTTTCCTGACGCTCCCGCTGTTCCCCCGGCGGGGGCGTTTTTTTGCCCAAAAGATAACCGGCCCGTCCTTATAAAGGACAGACCGGTTGGGGGCAGGGTAGAACTTTATAAATTCAGTTAAGCCGCTTGCTGCATGGCTTCCTGGTTGATCCCGCCTTCGGCGAGTTCGCTCAGGCGGCGGTCGGTGGCGCGCTCTTCTTCAAGCGTTTCGCTCAGGATCGACGCCGCTTCCATGTGGCCAAGTGAATTGGCGAGCGCAACCAGCGAACCGTAAGATGCGATTTCGTAATGTTCGACCTTTTGTGCGGCAGTGATCATCGCGGCATCGCGGACCGGGCCTTCTTCAGTGTGGCCGATTAAATCTTCCGCTTCCTTGATCAAACCCTTGATTGCTTCGCAGACTTCTTTCCTCGGCTTGATGCCAAGCAGCTCATAAACTTTCTCGATACGGCGCTTGTGGCCTGCGGTTTCTTCCTTGTGATCACGGAATCCCTGGGCCAGTTTCGGGTTCGTTGCTTTCTCCGCCATCTTTTCAAGCGCCTTGATCAACGCATCTTCGGCATAGTGCATATCAAAGAGTTCATCTTGAAATAGCTCTTCCAGGTTCTTCATTTTCATGGTTTTTCTCCTGCATGGGGTTGTCTCCACCGCCAACGGGCAGGGGGCTGAAAAGTTTCATGGTTCCGGAAAGGCCCCCCAAAAAGGGCCGAAAACCCCCGTTTTTGGCCAAAAAAGCGTGAAAAACCCTTATTTTATGCATTTACAAGCCCGTTCCTTTGGGCTGTAATACCGTCATTACAGGATTTTTCACAACGAAGGAAAGGTGCTCACCATGGCAACACAACCGACTATTACCCTTAAGCAAATCTCTGCCGATCTCGCCGACAAGCATGGCTTGTCGAAAAAGCAGGTCCAGGAAGTTATGGACGACATGATTACGCTGTTCGGCAAGAACCTGAAAAAGGGCAACCGTATCCGCATTCCCGGCCTCGGCATCCTTCAAGTTAAACAAACCAAAGCCCGCCAGGGTCGTAACCCGGCAACCGGCGAAACCATCCAGATCCCTGCGAAGAAGAAAGTTGCCTTCCGCGTGGCGAAAGATCTGAAAGAGTCAGTCCTGAAGTAAGAGACTCTCCTTCGAATACGAAAACGGCGGCCATATGTGCCGCCGTTTTTATTTGGAGAATTGCCTACGCGTCAGCCAGTAAACTTCGCCCTCGCTATTCTCGGTTTCCAGCCAGAGGAAGGGGAGTTGCGGCCAGGCCTTTTCAACGTTTTCCTTGCCGCGTCCGATCTCGCAAAGCAATGCACCTTTTTCAGTCAAATGATCCGGCGCTTGTTCCATTATTTTACGGACGATATCAAGTCCGTCCGCGCCGCACAGGCCGAGCGCCATTTCTGGCTCGAATTTATGCTCTGGCGGCAAATCGTCCATCCCGGCCTGGTCGACATAGGGCGGGTTGGTGATGATGAGATCGTATTTTTTCCCCTTAAGCGGCTCGAACAGATCGCCGTTATAGAGCGTGATGCAATCCTCCAGCCCGTGTTCCTTCACATTGCGCTGCGCAACCGCAAAAGCGTCAGGCGATAATTCCACCGCATCGATATGAGCGTCCGGATAGACATGCGCCGCAAGAATGGCAAGACACCCGGAGCCTGTGCAGAGATCAAGAACGTTTTTCACGTCCTTCGGAAATCCCGGCGGCGAAAACCCGTCCTCATGATTAATCAATTCCGCGATGAACGAACGCGGCACAATCACGCGCTCATCGACGTAAAAGGGCAAACCCTGCAAATAGGTTTTGTTGAACATGTATGGCGCGGGAATCCGTTTCTCAATCCGCGTCTTCACAAGTCCTTCGATCTTATCTTCTTCAGCCTTCGTCAGTTCGCGCGGCCAGATTTCCTCGAGCACGGCATCAACCGGGTAGCCAAGCGCCTCCATCCCGATAAAGGCAGCCTCGTCGAAGGCATTATCCGTCCCATGACCGAACACGAGGCCCGCCTCATCGAAGCGTTCCGCTGCATTCTCAATCACTTGACCCAGAGTTTTCATGCCGCATGAAATAGCATACTGGCTGCGTATTGACTACAGGAACCCTTCAGCCCAGTTTTATAGAATGAAAACAGCGTTTTTAATGATCCCGGTGCTTTTGCTGGCCGCCTGCGCGCAGGTGACGGCGACGCGCGGCTCAAGCTTCACCGACCCGGCCTTTACCGGCGGCGGTTTCTCCTCGCTGGTGATCGACGCCAGGGCAGGCTCTTTAACCGAACGAGAAGCGATTGAACGCAGCGCGGTCGCCGAGGCGCAGCGCATCGGCATCCCGGCCACGGCATCAATCGATGTTCTGCCGCCGACACGTGATACGGGCGAACAGGCCCGTAAACGTAAAATCATGAACACGGGTGCCGCTGTAGTTCTCGAAATCCACCCCCGTGAAAAACAAATCGTGCGCGATTACATCCCAGGCAGCCGCTACCGCAATAGTCCCTGGCATCACCGGGGTTGGCGTCATGGCCGCCACGGCTACGACGATCCGTTCTTCTATGACGAACCCTCGCTCATTCTCGAGGAACCGGAATCGCATTACGAAGCCATTCTTTTCACCCTGCCGCATTACAGGAAAGCATGGGCAGGTGATCTCACCACACGCGGTCCCACAGGCATGAGCTTCGACGATGTCGCGGCGAATTACGGGCGCGAACTGGTCGAGCGCCTCGCGGCGGACGGCATGCTGGCCACGTCGCTGCGCTGATGGAACCATTGGCAGCTTCAGCAATTGGTTCATAATGATAAATGGAGGCAGTATGAAATTCGCATTGGTACTGGCAGTTCTCTTAAGCACCGTCTCAGGCATCGCAATCGCTGGCGAAGCGCCTGCTGTAGCTCCGGCATCAGGAAAAACCGTGACCTTCAACGATCCCGAAGGTCTTGAAACGGGAACGGCAACCTTGACCGACACCAGCAGCGGCCTGCTGATAAAACTCAACCTTCGCAATCTCTCGCCCGGCGAGCACGCATTCCACATTCATGAAAATGGCGTTTGCGACGGCGCGGCACATTTTGAATCGGCAGGCAGCCATTACAACCCGGACAGCGACGAGCATGGATACCTCGCAAAAGATGGGCACCACGAAGGCGACATGCCTAATTTAACTATCCTTCCTGACGGCACTTTAAACACCGAAATTTTCAACGAGGAAGCCGAGCTTGATGAAATGGTCGCGGATAACGGCACGGCTTTGATGATTCACGAAAAAGCCGACGATTACACAACCCAGCCTTCCGGCAATGCCGGTGGTCGCATCGCCTGCGCAATTGTGAAATAAAATTTCCAAAAATTTTATTTAGTTTTTTCAGTCGTTTCGCGGGAGCTGCTGATAATTCCGCATCTCTTCTGTTGCCGCGTGCACGCTGCGGGTTTATAATGAGATATAAACCTGAAAGAGGAAAAATATGGCGATCAATTATTTAGAACTGATTGACGGCATGAAATTTCCGGCCACCCGCGCCGAGATCGTGGAATACGCACTTGAGAACGACGCGTCGCACGAAGCACTTGATGCTTTCCGCGCCATGCCGCAGCAGCATTTCCCGACCCTCGCGCATGTCAGCCGCGCCGTCGGTCTCCTCGACCGCCTTCCCGGCGATGCGGACGTCCAGAGCCAGCAGGCGGATTAATCCCTTATCTGGTGACCATTTTTTCTATTTTGCTGATGGCTTTTAGTCCGGCATCAACCAGGGATTTTCCCACGCCCCCGCACATGCCGCCATCGTTCGATAAACCTTCTTCATGGATAGAGAAATTCTGTCCATTGATTGTGCCTTCAACAGTCAGGCGCGCCTGGCAAATGCCGCTTGTACCTTGGGTCATGTAACATCTGAAATCGCTGCGGGCGTCGTTGAAGGCGATGTTTACATCTCCGGAGATGTTTCCTTCTGAAAGCACCCCGTCTTTATCAAGCGCCTGAAGCCTTTCCTTCAGCGCTTCCCCGAGTTGCTGGTTTGGATGATATGCGCTGCAATAAATCCCAATCCGGGTTGGCTCGTGGTTCAGTTTTGCAATATCAACAACAGATATATTTTTGGAACTTCGTGCTGCAACAGGCTGAAGATGCGCCGTGTTCAGATTTTTGTAATCCGCGGTTGTTGCCTGGCACGCTGTCAGAAAAAACAGGCATCCAGTTATTTGCCAAAATCTAGTTCCCGGCATTGGCAGGCCTGTTCTTGGGTAGGGATTGTTGGTTTTGCGCATTAGGCAAAGCAAAATGGTCGCCAATTCTTTTGGCAAAATCGGCGCTCAGTTTTTCTCTTACGCCGCTCCCCCTGATGGCAAGGCCGAGCAAACCGCTGCTTCCACGAATGGAGTCAATATAGAACTCCGCGAGTTTGGAGCCTGTAGCCGCATCCTGGACGATAACCGTTCCTGCAAGCTGATCCATGTCGCCAATCAGAATCGATTGCATGGCGCTGGCGAGTTTCAGGGTATCGATCTCGATCAGAATATTGGCTTTCTTCGGGCCTTGGAAACCGCGCTTTTGAAGCTCCTGGGTTACGATCTGGCTCAGAACATTATTGAGAGGCTGGTTTCTGTACGGCGCATCCGAGTCCGTCTCTTTCGCGAGGGCCTGCTCGTCCAGCAGCCTTGTTTTTTCAGCGGTCACAGGGTTGTACTTAACCTGCACGGCGCTGAGGCCGTAGCCTGCCCGTTCTTCAAGGGTGAGGGGATCAATAATGCCGCGCGTCGTGTTGCAGGCGGTTAACGCAAATAGCGCAAGGAATGTGAGATATATTGATCTTTTCATGTTATGAGTCCTTGAAAAATGTTTAGGATAATTTTCTTATAACCAAAAGCGGGCCGGGGCGAAAGGGCTTTTTTAATTAAATCCAGCGCCGGACTTCATCCTTGTAATCGGTATAGACCGTGCCGAATTTTTCGCTCAGGTATTTTTCCTCGGGCGCGATGACGCGCTGATCTAAAAAATAAAATAGCACGAAGCCGAGCAGCAGCATCGCCGGCGCATCGGCTAGCAGCGACAATCCCACATAACCGATCATGAAGGACAGATACATCGGGTTGCGCGAGTAAGCGTAAGCGCCGGTCGTGACGATCGCCGTCGCGGGCTGGTTCGGCGGCACAGGCGTGCCCGCGCGCTCGAACAGTTTTTTGCACCACGCGATAATGCCGAAGCACGAGAGCAGCAGGACGAGGCCAAGCCAGCCCCACGCATGACCGAAATTGAGCGGGTAAAGAAAGTCGAGCACGATCCCCGCGATGACGTGAAAAAAGATCAGTATCGGCGGCAGCATGATGACGTTCGGAACGTCTGGTTTTGAGGTGGTCATGGCTCTATCTCCTCAATGCGACGCCTTAACAAATTAACTTCACAGGAAAGTTCAGTTGTTCCTGCCCCACTACCAGAACCCGCTAAAACACGTCTCCTGAGACATTCGCTCTTTAAATAATCTTCAAAAGATTTTTGGCTTTTTTCTAAGGCAGAAAAATTTTCGGCAAAAGAAGTGTGTAGTCTGCTTTGTTGAGATCCATCCCATCCTTTTGCACTTTCTTTCGCTTTCTCGTAAACGCTTTCAAATTTATTTTTCAGTTCATCCAATTCTTTCGCAAGGCAATAATTGGTCTCAATGGTTGTTCGTGGATCTTTACAATCTGAAGTAAATCCAGCTGGCTGCGCGTGCGCGGAAAAGGAAAGAAGAAGGGTAACTATAAAAATAAAGCGTGTCATTTATCATCTCCTTTTTCGTCATGCCCGGCTTGACCGGGCATCCATACATAATTTGTCATGATGCTATAGTCTCAAACAGATCCTGCCAATCGGGATTTTGTTTCTGAATAAGCTCTATTTTCCATTTCCTGTCCCATTTTTTCAGGCGTTTTTCGCGCTTTATGGCGGATTCTGCGTTTTCATGGACTTCATAATAAACCAGTTTATCCAGGTCGTATTTTTGGGAAAAGCCTTCGACAATCTTGTTTTTATGTTCCCAAATTCTTTTGGGCAGGCTGGAAGTCATTCCGACATAGAGCGTGCCGTACATTTTATTGGTCAGGATATAGACACAGAATTTCTTTTTCATGACTGCGTGTTCCGGTTTATGGACCCCCGCGCGAGGCGGGGGTGACGTAAAACGCAGACGGGCATGACGCAGTGGATTATTTTTTATCGTCGCCCATTTTGAGGGCGTTAATGAATGCGCTTTGCGGAATCTCGACGCTGCCGTACTGGCGCATTTTCTTTTTGCCTTTTTTCTGCTTCTCGAGCAGTTTCTTTTTCCGCGTGATGTCGCCGCCGTAACATTTCGCGGTGACGTCCTTGCGCATGGCGGAGATATCCTCGCGCGCGATGATCTTGCCGCCGATGGCCGCCTGCACGGCGATCTTGAACATCTGGCGCGGGATGAGGTCTTTGAGCCGCTCGCACATGCCACGCCCGCGCGTCTCGGCGTTCGAGCGGTGAACAATCATGGTGAGTGCATCGACAGGCTCGTCATTGACTTTAATATCAAGCTTCACCAGTTCGCCCTCGGTATAACCGTCCAGCTCATAATCGAACGAGGCATAACCCTGTGAGATGGATTTGAGACGGTCGTAGAAATCGAACACCACTTCGTTGAGCGGCAGGCGGTAGACCAGCATCGCACGCGCGCCGGCATAGGTGAGTTCTTTCTGCACACCGCGGCGGTCCTGGCAGAGCTTCAGCAACCCGCCGAGATATTCATCTGGCGTGAGGATGGTGGCTTTGATCCACGGCTCCTCGATATGCTTGATGTAAACCTGGTCGGGCAGGTCGCTCGGGTTATACAGGTCGATATGCGTGCCGTCGTTTTTGTGAACTTTGTAAACCACGCTCGGCGCGGTCGGGATCAGGTCGAGATCGAATTCGCGTTCCAATCTTTCCTGGATGATTTCCATGTGCAGCAGGCCGAGGAAGCCGCAGCGGAAACCGAGGCCAAGCGCCTGCGAGCTTTCCATCTCGTAATGCAGCGACGAGTCATTCAAAGCCAGTTTACCAAGCGAGTCTTTCAGCTTCTCGAAATCGCTCGCATCCGCCGGGAACAGCGAGCAGAAAACCATCGGGATCGAGGGCTTGAAGCCGGGCAGGGCCTCGTCGCACGGGCGCTTGTCGTCAGTGATCGTGTCGCCGACCTTCGTCTCCGAAATGCTTTTGATCTGAGCGGTGATGAAACCCATCTCACCGGGGCCGAGCTGGTCGAGCAGGACACGCTTGGGTGTGAACATCCCGACGCGGTCGATCTCGCGCGTGGTGCCTGCCTTCATGAAGCGGATTTTCTGGCCTTTTTTCAAATAGCCGTCGACGACGCGCACGAGAATGACGACGCCCAGATACGCATCGTACCAGCTGTCAACCAGTAGCGCCTTGGCCGGTGCGTTGTAATCGCCCTTCGGCGCGGGAAGTTTCGTAACGATGGCCTCCAGCAGGCCGGGAATGCCGATGCCGGATTTGCCAGAGCATTGCACGGCTTCGGACGCATCCAGCCCGATGACATCCTCGACTTCCTGCGCGACCTTGTCGGGGTCGGCGGCGGGCAGGTCGATCTTGTTGATGACGGTGACAATCTCGTGGTTGTTGTCGAGCGCCTGGTAAACGTTGGCGAGTGTCTGCGCCTCGACGCCCTGCGATGCATCCACGACGAGGAGGGAGCCTTCACACGACGCGAGCGAGCGCGAAACCTCGTAGGAAAAATCCACGTGGCCGGGCGTGTCCATCAGGTTCAACTGGTATTCAACGCCGTCTTTGGCTTTGTAGGCGAGGCGCACAGTCTGCGCTTTAATCGTAATGCCGCGCTCTTTCTCGATGTCCATGTTATCGAGAACCTGCTCGGTCATCTCGCGCGCCTCCAGCCCGCCGCAGGTTTGAATCAGGCGGTCGGCGAGGGTGCTTTTTCCATGATCGATATGGGCGATGATGGCGAAGTTGCGAATATGCTCTAAAGGCTTTGTCATTGCGCCATATGAATAAGGGCTGGTTGCGCAAAATACAAGCTTCTGATAGGTATTTGGGACAGATTTCAAGCCCCGAAAGGACCATCCCATGGCCGATCAACCCGAAGCCACGAAGCCTCCCAAAAAGGAGAAAACCATCGAGGACATCCTTAACCGGGATAACCAGATGATGCGCAGCCCGATCCTGTGGTTCTTCCTGCTCGGTTTACCCGTAGTGCTGTGCTTCTACGTCGCCTTCGCGAACGAGGATGTAGGGCCCGCCAAGGAGCCGCCAAAGGTCATCGAACATGCGCCCGACGGCGCGGTCGGTGCCCCGGCTGTTTATGATAAAAATGCAGCCCACCGCCGGGATATGGCGACGCCTTGTGACTTCAATGAGTGGATGGGAAAGCCAGCCGATGCGGCTCTGGAGGCGGCTATAAAGCCGTTGAACCGCCCTTATCGTATATTACCGCCGGGCTCCATGATGACCCAGGATTTCAGCCCGAGCCGGATCAATTTCGACCTGAACGAAAGCGGGAAGATCATCCGCGCCTGGTGTGGTTAGTAAGCCTTAAAGGCCGGGTGTTTTTGGCGCCATAGCAGGGTCAACCGTATCAAGGCTGAGTTTATCGCCACCAAAAGACGCTGTTCTGAAAGCGTCCTTCAGCGTGATGCCAAAGCTGTTTCTTGCGGTTATTTCGTCGTTCATTTCACACCTCTTTTATGTTAAATATATTACCACTCTATTTGTTAAAGCCTGATTAACTCAGGTCTCACTTCTATGGATGATCAGGGGGACATAATTTCCGTTTGATGCCTCTCCCGTCTTCGGGTCCATTAGAACCATTAAGATCTGGTGCGCGTTCTGCATATGCTTGGCCACATCCTGAGTTAGTGGGAGGCCGATATCCCGAACTTCACCATTATCAATCACAAAATCCAGTTTGTTCGTAGCCAAGTCAAATTCAAACCACGAAACTTCTTTTTTAAAAGGGTGGCTGTGAAACACGACGACCTTGCCACTCTGTTTAACCGCAACTTCGATATCCAGCCGGTTCGTCTCGTTAATGCCGACGACAAAATCCGTCAGGTTACCGACTGGCGGGCGTTCCGTATATGGTACTGAGGGTTCGGTCATGGGTTCCAGCATATCACTGTTGTAACGTTACCGTTACCCTCTTTTTTACCCGCCTTATTAATATCGTAACACACGCTTTTTATTCTTCGCAAAATTAATATTTTTCTAATTCTATTTTTTTTCTTTGTGTTTTATCAGGACACTTGTTCCGTTCACGGATTCTCCGTCCTTCGTCTGCACGATCATGATTTCCTGCGCCTTCGTGAAGTAGGGGCGCACCAGCCATTGAATCTTTACACCGAGATCCATGCGCTTGCCGTCCTTCAAAACGACCTCGACGCTGTAATCTGCTGGGTTGTATTCGAGATAATCGAGGCTCTCGTAATCGACGACCTTGCCGTGAAAAATAAAAACTTCGCGCGTCACCTTGTTGCAGTAGATGTCCATTTCCTCCGGCAGAAAAAGCGCAGGCTTTCCCGATCCCGATTTTCCTTTCGGGTCCCAGTCTTTTTTTATCGAGCCTTTTTTGCCTGTATCTTCGGAAGACATGATCAATTGCGCCAGAACAGCTTCATGCGGGATACCGGGTGCGATGTCCCTGTATAACATCATACCATCCGCCTTTCCGGGGATAAAGCGCTAGTTTTGCAGCGTTTTTCAGTTGTTTTGCCCATTAGCGCTCCAGGGTCAGCTCGGCGAATGTCTTGCCCTGATCGAGGGCGAAGAGATGGTTCTTGTCGCCGATTTTCGCGACAAAGCTGTCGCCGCCGACATGGCTGACCGCTTCGAATTGAAGATCTTTGGCCATGCCGCCATACTCGTTGAGGCGGTCGAAAGGTACATTGATGTTGCCTTTGATCTGGGCCGCGCTCTGGGTGACGGTTTCCTGGCTTACAATGCCCCTTGATATATAGATCTGATCGTTGTCCGTGCGGATCTGCACCACGGGCTTGCCCGCTTTCATATCGATGGCGATAGATTTCGCCGCGTTTTCGTCAGCCGCATCCCAATAGATGACGGTCGATTTACTCGGCGTGCCGCCGCTGTGCGATTGCGTATGGACAACAGGCTGGCCTTCCTCAAAGCGCGGCAGATAGCTGCGGCGTTCGGTAGCGCGTCCGCCGTCTTGTTGCATGACGCTCGCCGCGGGCTCCAATGGAGGCGCGGGATCCATCATTTCGTTCAGGCCCTTGCGGAAGAGCATGAAGAGTACAACCACGGAACCCAGCTTCAGGAGCGAACCGACGATTGGAATCTGGCCGACCCACATTTTATCCCAGAAGGGACTGATAAGCGTCGATGCGGCAACAATCGCACCGATACCGGCACCGACATCGCGTATCACCGTACGCCCGCCGCCGCCCGGCTTGTTTTTAATGTGGGAATAAGTATTTCCCAGCCAGCTGAAACCACCCGATACGGCAGCGCCAAACGCGTTGCCTAGCGAATTGCCGCCAGATCCGCCGCTGTTATCAATGCCTGTGTATTCTGAGAAAGAATTCCACACATCGCCGAGGTGCTCGCCCACGCTTTTTTCACTGCCGGGCGCAGGCGGGGCAGTCCGCTTCGGCGGAGTGACTTGTCCCGGAGTTTGCGGCGGCGTTGTGGCTGAAGAGCTGCTGCCGCTGCCCGGAGGTGTGGAGATATTGCCCGAAGCGTCGCCGCCGTCTCTTTGCTGCTTTGCCAGCGCATCTCTATTGGCTTTTTCTTCGGCGGCTTGTCTCGCCGCTGCCGCTTCCGCTTCTTTTCTTTTTTCTTCTTCCAGCCGCTGCTGTTCCGCTGCCGGATCCGCCGGGGGAGCGGTGGTTCTTACAACGTTTCCGTATTTGGTGGCTTCAGCAGCGCCGATCAGTGTTTTCAGCATGTCCATGCCGCTCTTGTCGATCTCCTGTATATCCTTGCGCAGGAAAGCGACGTCGCCGACAAACGCATCATGCTCGGCTTTCAGTTTGGCCGGGAGTTTTTTGCTCTCCTCGCTCCAGCTCTTTTTTTGCTCGATATCAAGATTTAAGGCGCGAACCTGATCATACCATTTCTTGACTTTCTCGCCATACTCATACTGTCTTGCGTTTTCAACTTCCTGGAAAGTCGCGATGCGGCTCGGCCTGCCTTGCGTCATATTGCTAAGAAGCTGGGATTTCAGTGCATCGCTGGCATGGTCGAAAATATTCTGCGCGAAATTACCGAGTTTAAGTGTCGCAAGCACGGCTTCGAGTTCGTCGCGCTGTTTTACCAGCTTCGCGACTTCTTTTTGCCTGCCTTCCGTCCACTTGCCGTCGTCAGCGATGGCATTCGTCAGGCTGGCGACCGAGCGGCCGAACATACGCAATTCGTCCCTGGCTTTTTGTTTGGGTTCTGCCAGCGCTTTTTCTTTTTCCTGCTCGGTTAAAGTTCCNNTGTCCCGGCGTTTGCGTTTGACTTACGGTAGGCGGCGTGGCTGCAGGTGTGGGTGGTTCAGGCGTTTGCGGTGTTATGGCAGCCGCGACCGGAACCGCGCTGCTGCCGTCAAGCCAGCCCAAGGGAAGCGGCGTGTTCCAGGCCCAGGATCCGATAGCGTTGGAATCCACGAAAGTCGGAGTCAAATTATCCCAGAGACCTTTTTTCGGATCGGGTTTGTATAAGCCGGTTGCATAACCCCCTATCGCAAGCTGTGTATTGAGAGAGTGGTTGAACAGTCTTTCGCCGACCCAGATGCTGCCGCGGATCGGCGTGCCGAAAACCCAGTCCAATGCATGCAGCTCTCCCCTAAGAACCGCTTTTCCAGCATCCCCAACAAAGTGGTTTGTATTATCAGGGTTGTTCATGTCGTAGACGCCTTGCCCCGCTGCCGCAAGCGTTGCTCCACCGCCAGCCAGTGCAAATGTGCGCCACGTATGATGCCAGACGGGGTTAAGGATATCTTTGGTTTGTCCCAGCACGCGCAATGGCAGCGTCACGGGAGTTGCCATCCAGGTTATCGCCGAATTGCGGGCGGTTAATTCATGCCAGAGTCTTTCGGTCTTTGTCGCTTTCTCGGGCGGCGGGTTCCACCAGTGATATTTGAAACTATGCTCTATGATATCGCGGCCGAGAGCATCTTTGCCTGGCTTTGTTACAACCTCTGCGCCTGTGAGTGTTGCTGTAATATTGCTTCTCATGTGTTGCAGAGGGGCTTTCACATAGTCGATCATGCCCGGAACACCCAATACGCCGGTATCAGGAGCAATCCGCGCCGCGAATGCCTTTCTCGTATATTTTTCTACAATAGACGACCAGTGACGTCTGCCGTGAACTTCCGGCGAGTGGTCAGTTGCAGCCGCCAATGAAGCAATCAGATCCACAAAATGTCTTATGTGGGCATCTTTCCCTGTCGTGTTATAGGATTGGTTTTCCAAAAGTTTTATGCGCGGGCCAAGTTCCTGCGGCACCGAATACAGTGCGCCATCCATACCTTGCTGCATGGCCACGCGGCGGAGAGAGTTAAAAAAATCGCCTTCCCTTCCGCACTCATAAGATTGAAAGGCTTTACCGGCGATTTCGTCCGCAAGCTTGGCGTTGTCAGGCGTGCCGTTACCCAGTTTTTTATATTTTTCAAAAAGGGTAGTCAGGACGATGCCGAAGTTTTCCATGTTGTCGGGGCTGTCGTTACCTGCAGCCAGGTTTTTCATGGTCCGCGTGCGGATGTGAGGGTTGTAATAGGTGTCTTTTAATTCGCGCTCAAACCTGAAAATATTTTGAAGCAGCGCTTTGTGGTGATGGAAATCTCCGCCGGCGGCAAAACCGTCGTCGCCGTCGCTGATGGCGCTTCTAAATCCAAAACTATTATCATAGTCTTGCCGCGTGATCTTCCCGCTGGCCAGATCCTGATCGAGCTTTTTTTTCCAGACCGCGAGTTCGCTGCCAAGAATGCCTCTGTTTTTTACAAACGGTGCTGGCGCCCAGCCTGTATGATCGCGGGTTTTAAGCCGCAAATCGGCATCTGCGGCCATCAATAAATAATGCTGGAACGCACCGGTGATGCTGGCGGCCATTTTCTCCCTGTTGTTTGGATACAGGTCGCTGTAGATTTGCCGGTTCGCATTATATTTATTTAAAAAAGCTGCGGGATCCTGGGCAACGTCGCAAAGTTCGTTGGCATGGCTCAGCCAGTTTTTTATCGTGTTGATTTGTTCAATATCCAGTCCCGCCCGGCCTGTGCCGACACCGCCTTTATAGTCTGGATCAGTATCATATCTTCTGGCTAATGCATCTATCTGATCGTTTAAATATTGCAGGTCGTTTTTTAATGCCAGAAATTTGGAGCCGTGATTTTGAGAAAAATCTTTGACCTTTTTTTCTACTTGATTGGTAAGGGCCTGAACGGTATTTGGATCGCCGGCGCTTTTCATCTGGATTCTTAAATCATCCAGTTCCCGCCTTAAGTTAAAGATGGGCTCGATCAGGTCGGCTTTTTTGACCTGGTCGTCGAAATGATAAATGATCGGGTTCAGAAATTTATGGCTGAACAAATCCCTGATGGGCAGGTTTAAGTGTGCCGCTCTATTGGTGCTTATCGTAACTTTCTGTCCCTGGTAACTACCATGCCACCTTATGAAGTACCTGTTCATTTTCAGGAATGGATCGTGGTGTATAATTTTATGAATCCATGTCTCATAAGGCGTCACTATAAAGGGGGCTGTCGGGTTGTTCTGCGCGACATTAGTGGTTGGAGAAAATCCTTTTTTCGCCGCCCATGAAAAACTGTCGCTTAATACTTTACCGGTCGCGCCGAGTCCGGCACCAAAGCCAAAGCCCCAGACAGCGCTGGTTCCCACTTGTCCCGCGTCGAGGCCCTGCTGGTATTGGAAGGTTTTACCGTTAGAATTAAGTTTTTGCATTTGAACATTCTGTTCAATGTAATTTTGCGTGCCGCCCGCGATCGCGCCTTCCGCGCCCGCGGTCGCAAGGCTCTTCATGCTCATGGATTTGACGGATTGGACGAGCAGGGATTTAAGTCCCGCTTGTCCGGCGGTTCTTGCTGCCTGAACGGCGACCGTGCCGGCGCCGCCGGTAAAAGCACCGATACCAAGGCCAACCAGGTTTGTCGCGTCGGTCAGGCCTTGGCCGAGGCCGTAAACCGTACCCATGCTGAAAAACGAGCCTTCGGTATGCTCGAAAGCCTGCATCATGTAGAGGAACGCAGCGCGCTGTTCGTTCGTAGTTTCTTTTTTCTTGAGCTGGTACATCGTTGCGATGGAGCTGTCACCGCTGCCGATCAGGTCGGCCGCCGATGCCGTGGTGTTGTTGAACCAGCGCATCGTGTCGATGCCATATTCACCGAGCAGTTTGTCTGCGGCTTGCGATTTCGGATCGATGTTCTTGTCGCGGCAGTGTTTTTCCCACGACTCGCCGTTTTTCATCTCATAGACGTGGGCCGCGGCCTTGAGGAAGGACTCGTTGGATCTTAAGGAATCGACAGGCTGCTTGGCTTCTTTAAAAATCTTGTGGTCATAGCCAAGCTTTGCCTGTTCCCAGAACTCAGCCGGTGACTTTTCCTTTGTATCGTCTATGGCGTCTGCCATTACACTTCTCTCTTATTACACAAACCGCTTTTTATTCTTTTGACCTTTTTATGGGGTCCCTTGCCGGGCTCTTGTTCTTGGTCTTTTTAGTTTTTTTATTTTTTAAATTTTACGGCCCAGTAGGCACCATTTCCTCTTGGCCAAGATTTAGTTTCGCATGAGCGTCCGGTGTTGCTGCTTCCGGGTTGGCCGCTGCATTATTGAAGCTGCTCTTGGGCCAGTTTTGATAGGCAAGATAAGCGGCGGATCCCACCATGATCCAGAAAGCAAGATCCTTGGTTAATTCCGGCCCTTTCCACCACAGTGTTGCTGCGGCCATAAGAGTGCTAAGTCCTCCCTTGTTATCACCCAGGAAGTTAAGAGCATCTTGAAGAAAATTGCTGTCGTCGGCTTCGGGCTTAGTCTCGGGTTTCCCGCCGGGTTTGGTTTCGGGCTTGGAGCTATCATCAAAAGCATAGCCAGCAACGCTCTTGATAGCGCTCTGTGAGGCTTGCTTCGCAATCTCTGCGGCTTTGCCGCCTGTAGCATCATTAATGGATTTAGCACCCCACAGAGCGCCTGCACCCATCAAAGCTGTTTTAAGTAGCCACCACATGTTCAAACACACCTTTCAAAATGCAAACGCGAAAGGCTCCGCGAGCCTTACTTGCCTGCCGAAGGATATGTGCTTGAAACCTTTTTATATTCGGGAGAAAAACCGATGGTTTTCAATCTGCATACCCTCTTATTAAACCGCTGTTACTCTTATATTTTTTTTATACGTTAATCACATGATACCTGTTTTGGGGTAAACCTGCAAATTTTTCTTCAGCCAAAAGTTAACGAAACGTTAATGAAACCCTTATGCCATAAGGGTTTCCGTGAAGTCGTTGATTCAATGATTAATGTCTGAAGTGACGGACGCCGGTGAACACCATCGCGAGTCTGCGCTCGTCGGCGGCCGCGATGACTTCGTTGTCGCGGATCGAACCGCCCGGCTGGATGACGGCAGTGACGCCTGCTTCTGCGGCAGAAATCAAACCGTCGGCGAACGGGAAGAATGCGTCAGATGCAACGACAGAACCTTTTGCCAGCGATTCTTTCAGGCCCGCACCTTTCGCTGCTTCGCCCGCTTTCCATGCCGCGATGCGCGATGAATCGACGCGGCTCATCTGCCCGGCACCGATTCCAACCGTTGCGCCATTCCGCGCGTAAACAATCGCGTTCGATTTAACATGCTTGGCCACCGTGAAGGCGAACAGCATGTCGTTCAGCTCCTGCTCGCTGGGCGCGCGCTTCGTGACGACTTTTAAATCCTTCTTCGTGATGTGCACGCCGTCGGCATCCTGAACTAAAAACCCACCCGCGATACGGGTAATGATGCGGGGCAGTAACTCGCGCTTTGGCATTTCGCCCGTGGCAAGAACACGGATCTTGTCTTTCTTCTTGAGGATATCAAGTGCGTCCTTATCGACGCTTGGCGCGATAATCACCTCGACGAAAATCTTCGTAATCTCTTCCGCCGTCGCTTTATCCAGCGGGCGGTTCAAAGCGATAATCCCGCCGAATGCGCTCACGGGGTCGCAGAGCAGGGCCGATTTATAAGCACTCAGCATATCCTTGCCGGATGCTACGCCGCATGGATTGGCATGCTTGATGATGGCAACGGCAGGATTTTCAAATTCCGAAACCAGCTCGAACGCCGCGTTGGTATCGTTCAGGTTATTATAGGACAACTCTTTGCCCTGCAGGAACGTAGCTAATGCCGCACCGGGGCGTTTGCCGCCGTCTACATAAAGCGCCGCCGTCTGGTGCGGGTTCTCGCCGTAGCGCAAAACCTGCTTGAGTGTTCCGGCCACGCTGAAATTTTTCGGGTGGTCGCCGCTCTGTCCCGCAAACCAGTTCGAAATCGCGGAATCATACGCTGCCGTGTGCGCATAGGCGTTCGCAGCCAGTTCCTTGCGGAGTTCGTATGATACGCCGCCATTATTCGCCTTCATGTCTTCCAGAACGCGTCCGTAATCATCCGCACTGGTGATGATTGAAACGAAATCATGGTTCTTCGCAGCCGCGCGCACCATCGCCGGGCCGCCGATATCGATATTCTCGATGCAGTCTTCAAAACTCGCGCCGCTCTGCACAGTTTTCACGAACGGGTAGAGGTTGATGACAACCATATCAATATCTTCGATGCCTTGTTTCTTCATGGCATCAATATGCGACGCCTCATCGCGGCGGGCGAGAATGCCACCATGGATTTTCGGGTGCAGCGTTTTGACGCGCCCGTCCATGATCTCGGGAAAACCCGTATGATCGGAAACCTCGGTGACTTTAATTCCCGCCTTGGCAAGCAGCGCCGCCGTGCCGCCGGTCGAAAGGATATCGACGCCCTGGCCCGCCAGCGCCCTTGCAAAATCCTCGATCCCGTTCTTGTCCGAGACGGAAATCAGGGCTCTTTTAATCTTTACGGCGTGTGAAACGGGCATGGCTTTCGCGGCTCTTGTCATGGGTTCTCAGGGCTGAAGGTCTTGAGGATTTTGTAAGGCCAAACCGCGCTTTTGGCAAGCGGCCCGCCCTCATATATAGAGTATTTATTCTTTCGCGATCAGCCCGGCGGCGCTGAATTTTGTCCTGATGATTTCGCTGTCGAACGGCTTGACGATATATTCGCTGGCGCCAGCCTTCATGGCTTTCTGGATATTCTTTGGCTTGCTCTCAATCGTGCAGAAAATGACCTTCGGATGCTTGCCGTTTTTCATCTGCCGGAGTTTTTCCAGGAATTCCATGCCGCCCATCACCGGCATATTCCAGTCCAGCAGGATCGCGTCCGGCATCGATTGCCTGCACGCGTCGTAGGCTTTCTGTCCGTCTTCAGCCTCGGAACATTCAAAGCCGAGTTCTTCCGCGATACGCCGCGCGACCTTCCGCACGACGCGGCTGTCATCCACCACAAGACAGGTTTTGGAATGCATCTTCCCCACGCGCAGATTGTACACGATCTGGAGGCAGGAATTAAGACCTGATAGTAATACTGATAAAGCCCTGGCCGCTGTCCTTCGCGGTAACCTTGAATCCGTGGCGCTCGGCGAGCAACCCGGTCATCATGGCATGGACATATTTAGGGTCGAGCGTTTGGGCATCCAGTTTGAGGCCAAGGGCCTCTTCCGTTTGGCCACGTAAGGAAGCATTTTCACCCTTGGCGACGATGGCCGTTTCAGAATCAGAACCCTGAACCACGGAAATCGTTCCGCCTTTCGGCAGGCATTCCATGCCGAGCAGGATGGCGCAGATAAGGATCTTGGAAAAACCTTTTGCAGGAGTAGCACCACCAATCCCGCCATTCGGATTCCATTCCTGCTTTATTTTCTTATCCTGCGTGATGAGGAGTTCAATCGCCTTGTGCACGTCTTCGGGCTTGATGTTGGAATCCGCGCCGCCGATTCCGTATGCCATGCGGAACGCCTGTAATTTTGCCGAAGCCTGTTGCGCGCTGAATGCGATTAATGCTGTGGCTTCTGGTCCCGCATCTGGACCCATATCTTCGATGAGTTCAACGCCGTTATTCACCGCGCCGATCGGGCTGATGAGATCGTGGCAGATTTTCGAGGCGAGAACTTCGAGCATCGCGACGTCGATGGGTTTGGCGCTCATAGGCATTTCCTTCTTTTACTGTTCGAAGGTCAGAGAATATCCAAGTTTTTCGAGCTGTTCCACCGCCATGGCCTTGAGCGCAGCAAGCGCTTGTGGACTGTTGCCTTCCGCGCGCACCGAAAGACAGCTTTGCGTATTGGATGGGCGCACCAGCCACCAGCCCTCAGTCGTTTTAACGCGTATCCCGTCAATGTCGCTGAGCTCGACATTTTTATTGTCCTTCATGGCCGCGATAATCTTCGGCACAATTTTGAATTTTTCAGCTTCCGGCACATCGACGCGGATTTCGGGGGTAGAGTGTGTTTTCGGCAGATGTTTCGTCAGACTGGAAAGGCCGCCTTTAGCCTTGGCGACGATATTGATCAGGCGCACGGCGCAATACAGCGCATCATCGAAGCCGTAATATTTATCGGCGAAGAAAATATGGCCCGATAATTCACCGGCGAGGGGGGCTTTGGTTTCCGCCATTTTGGCCTTCACCAGTGAATGCCCCGTTTTCCACATGACCGGCGTGCCGCCTAAACGTTCAATTTCATCGAACATGATTTGGCTGCATTTCACATCGCCGATGATTGGCGCGCCGGGCCGTTCGGCGATAATTTCGGCGGCATAAAGAGCGAGGAGGGTATCGCAGCGTAAAATGTCGCCATTTTCGTCAATGACGCCAATTCTATCTCCATCGCCGTCAAAAGCGATGCCCAGATCGCACTTATTCTCCCGGACGGCCTTCTGAAGATCGACCATGTTTTTGTCGACGGTCGGGTCAGGGTGGTGGTTTGGGAAGGTGCCGTCGATGTCCTGGAACAAAGTAACATGTTTTCCGGGTATTTTAGCGACAATGTCGCTTAAAACATCTCCCGCAGCGCCATTTCCGTTATCCCAGGCAATATTCAGGGGGCGGCTGGCGGTCAGGTCCTGGAGCAGCCGGGCAATGTAATCGGCCTGAATTGAAACCGGGGTGATTTTCCCCACACTGGAAGCATTAAAAAAGTCGCCTTTTGCGGCAATGTCGCCAATAGACTGTATAAGCGCCCCGAAAACCGGTTCTTTCTGCAGCGTCATCTTGAATCCGTTGAACCCCGCCGGGTTATGCGAACCCGTCACCATTATGCCTGCGTCGGTTTTCAGGTGTTTGACGGCGAACCAGAGCATGGGGGTGGGCCCAAGGCCGATAGTGGTCACATCCAGCCCTGTCTCCGACAGGCCGCGCACGACCTCGCCTGCGAATTCAGGCGAGCTCAGGCGTCCGTCATAGCCGACCGCAACACTCTTGCCGCCCTTGCGATGCACGAAGGTGCCGAAGGCCCGGCCCAGCGCATAGGCGTCTTCTGCCGAAAGCGTCTTGTCGACCTCGCCGCGTATGTCGTACTCGCGGAGAATACTTGGATCGAATGTATGGGCGGGGGCTGGCATCGGGGCCGGATTACTTTTCTTGAGCAGCATAAGCTTTAACTACTTTTCTAACCTGCGCGCCTATGCCTTTGTCATTCATCATATAAGCGATGTTGGCCTCGATGAAGCCGAGACGCGATCCGCAGTCATAATGTTGACCGTCAAAACGTAGCCCGTGGAAAGGCTGCTTGCCGATCAGTTTCGCCATCGCGTCTGTAAGCTGTATCTCGCCGCCGGCGCCGGTTTCAAAAGCGGAAAGATGCTCAAACACCTCCGGCTGCAAGATATAACGCCCGATAATTGATAACGTCGAAGGTGCTTTTTCGGGCGCCGGTTTTTCAACAAGGCCTTTCACTTTCACGTTCTTTCCATCGTCGGAGGCAATATCGAGTATCCCGTATTTGGAAGTGTCCGCTTTAGGAACGTCCCGGACCGCCACAATGTTCCCGCCATGCTGCTCATAAGCCTCAACCATCTGTTTCAGACAGCCCGTGCCGTGACGCACGATGTCGTCGGGCAGGAGGACGGCAAAGGGGTCATCGCCCACCAGTTTCTTGGCGCACCAGACGGCGTGGCCTAGTCCTAAAGGCCTCGGCTGACGCGTGAGGAAGAGTTTGCCCGCCGGAATTTCGGAATCTCGGACCTTTTCCAGCATGTCCTGCTTGTTGCGGCTCTCAAGCACGTCTTCCAGCTCTGGCTGGAAATCAAAGTGCTGCTCGAGCATTTCCTTGTAACGTCCTGTGACAAAAATGAATTCTTCGATTCCGGCCTCGCGTGCTTCTTCGAAAACATGCTGGATCAGGGGCCGGTCATTGATCGGCAGCATCTCCTTCGGCATGACTTTCGTCGCCGGGAGAAAGCGCGTGCCGAGCCCGGCCACCGGGAAGACTGCTTTTTTAACTGGTTTGTAAGCCATAGGCGATATGTCTCGCATTTTTAAGGGTTTTTTGCAAGTCAGGTCCTATTTCAGCAGGGTATCGCGGGCCTGGTTTAGTTTAGCGGCCATCCAGTCGGATCCCTCGCTGTCCGGGTGGACTTTCATCATCAGTTTTTTAAAGGCGGCGGTGATTTCATCCACGTTGGAGCCGGGCGGAAGGCCCAGAACCTCAAGGGCCTCCTTTTCGGTCATCACCGCGCTGGAGGTTGAAGCCGGGCTCTCGCCGCTTTGTTTGCCCCGGCGATAGGCAATAAAGAACGGAAACAGCGCGGCTACGAGGGCCAGCGCCGCCGGGAACCTGCCGGTCAGTGCAAGGATCAGAATCGCAACGCCGATAACCACGGCGAAAATCGAAAGCCCGAGCGCCTTGATCTGCTTTACATCCGCAGTCAGGAAAAACCGGTACAGGGCATAAATGCCGATGAGCAGGCCGATGGCGAGAATGAGGTAGGGCATAGAGCTCCTTCTTATAACTCCCGTAGTTTAGCCGCGCGCGTAATGACAATAAAGGGTTTTACGGATAAGATTCCGGCATGAAAAATGCGGCTGAAAAACTCTCCGGTTTGCGCGGGCAGCTTAAAAAACAGGGCCTCGCGGGTTTTATCGTCCCGCGCATCAGCGAGTACCAGGGCGAATTTGTCTCCGCCTACGCCGAGCGGCTCGCATGGCTGACCGGGTTTACCGGTTCTGCCGGTTCGGCGCTGGTACTGGCGGACAAGGCCGCGATCATCACCGACGGGCGCTATACCATCCAACTCGCGCAGCAGGCCGATAAAGGCCTCTACGAATTTCTGAACAACCCCCAAACCACGTCAGCGAAATGGCTGGCGGAAAATGCGAAGCCAGATGATGTCATCGGTTACGACCCGTGGCTGCTGACGGTGAAACAGGCGACGGAATTCGCAAAAACGCTTGGCGAGAAGGGCATAAAGTTTGAGCCTGTAAATGCCAATCCCGTCGATGATGTGTGGAAAGACAAACCGTCCTTTCCCAAAGAAAAAGCCGAAATTTTTCCAATTGAATTTGCAGGCGTGGATTCTGCCGCCAAAAGAAAATCTATCTGCAAAATCCTGCAGGAAAAAAATCTGAGCGCCTGCGTGATCACGCTGCCGGATTCCCTGATGTGGCTTTTGAATGTGCGCGGCAATGATGTCGAGCATACGCCTGTCGTTTTATCGTTCGGGATTTTGCATGCCACCGGCAAAACGGAATGGTTTGTCCATCCGGAAAAAATCACGCCGGAAGTTAAAAAACATCTCGGCGCTGATGTGGAAATCGTATCGCCCGATAAACTTGAATCGCGTTTGAAAGCGCTGGAGGGGCCTGTCGGCCTTGATTTCAGCCGCTCGCCCGTATGGTTCAAACAGGCATTGGACAACAAGGCGGTTGATTTCAAAGACCCCTGCGTCGACCCGAAAGCGATCAAAAATTCCGCTGAGCAAAAATCCCTGCGCGCCGCCCATGTGCGCGACGGCGCGGCGCTGGTGAATTTTCTTTACTGGCTGGATAATAATAAATCGTCGCTGACCGAGCTTGATGTCGTTGCCCGGTTGGAAGAATTCAGGCGCAAAGACAATTCCTATCGCGGCCCGAGCTTTTCGACCATCTCCGGCTGGGCGGCGAACGGTGCCATCGTCCATTACCGCGCGGATGAAGAAACCAACGCGAAAATCAATCCGCCGGGACTGTTGCTGCTCGACAGCGGCGGTCAATATGTCGACGGCACCACCGACATCACCCGCACCATCGCCATCGGCAAGCCGACCGAAGAAATGAAAGAGCATTTCACGCTGGTGCTGAAAGGCCATATCGCCGTTGCGTCGGGGAAATTCCCCGAAGGTACGAATGGCGTTCACATCGACGCATTGGCAAGGGCGGCATTGTTGAGTGCCGGGCTCGATTATTCGCACGGCACCGGTCACGGCGTCGGCTGTTATCTCTCGGTGCACGAGGAATCGGCGAGTCTTTCGACGCGTGGCACGGAGGCGGTAAAGGCTGGAATGTTCCTCTCTAACGAGCCCGGCTATTACAAGGAAGGCGCCTACGGCATCCGCACCGAAAGTCTTGTGCTGGTTGTCGAGGCTGGCGAGGGCGAAGATGACAAAAAACTTTTAGGTTTTGAAACCTTTAGCCTCGTACCCATCGACCGTGCGCTAATCAAAAAAGAAATGCTGACCGGAGCCGAGTTAAGCTGGCTGAACGCCTATCATGAGACGGTACTGAAAATCATCGGCCCGCGCCTCGAAAAACCCGTCAGGGCGTGGCTGGAGCTTCAGGCTGCTGCTCTTTAGGCTCCGTTTCCTTAGGCGTCGGCGACAAATTGATAACCGGTTTCGGGTCCGATTCCTTTTGGCCGGGTCGCAGCTTCGAGGGAACGGATGGCTGGTCTTCGGGACGCGTCGTATCGATCGCCGCGGGAACGTCTCCGGTCGGCGTCGCGGGCTGCACCGCTTCATGCATCTTGTCAGGTTGGAAAATCACAAAGCCCATCAGGTTGGAAACAAGGCTCGATGTAAACAGCGCGTTCGACGTCATCGTCTCCATGACGAGCATGTTTTTCCCCATGTGATAGGCCCGCAGGCGCATGTTTGAAATGTATGGAAGATTTTTCGGCGGCTTGATCGGGAACGTCGTTTCCATGAACGGGAATTTGAGCATGCCGGCTTCCTTGGGGTCGCCAATGCCCTTGGCGAACCGGATTCCCTTGGTTGCACTACGGTATTTATTAATGTGGCGCTTGGTCAGAATTTCCTGAACGGCCGGAAAATCCAGATCTGTGTTGAACTGGTAGCCATAGACGTTGAAATAAACATTTTCATTGCGCACGGGGTCGTGGAAAACAGCGGCGACGATTTCATTTTTGTCATCCCACGAAGCTTTGGGCGGCGACGTGAAATAAGGCGGCGCTTTTTCGCCGGGATACAGCAGTGTGAACATACCGGTCGGCGATTCCATCGTCAGCCATTTTTCATTAACCCTGCCTTTGACGACTGAAATGCCCGGATCGAAGATCAGCGTATCCATGAAATCGCGCGTCGCGAAGGAATTCATCAAATCGTCTGAGCCGATGATGATCTGCTGCAGGCGCGTGTCATCGCCGTAAAGAATGCGCGCGCGGATTGTCTGCTGGCCGAACTCCTTGTCTTTATAGCTGATCATGATGTCGCCGCCCCAGTGACCGTTATAGCCTTCGGTGTCCTGGTGTTTCACCACGCCGTCAAACTGTGAATAATAATTGATGTAGCTCTGGAATTCTTCATGCAGGAGCTGGCTCACATTGTCACCGGTAAGCGCCGGGCCAAATGTCTGGTCAAACTTGACGATGTAGCTTTTCATCGTGTTCTGGTAGGGACGCTGGTCGATCAGGACGGACGTTTCCTCGCTGTGCACTGCAAGATCGTCATCGACTAAAAACTGGGTCGAGGAGCTTCTCAGCCCTTCCGGCATACGGACCTGGTAAACGCCCGAAGGCGAGGTAAAGGTCATCCAGTCCTCCGCCCCGGCGAAACCTATGGGGAATACCGCGAAAGACAGGGTAAACAGGCCGAGCAGGGAGCGTTTTATGCCGTGGGTCATCGTTACCTCTATGAAAGCACCGTCAGTCCAGTTTAGCAGAATTCCGGCCACGAAAAAACGGCCAGAAAAAAACCGCCTGTAACTTATACGGGCGGTTTTCTTAATACTTGCGGTAGCTATTGGCTCCTAGAAGCCGTCGCGCTCTTTCTTTTTGCGCTCAAGCTTGCGCCAGCGGCGGACCGCTTCGGACTTCTCGCGGGCTTTACGCTCGGAGGGCTTTTCATAACTTTTACGAAGCTTCATCTCGCGGAAAAGGCCTTCGCGCTGCATCTTTTTCTTAAGGGCGCGCAGGGCCTGATCGACGTTGTTATCTCTTACGTTTACTGTGACCACAGGGGATCAACTCCTTTCAGGGTTTCAAAAACTCGACATTCCTACCGTCCCGGGCAGGGTAAGGCAAGGAAAAACTGACGAAATTGGCCTTTTGCACCTTTTTCAGGGGTTTCGGCGGCTTATTAGTCCATGCCGGAAGGAGAGAAAGGCTTATACCCGCTTGTCGCCATTCTTAACGTTGCTCTCTTTTTCACCAAAGAATCCGTTGCGCAGGAAAGAACAAAGGATGCTCTGAACCAGGTAAGGGCAGGCCCGCTTTCATTTATTAAAGGTTCTGCTGCTTTCCACAGGTCAGGACGCTCACGATGCTGATAGATGAAATCGTAAAAATTGTTCGACTCTTTGAATCCGGGAAAAGAACAGGTTTCTTCTTTTAGGGTGGCTTCTTGATTATTTTTCTTACTCATAAAAACTCCTTACGCAGTAACTCATATAAAAAATGTCAGATATCACGCTTCATGGCCGGCTCATCGCCGCGTCTGTATAATTCCAGCAATTTTGGCTGAAGCGCGTGCAAAAGTTTTTCTCCGTTGGGGTATTGGCGAATTTCTTGAGCTAGTTCTTTGACAGCCTTGTCGACCGTGTCGGGGGTAATTTCTACAAATTCGAGAGCGAGCTCCGCAGCCCGTTTCTGCAGCTCGAAATCTTCGCTGATCTCAACGACGTACAGCGCCATTCCAACCCGGTACTGCTTGCTGGCTTCTCTTATGATTTTCACCGCATCTGGCCAAGATTCTGGACGATGGGCAACGACCTCGGCACAGCTCGCAAAATCAGCCGGATCGACTCTGCCGTCAAACGTAGTTTTAAGCATAAAAACCTCTCTGCAATAAGGCCTTTATAGAGCCTGAAAACATAATATGTCAATAAAAAGATCAGGCGGCTTTGACAGCCCGTAAATTCAGCGCGGCTTCAAGCAGGGCGCGGGTATAGGGCTCTTTCGGCGCGGCGAAAATCTCCGCCGCCGGGCCGGATTCCACGACGACACCGTTTTTCATGACAATCAATTCATGCGCCATAGCACGCACGACGCGAAGGTCATGACTGATGAACATATAGGCGAGGTTATGTTTCTCCTGCAGCTCACGCAGCAGGTCGACAATCTGCGCCTGCACCGAAACATCTAACGCCGAAGTCGGCTCGTCCAGCACGACGAATTTCGGATTAAGAACCATCGCGCGCGCAATCGCCACACGCTGGCGCTGGCCGCCGGAAAATTCATGCGGGTAACGGTGACGCGTCGCCGGGTCCATATGCACGGACTCCAGCGCACCGATCACGAGCTGCTCACGTTCCGCCGCTGAAAGTTTTTTCCGATGCACGAGCAAACCTTCGCCGATGATCTGGCCGATAGACATGCGGGGGCTGAGCGAGCCGAACGGATCCTGGAATACAATTTGTAAATCCTCGCGCAGCGGCTTCATCGCCTGCCGCCCGAATTTTGAAATATCGCGCCCGTCAAAAATGATTTCGCCCTGCGCGTTCAGAAGCCGTAATAGCCCGAGGCCGAGCGTAGTTTTGCCCGAGCCGGATTCGCCGACCACGCCGACCGTCTGGCCCGCGCGCACCGTGATTGAAATATCATCAACCGCCTTGACCCATTCAGTCGTCTTGCCGAAGAAATTTTTGCTTAAGGGGAAGTGGATTTTAACGTGGCTGCCCTGTAAGACCACGGGTGCGCCGGATTTAATTTTGATTGCTTCGCCGCGCGGCTGCGCCGAAAGCAGCATTTTCGTGTAGGCATGTTCCGGGTTTGCGAACAGCGCCTTGGTTTCTTTTTGCTCGACGATTTTCCCCTTCTGCATGACGCAGACATAATCGGCCATTTTCTCGACAATCGATAAATCATGCGTGATCAGCAGCAACGCCATGTTCAGGCGTTTTTTTAAATCGTTCAGCAGTTCAAGAATTTGCGCCTGCACGGTAACGTCGAGCGCCGTCGTCGGCTCGTCGGCGATCAGCAGCTCCGGGTTGTTCGCCAGCGCCATGGCAATCATGACTCTTTGCCGTTGCCCGCCGGAGAGTTCATGCGGATAGGCGCCGAGTCGGTTCTTTAAACCCGAAAGTCCGACGAGATCCATCAGCTCCAGTATTCTTTTATTCACCTCGCGGCGTTTCATGTTCTGGTGCAGGAACAAAACTTCGCCGATTTGCTTTTCAATCGTGTGCAGCGGGTTGAGCGCGCTTTGCGGTTCCTGAAAAATCATGCCGACCTGCTCGCCGCGGATCGTGCGCATGAAGGAATTTTTTTTGCCGACCAGTTCCTCGCCGTTGAATAAAATCGATCCTGCCGGGTGCGCCGCACGCGGGTAGGGCAGGAGCTGCATGACCGAGAGCGCCGTCACCGATTTGCCCGATCCGGATTCGCCAACCAGCGCCACCGTCTGGCCTTTTTCGATGTTAAACGAGACGTTATCGACGGCGCGGAAGGTGCCTTCGGACGTATTAAAATCGACGCAAAGCCCCGAAATTTTCAGAAGTTGCTGATTCATAACGGCATTTTAATGTATATTTTATAGACCGCCTACAGGCTTTTAGTTGCAATTTCCGCCGGGATGGGTATATTGTCATAATGAAAAAACTGAGTGAACTTTATATAGCCGTAAAAAGCATTCTGGGCCGAAATTCTCCGGAAGAGATTGCCAAGCAAAGAGCCGCAGACTTTCAGGAAATATCTGAAAAATTTCTGGAGGAAATGCTCAGAAGATATAGAGGGCCTGCAAAAGCTACCATTGATAATATTAATGAGGTCTATATTCCGCTGCACAACCCGGGAGTTCTGGCGTTGGAGACAAATCTCCGCAACCCGAACGGGCCTTATGTTGTGGTCCCCATTGATTTCATACAAAACGCCTGGAATTCCGCAACTAAATTGACTCGTGCCATCGATGCGCTGGGCTTTAATCTTGTTTCCACCGTCACAAGAGGGGATGAATATTCCTTACTTATGGGGGTAAATCCCAGAAATTTTTCTATCACCGAGACCGGCAAATATGCGGGGCCGCGACAAAAAATTTATCAAATTGCCTGGGGACCGAAAATGCCTACGGACGTTGTTATAGTTCGCGCCGAACATGAATGGCTTTCGAAACCAAGTGAGCCATCTGTACCTCAATCCCTGCCTGAGCCTCAGCCTGCTGCTGAAATGGAAGCAACGCTCCAATGAAAAACTATTTCAGCGGTGTATGGAGCCGGATAAATTCTGCGCTGGCAGAAGAAACTGTTCCTGAACGTATTGCCCGGGAGAAAAAACAGCGCGAATACGACCGTGAAGTAATTGCGACATATATTCAAAGCTTACGATACGATCTTCCCGATATTACGCGTGTAATGCTTGAAACGGATTCCGAGGGCAAAAAACAATGTGTTTTGTTCATGGACATACGCTTCAGCAATAATACGTATCATAAAGTAAATCTGGATGTGCTCGGCAAAAAAGATATGGATCAAATATTAATTCGCGCAATAGAAGCACTGGATTTTGTGAAGGCTTATGTGCCGAAGGATGACGGGCTCCAGGGTTTCAGTCCGCATAAATTTTCAGTTGAGCCGGATAGCATAAAATCCAATGGGTTTGAATATAGTTTTTTCCGTATGGGACCGGATTTCTGGATCAAGGTCAGGGGGACGCAGGAATATTACGCGAAAGAATTTGAAATGCGCCAGCACCCGGTGGCGAATAAAGAATCTGCTTTGCTGGTTCCTGCTGAATCTGCCGTCCACGCGGGCGCGGTGCAGCCATCTACAGCTTCAGAACCTCAAACACAGCCGCAGTAATTTTCTTCTCAACGCCCTGTAAATCTTTCAGGCTGAGCTCATCAAGCCGCACTTTTTTCGTCTCGGCCATTTTCACGATTTTACCCGTGACGTGGTGCGCGTCCCGGAATGGCAATCCCAGCTCCATCACCAGCCAGTCAGCCAGCCGCGTCGCGGTGATATAACCTTTCTCGGCGGAGGAGAGCATCGCCTTGGTGTTGAACGTGGCGGATCCAATCATGCCGTTCGTCGCCTCGATGCAGAGCACGACCGAGTCATAGGAATCGAACACCGGCGGCTTGTCCTCCTGCATGTCCTTGTTATAGGCGAGGGGCAGGCCCTTCATGATCGTCATTAGCGCCAGCAGATTGCCATTCAGCCGCCCGGTTTTAGCGCGGACCAACTCCGCCGCGTCAGGATTTTTCTTCTGTGGCATGATCGAGGAGCCCGTGCTCCATTTATCGCTGAGTGTCACGAACCCGAACTGCGGCGTCGCCCAGAGAATAATTTCCTCGGCAAGCCGCGAAAGGTGCAAGCCCGTCTGCGCGCAGGCAAACAAAAATTCGTTGGCGAAATCCCGCGCCGAAACGGCGTCCATGGTGTTCGGCATCGGCCGCGTAAAGCCAAGCTTCTTGGCGGTGAAGGCGCGATCGATCTTGTACGGCGTGCCCGCCAAAGCGCCGGAGCCGAGCGGCATTTCATTCAGCCGCTTCGCGCAATCCTGGAGCCGCGTCTTGTCCCGGCTCAGCATTTGATTATAGGCATCCAGATGCAAGCCGAGCGTCACCGGCTGCGCCGCCTGCAAATGCGTAAAGCCGGGCATCACGGCCTTGCCATGTTTGCTTGAGAGTTTTTTGAGCGTGGATTGCAGCGCCTCGATCTTCGCAATCAGGTCCGCGCACGCATCCCGCGTCCATAATCTGAAATCCGTCGCGACCTGGTCGTTCCGCGAGCGCGCGGTGTGCAGCCGCCCCGCCGCGTCGCCGATCAGCTCGCGCAGCCGCGCCTCGACATTCATATGGATGTCTTCATATTCGTCGCGGAACGGGAACTTGCCGCTCTCGATTTCTTTTTCAATTTTTCTGAGACCGGAAATAATTTTCTCGGCGTCGGATTTCGGGATGATGCCCTGGCGGCCCAGCATTTCGGCGTGCGCCTGCGACCCGGCAATATCCTGCCGCCACAGGCGTTTATCAACGCCGATGCTGACATTAATCTGCTGCATGATGTCGTCGGGCCGGTCTTCGAACCGCCCGCCCCACATCTGGTTGCTGTTGTTTTTCTTCTTGCTCATGGGGGTTGAGATTACACGCAAGTGCCTGTTTTTTACAGGAAAAATTGGCGGAATTACCCGGATCGTCATTGCGAGCGTCAGCGAAGCAATCCATTTTGGGGGCCGGGGAGGGCTGGATTGCTTCGTCGCTGGCGCTCCTCGCAATGACGGTGGAGGGTTCGGTCTTATCAGTTCGTTCGGCCGTTTTGAGGGGGGTGGGGCATAGTCTCCATGAACGCGCGCAGGAAATTGCGCTGGAGCCGAAGAACCGCGCGGAATTCGCGCAACTCGCGGCGGCCAAGGGAATGTTTGCGGGCATTCTGGGAGGCAGCCGCCTTCCCGGTTTCGGAGCGCGGCCCCGTCGATTTGGCCCATGGCCTGTGGCGGCGGCACAGCGCCGCCTGTTTCGCCCGCGCCTCGGGCGTCCAGTTTCTCATGGGGTATATAGTAGGAAATTATTCCTAATATGTCAAAGATACATTTCCAAGATAGTCATGCCCGCGAAGGCGGGCATNNATTTCCGACGGCGCGCCGGTGGATGACTCAACTTTATCGGTGAACCCCTCCAATGTTCTCGAACAGGATCTGCGCAGCGTCATTACGTGGGTCGAGGATCATTCCGAGGTGGAGCTGACTGCCATCGGCATCGGGCATGACGTGACGCGCTACTATAAAAAGGCCCTGACCATCGCCGATGCCGACGAACTGGCCACCGCTCTCATTGGTAAGCTGGATGAGTTGTTTGAGGAAAGATAAATTCCTGCTCTAGCCATAACCCAAAAAATCCTGTAAAACCAATACCATGAGCGAGCGTAAACTATACAAGCCCAAGCCTGTCAGCGGCTTCCCCGAGTGGCTGCCGGAACAGCGCCTGATCGAACAGCAATGGTTCGATCATATCCGCCGCGTGTTCGAAAGTTACGGCTTCTGCAACATCGAAACCCCGAGCGTGGAGGAACTGGAGGTTATCGCCGCCAAGGGCGAAGTGGACAAGGAAATCTACGTCATCGAGCGGCTGCACAGGGAAGAAGGCGAAAAATCCGAAGCCCGCCTCGCCCTGCATTTCGACCAGACCGTGCCGCTCGCCCGTTACGTGGCGCAGCACTGGGATAAACTCGTGTTCCCGTTCAAGCGCTACCAGATGCAGCGCGTCTGGCGCGGCGAACGCCCGCAGGCGGGCCGCTTCCGCGAGTTCTACCAATGCGATATCGATGTGATCAACAACGACTCCCTGCCCCTGCACTTCGACGCTGAAATGCCCGCGATTATCTGGGAGGTGCTGACGGATTTGCCGGGGATGGAGAATGAGAAAATACAGTTAAGGGTGAGTAATCGGAAGATACTTACGGGGTTTCTTGAAGACGGAGGAATATCAGACATTCCTGCCATTTTAAGAATACTTGATAAGGCTGAGAAAGCTGGAGAAGGGAAAACATTCAGCGACCTTTCAAAAGCCTGCTCATACAGCTCTTTTGGAGCAAACTGGAATGCAGCAAACATTCTTATAGGGCTTTCAAAAATTAAAGCCTCAACAAGTGAAGAGTTAAATAGCAAGATTTCTGAACTAGAAAGAACCCCTGCCACACCAACATATTTTAAGGGCGTTGAAGAATTGTGCTCAGTTCTCGACCAACTTTCCCACCTCCCCCCCGGCGCCGTCGTCGCCGACCTGTCGATTGTCCGCGGCCTCGACTACTACACCGGCACAGTATATGAAACGGTTTTTGCCGATGACCCGGGCTACGGCTCTATCTGCTCCGGCGGGCGGTATGATGATCTGGCAAGCAGTTACATCAATAAAAAACTCCCCGGCGTCGGCATATCCATCGGCTTTTCGCGTTTATTCGCGCGGATGATCGAAAAAGGCGCATTCGACACGAAACGTAAATCTCCCGCCAACATATTGATGGTGCTACCGTCCGAGGAGCGCCGCGCCGAGGCCGCCGCCGCCGCGCAAGCGCTGCGCAAAAACGGCATCAAGGTCGAGATGTACCACGCGCCGAAAAAAACCGGCGACCAGATCAAGTTCGCAGACCGCAAGGGAATCCCTTACGTCTGGTTCCCCGATACAAGCGAAGTCAAAAACATGATCACCGGCGAACAAAAGCCCGCCGACCCGAAAAACTGGATGCCGGAGAAGGAGAAATAAGTGAACAAATTTATATACAACCTCATCGTCATGCCCGCGAAGGCGGGCATCCAGTTCTGCATGGGGCGCCTAGGAATTAAATTGGCTATTAAGCCAAAGGATTTTTTGCTGTCACATTGGCTATGCTTACGCTTGTTCCATAGTGCTTTCGCGTCAGATGCCTTCTTATCTTTCTCTCAATTTCTATTTTCAAGGGCAATTTATAATATCCACCTTCCAACAGCAACTTTTCCTCAGCCAACGATAGCTCTGATTTACTAGTAAGTCTGTATTTTTGCTTTTTATTAATTTTATCGCCAGAGAAACGTGCAACCACATACATGCGATTTAATTTTTCTAACAATTTTACAGGCTTGAAATTTTTACTGTCATAAGCGACGTAAACTCTTAATACTCTAGTTTCATTTGGATTGATAACATCTACGCCCTCGCTGTTATCAGATGGATTATATCCATTTTCATTAAATTGAATTCCCGGACCTAAAAACTCCTTGCCCAAAAAAATAGAGGCGTGAGCATTAAGCGGAAAATATATTTTTTCAATTATAATTGCTGTTTTAGAAAAATTTTCTATTTTGAAATACAATGATAAAGAAAGTCCTACTTTTTTATGATTATCTGATTCAATTTCCGATTCTGAGAATTTTCTGTTGGTAGGTGCAATCGAAAGATTGAGCTGGCTATTAATTCCCCAATTTTTTAATGCCAATCTGTAACCGAATAAAGCTGTGACGGTAGTCAGAATAGAAAAAAACGCGACGCCCATAGCGATGATCTCGCGTTGTTCAAGAGGTATGTTGATCAGATCGCTCAATCAAGCCGCCTTGCTGGCCTTTTTCCCGCCCTTGCGCTTCCTGTGTGTGTGGTTTTTCAGGCGCACGGCGTTGATGCGGATAAAGCCCTGCGCGTCCTGCTGATCGTACCCGCCGGCTTCATCCATCGAGGATTGCTTGGGATCATAAAGCGCGACGGATGACGTGCGCGAGATCGGGTAGGCGTGGCCCTTGTAAAGCTGCACGTCCACCGAGCCGTCGACGCCGTCCTGCGATGCGTCGATACATTGCATCAGGAATTCGAATTCCGGCGAGAACCAGAAGCCGTTATAGATCAGCTCCGCCACTTTCATCGAGAGACCGTCACGGATGCGCATCACTTCGCGGTCCATCACGAGGGGCTCTAAATCGCGGTGGGCGTTGAGCAGGATCGTGCCGCCGGGCGTTTCATACACGCCGCGCGACTTGATGCCGACGAAACGGTTTTCGACCATGTCGAGGCGGCCGACGCCGTGCCTGGTGCCGAGCTCGTTCAAATACATGAACAGCGGTAGCGGTTTGGTTTCCGTTTTGCCGGAAGATTCGTTTTCAACCTTCACCGGGATGCCGTCCTTGAATGTCAGCGTGATAATTTCCGGCGTGTCGGGCGCATCCTTGAGCGACGCGGTGCGCGAATAGACATCTTCCGCGCAGGGCGCGCCCGGGTCTTCCAAAATTCCCGCTTCGTGGGAAATGTGGAGCAGGTTGTCGTCCTCGGAATAAGGTTTCGCGCGGGAGGCTTTAATGGGAATCCCGTGCTGCTCGGAATAATGGATCATGTCGGTGCGACCGCGGAAGCGGGATAAAAATTCCGGCATCTTCCACGGCGCGATGACCTTGATGTCGGGCTTCAGTGAGTAATAGCCGAGCTCGAAGCGGACCTGGTCGTTGCCCTTACCAGTAGCGCCGTGCGCAACATATTGCGCGTTTTCTTTTTCGGCGATTTCAATCTGGCGCTTGGCGATGATGGGGCGCGCGATCGAGGTGCCGAGCAGGTAACGGCTTTCATAAACGGCGTTGGCCTTGAAGGCAGGGAAGATGAAGTCGGTGACGAATTCTTCCTTGAGGTCTTCGATGTAAACTTTCGACGCGCCGACTTTCAGCGCTTTTTCCTTGGCGGCTTTGAAATCCTCTTCCTGCCCGACATCGGCGATGTAGGCGATGACGTCGTAATTCTGCTCCAGCAGCCATTTGAGAATAACGCTCGTGTCCAGACCGCCGGAATATGCCAGTACTACTTTTTCTTTAGCCATTTTAGTTTCCTCTGTGAATTTCTAGACTTTTACGCCGGAATTCTCCAAACACCAAGCCAAAATTGCCTTCTGCGCGTGCAGGCGGTTTTCGGCCTCGTCATAGATGACGGAAGCGGGCGTTGCCAGCACCTCGTCGGTGACTTCTTCATTATGATGGATCGGCATGCAGTGCATGAAGATCGCATTCGGTTTGGCCTGCTTCATCAGCGCGGTGTTGACCTGCCACGGGAAGAATTTATCGATCGCCTTGCCTTCCTGGCCCATAGAAACCCACGTGTCGGTGACGACGACGTCGGCGTCTTTAGCAGCCTCTTTCGCGTCCTTTATATAGGTGACGTTCTTGAGTGCGGTTTTGGGCTTCAGATCCTCGGGGCAGGAAACAATGAGCTGGAAATCCCAGATCGGCGCAGCCTGTGCGAATGTGCGCGCCACGTTGTTGTAATCACCGAACCACGCGATTTTTTTACCCGTGACGCCGCCGAGTTTTTCCTCGATGGTCATCAGGTCGGCCATGATCTGGCACGGGTGCGAATGATCGGTCAGGCCGTTAATGATCGGCACGCTCGCGTATTTCGCAATCTCCAGCAATCTTTCATGACTTGAAATCCGGAACATCGCGGCGTCTACGAAACGCGAGAGAACTTTCGACGTGTCCTCGATGCTCTCCGCGCCGGTGATCTGCATTTCTTCAGCGTTCATCACCAGCGTGTGCCCGCCGAGCTGCTTCATCGCGACTTCGAAGCTCATGCGCGTGCGGGTCGAGCGCTTGTCGAAAATCATGGCGAGCGAGAGGCCCGCAAAAATCTGCGGCGGCGAGAATTTCTGCTTCTTCAGCGCATGCGCGTTTTTGAGGATCCCCTTCAGCGTATCGCCGGGGATGTCATTGAGGTCGAGAAAATGCCTGGGTGCGCCCATAAAAAACCGCCTTTAAAAATGCAGTTTTGCTTTCATTGCTCTGGATTGTCAAACAGTTAATTCGGGGGCTCAGGCAGCCGGGGAGAGGCTGAATTGCGCCCTGATTTCGTTCAGGTAATTAGGGTTGCGGAGCAGGCCGCCGGGCACCCGCAGCTGGTTGAGGCGGTTTATAATGCAGTGCGCCCCGCCGCCCGCCCGCAGAATCTCGCTGAGGTCGACGGTGTAAACGTCATAGTCGCGCTCCCGGAGGTTCGTGGCCAGGCTCGGGCAGCTCTCCGGCATGATGATGGTGTTTTCATCGACGATGATCAGGTTGCAGGCGAAACCGAATTCGGCTTCCTCGCGGCTCATCAGGATCAGGTTCTTTTTCCAATCCATTCCGAAACGAGTGAAGGCATTATCGATGAGCCTTTCATAAGAGTCTTCCGTCATGCCGTCGGTGCAGCAAACCACTTCGCCGCGCGGCAGGAAGGCGCAGGACGTATCGAGATGATAAAAAGGCCTGAGCACTTCTAGGCCTATTGCGCTCGGAGCATGCAGCCCCATAAAGGTTGCAAGCTCCTCCACGGCTCCCGGTTCTGAACGGCCTTCGTTCGGCTCGAACTTTCCGTTCTTCGGTTTATAGCCGCCCCAGATGATGTCGCGCGCCATGTCGTAGAGATGATCGCCGCCCTCGAAATAATGACGCGCCTGTCTTTGCGATATGATGAGATCACTGCAGGCATTGGTGAAGCTGGCGGTCAGTGTCTTTTGTTGTTCCAGAACTTCCGGCTGGCGCTTGTCATGGTAAAACCGGCTCCAGAGTGTTTTGAGGTGAAACTGCCCGTCATCCTCGCGTGAGACCATGGAGAAGGAAGGGTCGGCGGTATAGATCTGATCGAGCAGGCCTTGCTTTCCGTTGCCCATGATGACAGGCGCGCGGAGTGAAATAAGAAGCTCTTGCAGAGCCTGGCCTTGTTCGAGGGCGAGGGCGTGGTTGAAAGGTTTGGCGTTCAGGTGGGACGCAACCATGTCGTTCTCGAGATAGCTGTAAACGCTTTGGTGGGCTTCTTTCGTGGGGTCGAAATACTCGGCCCCCACCATGCTGAAAACGGGGGTAAGGACAGGATGAAAAGCTCTCGTGGCAGTGCTGGTACTCAATTTATATCACCAAAAAATACTTAGAACGGCAATATACATAATGCTTGCGGCAAAAAGCTACAATAAAATTATTCAGCTTCTTTCAGTGTTTTAGCCAGGATATTGATGGCTTCCTGTGCCTGCTGTTCATTAACAATGAGCGGCGGCGACATGCGGTAGGTGGCGTCGCCCGCCTGCGTGGCGAGCAGACCGTTGCTCTGCGCATTTTTCAAAAGTTTCTTGATATCGACGGTGGTGTCGAGACCGATCAAAAGACCCTTGCCGCGGATGTCGGTGATTTTGTTGGAATCGCGTTTGAGTTTTTTCAGCCCTTCCATGAAAAATTCCCCGGTCTTGCGGACATTCTCCAGGAAGCCGGGTTTAAGAATTTCTTTCATCACGGTCGCGGCGACGGCGCAGGCGAGCGGATTGCCGCCGTAGGTCGTGCCGTGCGTGCCGACGACGATTGAAGAACCGATGCGGCGCTTGGCCAGCATGGCGCCGACAGGAAAGCCCGAGCCGAGGCCCTTGGCGTGCGTGGCGATATCGGGCTCGACACCGAACGCCTCGTAAGCATTGAAATAACCGAGGCGGCCCATGCCGGTCTGGATTTCATCGAATATGAGGGCGATGTCGTTCTTGTCGCAGAGATCGCGCAGCCCTTGCAGGAATTCGGTCGTTGCGGGCATGAGGCCGCCTTCGCCCTGCACGGGCTCGACGATAATCGCGCAGGTTTTGTCGGAGACGACATCCTTCACCGATTGCAGATCGTTGAGCTTTGCCCATTTTATGCCGGGTATGTAAGGGCCGAAGAACGGCTGGCTGTGCGATTTTTCCGTGATGCTGGCCGAGCCGTACGTGCGGCCATGAAAACTTTTGCGGAAGGCGATGATTTCGTGCGCGTCCTTCGATTTATTATCATAGGCCCATTTACGCACGGTTTTAAGCGCGGCCTCGATGGCCTCTGTGCCGCTGTTGCACCAGTAGACCTGGTCGAAGCAGCCGTTTTCGATGATGATTTTCGAGGCCTCTAGCTTTGGCAGTGTCGCGTACGATGTCTGCGTCGTAATCATCTTCGCGCCTTGCTCGTTGAGCGTCTTTAAAACGGCTTTCGGCGCGTGACCAAGCGACGCCACGGCGATGCCCGCCGCGAAATCGAGATATTTTTTACCGTCAGTGTCCCATGCATAGACGCCTTCGCCGCGATCCATGACGACGGGCTGCGCGTTATAAGTGTTGATCAGCAGTTTTTCGGTTTCGGCGATGATATCTTTTGCATTTTGAGTCATATCACGCTCTCTTCCCTTGTCTTTCGATCACTTTCTGTGCCTCGACTTCGTTGGCGTAGGAGGCGCGCTCGGATTCATGGAACAGCATCGTGCCCGGGCCGACCGATTCATAAATTTCTTTCTTAAGGGCATCTTCGCGGAGGCCGCTAATCAGGTGGATGCGACGCACGCCGCCATTCAGCGCGGCGAGGCAGTTCTCTAATTTCACTTTCATGCCGCCCGTTGCAATGCCCTTCTTGATGAGATCAGGAATTTCCTGCGCGGTGATGACATCGGCGCTTTTGCCGTCGATCTGCACGCCATCGACGTCAGAAAGAAAGATCAGCTTGTTCGCTTTTGCGCCGATGGCCATTTGGGTGGCGACGATGTCGGCATTGATGTTGCAGATAACTCCGTCGCCTGTAACGCCAAGGCAGGCACAGGCGACAAAATTGTTAACCCGAAGCAGGCGGCCGAGCGGACGGCTTTCAACACTTTTAATGCCGCCTGTCAGGACGTCTTCGGGTGTTTTCGGACTAAGTTCGACTTTCATCCAGTCAGCCGGAACGATATTCAGCGATGTGCCCTCGACATTATTACGCGCCATGCTTGCCGCGACATCAAGCGATAAGGTTCCACCGACAACCTCGCGGATGACGTCCATACTGGCTGCATCTGTGATGCGCCGCCCGCCGGTTTTTTTCACTTCAATGCCGCGCTGCTCAAGCTTCTCATCAACCAGGCGGCCGTGACCGTAAATGAGCAGGATTTTAATGCCGTGCAGCGTAAGATCGCGGATGTTCGAGATCAGATTATCGAGGATTTTCTGATCCTCGACGATCTTGCCGCCGACTTTCACGACGAAAAGATTGTCCTTGAATTTGCTTTCGTAGAAAGCGTCGATGAAGAAATTCGGTTTTTTGCGTGCCATGATTTTTATCCTTACGGGTAGAGGGGCGAGAGGTTGATCAAACCTTCCGTCTCTTTCAATCCAAACATCAAATTCATATTCTGCACAGCGCTGCCGCCTGCGCCCTTGACGATATTATCGAGCGCGCCCTGGACGAGCACCTTGCCGTCGGTGCCTTCGATGAAGCTTAAATCCACGAAATTTGAACCGACGATATTCGCCAGCGCGACTTCACTTTGAATGCGCACGAACGGTGCCTTGCCGTAGGCTTTTTTCACGGCAGCGTCGATGTTAGTTTTTTTCTTCAGCGTTACGAAGCCCTGCGCAAAAATACCGCGCGTGAACGGGCCGGAGGTCGGCACGAAGTTCAGTTGCTTTTCCGTGATGCCCGCGCTCCGCGTGATTTCAGGGATGTGGCGGTGCTTGTTGATATTGTAGCTCTTCATATTGTGGTTACGCACGGGATGGTGCGTACCATCGCCCGGTGATTTACCCGCGCCGCTCGAGCCCGTAACCGCGAAAATATCGGCCTGCTTGATGTTATCCTTGAAGGGATAGAGCAGGAGCTGGCCGAGGAACGCGAAGCAGCCGGGGTTGGCGACCGTCGAGGCTTTTTTGATCGAAGCCGTGTAGCCGACTTCCGGTGCGCCGTAGACGACTTTTTTGAGCAGCGCCGGGTATTTGTGTTCCTCGTAATATTTTTTGTAAGTCGCGGCGTCATCCAGCCGGAAATCAGCCGAGAGATCGACGATCTTTGTTTTGCCATGCAGCGCGGCTACGACATCCTGCGCGGTTTTGTGCGGCAGGCAGAGAAAAACCACGTCGCTGTCCTTCGCGACTTTTTCCGGCACGGTATTCGTAACCAGTAAATCGAGATGCGCGAGATGCGGATAGATTTTCCCGATCGGCTCCTTCACATGCTGGCGGGAGGTGAGGTATTTGATTTCGACCTTCGGGTGCGCGAGGAGTAACCGCAGCAGTTCCAGCCCCGTATAACCCGTGATGCCGATGATCGACGCTTTGATCTTTTTTCCTTGGGTCATACCGCCCACCGCGCAATGACGAGGTCCAGCCAGTCATTACGCGGGCTGAACGCGTTATAGGTCATGAGGCCGGTGGCCTCCTTGATGATTTCCTTGCCGACTTCATTATCCGTGACGGGGCCGGAGAGAATATCGAGCGGTACACCGATGTCACGGCAAAGTTCTGCCAATTTGATTGCGCCGACAGGTTCACGTGCGCAGCCAATGTGCAGCCGCACATTTTTCTGAATTTGCGGATCTTTCAGAATTGACATGACGCCATAGCGGCCCATGATGCCGTCGCCGAATTCCACCATGATCGCGTCGGGATTTCCTTTGGCAAGATGATCAAGTGCGCCCTTGCAAATGCCGACAAGGAGTTTTTCATCGACATTTGCGGTCGAAGGCATGCCAGAATCGATGAAGGAAACGGATTCATAAACGCCGTAATCTTCCATTTTGTAAAGATCGCGCAGCGTGCCGACGCCGGTAACTTTTGCGCCTGCGAGTTTCATTCCGATGCGTGACAGGGTTTTGATGATTTCGGCAGCGACAGTGGTTTTGCCTGCATCCATGCTGGCGCCTGTGGTCAGAATGAGCGGAATGTCATTCTTCATATCATAGACAGGCTCAAACAATTTTGCCTGATTGATGTTTAACAACTTGCCTTCGCGCGCGATGCCGCCGAGAACGCGGATGCGGAGCGGTTCGCCGACTTCCTGAACGTTCGCGGACGTGCACACGCCCGCAACGCCGCCGAGATTGAGAAGATGGATGACATCGTCGGCCTTGAGTGATTTCGGCAAGTGTCCGGCGAAACCTTTCAAGCCCGCGCGACCGCCGAGAGCCACCGCGATGATGTCGTCTTTCTTCAGTTTCGAGAGCCGCCCCGAAGGAAGCTCAAGCTCGTTGTAAACTGACTTGTCCTGCAATATCTGCGCGGCCAGAACCGTGCCCATTTCCGTGCTAACGCGGCGGGTGACTTCCTCGTGATAACCAAGGTTGAGGTTCTTGGTCACGGAGCTGATTTTATCGAGTTCTACTTTCTTCATTTTACCATTCTCAAAAATTGATTCATGCAATGTATTTCAACAGCTTGCAAGGCCAATTAAGGCCTTCAGGGGCCTTCAGAACGGATTATTTTTGGGGAACTAAAATGACAACAAAAAAGGGGCCGCTCTGAAGGGTTTCAGCGCGGACGTCGGCGGCTAGGGCTAGCGACAAAGTTGTTCATAAAACGTATGTGGGGCCAAAGGGCCGGTTTTGTCAAACTTTTTGTCAGTTCATCCGGTTCATCAGCTTCGCCCGGCGCTCGCGGCGGCCCGTTTTGAAGACGATATCCGGCGTCGCCGGGAGGCAGAGCCAGCGCCCGGCGGCAATCCCGGTCTCCAGCAGTTTGGTGTCGAAAATCCGGTAGCCCATGACGATCAGGAATTCGGCGGCATTTTTGAGTCGGATCGAGGAGGGGCGGTCGTCCGGCGTGGTCAGGACCGGCTTCTCGCCCGGCTTGACGATATAGGTGTAGGGCATCATCGCGAACTGGCTATTCAGGGGAAGGGAATCCGCACCCGAGGCCTCGGCCTCGTGCAGGATAATGAGCGAGTCGTCAGGGCGCTCCGGCCCGCCGAGTAACACGATTTTCTCGGTCTCGGACTTCAGATCGTCGAAATTCAGGGTGGATTCAAAGCTTTTATAGCCGATGTCGGGATGCTCGCGCGTGATGTCGAAGGCCACGACGCCCTCATCATCCTTATAAAACACGAACCACACGCCGGGTTCGTGTTCGTTATCGTGCGAGGCGAGGAGGGAGCCTTTTTCAATAGCCATCCGGGGCTTTCTTGTCCCTGACTTCCTGTGGAAGTAAATTGTAAAATTTCCAGGCGGAGATATTGGAAGAAAGTAAAGGATAGCAAAAATTCATGCCATATATACTTTTCTGTTTTGTTTTTAAAATAGGTGGATTTTCAAGTCCGGCTAAGAATGCTTCATCTCCGAAATCGATAAGAAATCCTAGCCATTGGCGGTTGATTTTTGCTTCGACTACATTTTTCCATGGAACCATGCCCAGACCATTTATATAAAGGCCGTTTTCAAAAATTTTAAGATCTTGAAAAGACAATTTTTTGAGAGAAGATATTGCAATAAACCATCCGCTTATTGATACAAATGTCACAGAAAATAAAAGAATAATTTCAGATTGGTCGTAAAACCGCCAATGGCCCTGCCAGACAATAAAAACATTACTCAAAAGCACGCATGACCAGAATAAAAAGATAAAACAGCCATATCGGCGCTTTAAAATTTTTATTTCAGCAAGTTGTGTGCCGGGATTATTCAAAGGCTCGTCTTTCTCGGGTCGAAGGCGTCGCGGACGGCCTCGCCGATAAAGGTCAGAAGGGTGAGCATCAGGGCGAGCGATACGAAAGCCGCGATGCCGAGCCACGGCGCCTGCAAATTGTTTTTGCCCTGCGCCAGCAATTCACCGAGGGAAGGGCTGCCAGGCGGCAGGCCCAAACCAAGAAAATCCAGTGAGGTGAGCGCTGTGATGGAACCCGTGAGGATGAAGGGCATGAAGGTCAGGGTGGCCACCATGGCATTCGGCAGTACATGCCGCCACATGATGACCGGGTTCGGCACGCCGAGCGCATTCGCGGCGCGGACATAGTCGAAATTGCGCGTGCGCAGGAATTCCGCCCGCACGACATCCACTAAACTCACCCATGAGAACAGGAGGAGAATGAGCAACAACGTCCAGAATCCCGGCACGAACATCGCCGAGAAGATGATGAGGATGTAGAGCGAAGGCATCGAGCCCCAGACTTCGATCACGCGCTGCATGGAAAGATCCAGCTTGCCACCGTAATAGCCCTGCACCGCGCCTGCAAACACGCCGATGATCGAGCTGATGAGCGTCAGGGTGAGGCCGAACAGCACAGAAATGCGGAAGCCGTAAATGACGCGGGCGGCAACGTCGCGGCCCTGGTCGTCCGTGCCGAAAATATTGTCACGTGTTGGTGGCGAGGGCGCGGGCTGCGTCAGGTTGTAATTGATCGTGTCGTAGGAATAGCGGATCAAAGGCCAGATCATCCACCCTTTGGCGTTAATCAAATCGGCCACGAACTGGTCGCGGTAATCGGCCTCGGTCTCGAATTCGCCGCCGAAAACCGTCTCGGGATAGGCTTTGAAAACCGGGAAATAAAGCCCGCCGTCATAGCTGACGATCAAAGGCTTATCGTTGGCGATGAAATTTGCGCCAAGTGCGATAATGAACAGCACCATGAAAATCTGCAGGCTGTAAAATCCGCGGGCGTTGGCGCGGAACTGGGCAAGGCGGCGGCGTGTGAGGGGTGACACGGACATGGTCGTTATGCTAGGGATCGCGGCAATTCTTGACAAGGGCGGGAATGTTTGTCATAACGTTAAATCCTTGGTTTAGAGAGAATAAGCGGAGAACAATAATGTCTGAGAAACCCACAGTGATTATGCCTTGCAGCTATCATAATTTTAACGCGATTTCCGAGATTTTTCTTCGCAGGATCGAAACCAAGGGACTCATGGAGACTTTAAACCATGCCGATGAGCTTACGGTTATCACTGTTGGTCCTGACATGGTGGTGACTGATGAATGCCGCGAGGTGCAGAAGCAAAACCGCCAGAATCTTTTTAACGGATTGCAAAAAGCGGGCGTGCTGCCGGAGCATTTCATGAACAGTCTTGCCTGGCGATTTAAAATTAAGGCGGTAGATGCGAAGGAAGAGTCCGCCGCTGCGCCTGCCCACGTGTTCGTGCCAGCGATTTAATCATACCGCTCTTGCCTCGAAATCAATGCGCGGATCGACGAGGACATAGACCACGTCGCGCACAATCGTCATCAAGAGTCCGATCAACGCGAATATATATAGCGTACCGAGAACCACGGGGTAATCGCGGTTCATGATGCTCTCATAGCCCAGCAATCCCAACCCATCGAGAGAGAAGATCACCTCGATCAGCAATGATCCTGTGAAGAAAATATGGATAAACGCGGCCGGGAACCCCGCGATCACGATCAGCATCGCGTTTCTGAACACGTGGCCGTACAGAACCTGTTTCTCCGACAGGCCTTTTGCGCGTGCGGTCAGGACATATTGCTTGTTGATCTCGTCCATGAACGAATTTTTCGTGAGCAGCGTCAGGCTCGCGAAACCATGAATCACCAGCGCGAGGATCGGCAGTGCCATGTGCCAGGCGTAATCGAGCGCCAGCTGGATGAAATTCATCTCGCGCCAGTTTTCCGAGACCAGCCCGCGCAAGGGGAAAATATCCCAGTAACGTCCGCCTGCGAACAGAACGATGAGAAGGATGGCGAACATGAAGGCGGGGATGGCATAACCGAAGAAAATAAAAGCTGACGTCCAGAAATCGAACGCCGTGCCGTCTTTCACGGCCTTCTTGATGCCGAGCGGTATGGAGACGAGGTAGATGATCAGCGTCGACCACAGCCCGAGCGAAATCGACACAGGCATTTTCTCTAACACAAGGCCGATGACGCTGGTGTCGCGGTAATAGCTTTCGCCGAGATCGAACCGCGCATAATTTTTCAGCATGATCCAGAAACGTTCATGCGCGGGCTTGTCAAAACCGTAGAGTGCCTCGAGCTCCTTGATGAATTCGGGGTCCAGACCCTGCGCACCGCGATATTTGGAGGATTGGCCAATCGCGCTCTGCATATTATTGGTGATATCGCTGCCGCCGCCTGTGAAGCGCGAGGTCGCATCGCCGCCATGACCCTGCAGTTGTGCAATCATGCGCTCGACCGGGCCGCCCGGCACGAACTGGATGATAATGAAGCTCACGAGAACGATGCCGAACAGGGTCGGCAGCATCAGGAGCAGGCGGCGGAAGATATAAGAGGCCATGCCCCAAGGTTAAGGCGGCGGGGCGCGTCAGTCCAGAGCGTTTTGGGATTAATCCATGCCTGTGGGCGAAGGAGCGGGCTGGGCGCGGTACTCGCGGATTCTCTTGATTTCCGCAAGGGCGCTCTCGCGGTCTTCGCAACCAATCCTCTTGGCAAGATTTTGATGCTGGTAAGACGTAAGCGCGCCGCCATTATCCCTGTTCAGGCCGTCTTCCAGCGCCTCAAGCGCCTCATCCACATAGCCCGCATTCATGAGTAGACGGAACTCGAAGCCGTAAGCGGGGATATAGTTTGGATCCTGTTCCATGGACTGGTGGAGATATTGAAGCGCCTGTTTTGGGTCGCCAAGAGCATCTAGATTCCAGGCTTTGTTATAAAGCGCACCCGCGTTCGTAGGGTCTCTGGCGAGCAGTTGATTATTTATGTCGAGGGAAGCCTGGTGATCGCCTTTGTTGCCAAGCGCGCGGGCCTTATCAAAAAGCGCATCCCAGTTTTCCGGGTCGTCCTCCAGGATTTTTTCAGCCATTCTGAGCGCGGCATCGTAATCCTCTTCAAGGAAAGCAATTTTGATGGCCGAAAGCTCGAATGCGGGATCGGTAGGATCGATGCGCGAGTCGGTGAGTTTCTCAAGCTTTATGGTTTTGCCGGAAACCGGGTCGATCAGGAAATCGCCCTGGATGACGTAAACGGGTTTCTTCTTCGGGCGGAAGCGCGCATCGTATTTATTCAGGTTATATTTTTCTGTGAGATCGTCGAGCGGGTCGGCGCCGGTTGCTGGATCGGTGGTGTTGGAGGCGTTGGACTCAAAAACGTTATTAAGCATGAAAAAAGGCTACGCCCTTTTCCCTCAAAATACAAATTTATATGGCTAAAGGTTTGATATTCCATTCTTTTATGACCCAGCCGTTCTTATATTCGAAAATGGCGAGCGCCCCGGTGGCAAGCTTCAGTGGGTGTTTTTTCGCGAAACCTTCGAAATCGCCCGTGATGTGCGGCGCGAAGCGGGCGATGCCGTTCGAGGTGACAACAAGGATGGTTTCATTGTCGTCATGCGCGCGCACCTGGTCGGCGAAACTTAGCCAGTTTGAAATGATTTCGGATGTGTCGGCGTTCCAGCCCGGCGGCATGATGCCATTTTTGTCCCAGTTTTCCATCGCCGCTGCGCCGATACGTGCAATGACCTCGTGCTCTGGTTTGTTTTCATCGGGGCCGTAATCGATCTCGTTGAAGATGTCTAACGTAAAGACGGGATTTGAAATGCCGGATTCCTTCACGGCGATTTTCGCGGTCTCCTGCGCGCGTTGCAGGGCCGAAGAATAAATAACATCGGGAATGAGTCTGTGTTCTTTCAGGTAACGCCCGATGGCGCGGGCTTGTTCGCGGCCTTTTTCGACGAGTGGAAGGTCTGTGCGCGCGCCGACGCGGCGGGCCGTTTCGCTCGACTCAAAAGTGTTTCCATGACGGGCGATGATAAGCGTGGTCATTTTTGTACGCGCGCAAGGTCTTCGGGGGAGTCGATGCCGGAATGGACGGGCCCCTTCGCGAAAATAGTGTGAATGGTAACGCCGTTCTCTAACAGGCGGAGTTGCTCCAGCCCCTCTAACGCCTCGCTGCGCGTCTGCGGCCAGGAACAGAATTTCTCGAGAATGTCGAAGCGGAAACCGTAGAGACCGATATGCTGGTAGACGGGCGATTCCGCGCAAAGCTCGCGCTGTTTTTTCTCATCGCGGATGACGGGCAGGATCGATTTCGAAAACCACAGCGCCCGGTTGTCGTCGGAAAGAACAGCCGTGGTGCCGCTGAGCGGCGTGATTTTTTTTGCTTCGCGCAGATTGTCGAGTTCCGTCCATGTCAGGTGACGGACCGGCGTGACGACTTCGAGTTTTTTGTTTTTTTCAAACGCCGCGATCATGTCGGCGATGAGTCCCGGAGGCGTGAAGGGCGCATCGCCTTGCAGGTTTATGACGAAATCATATTTCTTTTTTGATTTCTTTATGGCCTCAAGCACGCGGTCGGAGCCGGTTTTGCAATGCTCGGACGTCAGCACACATTCCACGCCGATTTTCGCGCAGTGATCCGCGATGCGCTGGTCCTCGGTCGTTACGAAAACGTCCGTATCTTTTTTCGCGGCGCCTTTGGCGACATCGACGACGAGCGAGAGCATCGTGCGCCCGTTAATCAACTCCAGCGGCTTTCCGGGAAAGCGCGTCGAGCCGTAACGGGCGGGGATGACGATGGCGGTTTTCATTAATCTGTCGCTTTTTGTTTTTTAGCTTTGTATTTTTCTGCTCTTGCTTTGAACTCGAAAATAAACTTCAGCATGCCCTCACAAAAAACAATCAATTCTTCTGCTTGTTCCTGAGGCACAGGTACGATTTCATGGTTAGCATCATTTCCCACATCCCTGATTATATCTACCCATTCTTTGCTATTGGGTGGCGTGTAGTGATTTTTTTCAAGCCACTCAACATAAAACTTAAAATTTTTATTAGTTTCTGCCCCGTGACTAACGGCTAGATTCATTAATAATTTTCTGCACATTGCTGCAGAACCGGTGTAGGCACCTGCTGAAAAAGATTTTCGTGCTTCATCATAGGCATGCTGAGCTTCATTAGATGCTGACTCAACGTTGTCACCAACCATAGGTCCAGGAATCTGCTGCCCTTCATGATTGAATGAATTTGGCGAGCCACAATGTGGACAAATGTAAATTTTTGATTTGGAAGAAGTGTTAAAATACCCCGCGCTCGAGCCCACTTTATGGGAGCATTTCCAGCAATCAAAAGATCTGGAAGAAATGCTTTCTATGTTATGCCAACTATGGTGTGTCATGAATTTTTCCTTTTATTTTATTTTCGCCCACCACGTATCGGTAATGCCTGGCGTCAGGTCGGAAAGTTTGGCGGGTTTCTCAAGCTTGTTCCACCACACTAAACGCCAGTGATCGATGTGCCAGTGCGGGATGAGATAGAAATTCCACTGCAACACGCGATCTAAAGCATGCGTGTAAGCGACGAGGTCCTCGCGCGATTTCGCCTTGATCAAGTCTTCGACAATTTCATCCATTACCGGGTCTTTCACGCCCATGTAATTGCGCGAGCCGGGCATGTCGGCTTTTTGTGAACTCCAGAAATCGCGCTGCTCATTGCCGGGCGAGTCCGATTGCCCGATACTCATCACCGTCATGTCGTAATCGAATTCGTTCATGCGGTTCTGGTATTGCGCGGGATCGACGGTGCGGAAATTCGCCTTGATGCCGAGCTTTTTCAGGTTGCTGACGAAGGGCAGCGTCCACCGTTCGAATTGCGGGTTTGAATCGATGATTTCAAACTCCAGTTTGACGCCATTCTTGGCGCGTATGCCGTCCGGCCCCATGGCCCATCCAGCCGCGTCGAGGATTTCTTTCGCTTTTGCCAGCCCGGCGCGGTTATTGCCGGAGCCGTCGGATTTCGGCGGGTTGTATTCGGTCGTGAAAACTTCATCGGGGATTTTGCCGCGGTATTTCTCGAGGATTTCCAGCTCGCGACCCTGCGGGAGTCCCGAAGAGGCGAGGTCTGAGTTGGAAAAATAGCTGCGCGAGCGTTTATACGAGCCGAACGCGAATTGCTTGTTCGACCATTCGAAATCGAAAGCGTAGGCGAGCGCCTCACGGACTTTCTTATCGGCAAAAACCGGGCGGCGCGTGTTGTAGATGAAGCCCTGCATCCCGGCCGGGCGCTTGTGAGGAATTTCCGCCTTGATGATGCGGCCATCCTTCACCTGCGGCACGTTGTAGCTTTCAGCCCAGAGCTTCGCGGTGTTTTCATCGCGCACATCATATTCGCCCGCTAAAAATGCCTCTAACGCCACGTCGCTGTCGCGGTAATAATCATAGGTGATGCGGTCGAAATTGAATTTGCCCTTGTTGAGCGGCAGATCCTTGCCCCAGTAATCCGGCACGCGGACATATTCGATGGAGCGGCCCGCGGCGACCTTGCCGACTTTATACGCGCCGCCGCCGAGCGGGGGAACGAGCGAGCTTGCGCCGAAATCGCGGCCTTCCGCCGTCCAGTAATGTTTCGGCAGGATTGAAATCTGGCTGAGGATCAGCGGCAGTTCGCTGTTATCGCCATGCTTGAATTTGAAGGTGACGCGGGTAGGCGTTTCCACCACAACTTCCTGGACATCGTCGTAATACGCCTTGAAGAACGGCGAGCCTTTTTCCATGAAAATGTTGAAGCTCCAGACCACGTCGTCGGCGGTGACCGGCACGCCGTCATGCCATTTCGCTTCCTTGCGGAGGTTAAACGTGATGGATTTGTTGTCCTTCGGCAGCTCGACCGTTTCGCAGATCAGGCAGTACATCGAGAACGGCTCGTCGGTGGATTGATCCATCAGCGAGTCGTAAATCAGGCTCTGGCCGAGGAACAGCATCCCCGCGGCGGGCGTGCCCTTGATAATAAAAGGGTTGAGCGAGTCGAACGTGCCGATCGCGTGCAGGCGCAGCGTGCCGCCCTTCGGCGCGTCCGGGTTGGTGTAATCCATATGTGTGAAGCCGGGGCCGTATTTCGGCGTGCCGTGCATGGTGAGCGCGGCAACGGGCGTCACGGTTTCCTGCGCATGGGCACTCAAAGGCAGAAGAGCGAGCAGGGCGGCGGCTAAAAATCTCATGATAGTTTCCTTCTTTATAGTCTTACGCAGCACGGCGCTTGCGGTATGCGGCTTCAAGATCGGGGCGGCCGAACAAATGCCCCTGGCCGTAGGAAATGTCGAAATCCAGTAACTCCAGCAGGTCGTTTTCGTTTTCGACCTTTTCAACGATGAGGCTGATGCCGTTGCCCTCTAACGCGCGTTTACGGCGCATAAGTTCGGCGCGGCCCTTGTCGCTGCGGGTATAGGGCAGCAGCGTGCGCGCCTCAATCTTGATGAAACGGATGTAGAATTTTTGTAAATCGGCGATTTCAAAATCGAGAACGTCGACATGATCTAACGAAACCGAGCAGCCGAGCTTGCCGAGCCCGCGCAGGATTTCCCGCGAGGCGGTGTCTAACGTTTTGAATTGCGGCGTCGCGATTTCCATCACGAGGCGCGGTGCGAGGTGGCGGTTTTTGGCAAGAAAACCAAGTAACGTTTTCAGGAACAGCGTATTGCGCAGCGTGCTTTGCGAAACATTCATGAACAGCGGCGCGGCACGTTCAATATGCGCCGAAGATTGAATCGTCTTGAGGCATTCCGCCAGCAACAGATTGTCGATTTCGTTCGAGAGTTTATTTTCCTGCGCAAGACGCATGTAACGCCGCGCCGGGAGATACATGCCGGGCCGCGCGCGGACACGGGCGAAGACTTCATAGAAACGAACGCGGCGCTGCGGCAGGCGGACAATCGGTTGAACAAACACATCGACGGCGCGGGAGCGCACGGCATGACCGACCAGCTCGCGCACCACCATGTCGCTTAAATCTTCATACTCGGCATCGTTGGCGATGCCTGGTTGTGGCTCGGGCGCGGCAGGTTTCTGGCCGGGACGAACCGCACGGGGGGTAACAGGCGCGGCAGGAGCCGGGCGGCGGAGTGCACCGAGTAAAGCCTCGTCGATCAAAGGCGGCTTGGAAGCAGCAGGCGCGGCACGCGCCGTTGTTTTTGACTGAACGCCATCGGCATGATCGGCCTGTTTGTTGAGGCGGCGGTTCACATCAGCGATTTCCTGGCGTAAATTCAGAATATCCTGCCGCGTGCCCGTGACTTTCTGCGACAGCGAGGAAATATTGTCGGACAGGCCCTTCATGCGGAAGCTGATGCCGTTCTCCCAGAATTTGCGGCGGCGTAAATCGTTGGTCACATAACCAACCGTGACAAAAAATCCCGCCGCGACGAGCGCGAGTTCCAGCGAAAAAAAAGCGAGCGAAGCAACGACAACTGCCGCGCCGAGTCCGGCGAGGGTGGTTAAAACGCGGTTTTCTTTCTGCGGTTTTTTAGGCGCCATCGGCGGCTTTCGATCCCCTGTTTTTATTTTTATGTGCGGTGCCGACGGCCTGTGAGATGTTTTTAAATCCATCCTTCTTCAGCAGCGCCAGTAATTCCTGATTTATGGAATTTGCCACGGTTGGGCCCCGGAATACAAGCGATGTGTAGAGCTGCACCAGTGATGCGCCCGCCTGTATCTTTTCGTAAGCGTCTGATCCGGTTGATATTCCACCCACCCCGATGATCGGCAGCTTGCCGCCTGTGAGTTGATAGAAATTGCCGATGATCGCGGTGGATTTCGCGGCGAGGGGCTGGCCACTGAGACCGCCTTTCTCGGCGGCGAAATCGCCGGGCAGGGAGTCGGGCCGGTCCAGCGTTGTGTTGGAGAGAATGATCCCGTCGATCCCGGCCTCGAGAATTGTTTTCGCAATTTCTTCCTGCTGGTCTTCTGCGAGGTCGGGCGCGAGTTTGACGAGCAAAGGCGGCGGATGATCGCCGCAGGATTTTTTTCGCTCGTTCAAAACCGCGCCGAGCAATTCCAGCAGCGGCTCGCGTTTTTGCAGATCGCGCAGGCCCGGTGTGTTGGGCGAGGAAATATTGATCGTGATGTAATCCGCCATCGGCCCGAGCATATTGATGAGCGCGGTGTAATCCTTCGCAGGTTCAGTCTGTGCCTTGTTCATGCCGATATTGATGCCGAGCACGCCGGGCGGGCGGTGCTTGCTATCTAAAAAACTCTCTAAATTTGATTTGAACGCGTTCATGCCCTCGCTCGGGAAGCCGAGACGATTAATCACGGATTCAGTTTTCGGATCGCGGAAAACGCGCGGGCGAGGGTTTCCCGGTTGCGGCTTCGGCGTAACAGTTCCGGCCTCGACAAAACCGAAACCCATTTTAAAAGCCGGGCCGATGACTTCGGCGTTTTTGTCGAAGCCTGCGGATAAACCGACCGGGTTCGGGAATTTGAGGCCCCAGAGTTTGACCTCGAGCGCCGGGTCTTGAATCAACGCGCACGGCGGCAGCAATCCGCTCTTTAATGCCTTGAGTGTGAGTTGATGCGCCGTCTCGGGATCGGCCTTGAAAATAAGCGGGCGGAAGAGATCATAAAAACCGGGCATGATCCTGTTTTTAGGGCATTTTCCTCATATGGTCCAGCCCGGCCTTCATATATCCCCACCCGGTGATGACCGTGACCACCATTGCGATAATAAGCATGGCGCGGCCCGGCCATTCATCGCCCGGAATATAAGGGCCGATCATGAGCAGACCCGTGGCCAGCATCTGCGAGGTTGTTTTCCATTTCGCGAGCGCAGTGACGGGAAGCTGGATGTTCCGGGGGCCGAGATATTCCCGCAAACCGGACACCATGAATTCACGCGCCAGGATCAGAACCGCCGCAATGGCCCAGATGCCGAAAATACGATCCGACACGGCCATAATAAGGAACAAGGCAGCGATAAAAATTTTATCAGAAATCGGATCAAGAAAAGTCCCTAAATCTGTCTTCTGATTTAGTTTTCTAGCCAGCCAGCCGTCTAAAAAATCGGTGATGCAGGCCAGGGCATAAAGCGCAAAAGCCAGCCACACGGCGCCTGCGCCCCAGTCCGGCTCGCCGATCAGGAGAACCATGATGACCGGCAGAATCGCTATCCGCGAGATGGTCAGGATGTTGGGCAGGTTGAGCATGTCTATTCCTTATTTAGGTCCTTATCCGGGACCGCGAACGATGCAATCAGCGCATGGTGGTCGGACCCCATCGCAGGCCCGCGTCTTATGTCCGTAAGGGTCAGTTTATCGTTATAGAGAACATGATCAATCGGGATTTTTAGGAACGGTAGTAAAAAGGGTGCCGCCCAAGTTGTTTCGGGCAACAGCCTGTAATTCTGGTAATGAAGGCCGGAGCTTTTCACAAAATCGCTGAAATAGGGTGAATAGGGCGTGATGTTCCAGTCGCCCGAAGCGATGACGTAATCGGATTGCTCCTTCGCCACGGCGGCGGCGAGTCCCTTGAGTGTGCCGTTGCGGTGGGTGCTATAAGTTTTGCCCATCGGCACGGCGGTATGAAAGCTGTAGATGACAACGGGCGGCACGCCGGGTTTGTTAATTTCGATGCGGGTCGCTGCCGAAGTAAACCAGCTGACATCCGATGAATCGGCGAGCGGAATTGACGTGATTTGGAAAGGGTAACGACTAAGCACCGAGATATCATTAAAGCTCTCGCTTTGATTTTGTGGAAACTGGTTGGGAAAAATATCGCTCAGTTGTTTCAGGAATTCGATATTGTCATACCCGCTTTCCTGCACAATCAGAACGTCGACATCAGCACCGTTTTCCTGCATCCACTGACGGATTTTCGGGCTCTCGTTGGTAAAGAACTTATTATAGTGCATCACCTTAAAATTCGCTTCCGCATCAGGCCGCGTGAATAACAGCGGGTCCTGCATCAGCCAGCGCGTTTCGATGACGCTGGAAATCATGACGAGCACGCAAAGCCCCGCCAGCCAGTATTGATGCATCAGCAGGAGCAAAATCCCGAGCGCAAACCCGCCGACGATATATTGAATGGTGAAATGACTGAAGAGATCGAACGCCCAGTGAAACCACGCCAGCAACGAAAAGCCGAACGAGATAATCAGGAGCCACGCAAGGTTACTGACCCACGAGATAATTTGTGGCGGGAGAGTGCTGAGATCCACGGAAGACCTTAGGCGTTAGCGGCTTTTTTCTTCTTTTCTTTTTCCGCTTCCGGGTCGCGCAGGACATAGCCGCGGCCCCAGACGGTTTCGATATAATTGTCGCCGCCCGCTGCATCCGCGAGTTTCTTGCGGAGCTTGCAGATAAAGACGTCGATGATTTTGACTTCCGGTTCGTCCATGCCGCCATAGAGGTGGTTCAGGAACATTTCCTTGGTCAGGGTCGAGCCTTTTCTCAAGGAGAGAAGTTCGATAATGCCGTATTCCTTGCCCGTCAGGTGCAAGGGCTTGGAATCAACTTCCACCGTGCGGGTGTCGAGATTGACCGAAACCTTGCCCGTGGCGATGACACTTTGTGAATGGCCTTGCGAGCGGCGGACAATTGCCTGGATGCGGGCGATCAGTTCGCGCTTGTCGAAGGGTTTAGTCAGGTAATCGTCGGCACCATAACCGAGGCCCTTGATCTTGTTATCAAGTTCGGTGAGGCCCGAGAGAATGAGGATAGGCGTTTCAACCTTCGCGTCGCGCAGCGCCTTGAGGACGTCATAGCCGTCCATGTCGGGGAGCATCAGGTCGAGGATGATGATGTCGTAGTCGTAAATTTTTCCGATCTCTAAACCGTCTTCGCCGAGATCGGCGAGGTCCACGATGTAGCCTTCGGATTTCAGCATCAGCTCGATGCTTTTAGCGGTTGAAGTATCGTCTTCTACTAAAAGTACCCGCATGATGATTCCCCTAAATATGAAAATGTTCTTTTGATTATTTAATATTCATTAATATTAATTTTAACAAATTTAACAAAAGTTAACAAATTCTTTTAATTTTTATACGCAAACGCAGCAAAAACGGGCCTTTTCAGGCCCGTTTTTATCAGATTATTGCGTAAAGGGTAGTTAGGGGGGCTTATTAGTACCCGCCCGGGGTGCTACCGGATGCGCTGCCGCTCGTGCTCGTTTTGGACGAACCCGAAGCGCCAAGCTCAACGCCGAGCTGGTCCAGCGTGTTGGTATTCAGCTGGCCCGTGGCACCAAGCTGGTTTTTTTGCTGGAACTGCATCAGCGCGCTCGCCGTGCGGGGACCCCAGACACCGTCAGCGGTGCCGTTATAGAGGCCTTCCTGGCGCAGCGATTGCTGGATCATGATGACATCATTACGGGCGAGGTTTTCGCCGGTAATGGCCTGGGCGCTGGTGCTGGCGGATGTGTTGCTGTCAGCTTCGGCGGCTGTACGAGCCGACGTGCTGGACGATGTGTCAGCGGAGCTGTTGTTATCTGCATCGGCGGATGCGGATGTATCAACTGAACTGTCAACATCTGCGCTGCCGGACATGCTGCCCGAGGTGCGTGCATCGCTGTCGCTTTCGTTCGAAGTTCTGGTATTTACGGAGTTGCTCGTGTCAACGTCCGCGCCAACTTTGGCAACGCCGGCGTCAATGCCGACACCGATGCCCGTGCTGGCGCCTGTATTCAGGGAGGTTTCTGCGAAGGCAGGAACCGAAATCGCTGTCGTAAGCAGCGTCAGGGCTAAAAGCCGTTTCATGGTAGTCTCCTTTTTTATCGTTTACTGAGGTAAGACCCATATAACGCCCGACATTAGAAAAAGTTCATGAAAAAGCCCGAAATTTTGTTAAATTAAGCTATGGACCGTCTTGCAGAACAGGCTATGGCCTCGGTTTCCGTGCTTCAGCGCGAGGAGGTCTATGGCCGTGTGACTAAAATCCTGGGATTGCTGGTGGAAATCGCGGGCTTCGGGGCCGGGCTTTCAATCGGCTCGATGGTGCGCCTGCGGCCGCATGGACGGCCAGATGTGCCGTGTGAGGTGGTGGGTTTCCGCGAAGGGCACGCATTGCTGATGCCGTTCGGCACATTGGAAGGTGTCGGCCTCGGGTGCCGCGCGGTTATTCAGGACCAGATGCCTGTGATTCTGCCGCACGATAAATGGCTGGGCCGCGTCATCAACGGCATGGCGCAGCCGATTGATGGGTTGGGTCCGCTCGCGCAGGGCGGGCACCCGATCCCGCTCAAGAACAAACCGCCGCTCCCGCATTCAAGGCAAAGGCTTGGCGCGCAGCTGGACCTCGGCGTGCGCGCGATGAACACGTTCATCTCCATGGCGCGCGGGCAACGTATGGGTATCTTCTCCGGCTCCGGCGTCGGTAAATCGGTTTTGCTTTCGATGATGGCACGGTATACGGGCGCGGATGTTTCGGTCATCGGCCTGGTCGGCGAGCGCGGTCGCGAGGTGCAGGAATTTCTTGAAGACGATCTCGGGCCGGAAGGTCTGGCCCGTTCGGTTGTGATCGTCGCGACGGGTGACGAACCCGCGTTGATGCGCAGGCAAGCCGCTTACGTGACGCTTGCTGTCGCCGAATATATGCGCGACCAGGGCAGGCAGGTTTTGTGCCTGATCGACTCCGTCACGCGTTTCGCGATGGCGCAGCGTGAAATTGGATTGTCAGCGGGCGAGCCGCCGACATCAAAAGGTTATCCGCCCACGACGTTCGGCGAATTGTCGCGATTGCTGGAGCGTGCAGGTCCCGGCGCGCCGGGGCAGGGATCTATTACAGGCCTGTTCTCGGTTCTCGTCGAGGGCGACGATCACAACGAGCCGGTGTCCGACGCCGTGCGCGGTATTGTCGATGGCCACGTGGTGATGGAGCGCGAAATCGCCGACCGTGGGCGTTACCCGGCGATCAACGTTCTCAAATCAATTTCCCGTGCGATGCCCGGCGTGCTGACGCCTGAACAAAACGCCATCATCCGCCGCGCCAAGCAGGTGGTCACGGTTTATGAAGACATGGCGGAGCTTATTCGCCTCGGCGCCTATCGCAAGGGCAGCGACAAGGCGGTGGATGAGTCACTTATATTATATCCGCTGCTCGAGGAATTCCTGCGGCAGGACAAGGATGATTCCACATCCATCGAAGATTCTTTCGGGCGTCTCGCACAGATTTTAGGCATGCCGTATGGCTGACCTCAATCCGCTCATCCGCGTCCGTAAACACACCGTCGAGCAGAAACAGAAATTCCTCGCCGAGCTATACCGGCAGGCCGATGAGCTGCAAAATCACAAGGCCGCGCTGCAGCGCCAGATGAAAGAAGAGCGCGATGCGCTCGAGAAAATGAACACCGTCGATATGATCGCCGCGTTTTCAACGTATGTCGAAGCGGTGAAGGAACGCATTTCGGATATCGACGAGGCGATGAAAAAACTCGAGACGCGCATCGAGATCGCCCGCGAGGATATGCGCGAGGCCTTCGCCGAATTCAAGAAAATCGAGATCACGCAGGAACGCCGGGAAGCGGAGGAATACCGCGCCATTGAAAAAAAGCAGGCGGAACTGCTGGATGAGGCGGCGCTCGATGGTTTTCGCCGGAGGATGGTCGAAGACAACTAAGCCGAAATTCCAAGGTTTCTTTTATTATCAGGCGTGATCGTCACCCATTGCTCCGGTTTATTTTGAAACGACAGGTCGCCCGTGATGCTGGTCTCGCCGAGCGCGCCGGAATAGATGCGGCGCATGTCCTGCTGCATCGGCAGGCTGAACGGCGTGAGCGTGCGGACGATAAGGTCTAAACGTTTCGCGCGGAACAATCCATCAAGCTGCACCTTGCCGAGCGCGTCCAAACTGAGGTCGAAAATGAAACGTGTCTGTTTTCCCTGCTGGTCTTGCTGCTGGCTTTCGGAATCGTTTTTGTAATAAAGCGCGATCTTGTGCATCTGGTTGTCGAACAGCATAGGCAGCGACATTGCGCGCCAGTCGTTCGAGACCGGGTCGCCCGCGAGACGGTTAAGCGCCGAGCTTTCCTGCCCGAGACGATTGAGGAGGCCAGCCTTGCCGCCGCGCCGCAGCGCATCGACCGCGTTATTGCCGAGCCATTGAGTCAAGTCGCCGCCGCGCACAGCCGCGATAAAAAACAACACCGCCGGGCCAAGCTGCGCCGGGTTCTGCGGGGAGGGAGTCATATTCGACATCACTTGCGCGGCACGCGGCATGAGTTGCGCAAGCGTTTGATAAATTTCATCCATCATCGGCCACGGCTCGGGCGTCAGGAACCATGACGGCATCGGCGCGATCGTGACCTGCGCCGTGACAGGTGTCATGCTTTGCAAGGGTTGCTGCGGCAGGAGAGTGATTTCAGTGCCCGGCAGAATTGTGCCCGCCGGGACATGCATGATGAAAAACATTTCGCTGCCGGTTGCAGGGTTGAACAGTGAAATCACCGGGAGTTTCTGCGGCGTCAGGCCTGTAACGACTGCGGGTATTTCCCCGGCCTTGTGATTTTGCAGGATCAAGGGCTTTTCAAGATTTTTCGCCAGTGCTTCGGGCGTGATGACGGGCGAGGGCGGAATTTTCGGCGTCACAATCGCGGGCGAAGGGGCGGTGTCGAGCGCGGTGATCTGCGCGCGGAAAGGCGCAAGCGCGGGGTTTTGCAGAATTTGCGAGGGCACTTGAAGCAAAGACGGGATCGACGCGGTTACATCCGGCGCGGAAGCGGGAAGCGTGAATGACGGCTGCGGAATCGCAGCTTTTGCCGGTAAGTCTCCCGTTGGAAGCGTTGGAATGAGTTGCGGTTTGATAAGCGCGACATCGATTTGCGTTGGTTGCGCCGGAGCGGGAGTCGCGAAAGCGGAAGGTGTTGGTTGAGGTATTGTCGTCGGCGTAAGAGGCGCAGCGCTCGCAGGCGGCGCGATGATTGTAATGATTTGCGCCTGTATGAAATCCTCGGCCTCCTGCGCGATGATCTCGGTTTTCGCGGCGACAATTTCAGGAATGATCGCGGCAACCGTTTCAGCCGGAAGTGGAACATATTGCGCGGCCTCGGCAGGCGTCAGCGGTTGCAATCTAACAACTTGACCCTCCGATAAAGGCGGCGGGGCGTCGGGTCTTTGTACGGGTTGCGTCGGCGGCGGACGCACCTCGACATCGACAGGCGTTTGAGATGTGCGGGGCGGCGCTGGCGTTTCAGCGGTGACACGCGCATTCTGCGGCGGACGGCCGGGCGGGATTTCGATTTCAACCTCATCACCGACACGGACGTTTAACGTGCGTGGATCGGCCTTGACCGTGACATCGCCCTGTTCGGTGCGGATGTCGAGGCGACCATCGCCGTGGTCGCGAATAACGCGGCCCTTGATCTCGATTGTTTTTTTGACGTCGGAGAGTTCAGCGGGAAGTTTTTCAAGCAGCACATTCGGATTGCCCGGCGGTTTCGCGGGTGGAGGCTGGCCGGGGATCTGCTGCGGCGGAATTTTCGTCGGACCGGAGGTCATGAGTCCAGTTTACAGGAGAAGGGCGGCGCTGTTAAGCGGTGGCGCGGCGGGTTTCTTCGAGCGTTTTCCAGAGATTACGCGCGACCCGTTCGACATCCTCGGCGGCATCGGAATTCGGCGAACGGATCAGGATCGGTGTCTGGTGGCGGATGGATTCCTTCACCTTGCTGTCGGCGCGGATGATACCGGCCATCGGCGGGGTGAGGCGCAGGAAATTCTCACAAGCCTTGAGCAATGTCTTGTAGGTTTTTTCGCCTTCAGCAGCGCTGGGCGCCATGTTGACGACGATGGAAACACTTTTCGACATGCCCGCTGCATTGCCGAGTTTAATGAAGGCGTAGGCATCGGTGAGCGAGGTCGGTTCATCCGTTGTAATCAAAACCGTGCGCGTTGCTGAAGCCGATAGCATGCGCACCGTGCGGTCGACGCCCGCGCCAAGGTCGGCAATCACAACATCGTACTGATCGGAAACATCAATGAGCTGGTCACGCAAAACGGTCAAACGCTGCGAGGGCAGGGCGGAGAGCGAAGCCTGTCCCGAACGGCCCGCGATAATATCGAACCCGCCTTCTTCAAATGGCTGGATGACTTTGTCGATGGAGAGGCGACCGCGAATGACATCGTTCAGATCGCGCTTCGGCATCAGGCCGAGTTGGACGTCAACGTTCGCCAATCCTAAATCGCCGTCGAACAATAAAACTTTTCTGCCGGCCTTGGCCATGGCATGGGCGAGGGTGATGGAAAACCAGGTCTTGCCGACGCCGCCTTTGCCGCTCGCGACCGCAAGAATGTTCTTACCGCGTCTGAAAGACGGGCCGCCGGTCTGCGGGTCGAGCATTTCCTGTGTTTCGGTCGTCATTGCCTGCTTCCTGCTTTCTTATACTCTTTTTTGCCCTCGTTGTATGCCCCCGGCATTAAAAGAGCGGAAAGCGAGCGCGGATCTAACCCGAAAAGCCCATCTGCGACCTTCGGCGTGTTGCTGGCATCTGCAAAAGCCATGCCGCCATGATGGGCGGCGGAGAGAATGCCCCCCAGACGGCGGGCGATATCCACACGCGTGGCGATCAGGCTGTGGACCCCGATAGCGGCAAAAACCCGGGCCATTTCACCGGATTCGTCGGCATCCGTGCCCGCAGGCAGGACGAAATACGGCTCAACTTCAGCGGCGCCTATAAAGCGCGCGGCGTTTTTGACGTCGGTCTGGTCGAACGGGTTAACGCCCGGCGTGTCGATGAAAACCTGGTCATAGCCCTGCAGGGAGCGGAGCATTTCGGCAAGTTCCTGGACGTTCCCGGCTTTTTTAAGGTCGATGCGCAGTAATTTAGTGAAGGCGGCGAGCTGCTCGACTCCCCCGGCGCGGACGGTATCGGCTGAAATCACCCCGACCCGGAGGCCGTTCATGACGCCGCGCGCGGCGGCCTTGGCGACGGCTAGTGTCTTACCGGCACCCGGTGGGCCGACCATCATGATGGGCTTTTTATGCGCCTTTTGCGGCAGCGGCTGGAAATTATAGAGATGCTCGATAGCGGCGATGAGCGCGATGGAAGGCTGCTCGAGCCCGACAATCGTGGCGCACGATAAAATCTGGTCCATGACATCTTCGGGCACGGAATGACGGAGCAGGACTTCCGTCAGCTCCTCGGCGATGAGCGATTGCTCTTCTTCCTCGTCATATTGCAGCCAGTCTTCGGCTTCGGCCGGGCCGGATTTGCTGATTTCAAAGGCGGGCGCGCTGTAGGAGGGCGGGTCGATAGCGGCGGTGACATGCACGGCCTTGCCGCCCTTTTCCTCGCGGGTGGCAACTATGATCGCATCTTCACCGAGCGTATCACGGATCATCTGCATCGCCTCTGTCATTGTCTTGGCATAGAAGGATTTTAACCGCATGGGAGAAACTTGCTTACTCGAATCAGTCTCAATTATAAATTTTCCGGAAACCGCTTTCCAGAGCAATTTTATTATACTTTACAGGAAAATGGGTATGTTTCCGATATTTAAGACCTACATTCCAGCATGGGGGTTCACGGCCGGATCACGTAAGTGCTCAATTTTAGCTTTAGCGTTCTTAAGCACGCTGAGTGCTTGTGCAACTTCATTTTGCCACTCAGGTAACATGGTCAACCCCCATTCAGGAGTC